>NZ_JBHZAK010000001.1:618597-761585 GCF_042754165.1 Nocardia sp. NPDC059229
GACCATGGTCGGCGCCGCCACCGCCGTGGACTACCTGTCCGACCGGTTCGCGGGCCTGGCCCCGCCCTCCAACTGCCGCTGATCGCGGTAAGCCGAAAAAGAAGCGGCCCCACTCACTTTCGTGAGCGGGGCCGCTTCCACGTCCGGAACTCAGTGCGCCAGAACGGGTTCACCCTCTGCCGGAACCGGCACCTTGTTGGGCATGATCAGACCGGTGACCACCGCGCCGACCACGAAGATCGCTGCGGCCCACCAGAAGGTGGTGGCGTAGCTCTTCACCGCGGCCTCGGCCAGCACCGCCGCCGACGGCGGCATGTGGCTCGACGCGTAATTGTCGAAGGCCGTCGAGGCCAGGGTGCTCAGCAGCGCGGTGCCGATGGAACCGCCGACCTGCTGGCTGGTGTTCACCATCGCCGAGGCGACACCGGCGTCACTGTGGTGCACGCCCGAGGTCGCGCCGCTGAAGGCCGTCGACATCGCCATCCCGAGACCCAGGCCCATCAGGACCAGGCTGGGCAGGATGTGGCTCGCGTAGCCGGTGTCCACGCCGATGCGGGTCAGCAGCACCATTCCCACTGTGGCGAGCAGGAATCCGCTCACCACGGTCACCTTCGGGCCCACCCGGGGAATCAGCAGGGCGGGCACGGTGGTGGAGGCCGCCACCATGCCGGCGACCATGGGCAGGAACGCCACGCCGGTGCGGATCGGCGAGTACCCCAGCTGCTGCTGCATGTAGTAGGTGAGGAACAGGAACATGGCGAACATGCCGATGCCGATGGTGAACACCGTGACGTAGGACGCACCGCGGGTCTTGTCCAGCACCACGCGCAGCGGCAGCAGCGGATGCGCGACCCGCTGTTCCAGCCAGGCGAACACGCCGAGCAGCACCACGCCGCCGATCAGGAAGGACAGCGTCAGGCCATTGGTCCAGCCGTCCGACTCGGCGTGCGAGAAGCCGTAGACGATGGCGAACAGTGCGGCGGTCACCGCCAGGGTGCCGGGCAGATCCAGCTTGGGCCGCTCGGTGGCGGTGTGCCCGGCCAGCAGCAGTACCGCGCCGACCAGCGCGATGGCCGCGAAGACCAGGTTCACGTACATCACCCAGCGCCACGAGGCCCACTCGGTGAGCGCGCCGCCCAGCAGCAGGCCCAGGGCGCCGCCGGCGCCGGCGATGGCGCCGAAGATACCGAAGGCCTTTGCGCGCTCGGCGGGTTCGGTGAAGGTGACGGTCAGCAGCGAGAGCGCGGCGGGCGCGAGCAGCGCGGCGAACACGCCCTGCGCGACGCGGGAGCCGACCAGCACCTCGAAGTTGCCGGCCGCGCCGCCGACGGCCGAGGCGACCGCGAAGCCAACCAGGCCGGTGATGAAGGTGGTGCGCCGTCCGAACAGATCGGAGAGCCGTCCACCCAGCAGCAGCAGGCTGCCGAATGCGAGCGCGTAGCCGGTGATCACCCACTGCCGATCGCCATTGGAGAAGCCCAGATCGGCCTGCGCGTGCGGCAGCGCGATATTCACGACGGTCGCGTCCAGCACGACCATCAACTGGGCGACGCCGAGTACGGCGAGCACCCACCAGCGCAGCGCGTGCGATCCACGCCGCGATGCGGCGGCCGGTGCCGCGACCTCTTTCTCGAGAGCTGTTGTCATGGTGGTTTTCCTCGTCCCCTAGGATTAGTGGAGAACCGGTCTCCGCTTACCGGTAGAAGCTACCAGCAAAACGGAGACAGCTCCTCCAGATAATCCCGATTGCTGTTAGGATCAGGGTGTGAATCACGTCACCACCGCGCCCCCACCTCGGCGTCTGCGCGCGGACGCCGCCCGCAATCAGCAGCGCATCATCGCGGCCGCCCGCGAGTTGTTCGCCGATCGCGGGCTGGAGGTCACCCTCGACGATGTAGCCGAGCGCGCCGGCGTCGGCGTCGGCACGGTCTACCGCCGCTTCGCCAACAAACAGGAGCTCATCTCCGAGGTCTTCGACCAGATGGTCACCGAACTCGCCGGGGCCGTGGATGTGGCACTGCACCATCCGGACCCCTGGGAGGGCCTGGTCGACCTGTTCGAGTACTCGTGCCGGCACGTCGCGGTCAACCGCGGCTTCGGCGAGGTCATCCTCGAATTGCACGACAGCATGGATCGCTTCTGCGCCATGAAGGATCACATCCGGCCCGGCATGCAGGCGGTCATCCAGCGCGCCAGGGACGCGGGCGCGCTGCAGCCCGACATCGAGGCGGGCGACTTCTTCGCCATGGTGAACATGGTCGACGGCATCGCCGGATTCGCCCGGCCGGTCAATCCGCAGGTCTGGGAGCGCTATATGGCGCTGATCCTCAACGGCGTGCGCGGCGACGGCGTGCCCCGCCTGGCGCTGGCACAGCCGCCGCTCACCGAGGACGAGGTGGAGCGGGCCAAAGCCGCGGCATATACCCCGCGCAAACGGTAGCGCGCATCACACTCGCGGTTTAAAGTTGGTCGCATGACCAACTCTTGGGTGAACTGGGCCGGGGATCAGAGCTGTACCCCGGCGGCCATCGCCGAACCGAGCTCGCCCGAGGACGTCGCGGCAGTACTCGCACAGGCCGAAGCGAACGGGCACACCGTCCGGGTCGCCGGATCGGGACATTCCTTCACCGAGACCGTGCTCACCGACGGCACGCTCCTACGCCTGAACAAGCTGGACCGGATCCTGAACGTGGACCGCGAATCCGGGCTGGTCCGGGCGGAAGCCGGCATCACGCTCAATGCCGCCAGCGATGCGCTGCACCCGCTGGGCCTGGCCTTCCCCAATCTCGGCGACATCGACGTGCAGTCCATCGCCGGCGCCACCGCGACCGGCACCCACGGAACCGGATCCAAGCTGCAGAACCTCTCGGCCGCACTACATTCCGTCGAGCTCATGCTCGCCGACGGCAGCCGGGTCGAACTCAACGAGCAGACCGACCCCGACGGCTGGCGCGCCGCCCGCGTGAACGTGGGCGCGCTGGGCGTGGTCACCGCCGTGACCCTGCAGATGGTGCCGTCCTTCGTCCTCGAGGGCATCGAACGGCCGGTCCCGGTCGAGGAGGTGCTGGCCGATCTCGACAGCTACGTCGAGGGCAACGAGCACTTCGAGTTCTACATGTTCGCGCACAGCCCGCTGGCAATGACCAAGCGCAACAACCGGGTCGAGCTGCCCGAGCAACCGCGCGGCAGAGCCGTGGACTGGTTCTCCGACATCCTCATGACCAACTACACCTTCGACGCGCTGTGCCGGCTCACCCGCCGCCGCCCGAGCCTGATCCCGCTGGTCCAGCGCAGCGCCGCCTACGCGGGCAGCTACCGCCGCCAGGTCGAGCGCTCCTACCGGGTCTTCGCCAGCCCCCGGCTGTTCCGCTTCACCGAGATGGAATACGCACTGCCACGCGAGCATTCGGCCGACGCCATCCGCGAGATCAAGGAGGTGGCCAAGCATTTCGACACCCCGATGCCGATCGAGGTGCGCTGGGTCGCCCCCGACGACGCCTTCCTCTCCCCCGCCGGCGGCCGCGAGACCTGCTACATCGCCGTGCACCAGTACCAGGGCATGAACTACGAGCCGTATTTCCGCGCCTGCGAACGCGTCTTCGACCGCTACAACGGCCGCCCGCACTGGGGCAAGCGCCACTTCCAGACCGCCGAGACCCTGCGCGAGCGCTACCCGGACTGGGACAAGTTCGCCGAGGTCCGCCGCCGCTTCGACCCGAAAGGGCGCTTCGCGAACGAGTACATCGAGCGTGTCCTGGGTCCCGTGCACTGAAAGTGCCGGCCACCGCGCACCGAAAGAGTGCCGATGGCGCGCCGAAAGAGGACTACTATCGGTTGCTGAAAGATGGCTGTAACTGCCCGAGCGTGACCGACGTAGGGAGGGTTCCGATGCCTGAGCGGCGGATCGAAGTAGGGAACCACGACGATGCCCACTGATGACGACTCCGATGACAAGGTCGAACGCCTGACCGACGACCTGCGCACCACCGCGGACGATCTGACCACCGACCTCGGGGTCACCGCCTCCGACCTGAGAGAGCGAGCCGAATCAGCGGCGGGAGCGCTGGCCGAGCGGGCCAGCGGCGCCGCCGCCGAACTGGCCGACCGGGCACAGAGCGCGGCCGCCGATCTCGCCGATATGGCGAAGGCCTTCGCCGACAAGATCACCCCCGAGGATCTCCAGAGCACTCTGGAATCGGTGCGCGCCAACCTCGATCACGCCGCCCAGGACGTGCTCGCCGCGGTCAACGAGATCGTCACCGCCCTCAAGAACAGGGCCGGCGGAAAGTAGTTCCACACCCAACCCCGGTTCCGGGCCACACGGCCCGGAACCGGGGTTGTTCGCTTTCATCCGGCCGCTTCGTTCGTTCCGGATGACCCCGTTGGGTTGCCGATTGTGCGCCAGCCCCGACCGGCCGTTCGGAGTGATGCACGTCAAGGGGGCTGTGCCAGGTGCGCGCCACACCGCGACCAGCCCTTAAACTCCCATCCAGAAGATAACGAAAACGTCTCGGATTGGATTAAGCGCGCATCATGCTCAAGGGCTTCAAAGACTTCCTGATGAGAGGCAACGTCATCGATCTCGCGGTGGCCGTGGTCATGGGCACGGCCTTCACCGCCATTGTGACCTCGGTGACCAAGGGTGTGATCGAGCCGCTGCTGGCCACCCTCGGCGGCAACAAGGAATACGGTCTGGGCTTCCAACTCCTGTCCGACAAGCCGTCCACCTTCGTCGCCCTCGGTCCGATCATCAGCGCCGCCATCAACTTCCTGTGTGTGGCCGCGGTCCTCTATTTCGTGCTCATCCTCCCGATGAACACCATCAAGAACCGGCTCAGCAAGCCCACCGCGGTGAAGGCCGATCCCACCGAACTGGAGCTCCTCACCGAGATCCGCGACCTGCTGGCGAAGCAGAACGCGAACAAGTGAGCCGCGCACCCCGGGTAGGCTTAGCCAGGCTGTTGCCAGCAGCTTGACCTATGCCTAGCCGAGGAGGCGAAAGACGTGGGCCGCATCCCACCCCGGGAACAGTCGGACGATCTGGCGAACCGGGTGGCGCCCGCGCCGGCGAGCCGGTGGGCCATGCTCGCCGTGCTGTGCGCGAGTCTGCTACTGGTGGCGATGGACGCGACCATCCTCAATGTCGCGCTGCCGTCTCTCATCGATCACATGGCGCCCACTCCGATGGAACAGCTCTGGATCGTCGACCTGTACGGCCTGGTACTGGGCGGCCTGCTCATCACCTGCGGCGCGATCGGCGACCGCTACGGCCGCAAGCGGCTGTTCCTGTCCGGCTTCGTGCTTTTCGGCCTGGCCTCGGTGGTGGCGGCGACCGCGCACGCGCCCGCGCAGCTCATCGCGGGCCGCGCGCTGCTGGGCGTCGGCGGGGCCATGGTGATGCCGTCCACCCTCTCGCTGATCCGCAATATCTTCACCGATGACCGGGAACGCACGCTGGCCATCGGCATCTGGGCCTCGGTGGCCGGTGCGGGCGCGGCCATCGGCCCGCTGGTCGGCGGCCACCTGGTCGAGGCGTTCGGATGGTCGGCGGCCTTCTGGCTGAACGTGCCGGTGGTGATCATCACGGTGGCTGCCGGACTGTGGCTGCTGCCGGAATACCAAGCGCCGCAGCACGGCAGCCTGGACTGGGCGAGCGCGGCGCTGTCGGTGCTGGGCGTCGTGGCGCTGGCGTGGGGGATCAAGCATGTGGCCAAGGGCAATCCGGCCCCGATCGATCTGGTGATCATGGCCGCCTCGGTGATCCTGCTGGGGCTGTTCGCCTATCGGCAGCTGAAGTCGCCGGATCCGCTGCTGGATGTGCGGCTGTTCCGCAATCGCGCGTTCACCGCGGCGGCGCTGGCCACCCTGCTGGCCATGCTGGCCATCGGTGCGGCACTGTTCCTGATCTCGTTGTGGCTGCAATACATTCACGGCTACTCGCCCTCCCAAGCGGGCATACGCACGCTGCCCGCGGCGCTGGCCACCCTGTTCGGCTCGCTGTCCACCCCGTGGCTCATGCAGCACGTGAGCGTGCGCGCGCTGATGGGCGTCGCGCTGAGCGCGCTGGCTGGGGGTTTCGCGGTGCTGGCGGCAGTGCCGGACACCACCTATCCGATTGTCGCGCTGGTGCTGGTGTGCCTGGGCATCGGTGACGGCATCGCCATCACAACCGCGGCCGCGGTGCTGGTATCGGCGGTGCCGGCCGAGCGCGCCGGGCAGGCGGGCGCGGTCGAGGAGACCAACTACGAGCTGGGTATCGGCCTGGGAGTCGCGCTGCTGGGCAGCATTCACGGTCGTCTGTTCACCGGCCACATGACCGGATTGCCACTGCAGGGCGACGATCTGGCCGAGGCGCGCGGCTCGGTGGGCGGCGCGGCCCATATCGCCGAGAGGATCGGCGGGCCCACCGGTGACGAAGTGCTGCGCATCGCCCAGCACGCCTACGATGCCGCGCTCACCACCACCTCCTGGATCTCGACCGCCATGGTGGGCACGGTCGCGGTGCTCACCGTGATCCTGGTCCCGCGCGGCTTCAAGGCCACCGCCGCGCACTGATCGGTACGCCGTATCCGGTTATGCCAGTGACACTTTGAGCTGGGCCAGCGCCGAGCGGATGCGTGCCTTGACCGCCGGCAGCCCGATGCCCAGCTGCGCCGCGACCTGTGGGTAGGTGAGACCGCCGTAGAAGGCCAGCACCACCGATTCGCGCTGATAGGGGGTGAGCGTGGCCAGGCCGCGACGGATGGCGCGCTCGTCGTGGCGGCGCAGGATCTCCTCGGCCACCACATCGATGGCGGGCCGGTAATCGCAGACGCCCCAGCGGTGTTCGTGCCCGGCCGCACTGCATTCGCGCCGCACCCGGTCCACCGCCTGATGGTGGGCCAGGGTGGTGAGCCAGGTCAGGGCATTGCCGCGGGCCGGGTCGAAGGCGGCGGCGCTGCGCCAGACCTGCAGGTAGACCTCGTGACAGGTTTCCTCGGCATATCCGGTGTCGCACAGGATGTTCAGGACTCGGGAGTAGATGAGGCCGCGGGTGCGGCGGTAGAGCTCCTCGTAGGCGTCCCGATCACCCGCGCCGATCCGGCGTACGAGTTGATCGAATTCACTGCCGCGCCGGGTGGATCGGGACGCGGCGGGCCGGACGGATGGGCTGGGATGCGAGTGGGTTGCCGGGTGGGCAGCGGAATATTGCGGTGCACGTGAGGAATTCACGATTGCCCCCAGATCGACGGAAAGCGAGCACAGACTTGCCGAAACGAGCCGTCGAGGACTGGGACGGTCGCCAACCGCGAACGGAAACCGGCCGGGGACAGGGGCTTTCGGTTCCGCCAACTCACCAGGCTACTCCATGACCACCCTATTCCCGCCGTGATCCATTTTCGGGGATGGAATTCCGGGCAAAGTGTGCGAATCCGTCGCCGATCAAATCCGCAGGCCCAGTTCGACTATGCCGTGGGCGACCGCGTGCACGGTGACGCGATTGCGCCGCGCGTGGGCGCGGATGAGCGCGAAGGCGGCTTCGGGGGTGGTGTGGTGGGCGTGCGCGATCACGCCCTTGGCCTGTTCCACCACGATGCGGGTGGTGAGGGCGTGCTGTAGCTGCTCGGTCACCCGCTGCTGGCGCTGTACCAGGTTGGCGGTGACGATGTGGCCGGTGGCCATGCCCGCCAGCAGGGTGGCGACCGAGAGGTCCTTGCCGGTCCAGTGCCGCGGGTCGCGCGAGTACAGGCTCAGCACACCGGCTTCGGTGTCGCCGAGGCGCATGGGGACGGCGGCCACCGAGGAAATCCGGTGCCGCCCGGCCAGACTCGTGTACTCCGGCCACATGTCGCCGTAGCTACCGATATCGGTGACGGTCACCGACGCGCCGCAGGCGTGGGCGACCACGCCGGGCCCGCGGGCGTGATCGCGCTGGCAGACCTCGAGATCCAGCAGCTCCTCGGGGATGCCGCCGAAGAGTTCCGACCGGTCACCCCGCAGTTTCGGGGACAGCGCCACCGTCACACCGCCCGGTTCCAGCACATCGATGGCACTGTGCATCAATTCGTCCAGAATATGGGGCAGTTCGGTTGCCGCCGGTAGCAGTCGCGCGAACCTGGCCAGCACCGCCACCAGCAACTCACTGTCGGACACCGTGATCACCCCTCGGCGAACGCCGGGGCGCCCGCCATCAAAGTCTTCCTGTGCCGCTCTTGCCGTCAGCTCATGGTATTTGCCGGGCGGGGTGCTGCGGAACAGTTGCGCTCATTCGGCTTCGATCCGAATCTCGCGCTCCACCACCCGCCGTGCCACCTCCACCAGGGAAAGCCCATGGGTGAAGGCGTATCCCCGCAGGCGGGCATAGGCATCGGCGATCTCGATGCCGAGCCGGGCGCTGGTCATCCCGGCCGCCTGGTGAATCCACCGGCTGGACAACGGCTGTGCCCACTGCCGGGCGTCGTCGCCGGTGGCCAGCACCAGGCTGGCGGTGACCAGATCCGCGATGTGCAGCGCCGCCGACAGCAGTCGCGGCCCCGGCTGCCCGACCGAATCGCGGTACAGATCCACCGCGCCCAGCCGAATCGTGCCCAGTCGCAAGGGCACTGCGAACAGGGAACCCGACACTGGCTCCCCCGAGAGCGCCTCGGCGAACCCGGGCCAGTGCTCGCAGTCGGCGCTCAGATCGGTGATCACCACCGGCACCCCGTCGGCCACCGCCGAGACCGCGGGCCCCTCCCCCGCGGTGGCCTGCGCCCGCTCCACCCGCTCGGCGAATCCGTCACTGGCACACCAGGGTTGCATGCCGGCGTCGCGTTCCTCGAGCACGATGGCCGCGCGCCGGACCGGCAGCACCCGCACACACGCGGTACACACCGCGCTCAGGCCGCCGCCGGCATCACGCACGGCGCGCAGGAACTGTCCCGTCAGCTGATCGAACTGCGACGAAGCCATCACCATCGAACCGCCCCACAATCATCGCCCGGCGATGAGTAATTCGGTGCCCGGGGCCAGTATCACCGTCACAGCTCGACAACGAACAGGGCCGAAAGTCACTGTGGCGGACGATGGTCAGGGCTGATAGGCCACGCCGAGCCGGGACAGGCCGCGCAGGTCGTAGGTGTGGGTGGCAACCGCACCCAGCAGCAGACCCACGGTCAGCCCGAACACCGTCATCCAGATACCGGTGCTCAGACCCGCCTCCAGGTGCCCGTCGAAGAACAGGATGGCACGCACCGACAGGTAGATCTGGTGCATGGGCTCGAAGCTGGACAGCGCCGCGATCCAGCGCGGAATCGCCTCCACCGGAATCGAACCCGAGGAGGACGGCAGGCCCAGCACCACGAAGACGATCATGTTGATCAGCAGCCCGGCGGTGCCGAAGGCCGCCAGCACCGACAGCCCGGTCACCCCCACCGCGATGATGGCCAGCGTGCCGTAGAGGAACAGCGGCAGCGGCTGGTCGATCGGCATGCCGAAGATCCTCGCGATGCCCATGAACATGCCCGAGAGGACCGGCGCGGTGATGACGGTGACGGCCCACTTCACCAGCAGGGTGCGCCAGCGGCTGATGGACGCCGGCTCCGGCGCGCGGAACCACGGGCCGTATTCGGCCGGGGCAAAGCCGAGCACATTGTCGATCATGGAGTGGATGATCATGGCGCCGCTGAAGCCCGCGAACAGCAGCACGAGGGTGTAGAAGAAGGCCGACAGGCCCTGGCCGGTGCCCGCGGGCAGCGGCCGGTACGGACTGACCACGACGTCGATGGGCTTGGCCAGCTGCAGCCGTGCCGCGCCGGACAATTCGGTCGCGGGAGCACCCGCCTTGGGCGCCAGCTTGGCCTTCACCTGATCGGTGAGCTGCGCACCGACGGTCGTATTGACCTGTGCCATAGCACGATCGGTGATGCGCTGCATGATCGAGGACGCATAGGTGCCCGCACGCGGATTGGTCTGCACGGTGATGACCGGGCGCTCCACGTCGCCGGGGACCACCGAGGCCGCCGCCAGAATGGACAGCCGCTTGGTGAAGTCGCTCGGAATGATGATGGCGCCGTAGATCTGGCCGTTGCTCAGCTGCTGGCGGGCGTCATTGATGCCGACCAACCGCAGATCGATCTTGTCCTTCGGAATCTGCTCGGTCAGCGCGGCGGTGATCTGGTCGCCGACATCGATGGTCTTGCCGTCCATCACGTCGCCCACATCCTGATTGACCAGGGCGACCGGGAAGTCGTGCAGGTTCTTCTCCGGGTCGGAGGTGTAGCCGAGGTACATGGTGCCGATCAGCGCCGCGAGCAGCGTGAGCACCAGCATCGGGCCGATCCAGCCGCGCAGCGGCACGGCCCGCCGGGCCGGGGTCGCCGCCGGGGTCGCCGTGGCCTCCGGGCCGGTCGGGGAGGCACTGTCATTCGCCATGCGACGAATGTAGGCAGCGACAACAAAGTAGTCAACGCCAACATCCCCGAGTGTGTCCGATATCCTGCTCTCACCATGAGCATCGCCAAGCGCAAAGCCCGCGAGGTGGTGGAGCGCGCGCGGTCCTACCACCACGGGGACCTGCGCGCCGAACTACTCCGGCGCGCCGAGGAGACCCTGCGCGGCGCGGGTGTCGACGGCCTGTCGCTGCGGCAGCTCGCCCGCGACACCGGCGTCAGCCACGCCGCGCCCAGCCGGCACTTCCGCGACAAACAGGCACTGCTGGACGCGCTCACGGTAGCCGGATTCGAGCGGCTCGGAGCCGGATTCGAGAAGGCCGCCGCCACCGGCGCCTTCCTGGAGCGCCTGCGCGCCATGGCCCACACCTACCTGCGCTTCGCCATCGACAATCCGGCGCTGCTGGCACTCATGTTCGCGCGCAAGAACAGTCCGACACCGGCCATCGGCGAGGCCGCCGCCCGCGCCTTCACCGTGCCCATCGAAATGGTCACCGACGCGCAGGCGAGCGGCGAGGTGGTGCCCGGCGACGCGCGGCGCATCTGCCTGTCGGCGGTCGCCGCGCTGCACGGGCTGGCCGCCATCATGGGGTCGGGCCTGGTCGACGCCGAGGAGGCCGACGGTCTCTTCGACGAGATGGTCACCCACATGATGAACGGTTTGCGTCCGCGACGCTGACGCCGCGTCCGCGAACCGGCTGCGGAGGTCCGCGAACCGGAATCCGTGAGCCCGCACCCGTAACCTTTCAGGCGTGGCGATCGAGAAACGACAGTGACGATCGAAGGCAGGCAGTACGGCGGACGCGCCGTGACCGAACGAAAAGCCGAGCGCAGGCAGCGCTTCCTCGACGCGGCCATCCAGATTTTCGGTGAGCGCGGCTACGCCAACTGTTCGCTGGCCGATGTGTGCGCGGCCGCCGGACTGTCCAAACGCCAGTTCTACGAGGAGTTCCAGACCCGCGAGGACGTGCTGGTCGCGGCATACGACCAGATCCAGGACCAGGCCGGCGCCGCGCTGGCCACGGCGCTGAGCGCCATGGGACCGCACCCGGACCCGACCGACACCGTGACGCGGGCCCTCTCGGCCTTCCTCGCCTCGATCGGCACCGACCCGCACCGCGCCAAGGTCGCCTTCGTCGAGGTGGTCGGCGTGAGCGAGCGCATGGAGCAGCACCGGCGCGATCGGCGGCACGCCTGGGTCGCCACCCTGTATCTGGCGGTGGAACCGCTGGCCGGTTCGGGCGCGCGCGTGCGCGGCGCGGGCGAGCTCGCGGGCAGCGCCCTGATCGGCGCGATCAACGGCCTGGCCCACGAGTGGCTGCTGTCCGAGCCGCGCCCGCCGGTGAGCGATCTGGTGGAAGTGCTCGTCCCCATGGCGGTTTCGCTCATCGTGCGGGATCCGGCCTAGGCGGTCACCTCACACCGAGCCGGTCACATCAGCTGCCGCATGAAGTAGGTGTATTCCAGCGCGCTGGTGTGCGCCTTCTCGTCGTTGTTCGCGCCGGACCCGTGGCCGCCCTGGGTGGCCTCGTAGAACAGGTACGGATCGCCGAATTCGGCTAGTCGGGCGGCGAACTTGCGCGCGTGCTGGGGCCCGACCCGGTCGTCCTTGGTGGTCGTCCAGATCAGCGGCTCGGGGTACTTCACGCCCTTCTTCAGCTGTGCGTACGGCGAAATGGAGGCGAGGAAGGCACGTTCGTCCGGATCGGCCACCGATCCGTACTCCCCCACCCAGGACGCGCCCGCCGCGATCTGCTCGTAGCGGACCATGTCCAGCAGCGGAACCTGGATGTCCACCGCACTCCACAGGTCGGGATGCTGCGTGAATTCGACACCCATGAGCAGCCCGCCATTGGACCCGCCCTGGATCCCCAGCCGCCGCGGCGAGGTGATCTTGCGCGCGACGAGATCGTCGGCCACGGCCGCGAAGTCGTCGAAGGCCTTCTGCCGGTGGGTCTTCAGGGCCGCGTCGTGCCAGGCGGGCCCGTATTCGCCGCCGCCGCGGATGTTCGCGATGACATACGCGCCACCGTGTTCCAGCCACGACTTGCCGAGCAGTCCGTTGTAGCCCGGCGTGGACGAGGAGGCGAAGCCGCCGTACCCCCACAGGATCGTCGGGGTGCTGCCGTCGTAGGGCAGCGTGGCCGGATGCACGATGAAGTAGGGCACCTTGGTCCCGTCGGGCGAGGTGGCCTTCAGTTGCTCCACCACGAACCCGGACGAATCGAACCGTGCGGGTGCGGCTTTCACCTGGTTCAGCCGTCCGGTCGCGGTGTCCAGTCTCCAGATGGTGGCCGGGGTGAGCATCGAGGTGACCGACAGGTAGGCCGTCTCGCCCTGGGAATCGGCGTCCACGCCGGAGACGGTCGCATTGTCGGGCAGGGGAACCGGTGCGGACGTCCAGCCGCCGTCGGGCTGCGGGGTGTAGACGGTGGCGCGGCCCTTCACGTCGTAGAGCGAGGTCACCACCACGTGGTCCCGGGTCGTCATGACCCCTTCGAGGGTCTCCTGCGGCCCGGGTTCGTATACGAGGGTGGCCTTCGGCTGATCCGGGTGCGCAGTCAGGTCGTCGGCGTCGAGGGACACCAGTGAGCCGGACTTGAAGGTGGCGCCGCCGGTGGTCCAATCCTGTTGCAGCGCAACCAGGACCCGATTGCCGACCATGCCCTGGAGCCCGGACTTCGGCGGCAGCCCCAGCCGCACGGGCTGCGCGCCCGCGAGCAGGCTGACCTCCGACTCGTAGAACGACGGCCGTCGCTCCACCAGGTTCATCCGCCGCCCTGTCCCGTTGTCCAGCAGCACCGCCGCGGTGGCGAGCCCATCATCCTGGCTGCCGCGGACGATCTCCACCGCCTGGTCGAGCGCCTGCCCGCGCCCCAGACGCTTCACGACGTACGGATAGCCCGAGGTGGTCTTCTCCCCCGGCTGCCATTCCCGCGACACCAGCAGCGTGTCGGTGTCCACCCAGGCGGCGTACTGCTTGCCGCGGTCGAGCACGAATCCGCCGGCCACGAACGTCCCTGTCCCCAGATCGAATTCGCGCAGTGTGACGGCGTCCTCGCCGCCCTCGGACAGCTCGACCAGGCATCGCCGATGGGTGACCGGGTCGCAGGACATGCCCTTCCACACCCAGTTCTTGCCCTCGTCGCGGGCCAGGGCGTCCAGATCCAGGACGGTGCGCCACTGTGGTTGCGGTGATTCGTAATCCGCAACCGTCGTCTCCCGCCAGATGCCCCGCTGATGGTCGGCGTCCTGCCAGAAGTTGCCGATCATCCCGTCGTGGAACTCCGGCACCGGCAGGCGATCGGCCGCATTCGCCAGCGCCTTCGCCTGGGCCAGATTGTCGGCGTAGCGCGGATCCTGTTCCAGCACACCGAGGGTCTTCGTGTTCTCGCCCGCCACCCACGATTGCACGCGGGGACTGTCCAGCTCTTCGAGCCACTGATACGGGTCGCTCGCCGTGCTCGATCTCCCGCACGCGGCCAGCAGGACCACCGCCAGACCCGCCAGGGCGGCCCGGATTCCGCTCTTGCTCCAAACCATGAAATCCCCCATCCCATGATCACGAGGCGACCCCGATCGGGGCGTCAGCGAGCCACCCTACCGCCGCCCACCGACAATCTGTCGCTGCCTGCTGTCGGCAACCTGTCGGTGCCGCCTGCCGACAACCTGTCTGCGCCTCCTGCCGGCAACCTGTCGGTGCCCGGCGGCAAGATCACGGGCATGACCGACGAGGAGAGGCGCTGGGCCGATCCGCACGCCACCACGGCGGTGCGGAAGTTCCTGCGCCGGCACCGTCGAGCGGTGGAGACCGTGCTGACGGCGGCCCGGCTGGACGGGCTTGACGAATTCGCCTGCGCCGCAGCGGAATACGCCGCCAACCCCGCCGGACCGGTCACGCCGGAGGGCGCGGCGGTGGTGTTCGCCATCGCACAGCAGGCGGCGATCGCGTACCGGACCGGGGCGCAGCGGGAGCAGGAGTTCATCGACCGGTTCATCGACAGCTGGATGAACGAGCACGGGTACGCGTTCGCGGCCGCGGTCGCCGAGATACGGCGGGGCCTGCGCGTCGAGGAACCGGAGCCGGGCGCGGGCCGGATGACACCGTGGCTGCGGGCGACCACGCCCGGCGAGGAGCCCGAGCCCGCCGCGGAGACATTGAGTCTCCGGATGCATGCCCGGCTAGGTGCGCAACCGTCCTCTCCCGGCGGGGACACAATACACGCCCCCGCGGACCCGAAATCGGTGACCACCGACCAGATCCGGCGACTGGAGGCGGCCATGGTGAACAGCCGGCGTTGGCGGGCCGCGGCACACCGGCGGCTGGTGCTCGAGGATCCCGCGCTCGGTCAGCTGGCCCGGCGGCTGGCGTGGGCGAGCTTCGACGGCCGCGGCACCGTGACGGGCACGTTCCGGATCGATGCCGAGGGCGTGCTCCGCGCCGTGGACGAGAGGCCCGTCGAGCTGCCGCGCGAGACGCTGGTGGGTGTGGCCCACCCACTGCACCTCGCGGAATCCCTGGCAACATGGCGGAATTCGTTCGCCGGCAACCGATTACGTCAGCCGTTCGAGCAACTGGAGCGACGAACGTACACCCTCACGCCGGACGAGGCGGAAGCGGATCGCCTGTCCCGCTTCACCGATCGTCAGGTCCGCACCGATCGGGTGTTCGGACTGCAACAGCTGGGCTGGGAGTTGTCAGGAGAGCTCCTGTATCGCCGGTTCGGTCCGTCCCGGGAGGTGGCCGTCACGCTGGGCCCCGGGCTCGCGGGCGGTTATCGCTACGAGCCCGAGCTCCAGCGGGTGCTGGCGGTGGAACTCCGGGGCGGCACGTTCGGGTCGTTCGATGCCGTCACCGCCTCGGAGCTGATCCGTCAGCTGGAGCGGCTGGCGGCGTGACGTCCGGCGCGGCGCCCGAAGAAGGAGCCCGCGCCGAGCTGGGTGCCGCTGGAATAGCCCTTGCCGTCCTGGGCCAGAGTGGAGGCGGTAGCGCCCGCCGCGTAGAGCCCCGGAATCGCTGATCCGTTGTCCCGCAGCACTTCCGAGTCGGCCGAGGTGCGCAGGCCGCCGAGGGTGAAGCCCGCGTACAGCGCCTTGCCCAGGGTCAGGTCGAAGGCCGCCCACGGCCCGTGATCCTGCGGCTCGAGCCATTCGGCCGCCTTGTGGAAATCGGGATCCTCGCCGCGGGCCGCATTCTCGTTGTATCGGTCGAGGGTGGATCGCAGTGCCTCGTACGGGATTCCGAGCGCGGTCGCCATCTCCTCGACGGTCTCCCAGCCGTCGATGAACGGCGCGAGCGGGAACATGGGCCGTTCCATGTGCTCGGAGTCCACGATCAGGTAGGCCACCGCGCCCGGCTGATCGAGCACGAAGGCGGAAGTTCGCGCGTGATAGGAATCCTCGGCCACGAAGCGTTCGCCCCGCTGGTTCACCACGATTCCGGTCAGTAGCTTCGCGGGCGGATACACGGGCGCGGTGACGAAGGCCTGATCCATCATGCGGGTCACGCCGCCCGCCGAGACGCCGAGCCGGATCCCCAGCCCGTCGTCGAAGGGCGTCCCGAGCACGAAGGGTTTCTCGGTCAGCCACGGCACGTGCTCGGCCACCATGTCCGTGTTCATGACGAAGCCGCCGGCGGCCAGCACCACCGACTTCGCCCGCACCGCACCGGTGGTGCCGAGGTGCTTCCAGCTGACGCCGGCCACACTGCCGTCGGCCTCGGTGATCAGATTGGTCACGCCGGTCTCGTACCGCACCTCGACGCCGAGCGCGGCGGCCCGCTTCACCAGCAGCTCGATGATCATGGCCGCGCCCTGGGTGTCGCCGGGCACCGGAACCTTGTGCCCGCGCGGCGCGGGCGTCGCCTGATCCCGGTAGGGCCAGACCTTTTCGTTGCCGGTGTACATCAGCCCCTGGGTGCCGGGCTGGATGACCGCCTTCTCCGGGTAGTAGCTGCGCTCGAATTCGAAGCCCAGGCTCTCCAGCCAGTCGAAGTGCTCGACACTGCCGTCGCAGTAGGCGCGGATCTTGTCCGGTTCGGGATCGCGCGCCACCGACAGCAGGTACTTGTACATCTCCTCGGCCGAATCGTCGTGGCCGGTCGCCCGCTGCACGGCGGTGCCGCCGCCGAGGTAGAAGTGCCCGCCGGCCAGCGCGGTGGTGCCGCCCGCGACGCCGGCCCGCTCGAGGACCAGTACGCGGGCCCCGTTGGCGGCCGCCTCGACCGCCGCGCAGCCGCCCGCGATGCCGAATCCGGCCACGACCACGTCGACCTCGTCGGACCACTCGGTAATCGACGCCGCCGCAAGGGTTTCCGGGATCTGTGTGCTCACTGCGCATCCTTCTTGATCTGCTCGAAGAACAGCCGCATATTCGGCCCGATCTCGGCGAGTTCGATGAACGGTACGCCCGAGGCCGCGCCGTCGAGGTAGGCGAAACGCATCTGCCCGCTCATGTCGCCCCGCTGCACCACCGGGATCCCCTGCGCCGCGGCGTCTTTCAGCGCGGCGTCGAAGTCGTCGGGTTCCAGGCAGACGTGGTGCAGGCCCGGCCCGCCGCGTTCGAGGAATTCGGTGTAGATGGAGCGGCCGCGCACCGGCTGGATGAGTTCGAGCTGGGTGTCGCCGCTGTAGGACAGCGAGATGTGCGCGGTGAAGTCGGCGGGTTCGCCACGGTAGACGCAACTCTCGGGCCCGAAGTGGATCTCGGGCATGCGCATCCAGCCGCCGGCACTTATGGTGGTCTTCAGGAACTGTTCACCGGCCGCGATGTCCTCGACCACCCAGGCGATCTGGGTGACCGGGCCGCGGGCCACACTTGTGCTGTCCACCCCGGCAGTTAATCACAATCGCTTAAATTGGCAAGGGTTACTCGTCGTCGGGATCCGGATCGGACGGTGCCGTCCACCCCTTGTTGCTGAGGCCGTAGAACGTCGAGACCAGCAGATACAGCACCAGAGCCGTGATCGGCGACCAGAATCCGACCCCGATGCACACCGCGTAGACCAGGATGCCCGGCCAGGCCCGCCAACTCTCGCGCCGCGCGTAATCCGCACCCAGACCGGGCTTCAACATCTCCGGCCGCTTCGCCAGCCGCCACCACATGGGCGCCCACGGCACGGTCATCACCACCCCGACGATCCCGTACAGCGCCACCGCCACCACGGCGTCCCGGCGCGTCCCGTGCACCACATTGTCGGCCACCACAATTGTCGGGAACGGCACCAGCGAAATGCCCAGCAGCAGCATCAGATTCCACCACCGCAGCACGTGGTCGATGCGCCGCAATCGCCCGAAGAAGGTGTGGTGGTTCATCCACACGACGCCGATCGTCATGAACGACGCCAGATAGGCCACATACGCCGGCCAGATGTGCGCCAGCGCCTGCAGCAGGTGCCCGGGCTCGTGCTCGGGCACCCGGATATCCAAAATCAACAGGGTGATGGCAATCGCCATCACCCCGTCGCTGAACGCTTCCACCCGGGCGGTTCCGGCGAGCGTGCGATCCGGAACCGATCCGTCACTCATGGACCGAAGCGTAACCCGATTCCGTGATCTCTTCAGATCGCTTGGCCCGCTTGATGGTTCGAACTGTGATCGCCATCAGCACCACGGTGACGCCGATCATGAGCGCGCTCGACAGCCAGGCCATGGTGTGGATGGGCAGCCGGTAGGCGAGCACCACCCGCAGCACGGACTCGCCGACCAGGCCCACGCCCCACATCCCGGCGATCCGGTTGTGCACGCGGCGCACCAGCGGGTTGGTGCGGAACTTGTGCTCCATCTCCGCCAGCTTCGCCGGTGAGTTCGCGAAGGCCTTCCGGGCCGCCACGTAGGTCAGCGGCTTGCCGAGCAGTGCGCTCACCCCGAACGCGAGACCGATGACGGCGGTGGTGAGCGAGTCCCGCACGATCATCATCCGGGCGTCGCCGCTGATCAGCGAGCTGGCGATGCCGAAGACGAAGCCGGCCAGGATGAGTGCGGCCAGGGCGTCGACGCGCCGGGCCCGGATCACCTCGACGAGGACCATGACACCGGAGAACACCGCGCCCGCCAGCAGCGCGAGGAAATCGGAGTACCCGGCCCAGTGCAGGAGGTAGTACGCCGCGAGCGGCACCGCGATGTCACGAGCGGTCGGTGCGAGCATGCGCAGCAGGTTCGGCCGGTCCTGCGACTGCGGCGCGGGCACTGCGGCGATGTTGTCGGCCATGGTCGGAACTCCTGTAATCGGCTTGTGCGCTACAGGAATGACGCTACGGTCGCGCCGACCTCGCCGAATCTGCCAACCATCACCTCCCGGCCATGACAGTTGTCATGCCGGTGCCGGACACGCCGTCTTCCGCCATCCCAGCTTCGGGCCGACGGAAGACGATGATTTCCGGAGCCGGGCGTCGTCTCCATTCCCGGGGACCGAAATACCGATTCGAGGAGTTGACCATGTCCTACGTGACGCAGCCGGGCGATCCGGTCTGGACCGATCTCTTCACCACCGACACCGACAGCGCTATCGACTTCTACGGCGAGCTGTTCGGGTGGACCGCGGATGTCGCGCCCGAGTACGGCAACTACATCACCTTCCGCAAGGACGGCCTGGCCGTGGCGGGCGGGATGCGCAATGACGGGAACAGCGGGCCCGATCAGTGGACCGTGTACCTGGCCAGCCCGGACGCCGAGGCGACCGCGGCGGCCGTCACGGCGTCCGGCGGGATGATCGCGGCGCCGGTGACGGCGGTCGGGGACCTCGGCAAGTTCGGCGTGTTCGGGGACAACGGCGGGGTCGGGATCGGCGTGTGGGAAGCCGGGACCATGGCCGGGTTCGAGCAGCGCGGCGTGGTCGGCGGCGGGCAGTGGGAGGGGCATGTGGGCGCGCCCTCGTGGTTCGAACTGCACACGCGCAACTACGACGACGCCCTGAAGTTCTATCGCGAGGTCTTCGGCTGGAAGGACCCGTTCAGCATTGCCGATACGCCCGAATTCCGGTACACCACCATTCATTCCGTGACCCCGATGCTGGGCGGGGTGATGGACTCGACCAGCTTCCTGCCGCCGAGTGTGCCCGGATACTGGACCGTCTACTTCGGCGTCGAGGACGTGGACGCCGCCGTGCGCAAGGTGGCCGAGCTGGGCGGCAGCGTGGTGCGACCCGCCGAGGACACCCCGTACGGCCGGCTGGCGGCGGTGGCCGACCCGTCCGGCGTGCGATTCAGCCTGGGCGGCAACAAGTCCTGAACGAGCGCTCTTCGGCGTGTACCCCGATCGATAGCCGGCCCCGGACAGGACGAACGGCCCGGTCCCCACAGTGACCGGGCCGTTCGGATCATCCCGCGGCGACGTGGTCGGCGCCCCAGCAGCGCTTCGGACGCCGCCGCGGGAAACTCAGCCCCCGGTGACGACGGAGCCGCGCACGCCGGTGGCCAGGGTCTGCTGCCTGCCCAGTCCGGCGACCTCCACGACCACGACATCACCGTCGCGCAGATAGGGTTTCGGCTCCGGCCGGCCGACCGCGACACCGCCCGGGGTTCCGGTCAGCACCAGATCACCGGGTTCCAGGGTCATCAGCGTGCTCAGGTACCGCAGCAGTTCGCCAACCCCGGCGACCATGTTGCCGGTCGTACCCGCTTGCCGCTGTTGGCCGTTCACCCACAGCTGCAGGCTCAGCGCCTGCGGTTCGGCGACCTCGTCGGGTGTCACCAGCCACGGGCCGATGGGGGTGAAGGTGTCGAAGGACTTGCCCTTCACCCAGGTCGGTTCGCCCGCAATGCCATTGCGCTCGGTGACGTCATTGGCAGTGACATAGCCGCCCACCGCCCCCAGCGCGGTGGCGGCATCCGGGCAGTCGCGCAGCGTGCGGCCGATCACCACGCCCAGCTCCACCTCGTGGTCGGTGGCGCGGCTGCCGGGCGGCAGCTCGATGGCGTCATAGGGACCGCTCACCGTGGTGCCGGGCTTCAGGAACACCACGGGCCGTTCCGGAATGGCCGCGCCGATGGCGGCGGCGTGGTCGGTGTAGTTGAGCCCGATGCCGATCACCTTGCCGGGCCGGGCAATCGGTGCGCCGACCCGCGCGGCCGGATCCACCTCGGGCAGGGATCCGGCGGCGAGCGACGACCGCACCGCGCTCAGCGCCGCCGGATCACACAGCAGCCGGCCGTCGATATCGGCGGTCACGGACGACAGATCGCGCAGCGCGCCCTCATCATCGATGGCCACGGGACGCTCGGCGCCCCGGGCCCCTACGCGCAGCAGTTTCATACGTCGCCTCCCGGCTGCTTCATTTCTCGGCCCCCGACTGCTCGGCGGCCACGGCCGCCACCCCCGCGCCACCCGGCAGGTGTTCGTGCGCGATGCGAATACCCAACTGCTGCAACAGCATTGCCCCGGCACTCAGGCAGCGGTGTTCGTCCGGCTCGATCTCGATGAGCGAATACGCGGCGGCGAACCCGGTTTCGCGCAACCGGTCCGCCGGCAACGTGTTCCGGCCGCACACGGCGACCACCGGCACCCCCGCGGCCCGCGCGGCCGCCGCCAAGCCCGCGGGCGCCTTGCCGTGCAGGGTCTGCTCGTCGAGCTTGCCCTCGCCGGTGACGACCAGGTCCACCCCGGCCAGCCGCGCGTCGAAACCGACCAGCTCCAGCATCAATTCGATGCCGGGCCGCAGGGTCGCGCCGAGGACGGCGAGCGCGGCGAATCCGACACCCCCCGCGGCGCCGGCCCCCGCCGCGTCGCGCCGATCCGACCCGAGTTCCGCGGCCAGCCGCTGCGCCCACTGCCCGAGCGTGGCGTCCAGCTCGGCCACCTGGGCCGGATCGGCGCCCTTCTGCGGCCCGTAGACCGCAGCGGCCCCAGAGGGCCCGGTGAGCGGATTGTCGACATCGGAGGCCACCGTGACCTCGACGCCGTCCATCCGCTCGCGCAGGGCGGTCAGGTCGATGGCGTGCACCCGGGTGAGAGCCGCCCCGCCGTCGCCGATGGGCCGCCCATCCGCGTCCAGCAGCCGGGCGCCGAGCGCCTCCAACAGACCTGCGCCGCCGTCGGTTCCGGCACTGCCGCCGATGCCGAGCACGATGCGGCGGCACCCCGCCGCGACCGCGGCCGCCATCACCTCGCCGGTGCCCCGGCTGGTGGCGGTCATCGGCCGCAGTCGGCCTTCCGGCAGCCGCACCAGGCCCGACACATCCGCCATCTCCACGACCGCGAGATCGTCGCGGCGGGCGTAGGCGGTCAGCACCGGTTCCCCGGTCGGCCCCGACGCGGTCAGCGGGACCGCGTCGAAACCGGCCGCGAGCGCGGCGGCGACGGTGCCGTCACCGCCGTCGGCCACGGGCACGACCGCCACCGAGGCGTCGGGACGCGCCCGCCGGATTCCGGCTCGCACGGCGGCCCCGACCTGCGCCGCGGTCAGCGAGCCCTTGAATTTGTCGGAGGCGATCAGCACACGAGCCATGGAAATCCTCTAGTCCAGCGGGACGGTTGCGGTCGGGGCGTCGACGAAGGCCGAGGCCAGCTCCTCGAACTCCACGACCTCGTTGATCTCACGCGCGCCCATGGACACATTGGTGACGCGCTCGAGAATGCACTCGACCACGACGGGCACCTTGAATTCGGCCATCAGCGACTTGGCCTTCTCGAAGGCGGGGCCGATGTCCTGCGGCTCGAAAACACGAATCGCCTTGCAGCCCAGACCCTCCGCGACCTTGACGTGGTCCACGCCGTAGCCGTTGACCTCGGGCGAGTTGATGTTCTCGAAGTCGAGCTGGACGTAGTAGTCCATCTCGAACGCCCGCTGCGCCTGCCGGATCAGCCCCAGGTACGAGTTGTTCACCAGCACATGGATGTACGGGATATTGAACTGGGCGCCGACGGCCAATTCCTCGATGAGGAACTGGAAGTCGTAGTCACCGGACAGCGCGACGACCTGCTCGTCCTTGCACGCGGTGGCGACACCCAGCGCGGCGGGCAGGGTCCAGCCCAGCGGCCCGGCCTGACCGGCGTTGATCCAGTGCCGCGGCTTGTACACGTGCAGCAGCTGCGAGGCCTGGATCTGCGACAGGCCGATGGTGGTGACGTATCGGGTGTCCCGGCCGAACGCCTTGTTCATCTCCTCGTACACGCGCTGCGGCTTGAGCGGCACGTTCTCGAAGTGCGTCTTGCGCTGTCCGGTCGCGCGGCGGGCGCGCACCTGCTCGGCCCAGTCACCGTGGTCGGTCAGACCACCCACGGCGTCAAGGGATTCCGCGACGGCGATGAACTGCTCCAGGGCCGCGCCGGCGTCGGAGACGATGCCGTAGTCGGGCGCGAAGACCCGGCCGATCTGGGTCGGCTCGATGTCGACGTGCACGAACTTGCGGTCCCTGGTGTAGGTGTCGAGACCACCGGTGTGGCGGTTGGCCCACCGGTTGCCGATACCCAGCACGAAGTCCGAAGCCAGCAGCGACTCGTTGCCGTAGATGTGCGAGGTCTGCAGACCCACCATGCCGGCGTTCAGCTCGTGATCGTCGGCGATGGTGCCCCAGCCCATCAGGGTCGGGACCACCGGAACACCGGTCAGCTCGGCGAATTTCACCAGCAGGGCGTCGGCGTCGGCATTGATGATGCCGCCGCCGGCGATGATCAGCGGACGCTTCGCGGCGTTCAGCATCTGCAGCACCTTGGCGGCCTGCGCCCGGGTGGCGGCCGGGCGAGCCACGGGCAGCGGCTCGTAGGTGTCGATGTCGAACTCGATCTCGGCCAGCTGCACGTCGATCGGCAGATCGATGAGCACCGGGCCCGGACGGCCTTCGCGCATGAGCCAGAACGCCTTCTGGAAGGCGCCGGGCACCTGGGCGGGCTCGAGCACGGTGTGCGCCCACTTGGCCAGCGGCTTCGCGATGGACGCGATGTCGACGGCCTGGAAGTCCTCCTTGTGCAGCTTGGACACCGGGGCCTGGCCCGTGATGCACAGGATCGGAATGGAATCCGCGCTGGCGGCGTACAGACCGGTCACCATGTCGGTGCCCGCCGGGCCCGACGTCCCGATGCAGATACCGATATTGCCGGGCTTGGCCCGGGTGAAGCCCTCGGCCATGTGCGAGGCGGCCTCGACGTGGCGGGCCAGCACGTGCTTGATGCCGCCGTGCGCCTTCATGGCGCTGTAGAACGGGTTGATCGCGGCTCCAGGCAGGCCGAAAGCCTGTGTGGCCCCTTCCTTTTCCAGGATCAGGACCGCCGCGTCGACGGTGCGCATGCGCGCCATAATCAGTTCTCCTTGTCCAGCTTGCCGCTCAGGCGCTCGACGCCGCGCAGCAGTGCAGAGTGGTCCAGGTGGCCGTCGCCATTGGCGCGGGCCGAGGCGACCAGCTGCGCGATGAGCGAGCCGGCCGGGGTCACCAGACCGGCCTCACGCGCGGCGGTGGTGAAGATGCCCATGTCCTTGTGGTGCAGGTCGATACGGAAGCCCGGCGCGAACTCGCGGTTGATCATCTTGTCGCGCTTCTGGTTCAGCACGGCCGAACCGGCCAGGCCGCCGCCGAGTACGTCCAGGGCGGGGCCCAGCTCGACGCCGTAGGCCTCGAGGAAGACCACGGCCTCGGCCACGGCCTGGATGTTGCTGGCCACGATGAGCTGGTTGGCGGCCTTCACGGTCTGGCCCGCGCCATTGGTGCCGACGTGCACGATGGTCTTGCCGACGGTGTCGAAAACCGGCTTGGCGGTGGCGAAGTCCTCGGCCGAGCCGCCGACCATGATGGACAGGGTCGCGTTCACCGCGCCCGGCTCGCCGCCGGAGACGGGGGCGTCCAGCAGGCGGAAGCCACGCTCGGCGGCCTGCTTCGCCAGCTCCTGGGTGACATCCGGGCGGATGCTGGAGAAGTCGATGATCAGCGCGCCGGGCTCGGCGGTCTCGAAGACACCCTTCTCACCGGCCAGTACCTCCTGCACGTGCGGGGAGTCCGGCACCATCACGGCAATGACCTCCGCGCCGCGCACGGCGTCCGCGATCGAGGTGACGGCACGGCCACCCGCGTCGACCAGCGGCTGGGCCTGCGCCGGGGTGCGGTCGAAGCCCTTGACGGCGTGGCCGGCGTTCTGGAGGTGGACGGCCATCGGGCTGCCCATGATGCCGAGGCCGATGAAAGCGATGTTGGTCATGATCTGTTCCCTAATCCTCTGTATGGCAAGTTCTCTGGGTCTCTGGACGGCGGGCTACTTCGCGGCGCGACGCCCGCGCGGCAGCCATTCGAAGGCGTCCTCGGAACGGCCGGACGGCTTGTACTCGAGGCCGACCCAGCCCCGGTAGCCGCGCGACGCGAGGTCGGTGAGCTGAAGCTCGAGCTGGAGCTCGCCGGTGCCCGGCTCGTTGCGGCCCGGGTTGTCGGCGATCTGCACGTGGGCGATCCGGTCGGTGTACTCGGAGATCACCTTGTCCACGTCGTCACCGTTCACGGCGAGGTGGTAGAGGTCGGCGAGCAGGCCGATATTGCTGACACCCGCGTACGCCTGCACCTTGTCGATGACGGCGAGGCCGTCGACGGCCTTCAGCAGCGGGTAGCGCGGCGCGCCGGAGGCGGGCTCGACCAGGATGGTGGCCCCGATCCGGGAGGCGGCCACGGCCGCCGCCGCCAGATTCCCGACGGCCAGCTCGTCCTGCTGTTCCGGGGTGGCGTCGTCGACGCAGTTGCCGTAGAGGGCGTTGAAAGCCTTGGTGCCCAGTCGTTCTCCGATGCCGACCGTGACGTCGATATTGTCCTTGAACTCCGCGGACCGCGACGGCCAGGAGACCAGGCCACGGTCGCCGCCGGCCATGTCACCGGCGAAGAAGTTGAGGCCGATCAGCTGCACGCCCGCGTTCTGCACGGCGGCGACGAAGGCGTCCACGTCTCGGTCCGACGGGACCGCCTCGGCGAAGGGCCACCAGAACTCGATGGCGTCGAATCCGGCCTGCCGCACGGCTTCCGGGCGCTCCAGGATGGGCAGCTCGGTGAACAGCAGCGAGCAGTTCACGGCGTAGTTGAGCGAGTGGGTCATCAGGAATCCCTCCAGTTCGTTCCCGCAGCGCTTCCGCTATTTTCCACAATGCGGAAATATTTTTTCGGGATATGAAAATGCTAGTGCTCCCGAAACAACCCCGTCAAGAGAGTTCCGGGAGCTACCGGCCAGTACGGCACGAGATATACGAAATAGCCGATTCAGACGCGGATGTCGTCGACTCAATCGCGGATATCGTCGTCCAGGCGCTCGCCCAGATCGTCCTTGCGATCCTCGGCTGCCGCGAACACCGAAGCGCCCGCCTTGTTTCCACCCTTGATCTCGTTGAACACCAGGTTCAACGAGATCGCCACCACCGCCGTTGCGGAGATGCCGGAGTGCATGATCACCCCGAGCCAGGTCGGGAACCTGTCCCAGAACGTCGGTGCCGCAATCGGAATCAGGCCCACACCCATGGCCACCGCGACGATGACCATATTGAGGTTGTCGGTGAAGTCCACCCGCGCCAGCGTGCGGATACCGCTCGCCGCCACGGACCCGAACAGGACGATGCCCGCACCGCCCAGCACCGGATACGGAATCCCGGCCACCACCGCGCCCACCACCGGGAACAAGCCCAGCAGTACGAGCACCAAACCACCTGTCGCGACCACGAATCGGCTCTTGATGCCGGTGAGCGCCACCAGTCCCACGTTCTGCGCGAAGGCGCTGCACGGGAAGCTGCCGAACACCGGCGCGACCGTGGTGGAGAGCATGTCGGCCCGCAGGCCGGCCGCCACCCGCGCCGAATCCACCTCGGTACCGACGATCTCACCGATGGCAAGGATGTCGGCGGTGGTCTCGGTCATGATCACCAGGATCACGATGGTCATGGACACGATCGCCCCGGCCTCGAAGGTCGGCCCGCCGAAGTGCAGGATCGGCGGCAACGCAATGATTTTCGCCTTGCCGACCGCCGAGAAGTCGGCGTGGTGGGTGACCACGGCCAGCAGGGTGCCGATCGCCAGGCCGATCAGGATCGACAGCCGCGAGATCGCGCCCTGGAAGAGCCGGCTGATCACCAGAATGATGAGCAGGGTCAGCCCCGCGAAACCGATATTGCCCATCGAGCCGTAATCGGCCGCCTTGGGATCGTTGCCCATCGCCCACCGGAATGCGGTGGGCAGCAACGAGAGTCCGATCACCGTGATGATCGTCCCGGTCACCACGGCCGGGACGAGCCGTACCAGCTTGGCGAAGAAACTGGACAGCACCAGCCCGATCAGACCGGCGACGATGATCGCGCCGAAGACCGGCCGGAGTCCGCCGTCGCTCGCGATGGTGACCATCGTCGAGACACTGGCGAACGAAATGCCCTGCACGATCGGCAATCTGGAGCCGACCGGCCCGATACCGAGGGTCTGTAGCAGGGTGGCCAGACCGGAGAGGAACAGGCCCGCCGTCACCAGCAGGGCCATGTCCGACACCGAGAGCCCGGCCGCACCGCCGACGATCAGCGGCGGTGCGATCACACCGCCGTACATCGTCAGGATGTGCTGAGTTCCGTAGACCACCAACTGGCCCAGGGGATGTCGCGCATCCTCGGGACGGGTGATGGTCTCTGTCACGCGGCTCTGGTCATCACCCATCGCCGCACCTCCTAGATCAGCACTGAGCCAGTTAGCAAAAGCCCGGGGTGGCGAGCCAGGCGTTCCCGGCCTCGTTGGCGTCGTCGCGCTCGACGGTGGCCTCGATCAGGCCGTACGGACGGTCCGCGGCGATGAAGACCTCGCCCGGGTTGTCGACATTGAAGGGGCTCAGGTCCACCAGGAAGTGGTGCTTGTTCGGGGCCGAGAAACGGATTTCGGCGACCTCGGTGAACTGCTCGAGCACCGCGCGGCCCATGGAGTAGAGGGTCTGCTGCAGAGCCAGCGAGTGCACCACGGCGAACTGCCGCAGGATGGTCTTGAGGATGGCGTCGTAGGTCTTGTCCCAGTCGACATCGGTGTGGTTGTAGCGCCACCGGGCCACCAGCGAGGTCGCCATGATGCGGTCGTTGGTCGGCTGCAGGGTGGTGTACTTGTCCTTGAAGAAGCCGTGGAACTCCGAGCCCGTGGTCTTCAGCAGGGTCAGGTCCTTCACGCCGGAGACCACGTGGGCCTTGCGATCCGGACCGACGCCGTCGACGTTCACCACGGTGGTGCGTACGCCCCGGCCCGACTTCACGAACGAGTGATCGTGGCCCTGGCCGTCGACCTCGATGCGATCCCAGGCGTACTCCTCGATCTCGACGCGCGCACCGGTGGCGGTGGGGGCCCGGGAGATGAAGTGGTCGGCGAGGGTGAGGCCGAACTCCTCGATGGAGTGCACGCCCTTCTCCTTGGCGAAGGAGAAGGCCGTGTTCTTCTGGGTGTCGGTGGGCAGCACGTCGCCCTGGTCACCGGTGATGTGGGCGTCGGCGAAGTCGCCGCGCAGCGCCGAGGAGACATTCAGGTCGCGGATCTGGTGGCGCGGGGTGTCGCGGTAGACACGGACGACGCGGTTCTCGGCCTTGCCGTACTGGTTCTGTCCCAGCTTGATTGCCATGTGAGTTCAGCTTCCTCGGTAGGTGGAATAGGCGAAGGGGCTCATGAGCAGGGGCACGTGGTAGTGCTCGCCTGCCGCCCCGGCGACCTTGAAGGTGATGGAGACCGACGGGTAGAAGTAGGTCTGATTCGTTGCGGCGGCATAGCTTTCGATATCGAAGGTGAGCCGGTAGACACCGGCCGCGAGCCCTTCGGGGCCGAGATCGCGGATCCGGCCGTCGTCATCGGTCTTGCCCTCGGCCAGCACCCGCGCGTCCGGGCCGACCTGTTCCAGCCGCACCTCGACACCGGCCGCGGGCTTGCCCAGCGCGGAGTCCAGGATGTGCGTCGTAATGGTGCTCACTGCTCGAATACCTTTCGCAGGCGCAGGACCGCGATCTTGCGCAGCTCCTCGGCCACCACGGCCGCCTCGGTGGCGTCGTCGTTGGTGAGTCGCTGGTGCAGGCTCGCCAGAATCTGCTCGGCGGACAGGCCGGTGGCGCAGATCAGGAAGACCCGGCCGAAACGCTTCTCGTAGGCGCGATTGCCGTCCGGCAGCTGCGCGGCGATGGCCACGTCCTGGCCGACCCCCGCCTGCTCCTGGCGTGACCACGCGGATCCGGTGTCGGTGCCCGACACGCGGTCACCGATGCGGGGGTGCGCGGCCAGCGCGCGATCCACCTCGGCTCCGCTCAGGGCGCCGGCCAGCTCGCCGGCCCGGGCGAGCACGCTGTCGATATCGGCATAGGGCCGGGCCGCCAGCACGCCGTCGGCCCACGCGGGCACGTCACAGCAGGTCAGCAGGTCCGGCCGGAGTTGTTCCCCGGCTGTCGAATTGAATTCGCTCAATGTCACCATCGGCGCTACCTCTCTCGGATAGCGGAAGGGTGATTCCGCTACTCGAGAAGAGTGTCACGGGCCACAACAACTCGTCAACATTTTGTTGAAAATATACAGAGACCGCAGGTCAGGGCGCTAGCCGAGCATACGTGCCGGCCACCCCGAAACGCGGACAGCGGCGGCGGGCCGACCGTGGTCGACCCTCCGCCGCGGATCATCACACCGGCGTCGGCTAGGTATTCCGCGCGGCCGGTGCCGCCGCCAGGGCGGCGCTGGTGCGGGATCTGAACAGCTGGTGCAACACCAGGGCCGCCAGACAGCCCGCACTGATCCCCGACGCCAGGATGATCGACACCGGTCCCGGCAGACCGGCGTAGAACGAGGGCGCGACCGTCGGTGTCATGCCGATGAACAGCGCGACGCCCACGATCAGGGAGTTGATCGGATCGTGCAGATCGGCCTTGGCCAGGGTGCGAATACCGCTCGCGGCGACCGTCCCGAACAGTACGAGACCCGTTCCGCCCAGGGCTGGTTTCGGCACCAGCTCCACCACCGCGCTCGCCACCGGGAACAACCCCAGCAGCACCAGCAGCGCACCGCTGGCGGCCACGACGAAACGGCTGTACATGCGGGTGAGCGCCACCAGTCCGACGTTCTGCGCGAAAGCGCCGCAGGCGAATCCGCCCATGACCGAGGCCAGCATGGTGCCGACACCGGCCGCCCGCAGACCACCCGCGATGTGCTGCTCCTCGGCGGGCCGGTCCACGATCTCGCCGAGCGCGATCATGGTCGCGGTCGACTCGGTCATCACCACGAGCATGACGATGCACAGTGAAACGATCGCACCGATCTGGAACTGCGGTGCGCCGAAGTGCATGGGCGGTATGAAACCGACCAGCGCGCTGTTGCGCACCGGGCCCGTATCCAGCAGTCCCAGTGGCCATCCCGCCAGCGAACCCGCGACCAGTCCGATCAGCAGGGCCAGCTGCCGCCCGAACCCTTTCAGGAATCGATGGCACAGCAGCACGACCACCAGCGCGATCGCCGCGTCCAGCAGGTTCTTCAGCGGCACATGCGCCGAGCCCATGGAACCCTCGCCCGCGCCGCTGATCCAGCCGAGCGCGACCGGCAGCAGCGACAGGCCGATGAGCGAGATGACCGTGCCACCCACGATCGGCGGGAAAAACCGGTGCAGCCGTGAGAAATACGGGGCGGCGAAGACGGCCAGCACGCCCGCCACCAGGGTGGCCCCGAAGATGACCGGCAGCGCCTCGCCCGGCGCGGCATCCTTGGCGATCGCCAGGATCGGCCCCACCGCCGCGAACGATCCGCCATTGATGAGCGGCAGCCGCGCGCCGAACTTCCACCAGCCCAAGGACTGCAGCAGGGTGGCGAGTCCGGCGGTGAACAGGCTCGCGGTGATGAGCATGACCGTGTCCCGGGTGCCCAGGCCGACCGCGGCGCCCACGATCAGCGGTGGCGCCACGACGCCCGCGACCATGGCGGCGATGTGCTGCAGGCCGCCGGCGAGCAACTGCCAGGGCGGCGGGACGACATCGACCGGATGTCGTTCGGGCGCTTCGGGTTCCAGGACCGCCGGTGCGGTGGACTCCGACGTGGAGGGAGTTCCCGGGACGCCGGGTGCGGATTCAGCAGTCACGGGCGGGCCGGCCCCCTCGATCAGCGGAGGAAGCAGCACTTCCGTCGCGCAGTCGGCCCGATCGCGACGGCCGGACGACCGTCGAAAGTCCTCGGTATGGCGTCGAAACTCTTTGGCCCGCAGGTGAACCGCGTTCGCTCAACGTCTCCATTGGCGCAACCTCTCTCGGATAACGGAAGGGTCATTCCGCTATCCGAGAAGAGTGGCACGGGCCACATTGGCCGTCAACAATTCGTTGAATATATATCGGTCGGCCGACAGACCGGTCAGGCGCGTTCGCGGTTCAGGTAGTTGTAGACGGTGAAGCGGGTGACACCCAGCGCCGCCGCCACGGTCTCCGCCGACTTACGGAACGTGAAGGCGCCCCGCTCTTCCAGCAATCGCACAGCACGCTGCTTCTCGACGCGCGGCAGACCGGCCAGCGGGCCGCCCAGCTCCGCCGCCACCTCGTCCAGCAGCCGCTCCAGGCCGCCGAGGGTGTCGGACTCGGGTGGACCGAAACGCACGCAGGCCAGGGTCGTTCCTTCCCAGACCAGGGGGACATCATCGGCGGTGGCCTCCTGCGCGGGCACCAGCCGGCCGCCGGTTCTCTCCAGCAGCGGGGCGAGGGTCACCAGCACGGGGTGCGACTCGTCCATCGGCGAACGCTCAGTCATCCTGCTCGACCTGCATGGTCACCCGGGTCGCCCCGTGCGCGAAGGCGGTCACCATGATCTCGCCCAGCACCGGCAGCAGTCGGTCGTCGGTCCCGGCCACCGAGGTGCCGAGCGGACCGAAATCACATTCCAGACCGGCCGATTCCGCGAGTTCAAGAGCCGCTCTGGCATGCGGCGGCGTCTCCCCTTCGCCATGGAACGGTTCGGTCGTGAACTCCGCGCGTAGCCGCATGGGCCTCAGGCTACTGGGCAGAACAGGTGATCTACGATCTGCCCTAGAATTCCGGCATTCGGAAAAACTGAGGAGGACCGGGGTGCCAGCAGCGAAGGAGCCCAAGAGCGGCACCGGAGGCGTGCAGTCCATCGAGCGCGCGTTCGCCCTGCTGGAGCTGATGGCCGACGAGGGCGGCATGATGGGCCTGTCCCAGCTCGCCACGGAGTCGGGGCTGCCGCTGCCGACCATTCACCGGCTGGTGCGCACCCTGGTGGATCTGGGCTACCTGCACCAAGAGCCGTCGCGCAAATATGTGCTGGGCCCCAAGCTGATCAAGCTCGGTGAGAGCTCCTCGCAAATGCTAGCGGTACTGGCCCGCCCGCACCTGTCCCGGCTGGTCGACGAGCTCGGAGAATCCGCGAACATGGCCATGCTGGACGGCGATCAGATCGTCTATGTGGCGCAGGTGCAGTCGCGGCACTCCATGCGCATGTTCACCGAGGTGGGCCGGCGGGTGCTGCCGCACTGCACGGCCGTGGGCAAGGCCATCCTGGCCGGATCGGCGCCGGACCTGACCCGAGAGCTGTTGCAGCGCACCGGAATGCCGCGCTACACCGACAACACCATCACCGATCCGGAGGAGTTCGCCCGGCAGCTGGACGAGGCCGCGCGCACCGGATACGCCATGGACGAGGGCGAGCAGGAGCTCGGCGTGCGCTGCGTGGCGGTCGCCGTGCCCAAAGCGCCTGCCCGGCTGGCCATTTCGGTGTCCGGCCCGGTGGGCCGGATGACCGAGGAGCTCATCGACCGCGCCGCACCGCTGCTGACAGAGGTCGCCGCCGCCCTGTCCGACGACCTCCGATAGTTCTCGAATCTTCTACGCAGCAATCTCACCGGCGGTTCTCGGTCGACTACCAGACAGCGATGTCGTAATCGACCTCATAGAACCCGCGAAAACTCGCGGACCAGGCAATTCGAAAAGGATGCTGCCATGACGACCCCTGAACCGGCCGCGAACCCCGAACCGGCCGCAACGCCCGACGAGCCCCGAACAACCGAGCTTCCAGACGCGGCCACAACCCCCGCAACCACACAGCGACCCATCACTCGCCCGCCGAACAATATCGGCTGGGCCGTCGCGTCCCTCCTGTTCTTCTGGCCCCTCTCCTTCTCCGCGTTCACCCACGCCCTGAACGTCTTTCCCCTGTGGTCCGAAGGCGATGCCGACGGCGCCCGCTATGCCTCGCACCGAGCCCGCTACCTCGGCATCCTCTCCCTCTGGATCGGCGGCGCCCTCTTCGTCCTGTTCGCCATCCTCTACATCGTGGGCATGCTGCTCCTCATGCACCACGGCCATCACGGCCACCACAATTGGGGCGGCCCGGGCCCGCGGATGCACGGCGGCTGACCGTTCCGGGGCCCGTGCACGACAGTGCGCGGGCCTCAAAATTTCCTCCCATACCTCGCACAACTTCTTCCCGTGCCTCGCAAAACCGATCGCTGCCAACAATTCCCATAATCTGGACAGATCCGAGAGGGTTCCGGTTTCGAATCCTGATGCGAAGTCATCGACATCTCGGAATGAGGTTTCCCTATGGGCACAAGGCAGCCCACAAGTTCGGTTCAGCTTTGTCGGCGTGCGGCCCGGGTCGCCGTTGCGGGGGCTCTTCCCCTCTCCCTGGTTCTCCTGGGAGCAACACCCGCCCTGGCCGAGGAAGCGCCATCGGCCGTGGCGAATCAGCCGGCCCTGGATATCCCGGACTCGTCGATTCACATCGGCACCCTCCAGCTCGACCGGCCGTTCTTTCTGACCCCCGAGCAAACCCAGCAGATCAATACCGCGACCGCGGGCACGGAAACCGGTCTGGCGCAGTCGCTCGAAGCGGCCGGGCTCGAACATGCCCGCTCCACCAGTGTCGCGAAGGCCGTCCTCGGTGACGCGGCCATCGGCGCATCGGTCGGGTCCGTCCTGGCCAGTCCGATCGCGTGGACGGGCGCACTGGTCGGCGTGGTCTCGGGCGCAATCGCCGGACTCCCCTTCGCACCGATCGGCCTGGTCATCGTCCCGGCCATCGGCGGCGCCATCGGCTATGCCATGGTCGCCGCACCGTTCATGGCGCTCGGCGCAGGTGTCGGGGCGGCCGTCGGCGTGGCGGACGGTCTGATCAATCCGGCGCCGGCAACCCAGCCCGTCCCGGCCGCCCCCCAGCCCAGCTGAACGCTGTGCCGCTCAGCTGAACCCCGGTGATCCATGGCGAAGACGGCCGGAGTGGCGGCGTAGATTGTCATCCACGCTGCTCGGGCCGTCTTCTTCGATGAAGGGATCCGGTGATGGGTGTGTCGACTCGATGCCGAGTGGGTGCGGTCCTGGCGATCGTGCTGATCGTGGCCGCCGGTGCCTGCGGATCCGATCGGGGCGGTGAGACGCAGAGCTCCGGCACCAACTCCCCCGAAGCCGCGCAGATCGCCGATATCGTGCGCACCAAACTCACCCAACTCGACCTCACCGCAGCGGTTTTCGGGGTGTGGCGGGGCAAGGAGCCGATCACCATCGGCGCGGCGGGCGACTCGCCGCTGGGCATCCCCGCCACCACCGACATGCAGCTGCGGGTGGGCCAGCCCATGGAGCCGATGCTGTCCACCGTGCTGTGGCATCTGGACGCGGCCGGCACCCTGTCCATGGACCAGCCGATCGCCGAATGGCTGCCGGCCTTCCCGCGCGCCGACCGAATCACCCCGCGGATGCTCGCCGACAGCACCTCCGGAATCTCCGACTACGTCACCGACCCCGACTTCCTGAAACGCTTCGCCGACAATCCGTTCCACACCTGGACCGCCCAGGAGCTGTTCGACCTGGCCAATGCCCGCCCGCCCCTGTTCGATCCCGGCACCAGCTTCGCCTACGCCCACAGCGACCTGGTCGTCCTGGGCGAGGTGCTGCAGCTGGCCAGCGGCAAATCGCTGGGCGACCTGATCTCCCAGTACGTCCTGGGCCCGCTCGGCATGCGGCATTCCGCGGTGGTCCGCACCGCCCGGATCGACGAGCCGATCCTGCACGGCTACACCGACGAGCGAAAGATCTTCGAAGACGCCACCTTCTGGAACCCGACGGCATTCCTGCACTCCGGCAACATGAATTCCACCGTCACCGACGTGGGCCGCTGGGTCCGGGCCCTCGGCACGGGAGAACTGCTCTCCAGCAGCCAGTTCCAGCAGATGATGGCCCCCTCCACCGCCGGCCTCGGCCCGCTCACCGCCCAGAAGTACTTCGCCTTCGGCGTGCCCCACATGGCCGACTGGCTGTTCATGAACCCCGCCTACGGCGGCTACAACGGCATCGCCCTCTACGACACCAAATCCGACACCACCATCGTCGTCTACGCCACCCTGGGCCCGACCGCCAAGCCCGACACCGACAACGCCATCCCCATCGGCGTTGCCATCGCCGCACTGCTGGTGCCCGACCGCCCGCCGCCCCTGCCCTGATCCGGAACATCCGTGGAGATCATCGGGGAAGGCGTGCTCAGCGGATAGGCTGAGCGCGACGCCCGGGTCCTGACGCAGGTCGGCCGAGAGGAGTTAGCGATGAGCGCCGAGGATGCCGCCGCCGCACCGGCCCTGGCCGGTGACCTGTCGGGAATCGTCGGGCGACATCTGATCTATGCGTACGAGAACGGCTGGAAGTTCGACCTGTACGTGCGCAATTCGCAGACTGTCGCTTTCCGCTGCCTGATGGGACCGATGTTCGGGCGCTGGTCCACGGCGCAACCGGCCAAGATGATCCAGCTCAGCGGCGATATGTACAAGCTCGCCTGGGTGGAGCCGACCGGGGCGGTCACCGTGCTCATCGTCTGGCTCCGCGAGCGCCGGGTGCACACGACGATCTGCTATCCGCAGTGGATGCTCGACTTTCCCGAGAGCACCCTGGGCCACTACGAGGACGACATCCCGCAGATCATCGCCGACCGCGACCAGGGCCCGGCCTACCCGCAAACCCTGGTCGCCTCGACCGGCCGCATCACCTACCTCGAAACCCGGGAACCCGACGACGACACCGTCATCGACTGCCCACCGGCCAAACTCCCCCTCGATTACGCGAATCGCACCAACTGATTCGACGGGTCACCGATGAGTTCTGCGCGCCCGCGGCGTCTATGCCTACAACACGCACTCTGTGAACCCGGTGAGGGAGGATCCTGTGAGCACCAACCCGCTGCCGCCCGTCGTCGACATCGACACCTGGCGGACCGAACTCGAAGCACTGCGTATCCGTGAGAAGGCCGCGACCCGCGAGCTCGACGCCATCGCCGCCCAGCGCCGCCGCCTGCCGATGGTCGAACTGCCCGACTACACCCTGGAAGGCGAGGACGGCCCGGTCCGCCTGGCCGACGTCTTCGCCGGCAAGTCCCAATTGATCGTCTACAGCCACATGTGGTTCCCGGGCGAGGAATGGCAATGCCCCGGTTGCACCGGATTCACCTCGCAATTCACCCGTTTGGAATTCCTGGACCTCTACGACGCCCGCTTCGTCATCGTCACCCAGGGCCCGATCGACGAGGCCCTCGCCTACAAACGCCGCGTCGGCAACCAGATCCCCTGGTACTCCACGGCCAACAGCCCATTCGGCGCGGACATCGACGCCCCACCCGGCGGCGGCTTCGGCGTCAACGTCTTCCTCCGCGACGGCGACACCGTCTACCGCACCTGGCACACCAACGGCCGCGGCGTCGAACAACTGACCCACACCTTCCCCCTCATCGACCTCCTCCCCTACGGCCGCCAGGAAGACTGGCAAGACGTCCCCACCGGCTGGCCGCAGTCCCCCACCTACAACCGCTGGCCCAGCTCCAAAGACATCGCCGCCACCTACGGCAACCCGAATCCCTGAGACCGCCAATGGAATAACGAGTATCCGGCCGATCACGAATCGAGTTGCGTTCCCGTCCAACACGATTCACAGCAAACCGACGGTTCCGTTCATTGTTTTGTAACAGGTTCCAGTTAGGGTTTGCGGCGTGTTCCTTCGACGTGATCGTTCGGGCCTGTCCGAGCTGGCGCGCGATCCGCGCGCCGACCACTATCCGATGCCGACGGTGCCCGAGGGCTGGTATGCGGTGTTGCGCAGCAAGCACCTCCGGTCCGGAAAGATCGTGAATCTGCACTACTTCGGTCGCGCGCTGATCGCCTTCCGGGGCAGCGACGGCCGGGCCACCGTCCGCGACGCGCACTGCCCGCATTACGGCGCACACCTCGGTGCGGGGGGCCGGGTGGTGGACGGGCAGGTGGAATGCCCGTTCCACGGCTGGCGTTTCGATGCCGACGGCGCTTGCGCCTCAGCGCCTTTCGCGTCCCGCCCGCCGCGGGTGACGCTCGGCGGTTTCCCGGTGCGCGAGCACAGCGGGCTGATCTTCGTCTACTCCGGTGCCGGCGAACCGCTGTGGGAAGTGCCCGAGATCCCCGAGGCCACCGATCGCGCCTTCGCCCGCCCCATCGACGATGTCCTGCAATCGCGTATCCACATCCAGGAGATGCGCGAGAACATCGTCGACGAATCCCACTTCCACCACATCCACGGCCAGAGCGAGCCCCCCGTCCAGGAACTCATCCCCGACGGCCCCTTCGCCGAAATCCACACCCGCTTCTGCAAACCCGTCCTCGGCTACCCGGTCGACAACAGCTTCGACGTCTTCATGTACGGCCCCGGTGCGATGGTCGTCCGCACCACCGGCGCACTGATCACCATGACCGCCATCGCCCTCACCACCCCCATCGACGACACCACCAGCGAACTCCGCATGCTCTACTACATCCGCCGCCGCCCCGGATTCCCCTTCGCCGCCCCAATTCTCAAACTCGCCCTCCGCCTGGTCGCCTTCGGCGAGGTCCGAGAAGAACTGGACATCTGGGACCACAAAATCCACCGCCCCCGCCCCGTCCTCCTCCCCCACGAGAAGGGCATCAAGTCCCTCCGCCGCTGGTACGCCCAGTTCTACCCACCCCAATCCCCTCAGGCCCTGGAAAATCTGGCCCTGCCCGGCACTACCCGCGACCTGGAACCGCTCCACTAGAAGTCAGCCCCATATCGGCCCTAGGAAACGAGAAGGCCCGCTCCGTCCAGTACCGCAGGATGAGGAGCCTCAGTACCGTGGTCCGATGCCCGGAAGTGGTTGACGTCCCTATGTTTCCGGTATGCGAGTGATAATCGTCGCGATGCTGGTCCTGCTGTGCTGCGGAATCGGTGGGGGCAAGGCCGAAGCCCAACCTGGACAACCGGATCCCCAGCAGGAGCAGGTGGCGTTCGAGAGCGACGGGGTGACGCTGCACGGTGCGGTCTATCGGCCCACGGGCGATGGGCCGCATCCGGGAATCGTGCTCATCGGCGGATCGGGGCCGGGGCCTCGGGCCGAATACCATCCCGAGGCAGCAGCTTTCGCGCGCGCGGGCATCACCACACTGGTTGTGGACAAGCGCACTGTCGGATACTCGACCAGCCACCGGGACTTCTCGGTACTAGCCGATGATGCGCTCGCCGGGGTGCGACTGCTGCGAGATCGGCCCGATGTGGATGCCGCTCACGTCGGGCTGTGGGGGTTCAGCGAGGGCGGCTGGGTGGCGACACTCGCGGCGTCCCGCTCGTCGACGGTCGGGTTCGTGGTCACCATCGGCGGGTCCGGACTGACACCCTTACGGACCCAAACCTGGTATCTCTCGAATCTACTGCGGCGTAATGGCGTTTCCGGCCACCTGCCGGATGCAGTGAGCGGCCCCGGCGCTGCCGTGGTCGACGGACTCGGCGCGTTCCCGGAAGCGGACTACGACCCGGTGCCCGCTCTGCGGCAAGTGCGAGTGCCCGTGCTGGCGCTGTGGGGTGACCACGATGTGAAGGTGCCGAGCAGCGAGAGCGCGGCAATCTTCCAACACGAACTGGCAGCCGCCGGAAATCACTCGGTGACAACACGTTTCGTACCAAATGCCGGCCACAACGGCCATCGCACCACCGACGGCTTCGACAGCGTCGGCGGCGAACTCTTCGACGGCAAGCCGCTCGGCGAACTCGACCCCGGCTACACCGACGTCATGACCGACTGGATCCACACGGTAGCGGCCGATCAAGCACCACCCACCAGCGCCGCCACCCTGCCCCAGCAGCCAGCCGGCCGCGCACCAGGCACCCACCCCGACCTCGAGTACGCAGCACTGGCTGCCCTTTTGCTCGGCTTCGCCACCTACCCACTCTCCGCCCTCAGCCGGAGGATGCTCCGCCGCAGTCCATCCAAGGTCGGCCGCGGACCACACCGAGCAGCGCAGGCAGTATCCGCCATCGGGCTGCTGGCCACCCTGGGCATCGTGACCTACGTCGTAGGAATCCTGGCCGTAGGTGGCAAGCTACCGCCAACAGCCTTCACCCTGGGCCAGCCACTGCCCTGGCTCCTGCTCCACGCGCTGGCATTGGCCGTCCCCATCACCGCAGCCATCCTGGCCCAGTCCGTGTGGCGCGCCCGAGCCCGAATGGACGCCCCGCTCCGTCGGCAAACGCTCGTACTGCTGGCAACTGCAATGGCATTCGTGCCCTGGGCCCTGCACTGGCAATTGTTCAGCCGATGAGCCGGCTCACCACCGCAATCCGAGCATCGCCCCGGACGTCCCCTGATCAACCCGACAACAGCGCCAGTTGCGTCATCTTCCGTGCCACCGCCCCAACTTCGGCTGCGGAGAGCGGGAGCGAAACATATTGGCAGGCAGCAACATCAACACCATTACCGTGAGGACGCACGGTTCCCACTACACCGCCGACGTAGTAGCACCGCGTCGACTCCCAACCTCGCCGGGACTGAAGATCATAGAAGTATTCGACGAACTCACAGAGATAAGCGGGCTCACCTCCCAGACGAAGTCCCGTCTCCTCCAGCAGCTCCCGATCGAGAGCATCCCGACGCCCCTCTCCAGGCTCGAGACCCCCACCGGGTAGATCCCATCTCCCCTTCTGCCCGGTGCCATCTCGAACCAGCAGCACCGCATTGTCGCAAAGTGCCACGAGGTACACGGACGTCCGTTGAACCAGTTCAGTTTCGGGCACCAGGTGAGCATCGCCGTTGATGTCACAACACAGATACATCCTGCTCATACGGCCTCCGGGTCGGGCCGAACCTCCCATGGACACCAGTAAATCTGCGCCCAGCCTCGCTGAACGCCATGGTGAGCATGATCCGCTCAGGCCTGGCAACACGCCAGAGGCGAAACGCAACGATAGGCTAGGCCCATGGCCGACGAACAAGAAGTCCCAGCCGAGCTACTCGCGGGTGATGCTATCGAGTCGCCAGAGGAGGCGACCAAACGGAAGTTCCGGGAAGCACTCGACCGAAAGAACGGCCACGCCTCCGCAGGCGGTTCCGCCCAACACTCCGCCAAGGTGCGCGGCACACACGCTCAAGCAGGCGGCAAACGCACTTTCCGCCGCCGAGCAGGCGGCTAGACGCGGGAGCGTCACCGCAACTCCGGCTGCCACGTGAACAGCAGAATGACGAAGGCCCGGTCCGTGCGGACCGGGCCTTCGCAGTGAACATACCGAGTCCGCCAGGGTCGACAGTTGGATAGTGCTGCCCGGCTTGACCTTTGCGGTCGAAGCAGTCGTGGCCCGGCGCAGACTGGAGTCAAGTGGACCGCGGTGCGGCAGGCGCGTGGCAGACACACGGAAGTCCCGCCGATCGAGGGTCAACCCGGTGTTCCGAGGGCACTCAGGATCGCCAGTGCGTCCTCCCGCGTGGATGAGTACACATCCGAGGCGAGTTCGCGAAGCTGTGCCACGAGTCGACTCCGGTCCGCCGCATTGCCCCACCGAGGATCGCTCGTGATCGCATCCCGAATGTCCTCGGCAGTCAGCAGATCCGCCGAGCACTCGACCAATGCCGCTAGAACCAGGCATAGTTCGTACGGCGAGTCATAATGCTGGTCCAAGAAGCCTTCAGCCGTGGCATGTATGGCCGCGAGGTCCTGCCCGTCATCCTGCAGCCGACGCAGCAGACCCGATACCCCGCGGATGCTCGCATTCATAGTTGCCACTCTGACACAGTGTCATTCGTGAATAGCGATTCGTTCTGGCGCATCATCGACGCCGCCGGCACAGACCGTGCACCGTTCGCCGAAGCATTGGTCGATCGCCTGGCGAACCTCGCCCCGAATGAAATCCTCGAATACCAGGACCACTTCCTCAATATCCATGACGCCCTTTACCGCTGGGACGTGTGGGCAGCCGCATACCTGATCGGCGACGGTTGCTCAGACGATGGGTTCGAAGACTTCCGCGCCGGCGTCATCGCGCTCGGCAAAGACTGGACCGACAAGGTATACGCCAACCCCGACAACCTGGCCGACCACCCGGTCGTGATCGCCGCAGCCGCAGAATACGATCAAGACGCGATAGCCGACGAAACCGTCCTCTACGCAGCCATAACCGCGTACGAACGAGGTACGGGCGAGGACACCTTCACCGAAGCATGGCAGCAGTTCCAGGCCACCGCCCCAGACAGCGAGCCGATGACGGCAACCGATGAGGACCTCGACTTCCCCGACATGGGCGAGCCGTTCGATTTCTCCGACCACGAGCAGATGCTGCAGCGACTCCCCCGGCTCGCCGCCCTCTACCTCCACCGGGATCCGTAGACGGCGAAACGGCGACCACGCGTGGCACCGTCACAGGCACGCGGAACGAAAAAGGCGAGTGCTCGCCATGAGCACTCGCCTCCGTCAGTGGAGCTGCCGGGAATCGAACCCGGGTCCTCCGCCGCATCTTCAGGGCTTCTCCGTGTGCAGTTCGCTATGCCTCTGCTCGGATCTCTCGGTCACGCGAACAAGCCGAGATGACGATCCCAGTCGCTGTTAGATGTCCCGTCCGGCGCCGCGACCGCGTCGGACGGTAGAGCCCTCTAGCTGATGCCAGGGACCGGGTCGAGGGCGAACCCGGGCTGACAGACACGCTTCGTTGCTTAGGCAGCGAGAGCGTAGTCGCGCTGATGAGAATCGGCGCTTATAGGGTTACAGCGACGCTTATACGGTGGTCTCCTGCCTGCACCGACACGCTTCCCCTGAATCAACGTACGCAGTCGAAACCGTTCAGCCCCGTCTGTGTTCACCGATTCAGATGAACTACCCGGCTCTCACCGGGCTACCTATCCTAACACCGAACAAACCTTGGTTCATTCCATTAACGCGCCGTCAGCCAGGGGGTCCCGGGGTCAGCCGCGCATGCCTTTGATGCGGCGGCCGAGTTCGCGGGTGACCTCGCGTTCGGCGTCGCGTCGGGCCAGGTCCTGGCGCTTGTCGTAGTCCTGCTTGCCCTTGGCGAGGGCCAGTTCGACCTTGACCTTGCCGTCGGAGAAGTACATCGACAGCGGGACCAGGGTCAGGCTCGACTCCTTGGTCTTGCCGAGCAGCTTGTCGATCTCGCGGCGGTGCAGCAGCAACTTTCGGGTGCGGCGCGGCGCGTGGTTGGTCCAGGTGCCGTGCCCGTACTCGGGTACGTGCAGGCCGCGCAGCCACACCTCGCCGTCGTCGATGGAGGCATAGGCGTCGACCAGCGAGGCCTTGCCCTCGCGCAGGCTCTTCACCTCGGTACCGACCAGCGCGACCCCGGCCTCGTAGGTCTCGAGGATCGCGTAGTTGTGCCGCGCCTTCTTGTTGCTGGCGATGACCTTGCGCCCCTTTTCCTTCATGTCTCCTCAATCGTTCCGTCGCTGCCCGGAGTGCCCAACCAGCTTACGGATGCTCCGGCCCGAACCCGCACGGTGACGGAATCGGGCCTGGTTGTTCAACCACGCCGGCCGGCGTCTTGTTCCGGTGGCCGGGACGCGCCCAGCCCGTCCCGGCGGGCCCGGTGTTAGTCATGAGAACAGCGCTGGCGTGAGCCAGTTCACAGCGACTCTCCTCGAAAGGACTTCCGTGCATACGGCTTTCATCCGCATCAAGGTCGATCCCGTGGCAGCCGACCGGGTCGCGCAGGCGATGCTGACGCTGACCGCGCCCACCCTCGCCGAACCGGGCTGCCACACCTACGAGTTCTACCGCGACCAGGACGACCCGTCACTGTTCCTGTGCTTCGAGCACTGGGACTCACGTCAGGCGCTCGACGCTCACGGCTCGACTCCGCACGTGCAGGCCTTCCTCACCGAGTTCGGGCCGCACATCCAGGTGTGGGAGCAGAACCACACGACCGCGCTGGCCTGACCCGTCCGGGCCGGAACAGGACGTTCCGGCCGGGGCGGTGTCGTGCCTCTCGCTGCTCGTACTGCTCAGACATTCTCCCGCGAGTCGAGGACGACCTTGGTGCCCGGAGCGGCCGCGACCTGCAGGGTCCGCAAGCGCAGCAGGACCGGGTTGTCCGTCAGGAGCTTCGCGGTATTGGCCAGCGAACGCAGGGCGGCGGCCTCGGCGCGGGCGCGCTCGAGTTCGGCGCGGCCGCGTTCGCGCGCCAGTACCGTTTCGAGGGCGGCCTTACGGAGCTCGCCCGGAAGCATGAGGTCCTTGGCGCGGAGGCTCTCGACGCGAATGCCGAGGCGTTCGACGGCGGCCGCCACGCGCTCGGCGCCCCCGCCGAGCCGGGTGCGGTCGGCGACCAGCTCGTCGAGGGTGTGCGCGGCCACGAGATCGCGAGCGACCTCCTGGACCGTCGTGTAGAGCACCGTCTCCGCGGACTGGGCTCCGGTGGTGAAGGTCACCGGATCGGTGACCACCCAGTCGCCGACGAAGCTGACGCGCAGCGACAGACCGTCGCGGGTCAGCAGCTCCTGGCCGCCGACCTGCAGCAGACGCGGGCGCATATCGACCGTGACCAGGGTGCAGCGCTCCTTGTTGTAGCGGTGCCGGCCGGGGCCGAGAACCTCTCGCAGGGTGCCGTCCTCGAATCGCAGCGTGCGCTGGTATTCCATGACCGTCTTGTATTCCATGACCGTCGTGAACATGTGTATCTCCTTCCCCCACAGTGGTTTCGGCGTGACCGGACACGCCTCGCCCGGTCACGGGACCGCGGCGGGGGCGTCCCCCGACCGAAATCGGGGAGCCCGCAGGGCCACGGCACCGCACCCGACCGGGCGAGGCGTACCGGTGAAGGGAATCGAACCCCGGCAGATTTGTTCTGCGCCAACCTGAATGACGTGGCCGCTCTCGAACGGGGAATACGATCCGGAGATTCCGGGGCACCCCTCGAACGACCGGGACCCACGGTAGCCACGGTATCGCGGTGCACGCCAATGATTTTCGGGCACGGATCAGACGTGAAATACAGAAAGGCCCTTCAGCATTCACTGAAGGGCCTTTCTCAGTAGTCCCGACGGGATTTGAACCCGCGCTACCGCCTTGAGAGGGCGGCGTCCTAGGCCGCTAGACGACGGGACCAGGTCGCTCACTGCGATCCGTGGACCGCGGCAGCTCCGAAAGCTTATCGTGCCGCCGCCCAGCAACCAAATCGCCTGCTAATGGACGTGCACGAGGTCACTTCCGGACACCGATCACTGGTAGTCGGGCGGGAGCTCGTCGAAGTCCGGTGGCGCTTCGTCGGGCCAGGGGATCTCGTCGGCGGGGGTGAAGCTGGCCGGGCTCGGTTTCGGCGCAGCGGCCGGCGCGGCGCCGAACCGCGAGGAGCCCCGCTCGGGGACCGCGGACTGCGGGCTCGCGCTCGGAGCCGCAGACCGAGATCCCTGGGACGAGGCCGCCGACCGGCCGGTCGGCGTGGCGACGGCGGAACCGGAAGCTGGTGCGGAGCTTGATGTTTCGGTGCTCGAACCGCCGGCGGCGATCACTTCCAGCACGCCCTCACCGTATTTGGCGCGCTTGTTCTCCCCGATGCCGGAGATGCCCGCGAGGTCGGACAGGGTGGCGGGTTTGCGGGTGGCGATCTCGCGGAGGGTGGCGTCGTGGAAGACCACGTAGGCGGGGACGCCCTGCTCCTTGGCGGTGGCCGCGCGCCAGGCTCGGAGCTTTTCGAACAGGTCGGTGTCGGACTGGCTCAGGTCGCCGGCGGCCAGGCGGGATGCCTTGGCGGGCTTGGCGGTTCGGGCGGCCTTGGCGCGTTCGGGCTCACGCCGGAACATGACCTGGCGCTTCTCGAACAGCACCTGGTTGCTGGCGTCGGTGAGGGTGAGCACACCGTAGTCGCCGTGCACGGCGAGCAGACCCTGGGCCAGCAGCTGGCGGACGACGCCGCGCCACTCGATGTCGCGCAGCTCGGTGCCGATGCCGAACACCTTCAGCTCGTGGTGGGCGTGCTGCTCCACCTTGGGATTGCGCTTGCCGATCAGGATGTCCACGATGTGGCCCGCACCGAAGCTCTGGCCGCGTTCGCGTTTGAGCCGCAGCACGGTGGAGAGCACTTTCTGGGCGGGCACGGTGCCGTCCCACGCCTCGGGCGCGTTGAGGCAGGTGTCGCAGTTGCCGCAGCGCTCACCCTGCTGACCGAAGTAGGCCAGCAGCTGAACGCGGCGGCACTGCACGGTTTCGCAGAGCGCGAGCATGGCATCCAGGTGCAGTTGCAGTTGGCGGCGGTGCATGGCGTCGCCGTCGGAGGAGTCGATCATCTTCCGTTGCTGTACAACGTCACTGAGGCCGTACACCATCCACGCGGTGGACGGCTGCCCGTCGCGCCCGGCGCGGCCGGTCTCCTGGTAGTAGCCCTCGACCGACTTGGGCAGATCCAGGTGTGCGACGAAGCGCACGTCCGGCTTGTCGATGCCCATGCCGAAGGCGATGGTGGCGACCACCACGAGCCCGTCCTCGCGCAGGAACCGCGCCTGGTTGGTCGCGCGGGTGCGATTGTCCAGCCCCGCGTGGTACGGCACGGCTTCCACGCCATTGGCGGTCAGGAAGGCCGCGGTCTTCTCGACCGAATTGCGCGAGAGGCAGTAGACGATGCCCGCATCGCCGGCGTGCTCGGTCTGGATGAACGAGAGCAGCTGGTGTTCGGGCCGATTCTTGGCCTCGATCCGGTATTGGATATTGGGCCGGTCGAAGCTGGCCACGAAGTGCTTGGCGCGGGTGAGGTCGAGCCGCTCGGCGATCTCCTTGCGGGTGGCCTCGGTCGCGGTGGCGGTGAGCGCGATGCGCGGCACGTCCGGCCAGCGCTCGTGCACCATCGACAGGCCCAGATAGTCGGGCCGGAAGTCGTGGCCCCACTGCGAGACGCAGTGCGCCTCGTCGATGGCGAAGACCGAGATCTTGCCCCGATCCAGCAACTGCGCGGTGGACTCCAGCCGCAGCCGCTCCGGTGCGAGGTAGAGCACATCCAGCTCACCCGCCACGAATTGCGCCTCGACCGTGCGCCGTTCGTCGGGGAACTGGGTGGAGTTCAGGAATCCGGCGCGCACGCCGACGGCATTGAGCGCGTCCACCTGGTCCTGCATGAGCGCGATGAGTGGTGAGATCACCACACCCACGCCCGGCCGCACCAGCGCCGGAATCTGATAGCACAGCGATTTGCCGCCACCGGTGGGCATGAGCACCAGGGCGTCGCCACCGGCGATCACCTGGTCGACGATGTCCCGCTGCGGTCCGCGAAAACTGTCGTACCCGAACGTCTTTCGCAGCACCTGGTGCGCCGGATCACTTCCGGCGTCATCCAGGTTTCCGACTACGGTCTCGACCTCCGGCGCACTCACGCCCGCAATCCTACGGACCCCACCCGACACCGGAATGCCGTTGGGCCCAATGGCCCGAACTTCGCACCCTCTGCGAGTTGAGAAGTCTCAGGAAGCGGTTGGCATTCACTCGCGGACGTAGTACCGGAGCGCGGCATATGCCGTGAGAGCGGCGAATCCGATACCGATCGGTGTGACGATCATCGCGACGGCCGCGATGTCGTCGCCCGTGATCCGCGGCAACACCTGGTCGTTGAACAGCGACCCCAGCGCCCGGTTGATCACCAGCGGTTGCGCGACGAACAGACCGCCCACCGCCAGCACCGATCCCACCAGCGCGGCCAGCACCGCCTCCAGCAGGAACGGCAGCTGCGTGTACCACCGCGTGGCGCCGACCAGCCGCATGATGCCGACCTCGGTCTTGCGGGCCAGCGCCGCCACCTGAACCATATTGGCGATCAGCAGCAGCGCGGCCAGCGCCTGCAGCGCCGCCAAACCGAAGGCCGCATTGCGCAATCCGACGAAGAAGCTGACCAGCCGGTCCACGATGTCCATGTCATTGAGCACGGTCATGACGCCGGGCCGCTTGGAGAAGTCGTCATAGATGGACCGGTATTTGGTCACATCGTCGAGCTTCACCCGGAACGAGGAGGGCAGCCCGTCCTTGCTCACCTCGTCGGCGAGCCCGGGCTGATCCTTGAAGGTGGTCTCCTTGACCTCCTTCACCGCGTCCTGGCTGTTGACGAACTGGACGTTCGCCACATAGTCGTGCTTCTTCAGATCCGCCATGAGCGAGGCGCACGGCTGCCCGGTGCAGTCCGGATCGGTCTTGGAGACCTGATCGTCGAGATACAACCGGATCTCGACGCGCTGGACGTAGTAGTCCTGGATCTTGTCCGCCATGCGGACCGCCAGCAGACCGCCGCCCAGCATGGTCAGCGACACCGCGGTGGTGAGGATCATGGCGATGGTCATGGTGACATTGCGGCGCAGGCCGGTGAAGACCTCGCTGAACAGGAATCCCGCGCGCATTACCGGCCCACCCCGTACACGCCCATCTCGTCGTCGCGCACGATGCGCCCGCGGTCGAGTTCGACCACGCGCCGGCGCATGGCGTCGACGATGGTGTTGTCGTGGGTGGCCATGACGACCGTGGTTCCGGTGCGGTTGATGCGTTCGAGCAGCGTCATGATGTCCTGGCTGGTCTCCGGGTCGAGGTTGCCGGTCGGTTCGTCGGCCAGCAGTACCAGCGGCCGGTTCACGAAGGCGCGCGCGAGCGCCACCCGTTGCTGTTCACCGCCGGAGAGCTCACCCGGCAGCCGGTCGGCCTTGCCGGCGAGGCCGACCATGTCGAGCGCCTCGGGCACCGAGCGATTGATGAATGCTCGCGATTTGCCAATCACTTCCAGCGCGAAGGCCACGTTCTGTTCCACGGTCTTCTGCTGCAGCAGCCGGAAATCCTGGAAGACGCAGCCGATGCGCTGGCGCAGTTTGGGAACCTTGCGCCCGGGCAGCCTGTCGACCCGGAAGTCGGCGACCCACACCTCACCGGTGGTCGGCTTCTCGTCCTTGAGCAGCAGCCGCATGAACGTGGACTTTCCAGAGCCCGAGGGCCCGATAACGAAGACGAACTCGCCTTTTTCGATATCGACGGAGACATTGTCCAGCGCCGGCCGCGTCGAGGTCTGATACGACTTGGTGACGTTGCGCAGGGTTATCACGGGGAGCCAGTGTAGCCAGCACGCCGCCGCGGCCGACTACAGCGCGCGGACTCGGGCTCAGCGGCCCGTGTGGTCGGAAGTGTTTGGCAGATAGTTGCTGAGCATGGTGTTCACGATCGGCGGGGTGCTGTTGGTCTCGTGTTGGGCGGGCTTGACGAAGACATACAGAACGAATGTTCCTACCCACACGGCCATCAGGATCGCCGTGGACTTACGCATTCTCTTAATCAGCACCGACACTGAGACCCTCCCGGCGCAACGCGGCGGCCACCCGCACCCGCAGCTCGCGCCCGACTTCGAACTGTTTGCCCGGCAGCGTCCGGGCCACCATCTTGATGTTCATCTGGTTGACGGTGAGATCTTCGACACCCATGACGGTCGGCTCGTCCAGCAGCAGTGCTTTGAGCTTGCGATCGGCGAAGGCCTTGGCCCCCACCTCACGCAGGATCTCGTTGACCTTGTTGATGTCGGCGGTGGCGGGAACGGGCACGTCGATGGCGGCGCGCGCCCAATCCTTCGACAGGTTGGTCACTTTCACGATCTGACCGTTCGGGACGGTTATCACTTCGCCGTCGGCGCTACGCAGCGTCGTGATGCGCAGCGTGACGTCCTCGACCGTACCCTCGGCCTCGGTCGAATTGCCAGTGACCGCGATGCGCACGACATCGCCGAAGCCGTACTGCCTTTCGGTGATCAGGAAGAATCCGGCGAGCAGGTCCTGCACGATCCGCTGCGCCCCGAAACCCAGGGCGGCGCCGAGCACCGCGGCCGGGGCGACCAGTCCGCCGAGCTCGAAACCCAAGCGCCGCAATACTTCCAGCGACACCAGGAAGTAGACGATGGACAGCACCACCCAGGTGATGACCTGCGCCAGCGCATGCCGATGCTTGGCCGCCTCGGACCGCACCAGCGAATCGCTGCTGCGGAAGCCGGCGTCGATCTTGCGAGTGATGCGGTCGCGCACGAAGGTCGCGGCGCGACTGAACAACATGGCGCCGACGACCAGCAGCACGATCTCGAGACCGCTGGACCGCAGCCAGTTCCCGAAATCGGCTCCGGTGCCCGCGGCGAGAATCGAACTCATGCCCTACCCCTGGGTTGCCTGCTCCCGCATGCGCCATCGGATGCCGGATTCGATGAAGGCATCGATGTCGCCGTCGAGCACGGCGGAGGGGTTGTTGACCTCGTAACCGGTGCGGAGATCCTTGACCATCTGGTACGGGTGCAGCACGTAGGAGCGCATCTGGTTGCCCCAGGACGCGCCCTCGTTCGTCTTGAGCGCGTCCATCTGAGCGCGTTCTTCCTGGCGCTTGCGTTCGAGCAGCTTGGCCTGCAGCACGCGCATGGCCGAAATCTTGTTCTGCAGCTGCGATTTCTCGTTCTGACAGGTGACGACGATGCCGGTCGGGATGTGGGTGAGGCGGACCGCGGAGTCGGTGGTGTTGACCGACTGGCCGCCGGGGCCGGACGAACGGTAGACGTCGACCCGGACCTCGTTCTCGGGAATCTCGATGTGGTCGGTGGTCTCGACCACCGGCAGCACCTCGACCTCGGCGAAGGAGGTCTGACGGCGACCCTGGTTGTCGAACGGGCTGATGCGGACCAGGCGGTGCGTGCCCATTTCCACCGATAGCGTGCCGTAGGCGTAGGGCGTCTTGACCGCGAAGGTCGCCGACTTGATGCCCGCCTCCTCCGCGTACGAGGTGTCGTAGATCTCGACCGCGTACTTGTGGCCCTCGGCCCAGCGCACGTACATGCGCATGAGCATCTGCGCCCAGTCCGCGGCGTCCACGCCGCCCGCGCCGGAGCGGATGTTGACCAGCGCCTCACGCTTGTCGTACTCGCCCGAGAGCAGGGTCCGGACCTCCATGGCCTCGACATCAGCGTGCAGGCTGGCCCGCTCCGAATCGGCGTCGGCGAGCGCCGCCGTGCGATCCGCACCTTCTTCCGCCTCGGCGAGCTCGTACAGCACGGGCAGATCCTCGAGCCGCTGGCGGAGGTCGCGCACCCGGCGCATTTCACTCTGCGCGTGGGAGAGCTGACTGGTCACGCTCTGCGCGTGTTCCTGGTTGTTCCACAGCTCCGGGTCGGCCGCCTGCTGCTCCAGCTCGTCGATGCGGCGAGCCAGCTCGTCGATGTCGAGCACCGACTCGATGGTCTTCAGAGTCGTGTCGAGTTCGGCCAGATCAGCGGAGACGTCAGGATGCACAATGTTCAAATCTACCGGGCTCGTCCGCCTGCCCGAAACTTCGGCGGGCATCAGACCGCGACAGCACGTAGGTTGGTCAGCCCGCGACGGCACGGAGGCCGCCTGGGCGGCGGCCGACGAGGCGGTCCAGGGCCGTGGCGGTGGCGTCGTCGGCCGGGAGGTAGACCATGAGGAATTGGTCGTCGTCGGCGGAGAGGTTCAGGGTTTCGTAGGCCAGGCGCAGGGGGCCGGCTTCGGGGTGGGTGAGGCGGCCGACGCCGTTGGTGTCGGGGAGGCCGGGGAGGGTGTCCAGGCGGCGGGTGAATTCGGGGCCGACGGTGGCGGCCAGTTCATCCATGAGGGCATCGACGTGGGGGTCGGCGCGGCCGGGGCCCTGTTTGAGGGTGGCGACCACCTTGTCGGCCTTGTGTTCCCAGTCCGGGTAGGCGTCGCGGGCGCGCGGGTCGGACAGGACGTAGCGGGCGTAGCTGCCGGGCAGACCGCCGTCGAGCAGGCCGATCGGGCCGAACAGGGCACGGTAGCCGTCGGTTACCGCGAGGATCTCGCTGAGCCGGTTCATGATGGCCGCGGGCGCGGGTTCGAGTTGATCCAGCATGGCCTGCACGGCCGGGCGGATGCGCCGGTTGGGCCCGGAACCGCCGCGGCAGTTGAAGTTCGGATCCCCGGCCTTGGCGAAATTGAGCAGGTGCACCCGTTGCGCCGGGGTCAATCGCAGCGCGTCGGCCAGCGCGATCAGCACGGGCGCGGACGGGTGCCGGTCGCGGCCCTGCTCCAGCCGGGTCAGGTACTCGACGGAAACTCCTGCGAGTGTGGCCAATTCGGCGCGGCGCAGGCCGGGCGTGCGGCGGCGCGGACCCGTCGGCAGGCCCACTTCGGCGGGCGTGACCGCCTCCCGGCGTAGCCGCAGGAACAGGCCCAGCTCGTTCTCACTCACGTATTCGACGCTAGCAACGGGCGCGGTTCTTATCGTGTCCCTGCCACTACCACCCTCAGCGTGGTCTCCCTAGCGCTCGGCCGGGCTCGCAGAGTTGATCTCGAGCGGCCGACCGGTCGCGGCGAATCTCGAAGGAGACCCACAATGACCAGCACTCCCCTGCGCCTCGCGGTGATCATCGGCAGCGTCCGTGAGGGCCGGTTCGGACCGGTGGTGGCGAACTGGTTCACCGAGCGAGCCCGCGCCCACGGCGGGTTCGAGGTGGATGTCATCGACCTGGCCGACTACCCGCTGCCGCACGCCCTGCCCGCCGTCTCGCCGCTCATGGACCCGAACCCGGTGCGCCCCGGCAATACCGCCGAGCTGGCCGAGCGACTGGCCGACGCCGATGCCTTCGTGGTCGTCACGCCCGATATCAACCGCAGCTTCCCGGCCTCGCTGAAGACCGCGATCGATTGGCACTTCACGCAGTGGGATCGCAAGACGGTCGGATTCGTCGGCTACGGCGGCAGCACCGGCGGCCTGCTCGCCATCGAGTCCCTGCGCACGGTATTCAACGAACTCAACGCCCACACCGTCCGCTCCACCGTCACCTTCCCCCGCTACTTCCTGCACTTCGCCCCCGACGGCACCCTCCCCAATCCGACCGAATTCGACGACTCCGCCACCCACCTCCTCGAGCAACTCCACTGGTGGGCAACCGCCCTCACCGCGGCCCGTACCGCCGCCGTCCCCGCGTGATCGGCGGGTGGCACACCGGCGAGCACAAAACGGGCAATTCACCTCACCGGTGTGCCACTCGATGTTGGGGACGTGGGACACCACCTGTTAACGGGGGAGGACTAACGTGCTGGGGCGTGACCGGATACTCCGCTGACCTGGAACTCGCGCTGAAGCTGGCCGACGTGGCCGATGGGATCACCCGTGAGCGGTTCGGGGCGCTCGATTTGAAGATCGATTCCAAGCCGGATCTGACGCCGGTGTCGGATGCGGATCTGGCGGTCGAGCGGACGCTGCGGGAGATCCTCGCCGTGGAGCGGCCGGGCGACCTGGTGCTCGGTGAGGAGTTCGGCGGGGACGTCGAATTCAGCGGCCGGCAGTGGGTCATCGACCCGATCGACGGGACCAAGAACTTCGTGCGCGGGGTGCCGGTGTGGGCCTCGCTCATCTCGCTGCTCGAGGACGGCGTGCCGGTGGTGGGTGTGGTCAGCGCGCCGGCGCTGGCGCGACGCTGGTGGGCGGCAACCGGTGACGGCGCGTGGAGCAGCTTCGAGCAGGGTGAGCCCCGGGCCATCTCGGTGTCGGCGATCGCCGAGCTGGGCGCGGCCAGCCTCGCGATCTCCAGCCTGTCGGGCTGGCGGGCCATCGGACGCCGGGCCAAGCTCATCGCGCTCACCGACGAGGTGTGGCGGGTGCGCGGGTACGGCGACTTCTTCGGGTACACGCTGCTGGCCGAGGGCGCGGTCGACATCGTCACCGAACCCGAACTGTCGCTGTGGGATATGGCGGCGCTGGACATTCTCATTCGCGAGGCGGGCGGCACCTTCACGGCGCTGGACGGCAAGCCGGGGCCGCACGGCGGGAGCGCGGTGGCGACCAATTCGCATCTGCAGGACCAGGTGCTGGCGGCCCTGCAGGCCTGATCCGGACCTGAGGTCCGAGCCTCAGCCGAGTTGCCGCATGGCGGGCCACATCTCGGACCAGGGGCGGCGGGGTGTGCGGCACAGGATGATCGCGCGCCCCTGCTCGAGATTGCGGATGTTCAGGCCATTGTCCAAGTGCCCCAACGGTTCCGGGTCCACGCAGAAGCGGCTCACCCGGCCAGCGGGCATGCCGAGGACGAGCACCTCGTGCGCGCCCGGCGGCGGGCCCCACCACCAGTACGCGTTGTGCACGCTGCGCGGGGTCGGCAGGTTGTAGCGTCCGCCGAAGTGTTCGAGGGCGGCGGCCTCACCGTAGTTGGCGGTGAGCAGGTCGGCATCGGGCGCGGAATGCGCTCGGACATCGGCGATCTGCGCGGTGAACTGCGGCCAGCCGACGGTCTCCCCCGCCTCCTTGTTGATCGTGAGCAGAGCCGACGGCTCCCGGAGGGCGGACATCGGGAGCACGGGCAGGAAGACCACCGCCGAGAACACGGCATTCAGCGCGATGACGAAAGTCAGTGCGGCAAGCCGTATCCGACGCCCGCTCAGCCGCGGCTCCAGTCCGACGGCGCCCGCGGCCACCAGCAGCGGATACATCCCGCCGAGGTAGTACGCCTTGCCGACCATGACCAGGTAGCCGACGAACAGCATCGCGTAGGCGACGGCGAAGGCCCGGTAGCGCCGCCACAGCCACCACAGGCCGAACGCCCACAGCGGCACCAGCAGCACGCCGATCAGCCCGAATTGCAGGAGCACGAACCCGATTCGCGAATTCGAGCTGCCCGAGGAGCCGCCCGCGATGGCCCTGCTCAGCGCCCACTGCGGCCAGCCGTTGCGCGCCTGCCACACCACATAGGGCGCGCTGATCACCGCTGCGATCCCGACGGCGAGCGGGAAATACCTGGTGGCGAACACTTCTCGCGGTCCGACCAGGAGCAGTGAGAAGGCCAGCGCGGCAAGGGGAACCACGATCAGGGCCTTGTTCTGCACCCCGATTCCGGCCAGCGCGCCGATCGCGAGCCACCATCGCGGGTCGGCGTCGGGCCGCAGTAGATGCAGGACCAGCAGTATCGATACCGGCCACACCGCGAGATCGATGTCCGCCGTACTGAGGGTGTGCCCGGCGCCGGCCACCACGGCCGCCGACGCCATGGTCCCGGCCGCGACCGCCTGCGCCACCCGGCCGCCGCCGAGTTCGCGGGCGGCGAGTCCGGCGCAGATCACCACGGTGGTGGCCACAAGCGTCGCCGGAAGACGCAGCAGCAGTACGGAATTCGGATCGATGGCCGACATCGCGCGGGCCAGCAGCGGCACCAGCGGCGGCTGATCGGGATAGCCCCAGTCCAATCGCCGTCCCGCGGCCAGAAAGTAGAGCTCATCGCGGTGGTACCCGTACCGTCCGGAGAGCACGGTGAGCAGCACCGCGAAAGTTCCAGCTATCCAGTACGTTTCGCCACCCGAGGCGTTGACCGGCCGTTCGCGCATCCCCCGTATCGTCGCATCTCCGGGCCACCGGTGCTGGGGGTACCCGGCGCGGGCTGCGGTCCCGCCACCGGGCGCGTTGCTACGCTCTAACTATTCAGCGTCGCTACGCCGTTGTCTCTCAGCCGAGCGGGACGCAGACCGAGCCGAAGTCGAGGAACGGGCCGCCGGGGGCAGCGGAGCCCACACCGACCGAACCGAGTCCGAGCTCGGTGCCGACGCCGCTGATGCAGCCACCCGTGCCGGATCCGGTGCCCAGGCCGACACCGGAGCCGGTGATGCCCACATCGACCGGCTGCAGCTGCACGTCGGCGCTGGCGTTGGGGGCAGCGAGGAAGAGACCGGCGGCAATGATGCCCGCCGTTCCGAGCGCAATCTTCATATGTACGAACCTCCATCAGGAGCGGGTTATGCGCCGACACCCTAGCCCACCTCGGGCGCGTCTGAAGCGTATTTGTTTCACTAGATCCGAGTGATACCGGTCGGTAAGTTCGAACGACCGCCCTGACCTGCCGATTCGACAATCCTCGACGCCAGTTCTTACTCTGAAGTAAGATAGTCTTACTCAGGAGTAAGATTGCTGGGCAGGATCACCCACCTCCTCGATAGAAAACTGGTGATTATGAGCACTCGAGACACCGCAACGAAGCGGGATACCTCCGCCGTTGGCCTCAACCCGGTCAAACGCGACTGGATGGGCGCGGCGATGCGGGTCATGACGACCATCACGGGATCTGAGCTGGCGGAGAAGTACAAGCTGCGCAAGCCGATCGAACGAATCACCTACGAGGGCACCAAGACCGGGTTCCGCACCCTGGGCGCGGCGACCCGGGTGTTCGAGAAGGTCGCCGGCGGTGGCGCTCCGAAGCGGCTGCCCGCCAACGAGTCTCGCAAGAAGGACTACTTCGACCTCACCCCGACCGACGAGCAGCAGATGATCGTCGAGACGGTGCGCGACTTCGCCGGCGAGATCCTGCGCCCGGCCGCGTACGAGGCCGACAATTCCGCCAAGGCCCCGCGCGACCTGCTCGAGCGCGCCGCCGAGCTGGGCATCACCCTGATCAACGTGCCCGAGGAGCTCGAGGGCGCGGCGTCCGAGCGGGGTGCGGTCACCAATTCGCTGGTGGCCGAGGCGCTTTCGTACGGCGACATGGGCCTGGCGCTGCCGATCCTGGCGCCGAGCGGTGTCGCGATCGCGCTGTCGCAGTGGGGTACCGACGCGCAGCAGCAGACCTACCTGGGCGCCTTCACGGGCGAGAACGTGCCGCAGGCCTCGGTCGTCGTCGCCGAGCCGCAGGCCCTGTTCGATCCGTTCGCGCTGCGGACCAAGGCCACCCGCTCCCCCAGCGGTTTCCGCCTCAACGGCGTGAAGACCCTGGTCCCGGCCGCCGGTGACGCCGAGCTGTTCATCGTCGCCGCCGAGCTGGACGGCCGCCCCACCTTCTTCATCGTCGAGTCCGACACCGACGGTGTGGTGATCGAGGCGGACCCGAGCATGGGTATGCGCGCCGCGGGCCTGGGCCGGCTGGTGCTGAACAATGTGGCCGTGCCCGCCACCGCCCTGCTGGGCGACTCGGAGGGCGCGCAGCGTGCCGAGGAGTACGCCGACGCCGTGCGGCTGGCCCGGCTGGGCTGGGCCTCGCTGGCCATCGGCACCGGTCAGGCCGTGCTGGACTACGTGATTCCGTACGTGAAGGAGCGTGAGGCGTTCGGTGAGCCGATCGCGCACCGCCAGGCGGTCGCGTTCATGGTCGCCAATATGGCGATCGAGCTGGACGGTCTTCGGCTCGTGACGCTGCGGGGTGCGTCGCGCGCGGAGCAGGGGCTGTCCTTCGCCCGCGAGGCCGCGCTGGCGAAGAAGCTGGCCACCGACAAGGGCATGCAGATCGGGCTCGACGGCGTGCAGCTGCTCGGCGGCCACGGTTTCACCAAGGAGCACCCGGTCGAGCGCTGGTACCGCGATCTGCGCGGCGTCGGCGTGGCCGAAGGCATCGTCCTCATCTGACCAACGGAGAGACCACCTCATGATCAATCTCGAACTCCCCAAGAAGCTGCGGGCCAGCGCCAACCAGGCCCACCAGGTCGCGCAGGAGATCTTCCGTCCCGCGTCGCGCAAGTACGACCTGGCCGAGCACGAATACCCGGTCGAGCTGGACACCATGGCCGCCATGGTCGAGGGCTTGTCCGACTCCGGCTCGGCCGACGTCTCCGGCGCCACCGGTGGCCGCAAGGCCGGCGAGAAGACCGAGGGCGCCGGGTCCACCAAGGACGCGCACGCCACCGAGCTGCTCGGAAACACCAACGGCGGCAATATGTCCGCGCTGATGAACGCGCTGGAGACCTCGTGGGGCGATGTCGGCCTCATGCTGTCGATCCCCTACCAGGGTCTCGGCAACGCCGCCATCGCGGCGGTCGCCACCGATGAGCAGCTGTCGCGTTTCGGCAAGGTGTGGGCCGCCATGGCCATCACCGAGCCGTCCTTCGGCTCCGACTCCGCGGCCGTGTCCACCACCGCGGTGCTCGACGGCGACGAGTGGGTGCTCAACGGCACCAAGATCTTCGTGACCGCCGGTTCGCGCGCCACCCACATCGTGGTGTGGGCGACCGTCGACAAGTCGCTGGGCCGCGCGGCCATCAAGTCGTTCGTGGTGCCGCGGGATGCCAAGGGCCTCACCGTGTCCCGCCTCGAGCACAAGCTGGGCATCAAGGCCTCCGACACCGCCGAGCTCCGCCTCGAGGACTGCCGCATCCCCAAGGACAACATCCTGGGCTCGCCGGAAGTCAATGTGGAGAAGGGTTTCGCGGGCGTCATGCAGACGTTCGACAACACCCGCCCGCTGGTCGCCGGAATGGCCGTCGGTGTCGGCCGCGCCGCCCTCGAGGAGCTCCGCACCGTCCTCACCGACGCGGGCATCGAGATCTCCTACGACAAGCCGGCCAACAACCAGCACGCCGCCGCCGCGGAATTCCTCCGCCTGGAGGCCGACTGGGAAGCCGCCTACCTGCTGTCGCTGCGCGCCGCGTGGATGGCCGACAACAAGAAGCCCAACTCCCTCGAGGCTTCCATGTCCAAGGCCAAGGCCGGCCGCATGGGCACCGACGTCACCCTCAAGGCCGTCGAACTCGCCGGCACCGCGGGTTACTCCCAGCGCACCCTCCTGGAGAAGTGGGCCCGCGACTCGAAGATCCTCGACATCTTCGAAGGCACCCAGCAGATCCAGCAGCTCATCGTCGCCCGCCGCGTGCTCGGGCTGTCGAGCGACAAGCTGAAGTAACAAGTCCCCGACGAAAACCGGTGCGGCCCGCATTCGTGGCCCGCACCGGTTTTCTCGTTCCGGACGCCGTGATCCGGGTCAGATTACGAGTGCCTTCAGCAGGCTGCCGATAACCGGAATGGAGTCGGCGCTGCCCGTGCGGGTTTGCGCGGCCGTCACGCTCACGACCAACGTCGCGGTCGGCGGGCGGACACCGGCAGGCCAGGCGGGGCCATCGCAGCCATACTCTGATTCAAGCTGGGTGTATCGGCGTTGCAGTTGCTGAAATGTGATTTACGCGGATAGGTTTCGCCGGTGCGTGGATTCAGTAGGCGGATGCTATTGGGGGCCGGCGCTATTGTCGCTGGGGGGATGATGCGGGCGGGGACGGCGCGGGCGGGGGTGCCGGTGGTGGGGCCGGCATTCGATGCGCAGTATCGGGCGATCACGAAGGTTGCCGGGGGGCGGTGGCATTGCCTGGTCAGTGATTTGGGGTCGGGGAAGCCGGTTCCGGTGGTGGAGGAGGACGCGGACTTCGTCATCGAGGGGGCCAGTGTGCAGAAGCTGGCGGTGATGACGGCGCTGATGAGTGAGGTGGATGCGGGGCGGATCAAGCTGTCCGACACCACGACTCTCGATGCCGACATGGTGGCCGAGGGCAGCGGGCTGTATTTGAATCAGGCGGCGTTCGGGGATCAGCTCACGGTGGCGAATCTGCTGACCACGATGTTGCAGGTTTCGGATAACACCGCGGTGCGGTTGCTGTCGCGGTTCGTGTCGGGGGAACAGGTCAACGCGACGTTGGATCGGCTGGGTTTCAAGGAGACCCGGGTGGTGCCGTTGCCCGGGGAGAGCCGGTTCTATCTGGGGAATACGACAGCCCGGGAGAACAACGATCTGCTGTTCCGGCTGGCGTCGGGGACGTTGTTGTCGAAGGAGTCGACGCAGGCGGTGCTGCGGATCATGACGTGGACGGCGGTGGGGTACACCGACGGGATCCGGCGCAACATGTCCTCGGACGAGCGGGCCCGCTTCGCCACCAAACACGGTGCGTCCGATGACAAGCGGCACGATACCGGGATCATGTTCGATGCGGCGGGGGCGCCGCTGGTGGTGTTCTCGTTCTTCGCCGATCAGGCGCCGGACGCGGACAACTACGGGGCTACGAATCCGGTGGTGGAGGCGCATGCCACGCTGGGGCGGGCGTTGCTCGACACCTATACGCATCTGTCGCCGCTGCAGTCGTTCATCGATCCGAAGAAGATCGCCTCGGGCGGACACTGAACGCCGGGCAGCGGAAGCGTCAGCCCGCCAGCAGGTTTCGCATGGCGGTGAAGACCTCCGAGGCGCCGCCCAGGGACCAGCCACCGTCGACGGGAACGACCGCGCCGTTGACGTAGGACGCCAGCGGAGACGCGAGCCAGAGGCAACAGTCGGCGATCTCCTGGGCGGTGCCGTAGCGGCCCATGGGAACGGATTTGGCCACCAGGTCGGACAGTTCGGGGGTGGGGGCCAGGCGCGACATGCCCTCGGTGTCCTCGATCGGGCCGGGGACCACGGCATTGACGCGAATGCCCGCCGCCGCCCATTCCAGCGCCGCGACCTTGGTGAGCATGTCCACGCCTGCCTTGGCGGCGCAGGCATGGGCCTGCAGGGCCATAGGAACGGTCGACTGCGGCGCGGAGACGGTGATGACCGAGGCCCCGGGCGTGCGTAGGTGCTCGCGGGCGGCGCGCAGGACATTGAAGGTGCCCTTCAGATCGATGTCCACGACCGCGCCGAAGGCCCGGGCCGACATGGATTCCGTTGCGGCGGGGAAGTTCCCGGCCGCACCCGATACCAGCACGTCCAGCTCCCCGAGCTCGGTGCAGGTCGCGGCGAGGCCCGCGGCGACCGCCTCGTAGTCGCGCACGTCCGCGGCGAAGCCCAGGGCGGTGACCCCGCATTCGCCGAGCGAGTCGACCGCCGCCCGCACCTTGTCCGGCGTGCGCGAGAGCACCGCCACCGAGGCCCCGGCCCGCGCGAAGGCGCGCGCCACAACGAGATTGATGCCGCTGGTACCGCCCGCCACGAAGACCGTCCGGCCGGAGAAATCGAAGAGGTCGTTCATCTTCTGATTCTGCGGCGATCAGCACGAGAATTAGTTCGGATCGGCCCAAACCCTCAGTCGCGGAACCGTATTCCGGCCCGGCGCATGACATCCTGGCCAACGACGGGCAAGCTGGTCATCGACCCCGACCCGGGGCATAGCCGGATCTCGCAGCAAAGGATCGACATGAGTACAGAAGACCCGCGCCGCTGGCTGATCACCGGAGCCAACAGCGGTTTCGGCGCGGCCTTCACCCGGGCCGTGCTGGCCGCCGGGGACGAGGTGGTGGCCGCGGTGCGTCGCCCCGAGACCATGGCGGACGTGGTTGCCGCGCACCCGGACCGGGTGCAGGTGGTGACCCTGGACGTACGCGACCCGGCCGCCGCCGAGCGGGCGGTGAAGGAGGCCGGGCGGATCGACGTCCTGGTCAACAATGCGGGCTACGGCATCGTCGGCGCGATCGAGGAGACCACCGAAGCCGATCTGCGGGACGCCATGGAGGTCATGTTCTTCGGTCCGCTGCGGCTGACCCAGCTGGTCCTCCCCCAGATGCGCGAGCGCCACGCGGGCACCATCGTCCAGCTGACCAGCATGGGCGGATTCCTGTCCTTCGCGGGCGTGGGCGCCTACAGCGCCGCCAAGGGCGCGCTGGAGCTGGCCAGTGAAGCCCTTGCCGCCGAGGTGGATCCGCTCGGCATCCAGGTGCTGATCGTCGAACCCGGGGAATTCCGAACCGGTTTCGCCAAGCCCGCCGCCCTCACCATCGGTTCCGCTATCCCGGACTACGCCGGCACCGTGGGCGCCATCCGCGACGGCCTGCCCGCCTCCGACCAGCAGCAGCAGGGCGATCCCGGCAAGGCCGCGGCCGCCGTCCTCGCGGTGGTCGGCCAGGCGGACGCGCCGCTGCGCCTGGCCCTGGGCCCGGACGCGGTCGGCGCCATCCGCGGCAAGCTGGCCGCCGTCGCCGCCGAGCTGGACGCCACCGCCCACCTGGGCCTGACCACCGGCTTCGACCAGGCCTGAGCCCGGATATGCGAACAGCCCGCCGATCGGTCGGCGGGCTGTTCGCGTGAGCGCCGGATTACAGCGCGGCCAGCGACGCGCTTCCGGTGCTCATGGCGGCGACGATGTTGGCGAGTGCGGCGAGAATCTCCATAGGGGTACCTCATCGGTTCGGGGAAGGGGGAACCCGCAGCCTGGGCGACCCAGATTACGAGCGAGCTATCAACAGGTGAACACAGTAGGGCCATTCGCTCAGAGTTGCTGTGTGTCTGTTGTGACCGAATTTGTGTAACGGCCGTCACAGGCCGCTGTTACGGTGACGCTACCGCCGTCGGGTCCGGGCGGTGGACGGCTCGTCAACGGAGGTGGTCCGCATGGCCTCGGTTCTGCATTCGGCTCGGCAGCGCATGGCGCACACCGGTGAGGCGGTCAAGGGCCTGAGGCGTTTGCGGGAGCTGGGGTTGAGCGATCCCACCGACCCGGTGGGGACGGTCCGATTGCTCAGGGACGCCAGGGTTTTCGGGCCGCCGGCGACCGCGGTACGGCGCGCGGCGCGCCTGTTCGGGGACCGGCCGGCCCTCGCGGACGAGCGGGGTGAGCTCACCTACCGGGAGCTGGACGAGCAGTCGAACGCGCTGGCGCGCGGATTGCAGCGCAACGGCGTCAAGCCCGGAACCGTGGTGGGCGTGCTGGCCCGCGATCACCGGGGCCTGGTGCTGACCATGGCGGCGCTGGGCAAACTCGGCGCGCGGCTGGCACTGATGAACACCGGATTCGCCAAACCGCAGTTCGCCCAGGTCTGCGAGCGCGAGAACGTGCGAGTCGTATTGCACGACAGCGAATTCCTCGGCCTGCTCGACGCCCTGCCCGAGGACCTTCCGCGCATACTGACCTGGGTCGACGAGGGCACCGAAATACCGTCCGGCACAAAAACTCTGGACGAGCTCATCGCGGCCAACGCACCGACGCCGCTGCCCGCGCCGAAGCAGCCGGGCGGCTTCATCATCCTCACCTCGGGCACCACCGGCATGCCCAAGGGCGCCCCGCGCGAACGCACCGGACCGCTGTCGACGGTGCAGATGGTGGACCGCATCGACTTTCCGCAGCAGGGCACGATGGTCATCGTCTCCCCCATCTTCCACTCCACCGGGTTCGCGACCTGGCTGACCGCGTGCGCCTTCGGCAACAAGGTGGTGATGGCGCGCCGCTTCGACGCCGAGCGGACGCTGCGCATGATCGCCGAGCACCGCGCCGACATGCTGGTGGCGGTGCCGACCATGCTGCATCGAATGGTGGAGCTGGACAAGGAGATTCGCCAGCAGTACGACACCTCCTCGCTGACCGGGATCGTGCTCGCCGGTTCGGCGCTGTCGCCGGAGCTGTCGGTGCGCACGGCCGAGGTGTTCGGACCGGTGCTCTACAACCTCTACGGCTCCACCGAATGCGCGATCGCCTCGGTCGCCCGGCCCGAGGATCTGGCCCTCGCGCCGGGGACGGCGGGACGGGCGCCGCTCACTTGCGAAGTGGCGCTCTTCGACGACGACGGGCGGCGCATCCTCGCCAAGAACGTGACGGGCCGAGTCTTCATCCGCTCGGGCTCGCCGTTCAAGGGCTACACCGACGGGCGGATGAAGGAGGTCATCGACGGGTACATGTCCAGCGGCGATGTCGGGCACTTCGACGATCACGGACTGCTGTTCATCGACGGCCGCGACGACGACATGATCGTCTCCGGCGGCGAGAACGTCTTCCCGCAGGAGGTCGAGAACCTGCTGCTGGAGCGCCCCGACGTGTTCGATGCGGCCGTGGTCGGCGTGGACGATGTGGAATTCGGTAAGCGCCTGCGCGCGTTCATCATTCCAGAGCCCGGCGCGAAGCTCGCGCCCGAGGAGATCAAGACCTATGTGAAGGCCAATCTGGCCCGCTACAAGGTGCCACGGGACGTCTTCTTCCTCGACGATCTGCCGCGCAATGCCACCGGCAAACTGCTGCGCCGGGTCCTCGTGGAGTACGAGCCACCCGTCGCGAGTCAGTAGGCGGCACAGCACCGAGTCAGCACGCGGCACAGCGCCGAGTCAGCAGGTGGCACAGCGCCGATGACGTCCGCGACACGGCGGCAATCCTGGGATCCCCACCACGAGCTGCGCGGTTTATTCGTAACTGTGAGTAACGGAGACCTCGGCCACACCCCGGCTGCCTGCGCTTGCTAGGGTTAGCACCGCACTGGATCTCGATGTTGCGGTCCGTCGGCCGACTCGTCCGGCGGGGGATCGCGGAAGGTTGTACCCATGTCACTTGCCCTTCCATCGGCTGGCACGGTTCTACGCAAGGCCGGCGATACGGCGCTCAGCGTCAATGCCATGGTCCGAGGGGGACTCTTCAATCCGCTGCGCCCCGATCACGCGGTGCGCTCGGCGCTCAATGTGCTGAAGTTCGGTCCGTTCGCGGGCGCGGTCGTGCACGCGGCCAACACCAATCCCAAGTCCGCGGCCATTGTCGACGAGCGCGGTGAGCTGACCTTCGAGCAGCTCGACCAGCAGTCCAATGCCTTTGCGCGCGGCCTCGCCGCCCAGGGCCTGGGCCCCGGCGATGTGATCGGCGTACTGGCCCGTGACCACCGCGGCATGGTGCTGAGCCTGGTCGCCGCCGGCAAGCTGGGCGTGCGCGCGGTGCTGATGAACACCGGCTTCGCCAAGCCGCAGTTCACCGATGTGGCCGCCCGCGAGAACGTCAAGGCGGTGCTGCACGACACCGAGTTCTTCGATCTGATGTCGGCCATTCCGGCCGAGATTCCGCGCATCCTGACCTGGGTCGACGAGCAGGACAATGCCGACCCGTCGATTCCGACCATCGAGTCGGTGGCGGCCGGGCAGTCCACCGCGCCGCTGGCCCCGCCGGAGAAGCCGGGCGGCATGGTCATCCTGACCTCGGGCACCACCGGCACCCCCAAGGGCGCGCCGCGCGACAAGGTCAGCCCGTTCATCACGGCCCAGTTCCTGGATCGAATCCCGTTGCCGCGCAACAGCACCGTGGTGATGGCCGCCCCGATCTTCCACGCCACCGGCCTGTCGCAGTTCACGCTGTCGATCGCGCTGGGCAACCGGGTGGTGTTCCAGCAGCGCCGCTTCGATCCCGAGGGCACGCTGGCCAATATCAAGAAGTTCCGCGCGCAGGGTCTGATCGTGGTCCCGACTATGCTGCAGCGCATCCTGGACCTGCCGGAAGAGACGCTGGCGAAGTACAATCCGGCGGAGACCCTGAAGGTCGTCTTCGCCGCCGGCTCGGCCATCCCGCCGGACGTCGTCACCCGCACCCTCGACTACTTCGGCGAGACCCTCTACAACGTGTACGGCTCCACCGAGTGCGCGGTCATGACCGTGGCCACCCCGTCGGAACTGCGCAAGGCCCCGACCACCGCGGGCAAGGCGCCGGTCGGCATTCGCGTCGCGCTCTACGACGAGAACCGCAAGCGCATCTCCGCGCCCAACGTGACCGGCACGATCTTCATCGAGAACGGGCACTCGTTCAAGCAGTACACCGACGGCCGCACCAAGGAGTACGTGGACGGCCTCATGTCCTCCGGCGACGTCGGTCACTTCGACACCGACGGGCTGCTGTTCATCGACGGCCGCGACGACGACATGATCGTCTCCGGCGGCGAGAACGTCTTCCCGCAGGAGGTCGAGAACCTGCTGTCCAACCGCCACGACATCCTGGAGGCGGCGGTGGTCGGCGTCGACGACCGCGACTTCGGAAAGCGCCTGCGCGCCATCGTGGTTCCGGGGCCCGACTCCAAGCGGGACGTGCAGGAGATCAAGGACTACGTGAAGGAGAACCTGGCGCGCTACAAGGTGCCGCGCGAGGTGATCTTCCTCGATGAGCTGCCGCGTAATGCCACCGGCAAGCTGCTGCGCAAGCCGCTGATCGAGATGGAAGTCACGGAGAATTAGCCAAAGCCGTTCGCACCCCGCCGGTTAACGGCAGGGTACGGACAGGGGCTGGATCAGGCCTGGCTATTATCAGCGCGTGAACATCGAATCCGGCCGCTCTACAGCGCATTCCCGCAGCGATGCTGCGGCATTGCGCGGTGGGGCGGCCGGTTCGGTATCCGGGGCGCTCGCGGTGGCCGCGCACGGCTGGATCTCGGGGGCCGCGCCCCTGGAGTCCGGTCCGCTGACGCTGCTGGTCGCCGCCTCGGCCGCGGTCGGCGCGGTGGTGGCGAGCGTGCACACGCTGCGCACCACGGCGCTCGGGCTGGTGGTCGCGCTGATCGGCGGGCAATTCCTGGGTCACTTCAGCATGATGTGGGGCTCGCCGGGCAGCATGCACCATCACCACCACAATGCCTCGATGTGGAGCCCGGCCATGCTGGCCGCGCACATCGTGGCAGCGTGCGCGGCGGCCGTCGTAATTCTCGGTGCGGAGGCGGCCTATCGGATCGGCACCACGGTGCTGTCCTGGGCGCTGCCGCTACCTATTTCACTACCGGTGCGCATCGGGCCGCCGCTGCTGCCCATCGCGCACCGGGATCTCGTCGTGCTGCGCATCTTCGCGGCCGACGTCTTCCGCACTCGCGGACCACCCGCGCTCGTTCGAGGCTGATTCCCTTCTTTTCACACCCGGGCACACGGACTTTCGCGTCCGTGTGACTTCGCTGTACGCCCGCGTCCGTCGCGGTGGCGTCATGCGCGTCCGGGCATCCCCATGACCGCTGTGCGCACGCGGTGGCAGTCGCGTGCGCACCATGAGGGGGTCATGGTGTGCCCTGACATGCGTCGCCTCGACGTGTTCGCTCCCCGTACCGCGTGTCCCCGGGTGTTCCCTCGAACCCGAAAGATCGCTGGTGACAATCACTGACAGCGGTGTCGATACGACACCGCCGCCCTCCCCTACCCGGACGACGGAGCCGCCGCCGTCCGGCCGGCCCCCGAAACGTGGCGCGGGCAATGCCTTTCAGGCGCTCATGCTGCGACTGCACTTCTACGCGGGCGTCTTCGTGGCGCCGTTCATCCTGATCGCGGCCGTGACCGGTGCGCTGTACGCGATCTCGCCGACGCTGGAGACCATCACCTCCAGCGGCCTGCTGCACACCGATTCGACCGGCCCGGCCAAGCCGTTGCGGGAGCAGGTCGCCGCCGGGCAGGCGGCCGAGCCGAACCTGGCGCTGGTGGCGGTGGCCCCGGGACGGCACGCCGGGGAGACCACGCGCGTGCTCTTCAGCGATCCGTCGCTGGGCGAATCCGAGCGCCGCGCGGTGTTCGTCGACCCGGTGACCGCGCAGCCGGTGGGCGACAGCGTCGTCTACGGCAGCTCGGGCGCGCTGCCCATGCGCACCTGGATCGACCAGCTGCACAAGGATCTGCACCTGGGCGCGTTCGGCCGCTACTACAGCGAGATCGCGGCCTCCTGGCTGTGGCTGGTGGCACTGGCCGGGCTGGTGCTCTGGTACCGGCGGGTGCGGGCGCGGCGCGAGAAGCGGTCGCCCGGCTGGCTACTGCGGCCGGATCGGTCGCGGACGCGGGCCCGGACACTGAATTGGCATGCGGTGGTGGGTGTCTGGATCCTGCCGGTGCTCCTGCTGCTGTCGGTCACCGGTATGACCTGGTCGAAGTACGCGGGTGAGAACGTCACCCAGCTGCGGCAGGCGATGAGCTGGACCACGCCCGCGGTGAGCGCGAAGCTGCCCGGGTCGACCGGTCCGGCCATGTCCGCGGGCGGTGAACACGATCACCACGGTGGCGGTGCGGCCGCGGCCATGCCGGCCGCCGACAAGGCGGCACTGGTCGACACCGTGTACGGCGTCGCCCGGGCCAATGGCCTGACCGGGCCCTTGGAGATCAGCATTCCGGCCAAGGACGGCATGGCCTTCGTGGCCCAGGAGCTGCGCCGGCCCGGCCAGTACACCCGCGATGCCATCGCGGTGGACGGCGCGACCGGCAATGTCACCGACAAGCTGCCGTACTCCGACTGGCCGCTCATGGCCAAGCTCACCAACTGGGGCATCCAGTTCCACATGGGCCTGATGTTCGGCCTGGCCAATCAGCTGTTGCTGCTGGTCATCATGGCCGGACTGGTCACCGTGATCGTGCGCGGCTACCTCATGTGGTGGCGGCGCCGCCCGACCAAGGAGTCGAGGCTCGCCGCGGGCAAGGCGCCGCGCCGGGCGCTGGCGCAGACCCCGCTGATCGTCCTGGCGCCGTTGGCAGCGGCCGCCGCGGTGGTCGGCTGGTTCGCGCCCATGGTCGGCATTCCGCTGCTGGGCTTCCTGGTGATCGACCTGCTGGTGGGTGTGGGAGCCCGCCTGCGCGCCACCGCCTAGTCCACGAAAACCGCTGAGCGACACGGCCTCCGGGCCGTGCCGCCGGCCAGTCACATCCTTTCGCGGCTCACGCACATAGAAGAGCCGCGCCATCCGTGCGGACCCTGACCCGCACTGACGAAAGACCAAACCTGATGAAGCTCAACAAGTTCGCCGTATCCGCCGCCCTCGTGACGACCGCGCTCGGGGTCACCGCCGGAACCGTGAACGCCGCACCCGCCCAGTCCGACGCGGGTGTCGTCAACTACAGCGCCACCACCGGCGAGAGGGACCTGACCATCCGCACGGATGCCGGGTCGCTGGTGGTGGACAATGGCGTCCTGAAGATCAAGGCCGCCGACGGAACCACGGTCGCGGGCACCGAATTGTCGTTCCGGGTGGACGATTTCGTCTTCCCGATCGCCGCCGACATCCATGACCACGTCGCCACGCTCACCCCGCAGTTCGACACCGCCCACGCGGTCTACCAGCCGGTCGCGCTGCCCTTCGAGAACAGCGCCCCCTGGAAGTCGGACTACGAGCGTGAACAGGCCGCCTGGAGCCGCATGACCAGCACCATCTCCATGGGCGCCACCGTCGGCACCCTGGCCGGCGGCCTCGGCGGCGCGGCTCTCGGCTGCCTGCTCGGCGCCGTCGGAGCCGCCGGCCTGGTCACCCTCGGCTCCGCAGGCGTCCTCGCCGCCATGTTCGTGCCGCTCCTCGGCGCAGCCGGCACCGGCTGCCTCATCGGCGCAGGCGCCGTCGGCTTCGTCGGCACCATCGCCGGCCAGCTCTTCGTAACCGCCCCGGTAGCCATCGCCGCCGCAGTCCAGTACTTCACAACCATCACCCAGCCCTCGATCACACCCGCGAAGTAACCCGAAACCCGTTGCCGCCGACCGATCCACCGACTTCCCGATCGGCCGGCGGCACCGTGACCACCACCGAAAAACGGGCGTCTCGCCACCATTTGCACCAGCCCGGACGACAACATCACACCAACTGTCACTGCTGATACACCGCCGAACCGAGCGAGGCCAGGCGAATGACCCACACGCACTGCAGTTTCGCGGCTCGGCGAACAGCGCGTTGCTCGGCGGAGGGTTACCGCTCGAGTCCGGCCGCGCGTGGATCCAGTTACGGCGGACAGCCTCTGACGACGAGTTGGAGGTACAGCGCGGGTCAGGGAAGGCGGTGGGCGCCGGCGGAGGGGGTTGCCGTGTAGTCGTGGGGTGGGGGGAATCCCTTGGTGGCGAAGGATTCTCGGATGGCGGTGACGATGTCGGGGGTGTCGTCGCGGTCGGCGAGGGCGAGGATGCTGCCGCCGAAGCCGGCGCCGGTCATGCGGGCACCGTGGGCGCCGGCGGCGAGGGCCGCGTCGACGGCGGTGTTCAAGGGTGGGGCGGAGACTTCGAAGTCGTCGCGGAGGGATTGGTGGGCGGCGGTGAGGAGGGGGGCTATGGTGCGGGGGTCGGCGCCGGTGCGCAATTGTTCGGCTATTTGCAGGACACGGGCGTTTTCGGTGATCACGTGGCGGGCGCGGCGGCGGAGGAGAGGGTCGGTGAGGCGGTCTGCTTCGGCGGCGAAGGGGATGTCGCGGAGGGTGGGGGCGTCCAGTTGGGCTGCGGCGGCGGCACATTCGGCGCGGCGGGTGGCGTAGTCGCTGTCCACCAGGCGGTGGGGGGTGCCGGTGTCGATGATGAGCAGCGTCAGGCCGAAGGCGGCCAGGTCGAAGGGGATCTGCTCGGTGGCTCCGGTGCGGGTGTCGAGGAAGAGGAGGTGACCTGCGGTGCAGAGGAGAGAAGCGGACTGGTCGAGGGTGCCGGTGGGGACGCCGGCGTAGACGTTTTCGGCGGTGCGGGCGATGTCGATGAGCTCGGTGTCGGTGATGGCGGGGGCGAACAGGTCCCGCAGGGCGATGGCGACCGAGCAGGACAGGGCCGCCGAGGAGGACAGGCCCGCGCCGATCGGGACAGTGCCGTCGAGGTCGAGGTGAACGCCGGGCACCTCATGGCCGCGGCGCTCGAATTCGCGGATGACGCCGAGCGGATAGCGCGACCAGGCGGGGAATTCGGACCAGCCGCCGGTGGCGATCGCGGGCGTGGTGGTGTCGACGGGGTCACCGGGCGCCTGCCGGGATCTCAGCCGCACCACACCACCCGGTCTGGCCGCCGCGGCGCAGGTCACACCCAGCGGCAGGGCCATCGGGAGCACGTAGCCGTCGTTGTAATCGGTGTGCTCGCCGATGAGATTCACCCGGCCCGGGGCCCACCAGCGTCCCGCCGTCGTTTCCACTTCCGGCTCCTGTTCACAGGTTCGCGCAGGCCGTACGGTTCGATTCGCTGGGGAGCATAGCGAGTCTCGCGGAAAGTGATCCTGCGGGTTCGCCGAACTCCGCTCCGGAGCGGCCGTTTTCATGTCATGATCGGTTCGGTTGCCCAGATAGTGGCAGCGCCTTTTCTCTACCGGGCACTCTGTCACTGCTGCGCGGGACCTATGCTCGTACCGCAACACTCGGTTGATGATCGGCGGTGTCTTTTCGAGTACTGCTCGGACAAGGGGGGCTGGTGGGAACGGACGCACAACCGGCCGAACGGTCTGGTCCGCGCTTCAAAATCTGCTGGCGCACCGTGCTGTTCGTCGGTGGCGTGCTAATTCTCGGCCTGCCCATGGTGGTCAATGCCCGCGCGGTAGCCCTGGGCACCCTGTTCGTGTCGGTGGCCATCAGCCTCACCATGATCGGGCTCGGTGTACGCAGGTACCACCCCCGCCATCCCCTGCCCTGGTATCTACTCTCGGCGTCCGCCGTGCAATTCGCCATCGGCACCGGGCTGCGCCACATCTCCGAATCGCAGCGCCACCCCTTCGACGATCTGTTCACCCTCAGCGGGTACTGCTGCGTCGGTGTGGCCGCGGTGCTGTGGCTGCGCCCGCGGCAGAACAGCACCGACCACGATCTGCTGCTGGATTCCGGGCTGATCGGCCTGGGCGCGCTGCTGCTGTCGTGGACGTTCCTCATCTCACCGGTGCTGCACATGACGCACCACACCTACTTCACCACCATCACCTCGGTCGCGGATCCCATCGTGGACGCCCTGCTGCTCACCGTGATCGTGCACTCGGTGATCACCTCGGCGCGCTCGGAAACCTCGCTGCGGCTGGTGCACCTGGCCATGCTGGTGATCCTGGCCGGTGACCTGGCCTACAACCTGGAAACCGCGGGCTCGGCGGTCTTCGGCCGCCAGATCCAGCTGCTGCCACTGCAACTGGGCTTCACACTGATCGGCGCGGCCGCCCTGCACCCGAGCATGGTGGTCCTGGGCGAGCCGCGCGACATCCATCCGCACCGGTCCCGGCAGCGGGCCAGCATCATCGCCATCGTCATGATCGTGGCCTCGCTGGTGCCGGTGGTGGGCTCCAGCCTCGACACGCTCGATCGCGTGGTGGTGTCCTCGCTCTTCGCCCTACTACTAGCGGGCGTACTGCTACGCAGTGAACGCGCCATCGAACGCAGCGCCCGCAGCGAACGGCGCGCGCAGTATCAGGCAGACCACGACATGCTCACCGGACTCCTGAACCGCGCCGCCCTGCTGCGGGCGCTGCATCGTAATCGGGAGCGTTGGGCCGGACAGCCTTTGGCCCTGCTGTTCATCGACCTCGACGGCTTCAAGCGGGTCAACGACAACTACGGCCATGCGGTGGGTGACGAGCTCATCGCCAATGCCGCCGCCCGCATCCGTCGCGTGATCCGCCGCGATGACGCGGCCGCCCGCTACGGCGGTGATGAATTCGTGGTGCTCGCCCCGCTGGCGCAGCAGCAGGCCCGCCAGCTGGCGGAGCGGCTACTCGCCACCTTGGGCGAACCGTTCGAGCTGAGCGCGGCCGAGGTGCGAATAGCGGCCAGTATCGGAATCGCCTGCACCAAGCCACGAGAGAGCGAGACCACCGTCTACGAGCTACTGCGCGAGGCGGATTCGGCCATGTACCACGCCAAGGAATACTCCCTCGGCTACATCTTCCACGACGACCTGCGCCGCAGCCGTCCCGAATCCGGTCCTCGCACCTGGCAGCGCGAATCCGCGGTATGACCCGGAAGCGGCCCAGCCCCACACGAAAAGGGTTGGGCCACCGGTCCTCGCGCCGGAGTTACCCGCGTGGAATCTCGTCAGGCCAGGTCTTCGAGTAGCCGACGGGCCGATTCGAGTTCGGCCTGCAGCTGCGCGACCTTGGCCTGCTGGGCGGCGCGGACCGACTCGTGGATGGAGTCGACGACCTCGGCGAATTCGGGGTGGAGAATCTTGGCGGCCTGGGCCACAGCGGAACTCGTGACCGGCAGGCCCTTGATGGTGCGCTTCTTGCCGTTCACGACATCCAGGGTCCACTCCCCCTCGGCGGTGCCGCTGAGGGTGACCGTCACCTCGGCAGCCTTCGGCTTCTTCGCGGCGGCGCTGTTGGCGGCATTGCGGGCCGGACGCGACGCGGCGGGCTTGGCCTTGGCCTCGGGCGCGGATTCCGCAGCCGGCTGCGGGGTCTCGACCTTGGCTTCCGGAGCGGGCGAAGCGCTCGGCGCGGTGGCCGGCATCGTCACGGGAGACGACATCGTCACGGTGGGTTCCTTCCTGGTTGCCGTTTTCGGTTGAGCTCCGGCCGGTTTGGCCGGGTTCTGCCGGGCCGGTTTGGTCAGGGTCACCTCGGTGGGACCGAAGGACAGCACATCCTTCGAGCCAGTCGGCTTCACCTGCAGGAAATCCCCCTCGGACGGATCCCCGAGGGACATCACCTTTCCGGAACGGCCTTCCGGGACGCCGACCGCCACCGCGGTGAACCACACCATCGGTGGCCGGCCCGCGTCGATTTCCGCGGCGATCTGCCGAATTTCGGTATCCGACAAGGGCTGTGGCTTGGTACGGGTCGACATGGGGCACTCCGGGCGGACGGGGCGGACATCTGCGTGCCAAGAGCATGCACCATGGCACCGACAAATCCACATCCGGAGAACGCACATGGTCACCGCCCGAGGGCCAGTGAACCGTCAGCTATTCCTACTGGTGCGGCCCACAGAGCATGGCCGGCGCTGGTGATCCTAAGCGTCCGCCCCTGTCCCCGCGCAACTTTCGAGGCAGCGCGACCGCCCGGCCGCCCGATTCGCGAGGATCGGTCAGAGTTGCTCGACCCCGCGCAGCACACACCGGACGGTCTGTGGCCGCGACACCGGATTCAGCCGCGTCTCCGTGGTGAAGTCCTGCGTCGAGCCCGGCGCCACCAGGACCTCGGTGCGTGTCCGTTCCAGATCGGTGGACTCCGGCGACATGAAACTGATCACCACCAGATACCGGTGCTCCACCACATCCCGATTGCTCACCACCGCCGTCGCCTGCCAGCCCGCAGCGGTCCCCGCGCAGGCGGTGACGAAGGCGCTGCGCTGCATCTCGCCCGAGTCGCTGGCGGCCAACTCGCTGTTCGCCTGGTGTACGTGCGCGGCATCGGTGTGGCCGGCGTGGGCGCATCCGGTCAGCAGCGCCGCACATCCCGAGACGACACCGACGAGACCTCGGCCGGGGGTGATCATGAATCTCCCATTCCACCGCGCACTTCCGCCCCCGCACTCCTGTTGCGGCTGATTAGCCGCGCGCCGAGAGTACCCCAGCTCGACCGCGTGTCGTCACATGACGGCATAGGCGTGTCGCGCCCGGAAACCGGCCGTACGCTCGCCTTTCGCGCGCACGCGCGGACCTGCCTACGATCGATCGGGTGAAGGTTCTCGGAGCGTGCCCACTCGACTGCCCGGACGCCTGCTCCTGGGTGGTGGACGTGCAGGACGGCCGGGCGACCGGCCTGCGCGGCAACCGCGAGCACCCGGTCACCCGGGGCGCGCTGTGCGTGAAGGTGAACCGCTACCTCGACCAGGTGCACTCTCCCGAGCGCCTCACCCGGCCACTGCGCCGGGTCGGCCGCAAGGGCGAGGGCCGCTTCGAACCGATCACCTGGGACGAGGCGCTCGACGAGATCGCCACCCGGCTCACCGGCATCCTCGCCGAGTACGGCGGCGAGGCCGTCTGGCCCTTCCACGGCACCGGCAGCCTCGGCTACATCCAAGGACTCGAGGGCTTCTCCGGCCGGCGGTTCTTCAATGCGCTCGGCGCCTCCCTGCACGACCCGACCATCTGCTCCGTCGCGGGCAGCACGGGGCTGAAATACACCCTGGGCACCGCGGGCGGCATGGACCCGGAGCAGCTGGCGCAGTCGCGGCTGATCCTGCTGTGGGGCACCAATCCGCTCAGCTCCGGCCATCATGTCTGGAAGTTCATCCAGGACAGCGGCGCGTACACGGTGGCCATCGACCCGGTGCGCACCCGCACCGCCGAACGCTGTGACGAACACCTCGCCCCGCTGCCCGGCACCGACGCGGCGCTGGCGCTGGGGCTCATGCACGTCATCGTCGGGCTGGGCGCCGAGGACACCGAGTTCCTGGAAACCCACACCGAGGGTTGGCCCGAATTCCGCGAGCGCATCGCGCAGTACCCGCCGGAGCGGGTCGCCGAGATCACCGGGCTGCCAGTGGAACGCATAGTGACCCTGGGCGAACGCATCGCCCGCACCCGGCCCACGGCCATTCGCGCCTCGCAGGGGATGCAGCGGCACGCGGGCGGCGGGATGGCGCTGCGCACCCTGGCCTGCCTGCCCGGTGTCACCGGCGACTGGGCGATTCCCGGTGGCGGACTGCACTATTCGACCAGCGGGCACTTCCGGCTCGACACCCCCGCGCTGATGCGATTCGATCTGCTGCCGCATCCGGTGCGGACGCTCTCCATGACCCGCATGGGCGAGGTGCTGCTGGACACCGACGGACCGCCGGTCAAGGCGCTGTTCGTGATCGCGGCGAATCCGGTGGGCTCCAATCCCGATCAGCGCCGGGTGATCGAGGGCCTGTCCCGCGAGGATCTGTTCACCGTTGTCCTGGAACACTTTCCGACCGACACGGTCGACTACGCCGATATCGTCCTCCCGGCCACCATGCAGCCCGAGCACCTCGATGTGCTGGCCGCGTACGGCAATCTCTATCTGGTCTGGAACGAACCGGCCGTGACCCCACCCGGTGAATGCCTGCCCACCACCGAGACCTTCCGCCGGTTGGCCCGGCGCCTGAGGCTGACCGAACCGGCGCTGTACGAGTCGGATGTGGACCTGGCGAACCAGCTGTTGAAACAGTACGACGTCGACCGGCTGCGCGCCGACGGCTTCCTGAAGATCGATCCGAGCCCGGTGCCCGTGGACAAGCTCCGGTTCGTGTCGGACCGCGCGGCGCGGGCCGGCCACGATCCGCTGGCCGGGTACACCCCGCCCTCCGATCCGGGCGACGGACTGGTGCTGATTTCCGCGGCGTCGCACTACTTCCTGAACACCAGCTTCGGCGTCGATCCCGAATTACGCAGGCGCGCAGGCGAACCGACCGTCACGATCCATCCCCGGGACGCGGCGGCGCGCGGCATCGCGGACGGCGATCCGGTCACCGTCCGCAATGATCGCGGCTCCTTCGAGGCCGTCGCCGACGTCTCCGACCGGGTCCGGCCCGGTGTCGCCGCGACCACGAAGGGCCGCTGGGCCAAGCACTCCGGCGGTTCGACGGTGAATGCGACGGTCGCGGAACGTGATTCGGACTTCGGTGGCGGCGCGGTGTTCCACGACAACCGGGTATCGATCACCCCGCGCCGCTGACCGCGCCGGTCAGGAGGTGGCGTCGAGGGTCTCCAGGACCCGCCGCGCCTGGTAGTCCGCGCCGAGCTGGTTGGGGTGGAACGGCACCGCGAGCCCGACCGGGCTGCCCGAGAACGGCAGCAGACCCTCCACCCAGCGGGTGCCGACGGGCTGACAGGCGTCGTGCCCGGAGCTGCCGTCGTAGGTGTCGACGAACTCGACTCCGGTCTCGGCGGCCACCCGCCCGAGCATGTCGTGCAGTTCGATCAGCTTCTGCCCCAGCCAGATGGCGTCGGCGTCGGAGATGGGGATCTCCGGCCAGCAGCCGCCGTCGAGGCCGATGCCCTCGAAGTAGTCGAGCAGCAGGATGCGGGCGTGCGGGGCGCGCTCGCGAATGCCGGCGATGGTGGCGGCCACCCGGGGTTCGGTGCGAGCGATGTTCTGCGACATCCGGTCGACGCCGCTCACCACCATCTCGTTCAGGCAGGGGCTGACGGCCGGGTCGAGGGTGATGCAGTCGGTGACGGTGGCCGCGAGATCCGCGTCATTGCCGCCGATTTCGAGGGTGACCAGGTCGGTGTTCTCGGTCAGCCGGTCGAACTGCGGCGCGTTGTCGCCGAGCGCGGTGTGCTGCGGCCGGGTCATGTCGGCGGTGACCGCGCCGCCGCAGGTGGCGTCGCGGAATACCGGCACGGCCAGGGCCGCGGCGACCTGCTTGGCGTAATTGTGGACGCTCTGCACGCAGGGCACCGGGGTGAAGGCGGTGGTGAGCTGGCTCAGGGTGGCGTCGGCGGCCCAGGAATCGCCCAGGGCCACATACTCGTTGACGGCTGCGCCGGTGTCGGGGGTGGCGGGTTCGGCCTGCGCGGCGGCGGTGGGCACGAGGGCGGCGAGGGCGGCCACGGTCAGCAGTGCACGCGAGGTCTTCATGTCGGTTCTCCCCTGGACCAGCCCAATACCGAACATTGAACGGTATTCAGCTCGGAAACCTAACAGCTGCAGGACCGCGGCGCGCGGCGAATTGAAACAATCCTCAGTCGCAACCACTCCCGGCCCCGGCTCAGACCCGATCCACCGACTCCCAGCGCTCGCGCCCCGGCGATTCCACCCGCTCGTAGCCCAGCAGGACATCGTGGGCGACCTCGCCGTCGGCGACCGTGACCCGGCTGAACACCGCCGGATATCCCCGGGCCATCACGGTGTAGCGTCCCTCCGCCAGATCCGGCACGGCATAGCGGCCGGTGTCGTCGGTGCGGGTCACGGCGATCAGGTCACCGGCCTCGTCCAGCACCGTGATCTGGGCATCGGCCACGCCGTGACCGCGGTCGTTGCAGGCCGATCCGGCCAGCACCGCGCGCGGCGCCAATTCGATGTCGTGGCGCAGCATTCCGCTGTCCGGCACGGTCAGGGTGACCGCGGAGGGGCGCATGTGATCGGCCACCGCGACCAGCGTGTAGGTGCCGGCCAGCACGCCACGGCAGATGAAATCGCCCTCCGGGGTGGTGACCGTCGAGCCGACCACGTCACCGAACGCGTCGGTGAGAGTGATGGTCGCATCGCCCAGCGGCGCACCGCGTCCCACCGACCGCACCACGCCCGACACCTCACCGGATCCGAGCAGCGCCACGTCCTGGCGGTGCGGGCGGCTGCCGACCGAAATGGTCACCGCGGCGGGCTGATACCCGAACGCCGACACGATCAGCACGTAGCCGCCCGCCCGCGGGACCGCGATGATATAGCCGCCGTCGGGTTGGCCGACGGCTCGCGAAACCTGGCGTCCGCGTTGGTCGATGAGGGTGAGCACGGCGTCGGGCACCGACTGCCCGTCCTCGCGGTGCACGCACCCCGACACCGACAGCCCTGACGGCTCGGCGATATGGAATTCCGGCTCCGGCTCCGGCTCGGGCTCGAGTTCGGGCTCGATTTCCGGCTCGGCGATCTCCTCCACGACCGGCGTCGGAACATCCTGCAGCGGAATTTCTTTCATGAACATGAGCACGAACGCCGCCACCACCGCCACCGCGGCCGCCACGACGAACACCCCGCCCATGGCGTGGGTGAATCCGGTCAGGATGGGTACACGCACCTGGTCCGGCAGGGCCGCGATGCCGCTGGTATTGCTCTGGATCCGGCCCAGCTGCCCGGCGTCGAATCCCGGTGGCAGCTGTCCGCCGAACGCCGCCAGGATCTTGCGCGGCAGCAGGTTGAACAGGATGGTCAGGAAGACCGCGACGCCGAGCGTGCCGCCCATCTGCCGGAAGAAGGTGGCCGATGCGGTGGACACACCCATATCCGAACGCGGCCCGGCGTTCTGCGCCGCGATGATGAGCGTCTGCATGCACCCGCCGAGACCGAAACCGATGATGCCGCAGTACAGCAGCGGCTGCCACAGCGGGCTGTCGTAGTGCACCAGCGCGAACAGCACCGACCCGGCGCCGATCACCAGCGAGCCGAGGATCGGCAGCACCTTGTAGCGCCCGGTGAATTTGGTGATGAGCCCGGACAATTGCGCGCCCAGCATGATGCCCACCACCAGCGGCAGCATGAATAGCCCGGAGCGCGTGGGCGAGTACCCGCGCACCACTTGGAAGTACAGCGGCACCAGCACGATCGCGCCGAACATGGCGACACCGACGATGAACCCACCCAGGATGGCGATGCTGAAGGTGCGATTCGCGAACAGCCGCAGCGGAATCAGCGCGCTGTCCTTCATGAGGAATTCGACAATCAGGAACAGCACCAGTCCGGCGGCCGCGATGCCGTAGCAGAGCAGCGCGCGATGGGAGCCCCAACCCCAGTCGCGGCCCTGCTGGGCGACGATGAGCAGTGGAACCGTGCCCGCCGCAAGGGTTATCGCCCCCGGCCAGTCGGTGCGGTGGCGGTGCCGTGCGAAGGGCACGTCCAGCACCTTGCCGACCACCAGCAGCGCCAGTACCCCGATCGGCACGTTCACCAGGAACACCCAGCGCCAGCCCGCGAGCCCGAGAATGTGGTCGGCATTGGAGAAGAAGCCGCCCAGTACCGGTCCCAGCACCGTGGCGATGCCGAAGACCATCATGAAATAACCCTGGTACCTGACCCTTTCGCGGGGCGGCACGATATCACCGATGATGGTGAAGGCCAGCGACATGAGCCCGCCCGCACCGACGCCCTGCAGCGCACGGAATCCCGCGAGCTGGTACATGGAGGTGGCGAAGGTGCAGCACACCGAGCCGATCACGAAGATGCCGATTGCGATGAGGTAGCAGGGTTTTCGGCCGTAGATGTCGGCGAGCTTGCCGTAGAGCGGCGTCGAGATGGTGGCGGTGATGAGGTAGGCCGTGGTGGCCCAGGCCTGTTTGTCGAAGCCGTGCAGGCTGTTGGCGATGCGGACGATCGCCACGCTGACGATGTTCTGGTCCAGCGCCGCCAGGAAGACGCCCAGCAGCAGGCCGGACAGGATGGTCATGATCTGACGGTGCGACAGTGTTCTCTCGATCGGCGCTGCCCGGTCGCTGGGGGCCGGGGCGGCCGGGGCGACCCGGACCGGCGCCGCCACCCGCGCCGGGGTGGACACCGATGTCTGGGTGGAGATGTTGGTCATGTTTGGGGCCCTTGTCGGATTTCGGCTGTCCGTGCGTGCGGTGCTACTCGAAAAGACCTCGCCATGAAGCAATTCGGGCAGCTTACTCCCGCCGATCGGGGCCCCTCACACGAGGTGGTGGTTACGCCTCCGTTTGCGCGTAGAGCGGAATACCGGTGTGGAAGAAGCGAATGAGCCGCCCGATGCGCACGCAGTGGTCGGCCCCGCGCTCGAAGTGGTGGGCCAGCAGCGCGATATCGATGGCCATGGCCGACCCGTGCGGCCAGCGGTCATCGGCCGCCAGCTCCACCAGCCGGCCGCGCAGCCGCTCCAGGTTCTCGTCGGGCGGCACCAGGGCGCGATCGCGCGGCGGGTTCTGTGCCGCAATGACTTTGCCCGCCAGATCGGTGAGATAGGTGACCGCGGAGGACATTTCCGCGAGCAGGTCGAGGACATGCTGCGGGGCCACCGCATTCGGGTAGCGGCGCACCACCACATCGGCCACCCGGCTCAGGGCGCGGCTGACCGCCAGCAGGTCGTCGGCGATCTGCATGGCCGTCACCACCTGGCGCAGGTCGCGGGCCACCGGCGCCTCCAGGGCGAGCAGGATGACCGACCGGTCCTCACATTTCGCGTGCTCGATCTCCACCTGCTCTTCGAGCGCGAACACCTCGTAGGCGGCGGTCAGGTCGCTGCCGAGGAGCGCCGCCGCGGCCCGTTCGGAAGCCTCATGCGTCAGCCGCGCCATATGCGCGAGCTCATCGGTCAGCGCTATCAGCTCGCTGGAGAATTTCGTGCGCACTCGCATATCTTGGCCGCCCACCCGCATGCCTGCACACTATCGCGGCAAAACCTTTATCCCCGAATGGCTCTCGGTTCTCTCCCCGAGGCAAGAACCGACCGCCCAGTCGGGCGTGTGGCGGCTCCATGGCTACTGCCCGGCTGCGGGGCCGTTCTCGGTGCGGTGCAGTACCCAGGTGCCGCGGCCCGCGGCTTTGGCGCGGTACAGGCCGACATCGGCGTCGTCCAACAGCTTTTCGGCATTCGCGCCGGCAACCGGAGTGACAACGGCGCCGATGCTGGCCGAAATCGACAGCAGATCGCCAGGACCGACCGGAACCGGGTCTCGCAGCGTCGCAAGCATGGTCTCGGCGGCCGCGTGGGCCGTGTCGTCGTCGCAGGGCGGTGCGAGCAGCGCGACGAACTCGTCTCCTCCGATGCGGGCCGGCGTGACCGTCGGCGAGGTCAGGGTCGCGTCGAGCCTGCGGCCGACCTCGGCCAGCACGCTGTCTCCCGCGTGGTGGCCGTAGCGATCGTTGATCATCTTGAACGCGTCGAGATCGAGGAAGCACAATCCGATGTGATCGCCGGGACGGGCCGCCGCCACAATGGCCTCCAACTGTTCGAGCAGGCAATGACGATTCGGCAGACCCGTCAACGGGTCGTGACGGGCCTCCCACCACAGTTTCTGCTGCATGGCCCGCCGTTCGGTGATGTCCTCCCCGACGGCGAGCACGCGCACGTCACGTCCGTCCGCATCGTGCACCAGCGTCATCGTCCATGCGCCCCAGCAGACGGTGCCGTCGGGGCGACAGAAGCGGCCTTCCAAGTGCGCGGTACCGCTTCTGCGCTTGAGCAGACCGACGACCGTGTGCCGGAGCTTGTCGCGGTCGTCGGGGTGCATCAAGTCCAGCGCGGAGACCCCCGGCAGGTCCTCCTGGTTCATCCCGACCATCCGTGCCGTCGTGGCATTGGCCTCGAGGGTGATGCCGTAGTCGTCGTAGAGCGCGATAGCCACCGCGGCGTTGTCGAACACCACGCGGAAGCGTTGCTCGGCAGCCTCCTGGCTGCGGGCGTGGACGTCCAGCAGCTCGGTGGTGTAGCCGCGAGCAAGCTCTCCCAGGAGCGCGCCGAACCGCTGTGCTCGATCCGGGCGCCGTGACCGCTCCAGCAATCCGGCCAGCACCGCCGCGGTCGAGGTCATCATGGCGGGGACCGTCAGGTTCGACCGGACCATCTCGACCCCGACTCGGCATGCGGGCGACGGATCGAACGACTCGGCCGACAGGGCAGCTTCCAGCGTGACGATCCATCCTGTCGTCAACTGGCGGATGTCGGGCGGCACCGATGTCGGCACGCCACCGCAATCGACCAGGGCCGCCGACCATTCCCGCGCCATGTCGGCAACCTCACGACTGTCCATCCGTGAGGACCTTCCTCCATCGCCGGACCATCGAGGTCCAGCCCTTCCCTCCCCACTCGCTAACAATGAGCATACGAAAGAACCGCGGTGCCCGTGTCGGTGCCGGCCGACCGAGCTAGGCCGGCGCGGGCTCGGCCGCGGGCTGCACCCGGGCCCGGGCGGTGCCGAGGATCGAGCCCAGGATCACCAGCGGGAAGCCGATCGCCATGCCCGCGGTGAGGGGCTCGTCCAGCAGCGAGACGCCGATCAGCAGTGCCACCGCGGGATTGATGTAGGTGATGACGGTGGCGCGCGACGGGCCGACCTCGCCGATCAGGGCGAAGAAGACCACGAAGGCCAGCGCGGTGCAGATCAGGCCCAGGCCCACCACCGACCAGCTCGCTCCGGCCGGGAAGCGAGCAGGCATCCGCCACAGCGCGAACGGCAGATAGATGGCGGCGGCGAAGATCAGCGACCCGGTCACCACGCCGATCGGCGGCAACTCGGCCAGCTTGCGATCGATGATGATCGGGCCCAGCGCATAGCCGATGACACTCACGCCGATGGCCGCCAGCGCACCCAGATTCGAGACGTCGATATCCAGACCGACCAGGGCGGTCACGCCCGCGAAGCCGATCACCAGGCCGAGAATGCGCCGCGGATCGAGGCGTTCGTGCCCGAGGCGGGTGGTGAGCACGATGGCGATCAGGGGCACCGCCGCGATCAGCAGGCCCACCGTCGAGCTGGTCAGCCTGGTCTCGGCGCGCCCGATGAGCAGCCACGGACCGGTGATCTCGACGATCGTGTACACCAGCACCCAGCGCCAGTGCCGCAGTGCCGGCCGCAGCACCCGGGTGGACAGCGCGATGGGCAACAGCACCAGTGCACCCAGGAGGGTCCGCCCGAAGGCCACGAACACCGGATCGAAATCCCGCACCGCGACCCGGATCATGGCGTATGGCACACCCCAGATCACACCCATGCCCAGGAACAGCAGCCAGCCGCGCTTGCTCACCGACCCACCCCACAACCTCGTCGCACGACACGCTCCTTCCGAATCCCCGGGAGCGTAAGCCACGCCGCCGACACGCTGAATCGGTCGTCCGAACGCCATGGGCGTCCGAACTATTTCGGTCAGGCATGCGACACCCGCGAATAGAGCAGTGAAAACTTTCCCAGCGAGAAACATTGCCCATTGGGCACGTTTTGCGCATACTGGAGTCATGCCGGACGAACAGACCCTCGGTCTCCGCGAACGCAAGAAGCTCGACACCCGGAAAGCCTTGAGCGACGCGGCACTTCAGCTCATGTTCGAGCGCGGCCTGGAGAACGTGGTGCGCGAGGACATCGCCGCCCGCGCGGGAGTGTCCGTGCGCACCTTCAACAACTACTTCTCCGGCAAGTACGACGCGCTCGCCTACCGGCAGCTGGCCCGAATCAGCAGCGCCGTCGAGATTCTGCGCGGCCGTCCGGCGAACGAGCCGCTGTGGGAGTCGCTCACGGCGGCACTGCTCGAGCCACTCGAGGCGGAACACGCCGAGTCGCCCGGGTATCTGCCCTCGCCCACGGAGCTCGCCGAGGTCCGGAAACTGGTGGCCGCCCCCGAGACTCGGGCCCTGCTGTCCAAGGGCGTCGAAGACAACCTGATCATCGCCATTGCCGAACGCACCGGCACCGACCCGGAACTCGATCTGTACCCGCGGCTGGTGGCCGGGGCGGCCGGCGCCGCGCTGCAGGCCGCCTTCGAGGTCTATGTGCGCACGGCGCCGACCGTCCCCGTCACCCATCTGCTCCGCCAGGCCCTGTCCGCGCTCGCGGCGGGCCTGCCGCAACCGCCGGCATAGCAGCGCCGCTCTCGCCGGTTTCTCCACATACCCTCAACGACAAGAGGTTTATTTGCCATGCCCGAAAACACCGTCGACATCGTCATTGCCGGAGCCGGACCCAACGGCCTGATGCTCGCCTGCGAACTCGCACTCGCCGGCCTCCGCCCGATCGTGCTGGATCGGCTACCCGCACCCAGCCCCGAACCGAAGGCCAACGGCCTGGCCGGGCAGGTGGTCCGGGTCCTCGATATGCGGGGGCTGTACGGCGCGTTCAGCGGCAGTCCGGCCGCACCGGCCCCGACCCCGCGCTACATCTTCGGCGGCCTGCCCCTGGATCTCACCGCCGTACAACCGAATCCGGTGCACCTCGTCTTCAAGCCGCAACCGGAGATGGTGGAGATCCTCACCAAGCGCGCCATCGACCTCGGCGTGGACCTGCGCTGGGGACACGAGCTGACCGGCATCGAACCCGCCGGCGAGCAGGTCACGGTCACGGTGTCCGCGCCCGACGGGCCCTACCCGCTGACCGCCCGCTTCCTGGTCGGTGCGGACGGCGGAAAGAGCCTGGTGCGCAAGCGGATCGGGATCGAGTTCCCGGGCATCACCTCCGACGGGCATGTCAGCCGGGTCGGCCATGCCACCCTGCCCGACGAGTTCCGTTCCGGCGACGGCGGCATCGAGATTCCCGGGGTGGGCCGGTTCGGACTCGGCCATCACCGGCTCGAACGCGGCATCTTCATCTATGCCGAACTCGATCCGGGCCGGCCGATCATCGGAACCATGGAATTCCAAGGCGGCGAGCAGTTTTCCGACGACGAACCCCTCACGTTCGAGGAACTGCGCGAGAGCGTCGAACGCGTCCTCGGCGCCCCGCTGCCCATTACGCCGCCGCCCGGCCCGGGTCCCCACACGCTGCGCCGCACGATCGGCCAGAACACCCGGGTGGCGCAGCACTACCGGCAGGGCGCCGTCCTCCTGCTCGGCGATGCCGCGCACGTGCATTCGGCGATGGGCGGGCCCGGGCTGAACCTCGGCCTGCAGGACACCGTCAACCTCGGCTGGAAGCTCGCGGCCGAAATCCGGGGCTGGGCTCCCGAGGGCCTGCTCGACACCTACGAGTCCGAACGCCACCCGGTGGCCGAACGCGTGGTGATGTACTCGCTCTCCCAGGCGGCTCTGGTCTCCCCCGGTCCGGAAATCACCGCTCTCCGAGAGCTTTTCGGCGAACTGCTGCGGCTCCCGGCAGCGGCCGCCCATATTGCCGGGATGCTGGCGGGCTCGGACATCCGCTACGACGTCGGCGACGATCATCGGCTGTCCGGCTACTTCTTCCCCGACTGCGCCCTCGAAACAGCCGGCGGCCCAACCCGGATCGCCGAACTCCTGCGCGACGCCCGGCCCCTCCTGCTGACCTTCGACGCCGCCCTCGATCCGGTCGCCGCCGCGGCGGGCTGGACCGACCGCGTCACGCCCATCGCCGCCACCGCCACCGACGCACCCGCCGCGGCGCTGCTGATCCGCCCGGACGGCTATGTGGCCTGGGCGACCGACGATATCACCCCGGCCGCGCAGGAGAGCCTCCGGAACGCGCTGCACCGATGGTTCGGCGCACCCACTCGCGACGCCGCGGCCGGATAGGAGGGTCGCGCGGGCTCGATCAGGAGTCGCCGGGCAGCCAAGCTGATCGAGCCCGTCGGCACTGCCGCCGGCGGTGTCCGGACCCGTGGCCCTGCGACCAGCGTGATCGTGCCGGCCGCGGGGCCACGGGTCCTGGGAATCCGCGAGCGGTCGAACTAGAGTCCTCCCATGGCGACATCGGAGGCGGAGTCGGCGGCGGGCGGTAACGGGGCGGTGGAGGCCGGGCGGGCCGCACGGAAGCAGGTGCCACGGCGATCGCTCGGTGAGTGGAAGCCCGCGGCGGATCGGGAGGATCCGATAGCGGTGCTGGAGCGTCAGGCCGCGACCCGGGTACCCGAGCTGGTGGAGATCCGGTACGCGCGCATGGCGGCCGGGCAGTTCCCGTTCTACCGGGGTGCGCCGGCGATCATGGCGGCCGATCTGGCGAGCGGGCCGAACACCGGGCTCACCGTGCAGTTGTGCGGGGACGCGCACCTGTCGAACTTCGGGTTGTTCGCCTCGCCGGAGCGGTCACTCGTGTTCGACGTCAACGACTTCGACGAGACCTTGCCCGGGCCGTTCGAATGGGATGTGAAGCGGCTGGCGGCCAGCGTGGCGGTGGCGGCGCGAGCCAATGGGTGCGACGACGCCGAGGCGAGCGGGGCGGCGGCCGCGGCGGCGCAGGCCTATCGCGAGGCCATGGTGCGGCTGGCGGGTCTGGGCGAGACCGACGTCTGGTACGAGATGGTGGACGCCGAACGGGTCGCCGAGCTGCTGCGCCCGCATGACCGCAAGCAGACCGAGAAGGTGATCAGCCGGGCGCGGGCGCGCACCAGCCTGCAGGCGCTGGACAAGCTCACCGAACCCGGGCCCGATGGCGTGCCGCGCATCAAGGCCGATCCGCCGCTGCTCAGACCGATACCGAAAGAGCAACACACGGAACTGCTCTCGGTGCTCTCGAACTACCGGGACACGCTGCCGGAGGAGCGCCGGGTGCTGCTGGATCGGTACGAATTGCGGGATATCGCCATGAAAGTCGTGGGCGTGGGCAGCGTGGGCACGCGCTGCTTCATCGCGCTGCTGACCGGGCGCAATACAGGCGATCCACTCTTCCTCCAGGTGAAGCAGGCCGAGAATTCGGTACTGGCCGCGCACCTGCGGAGCAGCAAGTTCCAGCACCAGGGGCACCGGGTGGTGCACGGGCAGCGGCTCACCCAGTCGGCCGGTGACATCTTCCTGGGCTGGGCGACCGGCCCCGATGGGCTGTTCTACTACTGGCGGCAGCTGCGAGACATGAAGGGCTCCTTGGTCATCGACGAGATGTCGGCGGCACAGCTGCGGCAGTACGCCAGCCTGTGCGGGCACACGCTGGCACGTGGCCACGCGCGATCGGGAGATCGGGTGGCCATCGCCGCGTATCTCGGCAGCAACGACGTCTTCGACCAGGCCATGGGAGCCTTCGCGCTGGCCTACGCCGATCAGACGGCGGCCGATCGCGCATCCCTGCTCGCCGCCATCGAATCCGGTCGCGTCACCGCTGCCGAGAACCTCTCGCCGGAGAAGAACGGGCAGTAGGCGGGCCGGGCGCTACTCCGGGTTGACGGCGATCACCAGCTTGCCGGTCGAGGAGCGACCTGCCATCAGCCGGTGCGCGTCCGCCGCCTCGGCGAGCGGGAACTCGGCGGTGATGGGCAGCCGCACCTTGCCGGAGGTGGCCAATTCGAAGGCGTGCGAGGCGATCTCGTGCAGAACGTCCGGGGCCTCGACACTCAGGCCCCGGTCAGCCAGAGCGATTGGCGTTGCGGGCGGTGCCGCGGTGGGCGGTGACCGTGGTGGGGTCCTCGGGCCAGGAGTGTTTCGGGTAGCGGCCGCGCAGGTCGGCGCGGACCTGGGGCCAGCCGGTGCGCCAGAAGGACGGCAGGTCGGCGGTGACGGCGACCGGGCGCTGGGCCGGGGACAGCAGGTGCAGCAGGATCGAGGCGCGACCGCCGGCCAGCCGCGGCGGCTCGGTCCAGCCGAAGATCTCCTGCACCTTGACCGCGAGCACCGGCGGGTCCGCGGAGTAGTCGAGGCGGACGCGGCTGCCGGAGGGGACCTCCAGTCGTTCGGGGGCGAGCTCGTCCAGGCGTGCGGCCTCGGGCCACGGGAGCAGGCGGCGCAGGGCCTGACCCGCGTCGGCGCGCTCCAGGTCGGCGCGGCGGCGGGCTGTGGAAAGCTCTGGGGCGAGCCAGGTTTCGGCGCCGGCCAGCAGCGTGTCGTCATCGACGGCGGGCCAGGGCGCGCCGAGGGTGCGGTGCAGGAAGTCCAGGCGCTGCCGCAGGCTGCGGGCACCCTCGTCCCAGCGCAGCAGGTCCAGGCCGGTGGCGCGCAGTCCGCGCAGCAGGGCGGCCGACACCAGGCTCGGATCCGGTTCCCTGAGCGGCTGCTCCGACAGCACGATCGCGCCGAGGCGCCGCACCCGGCGGGCCACCAGATCACCGTCGGCCCAATCGACCTCGTCGACGGTCTCCAGGAGGTTCGCGGCGGCCTGCCGGGCGAGCTGCTCATCGGCCTTGGCGGCCAATCGGATTCGCCCCTCGGCCTGGCCCGGGTCGCGCCCGGCCACCGCGATGGCGAGCCATTCGGCATCGCCCAGCCCGCTGCCCGGTGGCAGGGTCACCGCGGTGCCGCCCGCCATCAGGTAACTGGCCGAACCGGGGGCCCGGCGGCGGGCCAGCCGTTCCGGATATGCCAGTGCCGCAACGAGAGCCGGGTCGTCCACGCCGTCGCCCTCGACGAGTTTCGCCAGCCGCTGCGCCTCCCGCTGCCAGCGGGCGGGCCGGTCGCCGCGCAGGCCCCGCAGTGCCGCGGCCAGATCGATACCGGGAGCGAGGGAATCGTCATCGAGTAGCGCGACCACCTCGGCGGCCGCCCGCGCCCCCACCTCGCGCGCCCCGTCGAGCAGTGCGCGCGCCAGGCGCGGATGCAATCCGACGGCCGCCATCCGCCGTCCCCGATCCGTCACCGCCCCATGGTCATCCACCGCGTCCAGCGCCCGCAGCACCGCCCGCCCCGCCGCCAGGCCACCCACAGGCGGGGCGTCCCACCAGGCCAGCGCCTGCCCGTCGACGGTGCCCCAGCACGCCAATTCCAAGGCCAGCCGGGTCAGATCGGCGGTGCGGATCTCCGGTTCCGGATACGCGGGCAGGGTCGCGTGCTCGTATTCCGGCCAGCACCGCCACGCCCACCCCGGGCCTTCGCGGCCCGCGCGTCCGGCCCGCTGCTCTGCCACCGCGGCCGAAACCCGCACGGTCGCAAGCCCGGACAGCCCGCGCCGATGATCGATGCGCGGCACCCGCGCCAGCCCGGAGTCCACCACCGCCCGCACCCCCGGCACGGTCAAACTGGATTCGGCCACCGCCGTGGACAGCACCACCCGCCGCCGCGCGCCGGGCCGCAGCGCGGCGTCCTGGGCCGCGGCGGACAGCCTGCCGTGCAAGGGCAGCACGTCCACGTCGGGCAGTCCCGACAACAGGTCGGCGGTCCGGCGGATCTCCCCCGCCCCGGGCAGGAAGACCAGCACGTCGCCCGCGCTGCCCGCCAATGCCTGGCGGGTCACCCGCGCCACCTGCTGCTCGATCCGCTCCCTGGCGGCCGGCGGCACGTACTCCAGCTCGACCGGATAGGCCCGGCCCCGCACCTCCAGCACCGGCGCGGCGGGCTCCCCCTCCCCGCCCAGCAGCGCCGAAAGCCGGTCCGCCGCAACGGTCGCCGAGGTCGCCAGCACCCGCAGGTCGGGCCGCAGTCCGGCCCGGGCATCCAGGAGCAGGGCCAGCAGCAGATCCGCGTCCAGGTGACGTTCGTGGCACTCGTCCATGACGACCACGTCGACCCCGGCCAGCTCCGGATCGTTCTGCAGCCGCCGCACCAGCAGCCCGGAGGTCACCACCTCGATCCGAGTCCCGGCCCCCACCTTGCGGTCTCCGCGCACCGCATACCCGACGGTCTCTCCCACCCGCTCGCCCAGCAGCGCCGCCATTCGCGCGGCCGCCGCCCGCGCGGCCAGCCGGCGCGGCTCCGCCACCACCACCCGTCCGCCGGTGGTCGCCGCCAGGGCCAGTGGAACCAGCGTCGTCTTGCCGGTTCCGGGCGGCGCGACCAGCACGGCGGTCCCGCATTCGCCCAGGGTGGCCACGATGCGGTCCAGCGCCGGGCGTACGGGGAGGTCGGGAAGATCAGGCAGCTTCATTACCGCTCAGTCTGCCGCCCCGGCGACGCGCCGCCGCCACCGGCGTGGGCGGTGACGGGCCGGAACGACCGATACCGTGACCGGTTCGTGCCGCTACGCGCAGCGGGCGGAACCGGACTAGGGTGATTCAGCCGATCTTCGACGAGGAGCCGCACACCACATGGGAATTCGATCCCGCCGCTGGTCGAGTCATTCCGGATTCCCTGCGGCGCCCGCACTCTCGGGCGTCGTCGCACTGGGCGCGATGCTGCTGCCCGCGCTGCCCGCCGGGGCCGCACCGCATCCCTGGGCGCCCGCGCCGGTGAACAGCTGCGGCGAGACCGGATTCGACCCGCTGGATCGCCGGGCGGACCCGAATGGCGCCCAGCCGCAGGGCAATCAGACCATCAAGGTCCCGGTGCCGGTGCCCCAGATCGTCACCGTCCAGGTGCCCGGCCCGAAGCCCGACAACATCCGTGTCGATCCGGTCGCGCTGCCCGCCGATCCTTGCGCCAATCCGTGCCCGGACGTCCGCGACACCGTCCCGGCCCCGGCGAATCAGCCCGGCGGCGGCAGCGCGTCGCTGCCGCAGGTCGAGATCACCACCGAGCCCGAACCCATCCCGATCGTGGTGCCGGGCGGCGAACCACCCGAACCCCAGGCCGCGCCCACCGCGGCCGTCCAGTCCGCCACGCCCGCGCCCGTGGCCGCGGCGGTGGCGGCGCCGCAGGTGGATTCGGTCCAGCTGGTCAACCAGGTCACCGGGCAGGGATCGGTCAATCGCACAGATATGCGCTGGTCGGTCGACGGCACCGACCTCGGGCTCATGTGGGAGACCAAGCCCGGCCAGGTCGCCGTCATGTTCGGCGACACCTTCGGCAAGGGCTGGAAACCCACCGGCGCCGGCACCGACCAGCAGGACTGGCGCAGCAATGTGCTGGCCTACAGCAGCACTCGCGATCTGTCGCAGGGTCTGGTCCTCGACGACTTCGTGCAGAACAGCCGCTGCCACGCCGCCGAACTGCTCGACAGCCGCAAGATCAAGAACTTCGAGACCACCACCATCCCCACCTCGGGATTCGCCGTCGGCGACCGCCAGTACCTGACCTACATGTCGGTCAACCACTGGTCCAAGATCCCCGGCATGTGGTCGACCAACCTGGGCGGCATCGCCTGGTCCGACGACGACGGCCGCACCTGGACCAAATCGCAGTGGGCCCGCTGGGACAATCTGTTCGGACTCGGCCGCTTCCAGGTCGCCACCATGGTTCCGCACGGCGACTACGTCTACATGTTCGGCACACCCAACGGCCGCCTCGGCGTCATCGGCCTCGCCCGCGTCCCCGCCGACCAGGTCCTGAACAAGTCCGCCTACCAGTACTGGATCGACGGCACCTGGACCCCCGCCGACGGCCCCAACGAATTGCTCGCCACCCCACTGGTTTCCGGCACCGCCAGCGAACTGTCCATCCACTACGACCCCGAGTCGAACCAGTGGCGGATGGTCTACCTCGACGTCACCCGCAACCAGATCGTGCTCCGCACCGCCGCCGAACCCCAGGGCACCTGGTCGGATCCGACCCCGCTGCTCAGCACCGACGACTACCCCACCGCCTACGGCGGCTTCATCCACCCCTGGTCCACCGCCGAGGACCTCTACTTCACCATCTCCACCTGGAACAGCTACAACGTCTACCTCATGCACGCGACGCTGAAATGATCACGCGGCGCTGAAGTGATAGCGACCCGCTGAGCACTCCCGCTCGATTGCCGCCAGGTGTCGGTTACGCGACGGAACGGTGGAGATCCCGTCCGGCGTCGTGATCTTGTTGGCCGGCGGCGCGATGCTGACACGACCGAGCCGGGTCCGGGATCAGGTCGAAGGGAGCGCGCGTTGGGGTTGCGACGTCGTCAAGTATTGACCGGGATCATGGGGCTGGGCGGCCTGTTCGTCGCCGGCAGCGTGCCCTACCGGGGCAACGGGCTGCTCCCGCGCGCCTCGCGGCACGCGGCCATCGTGTTTCCGCCCGTGGCCGCCGGGCGTGAGTTGAGTCCGCGCCAACTCGGCCGGGTCGGTGTGCTCAACGGGACCTTGACCTCGGTCTCCTGGATCGACGAAACCGGTCGACCGCTACCGGGCGCGCTCTCCGCGGATCGCCTGGCCTGGATCAGTTCCGAACCACTCGGCTACGGCCACACCTATACGGCGTCGGTGGTGGCGAACGGCGAGACCGGAGACGTCGACACCACCGCCGTCTTCACCACTGTCCGGCCCGACACGCTGACCAGCGTCTCCTTCCGCTCGAACAATCTCCTCGACATCCAGGACGGCGAAACCTACGGCATCGGCCTGGTGCTGGTCGCGCACTTCGACGAGGCCGTCGACCGCGCCGCCGCGGAACGCACCCTCCAGGTCACCACTGAGCCCCACGTGCCGGGCGCGTGGTACTGGCTCGACGACCGCAATGCCCACTGGCGTCCGGAGAACTATCACACGCCCGGCACCCGGATCACGGTGGCGGCGAACCTGTTCGGCACCCGCCTCGGCAACGGCGTGTACGGCCGGGACGACCAGCGGGTCTCCGTGGTGATCGGCCCCTCCCACATCGCCATCGCGGACGACAACACCAAACACATCGAGGTCTTCGAGAACGGCAACCTGGTTCGCACCATGCCCACGTCCATGGGCCGGGGTGGTACCGCCGTGGTGGGCGGGCGGGTGTTGTCGTTCTGGACCCATCCCGGGGTCTACACCGTGCTCGACAAGAACAGCGTCGTCAGCATGGACTCCTCCAGCTACGGCCTGCCCGTCAACTCCGGCCTCGGCTACCGCGAAAACATCAGAAATGCCGTCCGCATCAGCCACGACGGCATCTACCTGCACGAACTCGCCGCGACGGTCTGGGCGCAGGGCAATACCAACGTCTCGCACGGCTGCCTCAACCTCAGTCCCGCGGACGCCGCCTGGTTCTTCGACTTCGCCAACCCCGGCGATGTGGTCGAAGTCCGCAATACCGGCGGCGATCCCCTCGACATCGGCCAGGGCGGTGACTGGACCATCCTCTGGCCGGACTGGCAGCGCGGCAGCGCCCTGGCCTGAGGGCCGTCAGCGGTCTGCGGGCAGGAAGTCGTCCACCGTCTCGTGATCGGCGAGCGTGACCCGGCGCAGCTCGGCCGGACGGTCCAGGCCCGCCTCGGCCAGCACCTCGTCGATGACGGCCAGGCCGTTGAGGGCGCCTGGGAATCCCGCGTACGCCGAGGCGTGCTCGGCGAGGGCGATCAGTTCCGCGGCCTCGAGTCCATTGCGCAGGGCGGCCCGCACATGGGTGGCCAGCTGCCGCTCGGTGTCGCCCAGCGCGATCAGCATCGAGACGGTGGCCAGTTCGCGCCGGGCGCGGCTGAGTTCCGGGCGGGCCAGGGCGCCGCCGAACGCGCCCTCGATCATCGCGTCGAACAGATACGGTTAGCGGCGGCGCAGTTCGGCCTGTGCCACATCGGCGTCCGCGCCGATCAGCGCCGCGAACTCCCGGCGCCCCTTGTCGAAACGCTCCATGGGTGGTGTCTCCTCGTGGTGTTGCGTTGCAGCCGGGCGAGCGGCAGCGGGGTCGGCGGGCGCCGGGCCATGAGTCCCGCGATCCTCTCCCGCATCGCCCCGCTGGGCATCGAGCCTCCATTCCGCGTCCGCTCCAAGGTATGTGCGGACCCACCCCTCGTTGGGCCCGGACCGGGCAAATCTATCGGTGTTCCGACGGCAGGACGGGGATGGAACGCGCCTGCTAGGGGACATTTCGTGCCAAAGTGCATGATTCGATCCGCATGACTCGACCACGAATGGCGTCCAGATCACATTCACGGTGAGTCCGCGGGTTCGGTCACGCTGCGGGCCAATCGTTCTCGGTCCCGGCGACCTTGTCGAGGTAGCCGGTCAGGGTCTGCAGCGCGCCGAGCGGCGCCGGCGTCAGCGGACTTCCGGCGTCGCGGTCCTGGTTGCGACACCTCGCAGGATGACGTCGAGTACGTCGCGCAGTTCGCCGGCTATCCGCTCCTGGCCGGTCGTGCGGCGCGCCCAGCGGTACACGACCCCGAGGTAGGCATCGCGGAGGAGGTTCCCCAGCAGGACCGGATCCACGCGTGCGTCGATGTCGCCGCGCCGGACGCCGATCTCGATGATCCGCGCGAAAACCTCGGCGGTGTACGGCTCTTCGGTGAGGGGGCGGCCCGTCTTCACCCACGCCGTCAGCATGATCTCGGTAACTCCGCGCTGCGCCTCGCTGAGCTGGGCGAGACCGGCCATGCACCGGTGCAGCAGCGCGCCGGTGTCGCTCGCCCCGGTCCCGAGTGGCTGCTCGATCCGGTCCATCAGTGTGCGGCGCCGGTCCTCGGCCCACTCGGTGATGAGGTCTTCCTTGCGCGGGAAGTGATTGAAGAAGGTGCCGCGCGACACGTCCGCGCGTTCCGCTATCTCGTCGATTGTCGTTGCGTCGTAGCCCTTTTCGGCGAACAACTCCAGCGCGGACGTGTAGATCCGGGCACGGACCCGCTGCCTGTTGCGCTCCCTGCGGCCGATCACGGGTATATCGGTGGTAGTCACCATGTTTCGCTCCCCCTCAGGTCCGGCTCCCCACCGGTCCATGAATCACAGATCCTAACCCGCCCCAACGCGGGCAGCCCCGGAACCAGTGGTTCCGGGGCAGGGAGCGGCGTTCTGTCAAGCAGCCAGGGAGCCCAGGAAGCCCAGGAGTATCTGTGCGTCGTCGCCGTAGTCGACGTGCGCCTTCGAGGCGTAGAAGGTGGCCATGTCGACGCCCTGGCGGCTCAGTTCCAGCAGATCGTTGATGCTGTCGATACCGCCGATGCTGAGCAGGGTTTGCGCGGCGACGCGGAGATCACCCCGTACGGCGTTGGTGAGGGGGCCGAGAACGGAGCCGGCCAGATCGAGTCCGGCCGGGGCGAGGGTCGCCACTTCGGCAGCGGCGCCGGACGCGTCGTTGCGGGTGAGGGATTCGACTGCGCGCCAGAGGGTTTCCTGCATGCGGCCGACATTCCCCGCGATGCGCAGGATGTCGATCTGGGTCAGGGCATCGGCGATCACGCTGGCAGCGGCGGTCCAGCCCGACGGGTCGATGGCCGCGGCCGCCCGGATGACCGAGCCGATGAGAGGCAGGTCCACGCCCGCAGCTGCCTGGACCATCGGAGCCAAGGCCATATTGAGGTTGCTCGCGATCTCGTGCGCGCCACTGATATCGCCCGCTTGGATCAGATCCGGGAGGTTGGTGAGGCTTTGGAAAATGGCGGGCAGGTTCGCCGCGGTCGCCGTCCAGCCGGCGCCGACCTTCACGGCCTGCGCGAGGAGTGTGCTGGGATCCATGCCCGCGGGAATCAGGGATGCGATCATCCCGGAGTCACCGCTGAGCACCCGCCCGAGCGCAAAGAGGAACGGGGACGTGGCGGCATTGAGCGAGCAGTACAGGTCGCCTTCGACGCATAGGGTGCGCACCCGATCGGTCAGCGCACCGAAGTCCTGACTCCGCGTCCCCGCGATGCCGTGACCGGGTTGCGGGTCGCCCAGCGAGAGTGTGGTTCTCGGATCGCGATGCGGATCGGCCAGCAGCCCCACGCCGACCACCCGATCGGCGCTGATCGGCCCCTCGCCATTGCCGATCTCGGTGGCGAAATCGCCGATCCCGTCCGCACCCTGGCTGTACCCGGCAAGGAAGACTCGCGTCGAACCGCACAGGCTGCTCGCCATCTGGTGCAGCCGGGATTCGAGGGTGCTCAGGGATTGCGCATAGCTCAGCCCCTGATCGAAAGCGCTCGCGGCATACGGGGCATAGAGCACGGTGATGTCACTGCCGTACTGCCGTTGCAGCCCATCGCCGATCGGCCTGAGCATGCCGACCGGGACCATCGGGTCCGCATCGAAACGCGTCTCCCAGGTCCCCGGCGCGAGAATCGCCGTATACGGGGTGCAGGGCAGTGCGCCGTGCGTCTCCGCCCGCGCATCGCCGACCACCGTGGTCCCGACCGTGACGCCCGCGGCAACCAAGATCGCCGCGCACGCTGTCGCCAGCCTGCTCATTGTCCAATTCCTCTGGTGCCGAAGGGGTTTCGGGCCGGTGCGGCGGCAGGTCCTCCTTCCGCTGCGCAGTCATAGACAATTCTCGCCACTCACGGTCGGTTTCGCAGGCTTTTCAGACACATAATCGTTTCAGACCACGTCAGGGGCCTGCGGGCCACCACGCCGCGTCGTCCGTAGGCGACGGGCTCTGTTCGGTCTGCTGGCCGACTACGCACCACCCGTGAATGAGGACAACCGGTCGGCCGCTGCCGTGGTCTTCGTAGTAGATGTCGATGGTGTCGCTGTTCTCGCGACCCACGGTCAGCTTGGCCATTTGGCAGCCTCCGACCAGATCAGCATCGCTACCGGGCCGCAGACGAAAAGCTCTGCGATGAGGCGTTGTTCGGACTTCGGCAGGTTCATTGCACGAGCCTTTCGGGATCGCCGTCGCTCCGCGATGGCATGGATTGTGGGGAGAGCGAAGTACGAGGGCAATGCACCGCGGGCGACGGCGAGGGTCTGCTCATCGCTCGAAATGGCTCCCCCGTGCTCGGTCCGGTCACCGGCGCCGAGCGCCTCGACCTACAGCCGGGTGGGTCCGAAGTCGGTGAGCACGTGCATGACTTCGGCGGGAGACAGGGTGGACATCAGGTGAAATCGAACGGTAGCCATGGAAATACCTTCGCCGCTGGCGGCGGGGCGCCGAATCTGTCGGATGACGCTGTCTTGACGTAATCCAGTTTCGGTGGGGTTCCTGGACTCCGGTGTCGCGGACGGCGCAGGGGACGCTTTGTGCTGCCACGCGTCGAACGAACCCGCGCTCAACAGATTTGGGTGAGGCGCCCCCTGCCGGGAGCCGGGTTCAACGGGATGTCGCCGCCATTACGTCAGCACAGCGTCATCCGACGGATTCGGCTGGGCGGTCTCGGCGGGGATGTTCGAAACGCATCCGGAACCGCTTGTGCGGCAACCACGCCCGCTTCGGACCGTATCCCGGATTCTTCGCGCACTACACAAAGGATGATCGAAATGCCTTCACCCGATGCCTACGACTTCGTCATCGTCGGTGGCGATACCGCGGGCTGCGTGCTCGCCGCCAGCGCAGCGAGACTGCCGTGAGCGGTGCGCCCCGCCGCGGCACCGCGGGGCCGCTGACCGTCGGCCCGACCACCGAGCCCAATGAGATCCTGCGCGCCTGCCTGGCCGGCGCGATCGAGGTCGGATTCCCGCGCGCCACCGATATCAGCGGCGGACTCGAGGACGGTTTCGGTCCGGTCGATCTCAATATCGTCGCCGGACAACGGCAGAGCGCCGCCGACGCATACCTCGCGCCCGCGCTGGGACGACCGAACCTCAGTGTCGCCACCGGTGCGCTCGCACACCGGCTCCTCGTCGAAGGTCAGCGCTGCACCGGTGTCGAGTACCGCGTGGCCGATGAAATCCACTGCGCTACCGCCACTTCCGAAGTCGTGCTGACCGCCGGAACCATCGGCAGCGCACAACTGCTGTTGTGCTCGGGCATCGGACCGGAGTCCATGCTGCGGGACGCGCACGTAGAGGTGCTGCACCCACTGCCCGGGGTGGGCCGCAATCTGCACGACCATCCCCGGATCAACCTGGTGCACAGTTCCCGGCGCCTGGTACCCACGCCGCGAGCCAATCACGGCGAGGTCATCGGCCTCTTGCACAGCAGCCCGGATCTGGCGGGGCCGGATCTGCAGATCATCTTCATCGATATCCCGCTGCCCAATCCCGTTGCGGCGGTACCGAACGGCTTCACCATCGGTGTCTCGCCGATGCTGCCGGTGAGCCGGGGCTCGTTGCGTATCTCCTCGGCCGACCCGTCCGCGTCGCCGGTACTCGACCCCGGATACTTCACGGAGGCAACGGATGTCGAGGTGGTGCTGGCAGGCATCGAGGCCGCTCGCGAGATCGCCGGTTCGGCGGCGCTCGCGGGATGGGGCGTCACCGAGGTCGCGCCCGGACTCGACGTCACCGACGAGGCGGTGCTCAGCGACTATGCACGAAGGAATTTCGGCTCCTACTGCCACCCGGTCGGCACCTGCGTCATGGGTGAGGATGAGTCATCCGTCGTGAATTCCGAGCTGCGGGTGCACGGGTTGGAGGGGCTGCGCATCGCCGACGGGTCGGTCATACCAGCGATTCCGTCGGCCAATACGAACGCGACGGTATACGCGATCGCCGAACGCGCCGCGGATCTGCTGCGACGATCATGGCAATGACCGGTTCGCCTTCAGCGGCGAACTTTCTTTCCAGAGCGATCAATTCCGGAGCTCGGGACTCCACTCCGTTGTCGGCTGGTCCTCGACCAGCCACAGGGGATGCTGCCGGTCCGCCCAGACCCGGTCGACGTACCCGGTCCGCATGCCGCGCCGCGCCTCCGGATCCTGGTACGCCTTTCGTATGTGACCCACCAGCACGGCCGCGATACCCCACGCGAGGACGTCGTGCACGAAGATCGCGCTGGTCCGGGAGATTCCCGGGAGCAGGTGCATGAACCACATCAGCAGGCCCGTGAACATCATCACCAGCACGGCGCCGGCGATCCAGCCCGCGTAGAGCTTCTGGCCGGCGTTGAACTTGCCGGCGGGGCGCTCCGACGGTGCGGTCAGGCGCCGACGGACCGCGCGCAGCCAACGCCGGTCGTACGGCGCGAAGCGGTTCAGCTTGCGGAGATCGGCGCGGAAGGCCGGCGAGAACAACCCCAGCAGGACCGGCACAGGCAGTAGGACGCCCGACCACTCGTGGACAGTCACCACGATGTCTCGTCGCCCCACCAGTTGAGCCAGCGGCCCGATATACAGGAAGGCAGCGGTCGTCGCGCACAGCAGCATCAGCGTTCCGGTGGTGCGGTGGACCACCCGCTCGGCTGCGGTGAACCGCCGCACACCGAGCCGTCGAGGCCACTGTTCGGGCTGCCCTCCCGTCTGCGGTTCAGTCCGTGCCATCGAGCCAGCCGTCCACGTCGTACCCGCGCTCCTCCCAGTAGCCGGGGATGACCCGGCTGGTGACCGATATGCCGGATAACCATTTGGCGGACTTGTAGAAGTACATCGGCGCCACGTAGAGCCTGACCGGGCCGCCGTGCTCGTGCGTGATCGGCGCGTCCTGCATCCGCAGAGCCACCAGCACGTCGGAGCGCCGGGCCTGCTCCAGCGTGAGGCTCTCGGTGTACGCACCGTCGAAACAGCCGAAACTCAGGGCTTCGCCGCCTGCGCCGACCCCGGCGTCGTCCAGCAAGTCGGACAGCTTCACACCCTCGAAGGGCACCTTCTCGACGCGCCAGCCGTCGGTGCATTGCACGTCGTGGACGACCCGGGTCTGCGGCAACGCGCGCAGGTCCGCAAGCGTGTACGTCCGCGCACGGTCCACCAGGCCGTCGATTTTCAGCTCGTAGTCGGTCTCGCCTTTGCGGGGAACCGAGCGGACAACGCTGTAGTACCGGAACCCGCCCGGGTTCGGGAGCAGGCCGGTGAGACCGGTCGGATCGTTCTGAGATGCCTTGGCCAGCAAACCCTCCCAACCGGCCTGCACGTACGGCGCGGTAATCAGCCCCGCCGCACCGAGGCCGAGCATGCCCAACATCGTTCTCCGAGCCACGGGAGCGCCGCCCGCCATGTTCTCGGGTTCGGTCTCCGGCATCTTCGGCTCCTTTCGTCGTCTGGAATGTCTGCGCGAACTGGGCTGGGCCGCTCCCCTTCGAGAGATCGGCCCAGCCCAGGCCGGGATGGTCGGTGCTAGGGCGAGGGTGCGACGCAACGGAAGTTGGCCGGGGACGTCGGGTCGCCGTCGCCGCTGTAATGGGAGACCAACGGGAAGCGGCAGATGTCGCGCGAGACCGTCTGGCCGGTGGCGGTGGTCAGGGTGGCCTGTAGGACCTCCGGTGCCTGGCCGTGCTCAACCCACGCTGTCAGGGCGGTCAGGTCGTTGACGGTGCTGCCGGTGAGGGCGCAGTGCGCGACACCCGGTGCCAGGAAGACGCGGTAGAAGTCGTCGACCTTGGTGGTTCCGCCCATCAGTGCATCCACGCGGTTGCGGTAGTCAACGGTGCCCGCGGTAGGGATCAGCTGGTCGGCGTCGCCCTGCCAGGTGATCATCTTGCCGCCCGCGGCGCGGAACGCTGACAGGTCCGGATCGGAGGTGCCGATGATCGAGTCGTACTCGGAGCGGGCCTGCTGGAAGATCTGGTCGAACTGCGCGTAGGTGAGGTTCGCGGTGTTGAACGCCGGCTGCTTCTCCACGAACGTGGCGACCCACTGGGCGGGGACGGTGAACGGCACGCCCGTGGTGACGCCGTTCGCGCCGGCGGTGCTGGCCGTCAGCGAGCTGAAGTCGGCGCCGGTCGGCAGGCCGAACCACAGCTGCTTGCCGTTCGCGTCCCGCGGACCGTCCCAGATCCTGCGGACCACGTCGGCGTCGGCCTCGCTGATCGTGTACTCCTTGTCGTTGCACTGAACCTTGGTGCCGATCAGGCGGCGCGGGTCGAAGTTGCACCGGCTCGGGTCGCTGATCAGACCGTCGACAACGCCGTCCAGCGCGTCGCAGTCCTTGACTGCGGCCTGGTTGAATGCGTTGAACTCGCACGTGGTCGGGTAGGTGTGGGCCTCGTTCATCACCACCTGCGGCCATAGCGTGGCGACCTCGAACTGGTTCCAGTTGATGGCCGGGGCGTCGGCGTTGATGCCGTTGAAGTCGGTCGGGTACTTCTGGGCCTCCATGTAGCCCTGTCGTCCGCCGGTGGAGCAGCCGTTCCAGTAGGCGTAGGACGCGGCATGGCCATAGACGTCGGTGACGACCTGCTTGCCGACGACGGCCAGCTCGTGCACCGAGCGGGAGGCGAAGTTCTCGAGCAGCGCAGTGTTCACCTGACCGCTCGAGTTCAGCGCCCAACTGGTGTCCAGGCCGCTGGTATCCACGCCGGCGTCTGTGGTCGCGGCCGCGTAGCCCTGCTTGACGGCCGTGGCCACGCTGCCGATGTTCCCCGCGGCGTAGGCGGCGCCACCGACCGCCTGGAGTCGGCCGTTCCAGCCGGACTCCGGTAGCCAGACCTGCACCTTGGCGTGGTCGTTGGCGCCGGGGTGGGTCAGTGTGACCGTCACTTCGCAGTGCGCGGGGACGTCGGGCACGGGGTAGCCGCCCAGCGGCGGGCTCCCGGGGACCTGAAACGCTCCTGCGGAGACGTTGGTCGCCGTCAGGGACTCCACCGTGGCGCCGGCCGGTGCCGGTATCTGGAATGTGGAGCAGTTGAACGCGTTTGCGCTCGCGGGGGCGGCCGCGGAATCGTCCGACATGTCCACCAGTGCGTAGATGGCGGCGGCGCCGGCCACCGTGATGCCGACGGTCGCGATAGTCAGAAGCCGTCTTTTCAAGATCTCTCCTCGGTTGGAACTTCCCCCTCACTGTGGCCAGCGCACCAGCACCGGCACATCAGTCACCTGACGCTCCAGCCGACGTAATTCGATGCCGCAGGACCGGAACCGCGGCGCCGGGATCTCGCACACCGCCCGACACCCGCGGCGTGGGCAGCGAGTTCGATCATCCGGCCACAAAATAGGGCGCCAGTGGCTCCGAGCCGCGATGCGCTCAAACGGTCAGTACCCGGGATCATGAGAAGCGGACGCTGCCCGATCAACGGCACTGCTGATGGTCACTACCGGTGGCCGAGAGCACATAGCCGCCAAACGCGCAGATACCGAGCGCATCGATGCGTTCGGCATCGACCTCGGACCGGGTGGTCAGATAGCACACCGCGGCCTTGATATCTTCGACTCGGTGGTTCGGGTCTTCCAGACCCGGGGCTCGCCACCGCTCTCGCCCTGGCACGCAGCATCGAAAGTCAGTGTCACAAAGCCCTTTTCAGCAAGGAAACCGACCGCGCCGATGCTGGTGAAGTTCTACACCAGCATGTCCTCCCCGGTATGGACGAAGACGCAGCTGCCCGCGCCGCCAGCTCGCGAAAAAGGCCCGGAACCTGATGGTTCCGGGCCTTTTTGCCTAGTAGCGGGGACAGGATTTGAACCTGCGACCTCTGGGTTATGAGCCAACCGGACACCGTCCAGGACGTGCCGCCATATTCCACCACGTCCTATCTATACAGGTCAGAACGCTTTCAACCATCCAGCTTGTCCACGTGATCCCATACCGTCTGTCGGGTCCCGCCCCATCGTGATGCCAATTTTGATGCCAAATCGACCCGACCGCCGCGACAGCACGGACAGGCTCGAGCAGTTGCCCCGCGTATGCCTCCCCGGCTCCTGTGCAGGCTCAGCTCGCGCGGCGCGCAGTGCGCATTGCCAGCACACCGGTGACGCTCACCAGGCCACCCGCCATCAGGTACAGCGCGACGGGCCACGAGGCTCCACCGGACCAGTGCACGAGTGCGGTTCCGACCAGTGGAACCAGGCCGCCGCCGAGCACCGCCCCGAGTTGGTATCCCAACGACAGACCGCTGTACCGGACGCGAACGTCGAAGGCCTCGGTGAACGCCGCGGCCAGCGGGCCGAGCATGGCGCCGGTGCCCATCTGAGCAATGCAGATCGCCAGGGTGAGGAGCACGGGTTGCTTGGTATCCAGCAACCAGTAGAGCGGGAACGCGACCAGAGTATTGAAAATCGCTCCGCCCAACATGATTCGCAATGCGCCATAGCGGTCGCTCAAATGCCCGAACAGCAGAGCCGAAGGCAAGAGAAGGAACTGAGCGAGCAAAGTCGCGCGCTGCAGTACCGGCTGCGCGATGTGCAAGGTGTTCAGTCCGTAGGACAGGACGAAGGTGATGAGGGTGAAGGTCATCATGGTCAGCCCGGTATTCGTGGCTGCCACGATCACGATCTGCCGCCACGCTGTTCGCCACACCCGCAGCCAAGGCCATCGAACCAGATCGTCTTTGTCCCTGTGGATTTCGAATTCGGGCGTCTCCGGCAATCCCGAACGCACCAGCAACGTCACCACGGTCGGCACCGCACTGATCAGGAACGGCAAACGCCAACCCCAAGTGATGAACTCGGTCCCGGCCACCGTATGCGCAAACAACGAGGCAAGGCCGGCGAGCACCGAACCACCGACCAGGGCGGTGATGATCCAGCTGCCGTACCAGCCCCGACGACCGGGCGACGCATGTTCGACGGCGACCAGGATCCCACCACCGACTTCACCACCGACGAAGAAGCCCTGCACGACCCGCAGCAGCACCAGCGTCAGCGGCGCCAGCGCACCGATCGCGGCGTAGGTCGGAAGCACACCGATCGCCACCGTCGCAAGCCCACCTACACCCACCGACAGCAGCAATACAGGCTTGCGCCCCAACCGATCACCGAGATTTCCCAACACCGCCGCCCCGAACAGCCGGGCGACGAAACCGGCACCGAAGGTCGCGAACGACAACAGCACGCCAACCCATGGAGCGGCCGCCGGGAAGAACAGCTTCCCGAACACACTTGCCGCCGCGAGGCCGTAGGTCAGAAAGTCGTACAGCTCGACCACGCTGCCCAGCGCGCCGGCCAACGCGGCCCGACGTCCTTCCGGCGAAATGGTCACTCGCTCTGTGCCCGGGTATGTCCGATACATTTCGATCTCCTGTTGCGCGATTACGTCGAATTCGGCACCTCTTCGTTGAGCTACCCGTGAGTTACACCGCGTCCGGTCGATGGCGCGCTTTTGCCCACGATTGGGTCAGGTTCTTCTTGGAGTCGAACTCTGTTCTGCGATATCCGGATGCAGCGAGCTCTTATCGGTCGCATTCGGGGGCGGGTTCGTCCTCCGACAGCGGGCTGTGGGATGGCAGGACGTAGAGCACGTCCAGAACCAGTGGCTCGGATCCCAGGTTGCGGCCGATGTGAACGTAACTGGGACTGGGGGTTTCGACCAAGGACTCGCCCGGATGGTAGATGCCGTCAAGTGTGCAGTCGGAGTGATAGTGGGACAGGACACCGCTGCGCACAGTGCCGTAGACGGGGCCGTCATGATAGTGCCAGCCCGTGGATCCACCAGGTGCGATGGTGATTTCGCGGAGAATATAGTCGGTGCCGCCGATACTGGCCTGGGCAAGAATCGTGCCGGTGACCCCCTCCGCAGGGGTTGCGGCGGCCGGAATCGCCATCGCGGCGGTCACACCTGTAGCCGCTAGCGCTGTCATCGCGGCGTGTATCCCATATCGGGGCGAGTTCCGTACAGTCCGAGTCGATTTCATATACTTCTCCTATCTTTCTGTTGCGCAATGCATCTCGGTTCCACGTTCGGGGAATCAGAGATTCGAGATCAATTGGTGAAGCCGCCACCACAGATGAGGGTCTGCCCGCTGACGAAGTCGGATTCGGGGATACACAACAGGTAGACGGCACCTGCCGCTTCGATCGGGGTTCCGGCACGACCGCGCGGGATCATCTGCTCCATGGCGGTGAACTGGTTCGGGTCGGCGCCTACCTTGACCTTGCGGCCCTCGATGTCGATGGTGCCGTCGCCAGCCATTGAAGCCTCGGTGAGGCGAGTCTTGATGAGGCCGAATGCCACGGCGTTGACCGTGACGTTGTAGCGACCCCACTCCTTGGCAACAGTCTTGGTCAGGCCGATGACGCCTGCCTTGGCCGCCGAGTAATTGGCCTGTCCCACATTGCCTCCGGTACCGACAACCGAGGAAATGTTCACGACCTTGCGGCACGGGACCGGCTCCCCCGCTTCCTTGGCCCGCTTCACCTGGGCTGCGATCACCGGCTGGGCGGCCCGCAGGATCCGGAATGGGGCCGTGAGGTGCACGTCGAGGATGGCGTTCCATTGTTCGTCGGTCATTCGCTGGATCACTGAATCCCACGTGTAGCCAGCGTTGTTGACGATGATGTCGAGTCCGCCGAAAGAGCCGACGGCGGTCTGAACGAAATGCTCGGCGAAACCCGCTGCGGTGACGTTGCCCGCGCATTCGACGGCGTTTCCGCCTGCGGCCTTGATCGTGGCGACCGTTTCCTGGGCGGGTCCGGTATCAAGATCGTTGACCACGACAGCCGCGCCTTCGGAAGCGAGTTTCAGCGCGATCTCGCGGCCGATGCCGCGGCCCGAGCCGGAAACAATGGCTACCTTGCCATCCAGTGTTCCCATGATTCGTTCTCTCCTCGTATATGTTTCGCGTCTACTCAGTGCGCGGCAGAGCTCTTGGCGGCCCGCTCGATGACCTCGGCCACCTTGTCCGGATGCGAGACGGCGACCGAATGCGAGGCCGCGATCTCGATGGACTGGGCGTGCGCCCGCTCGGCCATGAACCGTTGCGCCGCAACGGGAATATTGAGGTCCTCGGTGGTGATCACGTCCCAGCTGGGCTTGTCGGTCCAGGCCGCGGTGGTGGCCTTCTCCTCGAGGGCGGCCTGCAGGATCGGGCGCTGGCTCGCCGCGGCCAGGGCGGCGCGGTCGGCCGGGACATCGGCGGCGAACTGGTCGTGGAACTTGTCCTGCTGGATGTAGAGATCGGTGCCGGTGCTGCCGTCGGCATTGGTGAACGGGACCGGATTCAGTGTGCCCGGCAGGGTCGATCCCGGGTACTTGTTGGTCAGCTCGAGCGCGGACTCCCCCGGCGCGGGGAGGAACGCTGCCACGTATACCAGTGCCTTGACCTGGTCGATTCCGGCCGCGGCGGTGCTGATGACCGATCCGCCGTAGGAGTGCCCGACCAGGACGACGGGTCCGTTGACGTGGCTGATCAGCCCGCGCAGGGTGGTGGCGTCGGAACTCGGCCCGCGCAGTGGATTCGCCGCGGCGACAACGGGATACCCGTCCTTACGCAGCTTGTCGACCACATCGTTCCAGCTGGATCCGTCGGCGAACGCGCCGTGCACCAGCACCACGGTCGGCTTGGGCGCATCCTCGGTGGGCCCGGCGTGGGTGGTAGTGCTCGCGGTGCATGCGACGGCGAGGCTACCGGCCGCCACGGCGGCCGTGACCGCTGCGATCGCCCGGCTCGCGCGCCGGATTCGAGAGCGTCGGATGTCGTCCATTGTGGTGTCCTTTCGAGGAGCGATGAAGCACGTTGTACGGCCCCTACTTTCGCGCCTCGCGCCACACCGCCACATCTGTCAACTGACGCAGGCCACGACCTAATCGCATGGGCCTCGACTGATCGATGCCGTTGCCCGGAAATGCGTCAGTTGACTGATGCCGACGACACCCGCCCGGAATCAGACTTCAACCGCACATCCACTTCGTCATCGAGAAGGAAACACCATGGCCAAGCTGACCGTGGGTCGCGAGAACAGCGACACCATCGACATCTACTACGAAGACCACGGCACCGGCCGACCGGTCGTGCTTATCCACGGATATCCCCTCAACGGCGCCTCCTGGGAGAAGCAGCAGCGGGTGCTGCTCGAGGCCGGTTACCGGGTGATCACCTACGACCGGCGCGGTTTCGGCAAATCCAGCCACCCGACGGTCGGCTACGACTACGACACCTTCACCAACGACCTGTACGCCCTCCTCGAGCACCTGGACCTGAACGACGCCATCCTGGTCGGGTTCTCCATGGGCACCGGTGAAGTCACCCGATACCTGGGCCAGTACGGGTCGGCGCGCATCTCGAAAGCCGTTCTGATGGGCTCGGTTCCGCCGTATCTGCGCAAGACCCAGGACAATCCGGAGGGTGTGGATCAGTCGGTGTTCGACGGCATCAAGGCCGCGGTCCTCGCCGACCGGCCCGCCTACTTCAAGGACTTCCTGGACAACTTCTACAACGTCGACGTGCTGGGCGGCACCCGTATCAGCGAACAGGCCTGGCAGAACAGCTTCAACGTCGCCGTGTCCGCCTCGACCCACGCCGCCTACGCCTGCGTCGACACCTGGCTGACCGACTTCCGCGACGATCTGCCCGCCATCGACGTCCCCGTGCTGCTGATCCACGGCGACGACGACCGCATCCTGCCGTACTCTGCTACCGCGGCCCGGCTCCCCGGCCTCGTCAAGGACCTGACCGTGGTCACCGTGCAGGGCGGTCCGCACAACATCGCCTGGACGCACCCCGAGGTCGTCAACCCCGCGCTGCTCGACTTCCTCGCGAACGACAGCGACACGAACGCGGGCTGACCGCCGCCAGGCGGCGATACCCGGATGAAATCGCAGCGGGCCGCCGACGACATCGGAACGGACGAGCCATCAACCGAACCTTCGATGTCGACGGCGGCCCGCATCAGCATCCGAGTGAACCGCTGGCGCGGCGTCATTCGCGTAACACCCACTGCCACAATCAGATCAAGCATGAGCGAGGATGCGAATTGAAGATCGCACAGGTCTCCGACTCGGTATATGTGGTGTCGGGAACCAATGTCAATTGGGCGTTGGTCAGCGACGGATCCGGCGTCACGATCATTGACGCCGGCTATCCGTTCGACACGAGTACGGTACTCGATTCCGTACGTCAGATCGGTCATGCGCTCGCCGATGTCGCCGCTGTCCTGCTGACCCACGCACACCTCGATCACATCGGCGCGATACCCACGCTCGTCGAGCAGGTCGGCATGGCCGTCTACACCGGCGAATTGGAAGTTCCGCACGCCAAACGTGAGTATTTGCAACAAATCACGGCGTCACAGATGCTGCGACAGCTGACGACACCACGAGGGGCCCGGTGGGTAGTACAGACGGCACGCGCGGTCGCCGGACATCTCGAGATGCGTGTACCCACCGCGCGGGCAGTGGATCCGACAGTGCTGGCGGCGCTGCCTGGCGGATTCGTCGCGATCCCGACACCGGGACATACCGACGGGCATACGGCTTACCTCATGCCCTCCGAAGGGGTGCTGTTCTCCGGGGACGCACTCGTCACCGGGCACCCTCTGCTACCGGGATCCGGACCCCAACTGCTGCCACAAGTGTTCAACCACAACGAGATCCGCACGCGGGCCAGTGTTCACACTCTCGCTATCGAACGGGCGCGTGTCCTGGTCCCCGGGCACGGGAGAGCCGCGCATGGGCATCTACCGACCCTCATCGCCGAATCATCCAGCCTTCACGACTGACCGGCACACTCGAATACCGAACCGCAACAAGCGGATTCGCAAACCTATTTCGCCCTCGGGCCGCATGAGCGGCCCGAGGGCGAAAGTCGTATGCGGTGAGCTAACGGCCCGAGGCGGCGACGAACTCGGCGACCGACTCCGCGAACAGTTCTTCCTGCTCCAAGTGCCCGAAATGCCCACTGTGTTCGAGGATCAACAGGCGCGATCCGGGGATCAGCTTGTGGAGTTCCTCGGCCCAGCGGACACCGCAGATCACGTCGAAGCGGCCACCCACGACCAGAGCGGGCACCCGTAGTTCGGGCAGCCCGGTCCGATCGTCGATGGGGTCGGGCGCGCCGAATTCGTCCAGTCCGGAGATGAAGGTTGCCTGCGTGGCGTTCTGGAAATCGACCCACGGGCTCGGGTCGGCCCAGTACGACGCAACATAGGCCGGGATGATCCCCCGGGCCACACGTACCATCGTCTCGTCGTCGGCGATAGTGGGGAACTCGGCGATCGTCTTCATGACGCCGGGCAGCAGCGGATGCCCGGCATATCGCTCCGCGAGCTCGCCGATCTTGCGTTGAAGTTCGGCGCCGAACTCGGGGCCGGTACTCGGCGCGCTCTCGTACAAGATGACACCGGCCAGCTGGTCGGGACGATGAATCGCGTGGTACTGCGCGACAAAACCCCCGTACGAATGTCCCAGCAGGTGAACGCGGGAAGGCGGGAGGTGGTCGATCAGCGCGGCCAGATGCCGACTGTACAGCTCCCTGGTGTAGCCGTTCGGGTGCGTGGCCAGCCTGCCGGAGGCGCCGGTGCCGGCAGGCTCCAGATAGACCATTGTCAGCCGCTGTTCCAGGGCCGCGGAGCGCAGGTAGTTCCAGTGGATGCCAGGTCCGCCCGGATGGGCTACACACAGCGGTCCGGTGCCGTGAACGTGGTAGCTCAGGGTGATGCCGTCGACGTCGAGGGTGTGCGAACCTTCGGCCAGTGGACCGAAGGTTGAGGGGTTCGCCATGAGTTCTTCCGATCGTGATGGTGGCCGGTGGTTCCGGACACCCGTCGAGACTCGCCTCCCGGACCGCCCCACCGAATCAGTCAGATGACGCTGAATTCGCCCGGCCGCGAGCGGCGTCGTCGCCCACTTCGCCTCGAGCACAACCGGACTGGTTCACATATCTCGCTCGGATACGATCCCGGACTTGATCGCCAGGTTGGCCAATCGGGCGCGCTTCTGGTTCTGCGGCAGGTCTTCGACGCCGAACTTGGCGAACAAGGTCCGCAGATGAACCTTGACGGTGTCGACGGAGAAGAACACCTCGTCGGCGATCCGCTGATTGGTAGCGGGCAGCGCGAACCCATCGATGGCGGTGAGATACGGACGGCACAATGCGATCAAGACCGACCGCTGCGACGCGGTCAACGAATTCAGCGTCGGCAGACCATCGCGGGAAGTCTTTGTACGATCGCCACCGACACCCTCGGTGAAATCATGAAAAGTAATGCGGGACTTGCCCATACGTATCACATCACCGGGTCTCAGCGTGTGACGACCAGCCAGCCGGTCCCCATTGACGAACGTGCCGTTGAGCGAGAGACCACCATCGACCAATGCCCACCGTTCACCCAGGTATTCGGCGACGGCATGCAGACGTGAGATCTCGTCATCCCAGAAGAGCGATACATCCGCCTTCGAGGACCGGCCGATGGTGATACGTGATTGCTTGGGCGACAACCGGAGTTCGCGGTGCCGCCCCTCGCTGTCGTAGACCCTGAAGAAGGGTCCGTCGACACCGGTCACCGCGGTTCCAACGATCGACCGGCGGCGGGATGGTTCCCGTAGGTCTCCGCGGTCTTCCGAGTTGGCCCGAGGAACAGGGCCAAGATGACACCGAGGGCGAGGACAGGGGCAATCCACAGGTATCCCATTGCCGTCGCGTGCGCGAAGGCGTCCAACGCGATGACTCGCAACGCATCGGGCAGCTGCCCGACAGTGTCGGGACGAGCGGCGTCGAAGCCACTGACGGGCGGCAGATTCCTGGTGCGGTCAGCGAAACCTGAGCTCAGGAGAGTGCCGAAGGCAGCGACTCCGAAAGCCGCACCGATGGAACGGGAGAAGGTGACCACCGCACTCGCCGCGCCGAGATCTGATGCCGGCACGCTGTTTTGAACGGTGGTCAGCACGACCATGGGCACCATTCCGATGCCGATCCCCGTGATCAGGAAGTAGACGCTCAACACCACGGTGTGGGTCGCCGCTCCGATGGTGCCCAGCAGGCACAGTCCGGCGAGGTTGGCGATCAGACCTGCCAACAAGATCATCCGTAGCCGTTCGACATGTTCGACCCAACGTCCGGCCAGGGATTGGCTGACGACCAGTCCGGCGACCAACGGCAGCATGTAGATGCCGGAGAGGGTGGCCGAGACCCCGTGGACGATCTGCAGGTAGGTCGGCAGATAGACCAAGACCGCGAACATCGCCGCATTCGCGAAGAAGGCGATCAACGAAGACAGGACGACGGTCCGCGAGGCGAATACGGCGGGGGGCAGAACAGGGGCCGCGGCGTGGCGCTCCACGGGCACCAGAACCACAGACAGGGAGATGGTTCCGGCAATCAACCCGATGATCGCCGGTGAACTCCAGCCCCAGCGCTCACCGAAGGACGTGATCATCACCAGGCCGGTGGCGATGGCAGCCAGAATCATGGAGCCCAGGTAATCGATGTGTGCGGTCACGCCTCTCGTAGCCGACGGCAACACCCGCGCGGCGAGAACCAGCGCGACGATTCCGACCGGCAGATTGACCAGAAACGCCCAGCGCCAGGAGAGTTGGTCGGTGAAGACGCCTCCGAGCAAAGGGCCGATGATGCTGGCGACGCCGTAGACCGAGCCGAACATGCCTTGGTAGCGGCCCCGTTCACTCGGCGCGGCGATGTCACCGACGAGGGCGAAAGTCAGCACGATCATCCCGCCACCCCCGATGCCCTGGAGCACTCGACTGCCGATCAGTTCGATCAGGTTCTGAGCCAGGCCACAAGCCACCGATGCCAGGAGAAAGACCGATGTCGCGGCCAGGTACAGACGCTTGCGGCCGAACATGTCGCCGAGCTTGCCCCACAGCGGAGTGACGGCCGTCGACGCGAGCAAATAAGCAGCGCTGACCCAGGCGATGTTGCTGAAACCGTTGAGATCCTCCGCGATCCGGGGCAAGGCTGTCGAAACGATCGTCTGATCCAAGGCAGCGAGCAGGACTGCCAAGGCCAGGGCACTCATCGCAATGGCGACACGGCCCGCCGGGGCTTCCGGGGGATTCGGTGACTTCGGCATCGAACTGCCTCTCTAGCTGTGGCGAATGTGGTGCTCGGTTCTCAGATTTCCGTGCGGCCCTGCCCGGTCGAACCCGTGTCGAACCCTGGTGTCCGCCCGGCCAGGGACCCGGGCCAGTGCGGGACCCGTGCCCTGGCCCGGGGGGACCAGGGTTCGACGCAGGGGCGATGGGTCGTTGTTTCGGGACAACGTGGACGAGGGATGCCGACGGGCGTCCGTCGCTACGAAGGAGCTGGAAGTGGTGGACTTGCACGGTCGCGCCCACGAACAGGCTGTGCTCGACCGCCTGTTGGTGGACGTGCGCTGCGGGTACAGCCGTGCGCTGGTGTTGCGTGGGGATTCGGGTGTCGGCAAGACCGCGCTGCTGTCGTACCTCGCCGGGCAAGTTCCGGCGAGCCGAGTCATCTCCGCGGTCGGAGTCGAGAGCGAATCAGAGATCACCTACGCGTCGCTCCAGCAGATTTGCGCGCCGCTGCTGGGCTATTTGGACCGATTGCCGGCGGTCCAACGAGCCGCACTGGCGACGGCGTTGGGGCTCAGCGGCGGCGGATCGCCCGGGCACCTGCCGACGGGACTCGGCGTGCTGGGTCTGTTCGCCGAGGCCGCGGTCGACGAACCGCTGGTCTGTGTGGTGGACGACGTGCAGTGGATCGACCGGATGTCCGCCGCCATTCTCGCGTTCGTCGCCCGCCGACTGGACACCGAATCGGTGGCCCTGGTCTTCGCCATCTCCAGCTTCGCCTCCGCGCTCGCGCCTCCCAACGCCGAGTTCCTGTCCGGGCTGCCGGAGCTACGGGTGGACAGACTCCGTGATGAAGACGCCCGGGCGCTTCTGGGCCAGCTACTTCCCGGTTCGGTGTCCGCCCGTGTGCGAGACGGGATTGTCGCCCGAGCACGCGGTAACCCGTTGGCGCTGATGGTGCTGTCGCGCGGAGAGAACAGCTTCTAGACCGGCGGTCCTGCCAATCGACTGGCAGAGCGAAGCCGGTGAACACAGTCGTAGATAGGGAGAGGGCCTGTCGAGATGGAATCGGAAAACACGACGATGGTCGGACGAGAGGTCGAGCAGGCGGAGCTGCTGGCCTTCGTCTCGTCCGCCCAGGGCCGGGCTCTCATCCTGAGAGGGGAGGCCGGGGTCGGCAAGAGTTCGCTGTTGAGCCATGCTGCTGTGACGGCCGAGCACGTGGGCCACACCGTCGTGCGGGCCGCCGGGGTCGAAGCCGAGTCGCAACTGCCTTACGCGGGGCTGCATCAGCTCCTTCATCCACTGCTCACCGAGATCGGCGGGCTGGACGAAGGGAGCCGAGCGGCTTTCGACGCCGTCTTCGGCGGAGTGCCGAGCAATCCGCCATCGGTCATGACGCTCGGCATCGCGGTTCTGGCTCTTCTTTCCCTGGCCAGCGCACACCGGCCGATGCTGCTGATCCTCGACGACGGCGAGTGGCTCGACGATTTCAGTGCGGACGTCTGTGGTTTCGTGGGCCGACGCCTGGCCGGTAGCTCGGTGAAGCTGCTCGTCGCGATCCGCACCGACATCGTGTCGCGCTTCGACACCGCCGCACTGCCCGAACTGCCGGTTGCCGCGCTGTCCTATGACGATGCGGCGCGCTTGCTCGATCGGCGATACCCGAACCTGGACAAGGACATTCGCCGCACGGTGTTGGCGCAGGCACAGGGCAACCCGCTGGCGCTGGTTGAGATGCCCGTCTACTTGGCCGACCGGTCGGGCGAACTGCCGTTGGACGACTTCGGCTCGCACGGCGGATCGATGCCACGTCGGCTCGAGCGTCTGTTCGGCGAACGGATCGCCGCCCTCGACGAGGGCGTGCGGAACGAACTGCTGATGGGTGCCCTCGACGGCGCCGGGACCCGCTCCGACTCCGACACGATCACCGGTGTCCGCTACCGAATGCGCGATGCCGACCAGGCCGTGGCGGCGGGGCTGCTGGACATCGATTCGGCCACCGGTGAATTCGTCTTCCGGCATCCGCTGGTGCGTTCCACGATCGTGCAACTGGCAACACCCAACCAGCGCCGCGCCATCCACCGGACATTGGCGCAGATCCACGAGAGGAATCTCGAGCGCCGGGCGTCGCATCTGGCGGCGGCCACCGTCGATCCCGACGAGGAAGTCGCCGGCGCGCTCGAGGCGGCAGCCGAGTCGGCGACCCGTCGTGGGGGCGCCCTGGCGGCCGTGACCTGGCTGACCCGTGCGGCCGAGCTCAGCGAGAACTCCGGCGAGCGGTCGCGGCGATTGGCTGACGCCGCGTTCGTGGCCGGTCACGCGGCACGCCTCGGTCAAGCCGACCGCATCGTCCGGTCCGACCTCGCCCCCGGCGCGACGGAATCGCCTGCCTCGGTGTTGGCCTACGCCTATCAGGCGCTGTACCAGGACGGGGATGTCCGCTCCACTCACCGACAGGTCTCCGCCGCGATCGCGAGGCTGCGCGACGCCGGAACAGCCGACTCCGGTGAGGTCCGGACGCGGCTGGTAATCCTGTTGCTGGCAATCAGTCAGTACGCCGGAGACCACGCGACGTGGGAGCGTACGCATGAACTCCTCGCTTCGCTGGGCGATTCCATCACCACCCCCGAGCGGATGTACAGCGCCGTCTGGAGTGATGTAATCCGCCGCGGAGCAGCCTGGGCGGGACCGGTGGAACAGGCCACGGCGAATCTCCCGGACCTGGAACCCTGGGAAGTCGGCCGCCTGGCCGTCGCGGCGTATCACCTCGACATCCTGAGCCAGTACCGTCCGTACCTTCAGCACATCGTCGATCGTGAGTTGCGGACCGGTGCCGTGGCCAGCGGCATGGTCATGCTGCACCTGGTAATGCTCGACCAGATGGCCAGCGGTGAATGGAACGAGGCGCAGGACACCGGGCAGCGGAGTCTGGAACTGGCAAGAGAGCACGGACACGACCTGTTCGCCGCACAGAGCCGCGCTTATCTCGCCCAACTCGCGGCGCTTCGCGGGAAGCCCGGGCAAGCAAGAGATCTGCAAGCGGAGGCGGACGCGTGGGCACGGCCCCGCGGACTGGGATTCATCACCCAGGTCGCCGACTCCGCGGGCGCTATTGCCGGGTTGAGCACTGGAGATTATGAGGCCGCATACCTGTATGCCATCGGCATCACCTCACCAGGAACGTTGCGGCCCTACGCCTATCAGGCTTCGCGTACGGTCCTGGATCTCGTCGAGGCCGCCCACCACACCGGCCGCGTCGACCAGGCCCGCGCGCATGCCCTGGCCGCCCGCGATGCCGGGCTGCCGGACATTTCGCAACGCCTGGCGCTGATCACCTACGGTGCGCTGGCGATGACGGCCGAGAGCGAACGCGAAGCCGAGGAGATGTTCGCCCGGGCCGAATCGCACCCCGATGCCGAGCGGTTTCCGTTCGAGCTGGCTCGGATTCGGCTGGCGCACGGGATCCGGGTGCGTCACGTCCAGGGCAGAGCCGCGGCTCGGCGATACCTGGTTCCGGCATTGGAGGCGTTCGAGCGGCTCGGCGCGGCGGGCTGGGTGGAGCGGGCGCAGGCCGAGGTGCGCGCCACGGGCACCCCGCCGCGCGCCTCGACCCTGAACCTGGCGTCATTGACCTTGCAGGAACGCCGGATTGCCGATTTGGCTGCCGCCGGATTGACGAACAAGGAGATCGGTAAGCGGATGCATCTGTCGTCGCGTACGGTCAGCTCACACCTGTACCGGATCTTTCCCAAGCTCGGCATCACGACCCGGGCGGCGCTTCGCGATGCGTTGACCCGGACAGCGGACGTCTGACGGCGGCGCTCAGCGCTTATGCGGTCACGGCTGCGATGCCATTGGTGGCCAGCCAGGTCAGGACAAAGTCGGCGACCGAACGCCAGCCGCTGTCGAACGCGAGCGAATGGCCTCGATCAGCGAACTGCTTGAGATCGGTGACGGCTGGGGAATCGCCGTACAGCTTGTACACCGAGCGGGTAACCGCGTCCGGGACCATCCGGTCCTCCTGCCCTGAGATGAGCAGCAGGGGTCCTCGCGCAGGGTTTGCGGTGTTCACGGTGCGAGCAGGACCGATCAGCGTGGGGCCGAGCCCGAGATCGGACAGCAGCTGGACCGGTATCGGGACGGCGTACTGCTCGAAGAGTCGCTCGGCTTCCCCGTCATCGACCGCATTGGCGACCGCATTCCGGAACTGTGCCCGCAACAGCGATCCCGAATACTGTTGCCGCGCTCGGGGACTGCGGATGTCGCCCAGCGGTATCCCATTGATGGGCAAAGGTGCGAGGGCGACCGCGGCACGGCCGAGGCCATCTCCGAGAAGTTGCTGGGCGATCAGACCGCCGACGGAGTGTCCGACTAGGACCGGCGGGTTGTCGTACGAGCGGACGATCCGCTCATAGTGTGTGGTGAGCGCGCTGAGCCCGAGGCTGTCCACTGGGCCGGGGTCGGCGCGGACTAGAGCGGCGGTGGCGGATTCGCCGGGCCAGCTCGGGACTCTGGCCGCGAAACCGTGTGAGGTGAGTTTCTCTGCCCAGCCCTCCCATGACGACATGTGGAAACATGCACCGTGGATGAGGACTACTTGGGTTTGTTTCACGGACCAACCTTCCGGTGACAAACGGCGACCCCGCCGCTGGCGTAGTGGCATTCCGTCCAGGATCACCGAGTCGGAACTCGACGAAAACCGTCGGATGACTTAAGAAGTGACTCGCGAGCATGCGCTTTTCCACCGCTGAAGGATCGTGATGTTGTTTGGCCGACGCACCGAGTGCGCGAGATTGGATGCCCTGCTGAAGGAGGCTCGGGACGGACACAGCGCCGTGCTGGTCGTCCTCGGCGAGGCAGGCGTGGGGAAAACCGCGCTGCTCGACTACGCCCTGCACGCCGGTGCCGACGTTCGAATTCTGCGAGTCGCCGGGGTCGAGTCCGAGATGGAGCTGCCCTACGCGGCCTTGCACCAGCTGTGCATGCCGCTGCTGGGCATGGTCGAGCACCTGCCGACGCCCCAGACCGAAGCGCTGGCAACGATTTTCGGCTTGCGCGGTGGTGAAGCACCGAGTCCGTTTCTCGTCGGGCTCGGCGTGCTCAATCTTCTCGCCGAAGCGGCGCGCGAGCAGCCGCTGTTGTGTGTGGTGGACGACGCGCACTGGCTCGATAGCGCCTCGGCGCAAGTGGTGGCGTTCGTGGCGCGTCGGCTGCGGGCCGAGTCGACGCTCATGCTGATCGCCAGCCGCGAGCCGATCGCGAGCATGCATGGTCTGAACGAACTGATGGTTCCGGGCCTCGGCTCGGACGCCGCCCTCCAACTGTTGAATTCAGCGTTACGGTGGCCGCTCGACCGAGGTGTCCGGGCCGCGATCCTCGCGGAGGCCAGGGGTAATCCGCTGGCACTGCTCGAACTCGCGCTGGCCTCGCCCGACCGGCTCGCCGGCGGGTTCGGCCTCATCGACGCTTCCCCATTGTCGGGACGCATCGAAGACAGCTTCCGAAGCCGCATCGCCGAGCTGCCCGTCGACTCCCGGGAACTACTGCTGCTCGCAGCCGCCGACTCGACTGGCGATCCCGTGCTCATCTGGCGGGCCGCGGCAGTGCTCGGGCTGGGTCCCGCAGCCACCGATGCGGCCGAAGAGGCGGAGTTGCTCACCATCGGAGTACGGATCACGTTCCGCCATCCGCTGGTACGTTCTGCCGTTTATCACGCTGCCGAGACCGACGCCCGCAGGCGGGTCCATCGGGCTCTGGCCGAGGCGACGTCACCAATGGCCGATCCGGACCGCCGCGCCTGGCACCTCGCCCATGCGGCCGAAGGCCCGGACGAAGCGGTGGCCGCGGAGTTGGAGACATCCGCGAACCGAGCACAGTCTCGCGGCGGTTTGGCCGCCGCGGCGGCGTTCCTCGAGCGGGCGGCGGCCTTGACGGCAGACCCGGCACTGCGCGCCGAACGCGAACTCGCGGCAGCCTCGGCCAAGTACCACGCCGGTGCCCCGGAAGGGGCTCGGATCCTGCTCGACCGGGCGGACTCCGGCCCGCACGACGAGCTGCGCTCAGCCCGAGTCGGTCAGCTGCGTGCGTACATGGCCTTCGCGACCGGCGACTCCGCCCGCGCCCCGGAGCTGCTGCTGGCAATGGCGCAACGGTTCGAACAGCTCGATCCGGTCCAGTCGCGCGACACCTACTTGGACGCCATCACCTACGCGTTGCTGGCGGGCCGGTACGGCGGCAAGGTGACGGTGAAGGACGTGGCAGCGGCCGCGCTGTCGGCGCCTCGCCCGCGACAACCGCCGCGCGCGCAAGACCTACTACTCGACGCATACGCGGTGCTGTTCACCGAAGGCCACGGTCCGGGAACGCCGTTGGTGCGGCGGGCTTTGGACGCGTTTCGTAGTGACGAACTGCCGGTCGACGATGCGACTCGTTGGCTCGTCGTCGCCGCGCACGGCAGCTATGAGGTCTGGGACGACACGGCCTGGGAGGAGATCACCGAACTGAACGTCCGCCATACCCGAGAAACGGGCGCGCTGACCATGTTGCCGGTTGTGCTGACACAGAGGATTGCCGCGCATCTACACGCCGGCCAGTTTCAAGCAGCGGCGGACCTGCTCGCCGAGTCCGAGATCGTCGCCGAGGCGACCGGGATTTCCCGTCCCGCCTATGACGCCGCGGCGGTGGCCGCCTGGCACGGTCAAGCCGATGCCCCCGGCCTGATCGCCGCTGCCGGGCGAACTGCGGCCGAGCGCGGCGAGGGCCTCGGATACACATTGGTCAACTACACGAATGCGGTCCTGCACAACGGTTTTAGCCGCTTCGCCGAGGCCAGGGATGCGGCCGCGCTGGCGGCCGCCGACCCGCGAGAGACGGCTTTCGCGGCCTGGTCCCTCAGTGAACTCGTCGAGGCAGCGGTCCGCTGCGGTGACCAGACCCAGGCGACGCAGGCGATGGATCGACTGGCCACGACCACCGCGCCCAGCGGGACCGAATGGGGCCTGGGCGTAGAAGCTCGTTGCCGAGCCCTCCTCACCGACGGTCCCGCGGCCGAGCGCCTATATCGCGAGGCGATCGAGCGACTCGAACGCAGTCGCGGCGTCGTGGCGCTGGCCAGGGCGCATTTGCTCTACGGGGAGTGGTTGCGCGGGCAGGGAACCGAAGCGGCCACCCGACGCGAATTGAACACGGCGCATTCGATGTTCGTCGAGATCGGTGCCGAAGCATTCGCGGAGCGCGCACGCCTCGGACTCGCCGCGTGCGGCGTTTCTGTGTCGCGAACGTCCACGCGGCCGACAGCGGAACTCACCGAACAGGAACTCCGAATCGCCGAGCGTGCACGCGCCGGACGTTCGAACGCCGAGATCGGTGCGGAACTGTTCCTCAGCGCGAGAACCATCGAGTGGCACCTGCGCAAGGTATTCACCAAACTCGGAATCAGCTCCCGCCGAGAGCTTCTCACCGTACTTACCTAGCTCGGTCTTCCGGAACCTCTGGATCAGCGAGGGGAAAGGGCACTGTCGAGCTCGCGCCGGGAGGAGACTCCCAACTTGGTGAATACCTTGCGCAGGTGCCACTCGACTGTGCGGGGACTGATGAACAGCTCGGCGCCGATCTCCGCGTTCGCGTGTCCGGCTGCGGCGAGCCGGGCGATCTGCGTCTCCTGAGGAGTGAGGTCCGGTGTATCGACCGTCCGTTTGCGGACGGTCTCGCCGGTGGCGAGCAACTCCCGTCGAGCCCGTTCGGCGAACGCCTCCATATCCATGGTCACGAATGCCTGATGGGCGGTGCGGAGTTCGATACGTGCTTGCGCCCGCCGGTTCCGGCGACGCAGCCATTCGCCGAGGAGCAGCCGAGTGCGGGCTTCGAGGACGCCGAGCCCGCCTTCGCCGAAATGGTCGATGGCCTCGCGATAGCGTTCTTCGGAGCGCTCGGTCGCGCCGGGCTCTTCGGTGAGCGCCTCGGCAAGCGCGCGTGCCCCTTTGGCCCAGGGTGTGGCCGTCTCGGCCCAGTCGGCCAGTTGATCGCGAGCCTCGGCTGCGATGGAGTGTTCGCCGACACGAACGGCCGCTTCGACGAGTTCGCACAGCGCCCAATGATGCAGGGCGAAGTCCCGGAATTCGAGGGCGGACCGGGCGGCTTCCAGTGCGGCCGAATAGTTTCCGAGACCGTTGTGGAGAACCGCACGGGCACAGCCCGCGACGCCGAGGAGCCGACCCAGCCCGCGCTGCCGACCGTCGCGTTCCATCATCTCGATCGAGCTCACCGCCTGTCGTTCGCGTCCCCGGTACGCGCTGAGCATGGCCGGCGTGACCGTGGACCCGCTGGTTCGCATGGATTCCTCCGCGGCCGCCGCTTCGGCCAGCAAGTCCCGGGTCTCGGAGAATCGCCCCGCGTGGATCAGGGCGATGATGCGATAGGTCAGCGAGGTCGGGATGAGCGACAGCGTTCCGGTCGCTCGGGCGGTGGTGGCGGCACGCTCGGTGACGCTGAGACAGGTCTGGAGGTCTCCCAACTCCACCGCGGCGGCCACCGCCAGCCACAGCACCCCGGCTTCGCCGTCGACGGCGTACTCGTCCAATGCCTTTCGCAGAAAGGGAGCCGCGGCACCTGAACCATCGGTGGACCAGGTGACGAACGCACGCAGGAAGGCCGCCTCCGTGTCGTCTCCGGGCGGCAAGGAGCGGGCGGTCTCGACCGTCAGACGCAGACCGTCAGGTTCGACCCGGCCGGCCCACATGGCCGCGCCGAGCGCGGACAGGCATGTCTCACGTGCGGCGGCCGGAGCGACATCCTGCAGCTGGGTGGTCGCGGCGAGCAGCGACTGCACCGCACCGAGCCCCGGTTTGGCCATATACGACGCCAGCGCTCGCAACCGCGTGGCCTCGGCCTGGTGCAGCCGGTCCAGTGGACTCAGTTCGGCGGCGGCGAGCAGATCGGGCACTTGGGAGGGCACACCCGCCGCGAGGTAGGTACCGGCGGCCGCCAGCGCACGACGCGCCCGCTCATCCCGATCGGGACTCAGTGCGGCAGCGCGTTCCAGAAAGCTCGCGGCGGCCGCTCTACCGCCGCGCGCCAGGGCTCGGTCGGCCGAGCGCTCCAGCGCGGCCGCGACTTGCTCGTCCGGCCCCACCGCGGCGTGGGCCTGGTGCCAGGCGCGCCGGTCCGGATCGCGTTCCTCGTCGGTGGCCTCGGCGAGCGCCCGGTGCGCGGCGCGCAGCGTAGCGGCATCGGCGCCGCGCCACAGGGCCGAACGCACCAGCGGATGACGGAACCGCACCGGGGCGGACAACGTGATCAGATCCGCGGCCTCAGCCGGTGCCGCGGCTTCGAGCCCGATGCCGAGCAGGCCCAGGGCGCGCCACAGCAGCGGGCCGTCGCCGACCGGCTCGACGGCCGCGACCAGTAACAAGGTGCGGGTGTCGGGCGGCAGTGCATCGATCCGACGGCGGAAGCCGTCCTCGACCCGTGTCGCCAATGGCGCGCCGCCTGGACCGCCGAAGCCGAAAGCCAGCTCTGTCGGCGACAGACCACGCGGAAGTTCCAGCAGCGCAAGCGGATTCCCGCTGGTCTCCGCGACGATCCGATCTCGCACGCGAGCATCGATCGGTCCGGGCAGTGCACTGTCCAGCAGTGCCCGAGCGTCCGCGTCGGCGAGACCACGGATCGGGAGATCGGGCAGACCGGAAAGTCCTTCATCCGCCGACACATCGGTTGCGCGCACAGCGAAAACCATTGCCACCGACTCGGTGTCGAGCCGCCGCGCGACGAACGCCAGGATCCGCTGAGACATCAGATCCAGCCATTGCGCGTCGTCGATCAGACACAGCAGCGGAACTTCGGACGCGGCCTCGGCGAGCAGGCCGAGCACGGCCATCCCGACCAGCAGCATCTCGGGTGGATTCCCCGCGCTCAGCCCGAAGGCGACCCGCAACGCGTCCTGGTGGACCTGCGGCAGCCGGTCGAGGTGGGGCAGCAGTGGGGCGCAAAGGCGTTGCAGGGCTGAATATGCGAAGTCGGCCTCTGCTTCGACTCCGGCCGTGCGAACCGTCTGCATGTGGTTTGCGTGTGCGGCCAGGTGATCGAGCAGCGCCGACTTTCCCACACCGGCCTCGCCGCGCAGCACCAGTACCGCGCTGTGACCGTCGCGCACTTCACGCACTAGCCGGTCCAACGTGTCCAGCTCCCGAAACCGACCGATTAGCTGGTGTTTCACGTCCTGCCGCATGTCACCCCCGGTAGAAGGTCCTCCCGGAGGAGCTTCGCCCATCCTACGAACTGCCGGAAACCGTATCGATCAGTGGTTCGCCGAGTGCCGTGGTGACTCAGCGCCAGATGACTGATGTGCGATGCCCCCAACCGAGGCGACAGTGGTCCCACCGGCTTATCGGCACAAATTCGAAAGGGGCTGAATATGTCTCGTACATGGATGATCACCGGCGCTTCCAGGGGCTTCGGTCGGCGCTTGGCGGAAGCGGTTCTGGCCGGCGGAGACCAGGTGCTCGCCACGGCGCGGCGACCGGAACAGCTGGCTGATCTGGTCGCCCACTACGGACCACAGGTTCGGACAGCGGCGCTGGACGTCACCGACGCGGATGCCGCCCGAGCCGCGGTGGACAGTGCGGTGGCGGCGTTCGGGCGACTGGATGTGGTGGTGAACAACGCTGGATACGCGAACAGCGCACCCATCGAGGAGATGTCCGAGAAGGACTTTCGCGCGCAGTTCGAGGCGAACTTCTTCGGAGTCGCGAACGTCACACGGGCCGCGCTGCCGGTGCTGCGCAAGCAGCGGTCGGGAGTCTTCGTGCAGTTCTCGTCTCTGGGCGGACGAGTCGGTGGCACCCCGGGTATGGGTGCCTACCAGAGTGCGAAGTTCGCCGTCGAGGGCTACTCGGAGGTGCTGGCCAGTGAGGTGGCCCCGTTCGGGGTGAAGGTGATCATCGTCGAACCGGGCGCGTTCCGAACCGACTGGCAAGGCTCGTCTATGGAGCTGTACCCGGTGGGGCCCGACTACGAGGAAACCGTCGGCGCGATGAACCGGTACCGACAGGAGAACAACGGTACGCAGCCCGGCGATCCGGCCCGTGCTGCCCAGGTGATCATCGACGTTGTCGGCCACGATGATCCGCCACGTCGGCTGCTGCTCGGCGCCCAAGCCGTAACAGCGGCCCTCAAGGCCGGCATCGACCGCTCCGACGAGACGCGGAAGTGGGCCGAGGCCAGCGCCGCCGCCGACTTCCCGCCGGGCGAATAACGGCATCCGCTACTTACCGATCACAACCACTTCGCTTCGCAAGGAGTACTTTTCATGAGCCGTAAGACCTGGTTGATCACCGGCGCTTCGAGCGGGCTGGGCAAGGCGCTTGCCGAATATGTCCTGGCCCGTGGGGATCACGCCGTACTGGCCGCGAGTTCGACGGCCAGCACCACAGAATTGGCATCGCGTTACCCGGAAACCGCACTGGCACTCCAGCTCGACGTCACCGATGCCGAGCACCGCGTCAATGGAGTCCGGGCCGCCCTCGCCCGCTTCGGCGCGATCGACATCCTCGTGAACAACGCCGCGATCGACTTCATCGGCGGCTTGGAGGAACAGGACGAATCCGATTACCGCAGGCTGTTCGAGGTCAACTTCTTCGGAGCCGTCGCTCTGACCCGCGAAGTGCTCCCCAGCATGCGTCAGCGTCGCGCGGGTGTCATCGTCAACGTGTCCTCGATGGACGGCTTCGCCAGCTTGCCCGCGAACGGCTACTACTCGGCGAGCAAATTCGCACTCGAGGGGTTCACCGAAGCCCTCTGGCAGGAGATCGAACCGCTGGGACTGCACGCCATGGTGATCCAGCCCGGTTCCTTCCGCACAGGGATCGAGCACCGCACGAAATCCTCCGGCCAGCCGATCGAGGACTATGCGGCTACGGCCGGTGCCTTCCGACAAATATTGGCCGGCATCACCCCCGAGATGTTCCCCGGCGACCCGACGAAGGCCGCCGAAGCCATCTACGCAAGCGCGACGTCGTCCGAGCGCCGTCATTGGGTCGTCCTGGGCAGCGATGCCCAGCGCAGGATCGGAGTCAAGCTCGACCAGCTTCGAGCTGAGTTCGACGCCGGCAAGGACCTCGCGCTGAGTACCGACTTCCCGGGAAGCGCCGAGAACGCCGTCCTTTGAAATCGATATCCAACAATCGGGAGCAGAAATGGAACTGAATCTCGGCGGAAAGCGCGCCTTGGTGACCGGCTCGAGCGCCGGACTTGGCGAGGCGACCGCGAGACTGCTGGCCGCGGAGGGGGCGGCGGTGATCGTGCACGGCCGCGACGAGGCCCGGACAAGTCAGGTCGCCGACGCCATCCGTTCGACGGGTGGCGTTGCGACGGAGGTGCTCGGGGACCTCAACACCGACGCCGGTGCGGACAAGGTCGTGGAAGCCGCTCTCGCCGACGGCCCGGTCGACATCCTGGTCAACAACGCTGGCTTCTACCGCCACTTGTCGTGGGCCGATGCGACCGCGAAGGAATGGGTGTCCACCTACAACACCAACGTCGTTTCGGGCGTGCGCATGATCCAACGTCTCGTGCCGCAGATGCGCGAACGAAGTTGGGGACGAGTGATCACGATCGGCGGCGGACTCGCTTCACAGCCGATGAACACCCACCCCCAATACAACGCGACACTCGCAGCCCGACACAATCTCGCAGTCTCACTCGCCCGAGAGCTGAACGACACCGGAGTCACGTCCAATGTGGTATCGCCGGGCGCAATCCTGGTGGAGGCAACGAAGGACTTGGTGACCGGCATCGGTCCCGCCCGTGGCTGGGGCGACACGTGGGAACAGATCGAACCCAACGCGGTGAATTCGCTCATCCCCAACGACCGCGGGCGCTTCGGCAAGGCTGAGGAGATCGCCGCAGCAGTCGCGTATCTGTGCAGCGACTACGCCGAATACATCAGTGGCGCAACAATTCGCGTCGACGGTGGCCTCATCAAGGGCGCCTTCTGAGGACGGTGCGAGACACCCGAGAAACCACCCAGACCGAAAGATCGTGGACGTCAACGAACTCAACCTGGGCAACCGTCTAGGACCAATTGGCTGGCAACCCAGCGATCACAGTCCCACCGGTTCCGCTGCGTTCCGCTCGATATCAGCTGGTAGCGACGCATTTCACTGGCGCTCGGGCGACCATCGGCACAGTCGAATCCGGATGATGCCAAATCCGTTGCCACGAACCTCGATAAAAGTTGAGGGCGGTCCTGAAACCTACTGGTCAGGACCGCCCTCGTTTGTAGCGGGGACAGGATTTGAACCTGCGACCTCTGGGTTATGAGCCCAGCGAGCTACCGAGCTGCTCCACCCCGCGTCGGTGAATACAACATTACACACGAGTGGGGAAGGGAACCTAATCGACTGGTCAGAGCCGGTTTTCAGGGGCGGGAGGGAATCGGGTGCAGGGGTTCGGGGGTGCGATCGGCGGGGGCCGGATCGGGTACGGAGGCGGCTAGGTACCGGGTGGCGATCATGATCGCCAGGGCGGCGGCGAGGATGAGGAGCAGGACCGTGATGGAGGTCCAGAACATGCGGTCGTAGAGCGCGATGTCGGTGCGGATGATGGCGCGGCGGGCGAATGTCATGGGGGCGATGTCTTTGAAGGGGCGGAACAGGAGTGGGGTGGTGCCGGCGGGGAAGACGCCGCCGAAGGCGAAGATCTGGAACATATAGAAGGAGAAGGCCGCGATGGAACCGGCCACTCGGCCGAAGAGCACGACGAACAGTTGAGCCGTCACCGCTGCCACCAGGCCGACGAGGGCGATGACGGCGACCATGGCGGGCCACTGTTGCGGGGACCAGCCGAGCCAGCTGCCGTAACCGGCGGCGAGGGCGGACAGGGCGATGACGCACGCCGCGCCGACCGCGGTGCCGCGCAGGACGGGGCCCACGGCGCGCCGCCAGGGTGAACGGCCGCGAGCGGCTCCACGCAAGGGGCGCACCAGCATCCACAGGACAACGGCCGCGAGGAAGGAGCCCATCACGACGAGCACGGGGCCTGCGCCGCGGGCGATCTCCTTGTGGCTACGGTCGCCGTCGCGGACGAGCTGGCTGGGTTCCTGATTGCGGATGTCCATGGTGACTGGCTGGGCCATGACGTCGGCCGAGGCGTTGGGGTCGGCGATGTGGGGTGCGGCGGCCGCACCGTCGCGCAGACCGTTGTCGAGCTGGGTTGCGCCGTCGCCCAATTGGGTGACGCCCGCCCTGAGGTCGCGGCCGCCGGCGACCAGCTGGTCCAGGCCCGTGGACAGGTCGTTCGCGCCGCTGCCGAGTTGTGCCGTGCCGTCACGCAATTGGGCGCTGCCGTCGGCGAGGGCCAGCACGCCGGAGCGGTAGTCGGCCTTGGGATCGGTGAGCTGCCGGGCCAATTCCTTTGTGCCGTCGCGCAACTGGGTCAGCTGGCCGACGAGCGAATCGGGGTCGTCCGGCCGGACCTGGCCGATGAGGCTCTTCAGCTGGGTGACCGCGTCGGCCACCGCGGGGTCCGGGTTCCTGCTCAACTGGTCGAACAGCGGATCGAGCTGGGTCGCGAGCCGTCCGGCGGGTTGGAGGGCGTCCAGCAGTGGCGTGACGACCTGGTCCACACCATCGCGGATCTGCCGGGCTCCGGAGCCGAGTTGATCGGTGCCGGTGACCAATTGGTTCGCGCCGTCGGCGAGCTGGAGCGCACCGGTGTGGAGCTGGCCAGTGCCGGTCGCGAGTTGCGCCGCGCCGGTGGCAGCCTGATCGAGTCCGGCGGTCAGCTGGTCGGAGCCGTCGGCGAGCTGAGTGGTGCCCTGGGCCAATTGGGTCGCCCCCTTGGCGGCATCGCCGAGGCCGGAGCCGAGACTGTTCACGCCGACCAGGATCTGACCGGCGTATCCGCGCCCGATGGTGGCCGCGATCTGGTTCTGCGCCTCGGTGACAACGCTATTGGCCACGGCCGGTCCCAGCGTGCCGTTGAAGTCGTTGTACCAGACCATGATCCGAGCATGCTGCGGCGCGGGATCGGTCACGCTCAGCACGTTCCGGGTGAAGTCGGCGGGAATGACGACCGAGAAGGCGTACCGGCTCTCCCGCAGCCCGCGCACCGCTTCCGCGCTGCTGACCCGGTGGAACTGGAGTTCACCGCTGGACACCAGATTGTCGAGAATCTCGGTGCCCATGTTCTGGGCCTTGCCGTCGGAGATGCCGCCGGCATCGTCGCTGGCGACCGCGACCGGAATCTGCTTCAGGTACAGCTCCGGATCCCACATGATCCACATGTAAACCGCCGAGACCAGTGTCGGCACCACCAGGAGCAGCACGATCGCGGCGCGTGCGAACGTGGATCCCCACGGCTTGCGCCGGAGCAGACCGGCGAGGCGACTGCGGATGGATGTCGATCTGTCTGCCACGGCGAACCCCGATGCTGCGCACTGCCAAAGTCGGGCCCAAGCTACCTGGTCACCCGTCCAGAATGTGCGATTTCGGGGAAATACCCGCCCGGCTCAGCGGCTCGCGTCCACCACCAGTGCGGTGGTGTTGTCGGTGCCGCCGCGATCGAGGGCCGTCCCCACCAGCGCCTCCGCCGCCTGACCCGCCGAAGTCCCGTGGGACAGAATCGACTTGATGATCGGCATGCCGAGCTTCTTGCCCACCCCATCGGTGCACAGCAACAGCCTGCCCGCGCTCGACCCGGTGGCCGCGCGCCCGATCTCACCCGGCTGCACGGTCCGCACCGAGGTCGTAACGAGATGCCGCATCCCTGGCAGCGGGTCGTGCCCGCGCCCCCGGAAGTACTCGGCGACAGTGTGATCGGTGGTCATGCGGTGCAGGACCCGGCCGTTCCACCGGTAGGCCCTACAGTCACCCACCCAGGCGATATCGCACGGGCCGTCCAGCTGACCACTGCTCGGCAGCACCGCGACCACCAGCACGCTGTCGGCGCTCGACTCGGGTAGCTCCCGCAGCAATTCCCGCTGCGCCGCCAGGATTCCGGCCTGTGCACCGTCCCCGACCGCCGCGCGCGCCGCGGCCTGCGCCACCAGCCGCGCCGCCCGGGCCGCCGCCAGATGATCCCCCACCCCATCGGCCACCACGAAAGCGCTCCGCCCCAGCCGGGCATCGGTGAACGTGGCGAACGCGTCCGCATTGATCGTGCGCCGCCCCAGCCGGCTCACCCCCGCCCCGGCCACCAGGCCGAGCCGCGCCTGCGCATCGGCGTCGACAGCGGCGACATCTCCCACCTCGATGGCTTCGGTGTGCACGACCGGACCTCCTGGGACTCCGTCTCACGGGGTGCTGTCCTGCAGCACTACCTCATTCAACGACCGAAACCCAAGCTCCGCTCCCGAAATGTCTGTGTGCTTGCTGAGTAATTCGAGAGGTTCACGAACGAGGTGCTACGCCGCGACGCGTAGCACGGATGCCGCCTGTGCGCGGATGTATCCGCAGGCCGCCGCGGCGTTGACTCGGACGAGATCAACGCCGCCCTACTGGCCTTCCTCGACAAGGTCGGCTGACACAAATTCCGCGCGACTTCCCGCCCGCCCCTGATACTCCGGTGGAGACCCCGGCCTGGCCTCCTGAGGCGACACATCGGGTTGGATGCTCGCCGGCATGAACGGGAGAGTCTCGAATATGCGAAAGGGCCCGGAACCTGATGGTTCCGGGCCCTTCGCTTTGTAGCGGGGACAGGATTTGAACCTGCGACCTCTGGGTTATGAGCCCAGCGAGCTACCGAGCTGCTCCACCCCGCGTCGGTGAACACAACATTACACACGGGCTAGGAGATGCACCAAATCGGCTGGTCAAGCCAGGTTCTGGAGCGGAAGACAGCCGGGTGAGCGAGGGTGGCGGAGCGAAGCAGACCGGATGATTGCCTTAAAGCGGAGTGATCAGGGTGAAAATCTTCCATTTGAGAGTCTCGCGCGCACGTTGGTCGCTCATTTGAGCATGAAACGTGACCGGAGTCACAAATTCCTGGTGAGTTGAATCACATCACGGCCAGATAACAGACCGCTCGGGATTGGCATTTGCAGCATAGCCAACCTGCATCAACGCCGTTTTTCGGGTCATTCGCTTCATGCAATTCTGAAGTTATCAAGACGTGATCTGCCGAGATTTACTCGTTATCGTCAGTTGCGGCCCGGATCAAACCTGAGATGGGCTCCGACCCGAACCGCTGCACTCCGGAAACCCTGTCCCGCGGTCGGGCACCCCGACTCCTGGGGACAGGGACACGGCGGAGCATTTGCGCCGGGCCGGTCGGCACAGGGAGGGAAAAACACCATGAAACAGAACCGGAAGATCAACACTCGCGTCCTCGGCTTCGCCGCCGTCACCGGCGCACTTGTTGCCGTCCCGTTCGGCTTCACCGCAACCGCCTCCGCCGCCCCGACCCACGACTGGGACGGCGTCGCCCAGTGCGAGAGCGGCGGCAACTGGGGTATCAACACCGGCAACGGCTACTACGGCGGTCTGCAGTTCTCGCAGAGCACCTGGGCCGCCAATGGCGGCGCCGGCCTCGCCTCCAATGCCAGCAAGGCCGAGCAGATCCGCGTGGCCGAGAACGTGCTGTCCACCCAGGGTGCCGGCGCCTGGCCGGTGTGCGGCCAGTACCTGCGCTCGGGCATCAGCGAGCCCGAGCCCCAGGCCGCCCCGGAGTCCCCGGCTCCCGTCCCCGCCCTCCCGACCGATCGCCAGGCCGCCATCGACCAGGCCAAGAGCGTTGCCGGCGGCCTCGCCCAGCAGTTCGGCGTGCAGGACCAGTACAACCAGGTTCTCCAGTCCAACGCCGCCCTCATCGAATCCTGGGGCAAATAACCCGAGTCTCCTTCCCATACCGGAAGAAATGGAAAGGTGCTGCGTCAATGGCGACGCAGCACCTTTCGCTATTTGGAGGCAACAATTCTTATTGTGCGGCAGTAAATTCCGCACCATTATCGAGAGCCCATTCCTGAAAGGTTCGCGGTGACCGGCCCGTGACCTCCGCGACCGTCGGGTGCACCACCGAGGTGAAGGACTCCAGCGCCGTGGCGCGCAGGGCCATGATGGCCGTGGCCAGCTCCGGCTCCACCCCGAAGCGCAGCAGATCCGCTCGCGCCCGGTCGGCCGAGATCTCCTCGAATCGCAGTGGGCGACCGAGGATTTCGGCGAGGGTCGCGGTCTGCTCGCCCGGGGAGAGCGCCTGCGGACCGGTGACCGTGTAGACCTGACCGGCATGTCGCGCCGGGTCGGCGAGCGCTGCGAGGGCGACGGCGGCGATATCGCGGGGATCCACCACCGCGATGCGGCCCTGGCCGAAAGGCGCACGGACGGTGGCGGATTCGCGGATCGAGGGCGCCCAGTGCAGCGCGTTGGACATGAATCCCATGGGGCGCACCATGGTCGACGCGACCCCGCTCGCGCGCACCGCGTCCTCGCCGGCGCGATGCCAGGCGGGGATCGGGTCGGTCGCGGCCGCGTCACCGGCTCGCCCCGAGGACAGCTTGACGATGTGCTCAGCCCCCGCAGCCGCCGCGGCCCGGGCGAGATTCGCATCGTGCGTGGGGATCTCGGGGCCCGCGGTCGACAAGAAGACGCCGCGGACACCGGCCAGCGCGGCGGGCAGGCTGTCCGCGTCGCCGAGATCGGCGCGCACGACCTCCACACCGGCGGGCAGGCCGGCCGCCTCGGGGCGGCGGGTGACGGCCCGCACCGGCAGGCCCTCGGCCAGCAGCCGATCGACCACCGCGCGGCCGACGGTGCCGGTGGCTCCGGTCACGAGAAACATGGGTACTCCGTTCGTCGGTGGGGGCGGGTGTGTCCCGCTCCTTCATCCTGCGAACGGCGCGGAATAGCGGCTATCCAGTGCCATCGGATTGCATACATTTTCCGCATCAGCCTGATCTGCGATGATTTCTTCCATGCTGGACGAGGTGGAACGCGGCGTTGTCCATGCCCTGCACATCGATGGACGCGCGCCCTTCAACCGCATCGGCGAGGTGCTCGGTGTCTCGACCCAGACCGTCGCCCGCCGCTACCGCCGCCTGCGCGCGGAGTTCGGGCTGCGGGTGGTCGGGCTGCCGGACCCGGGGCGCACCAGCACCACCCAGTGGCTGGTCCGGCTCACCTGCACCCCGGCGGCCGCGCGAAAATTGGCGCACGCCTTGGCGAAACGCGGCGACACCAGCTGGGTGATGCTCACCTCCGGCGGCACCGAAATCTTCCTCATCGTCGACGACCCCGGTCCCGACGCACCCGCGCTGCTGCTCGACGACCTTCCCCGAACCTCGGCGATCACCGGCATCTCCGCGCACTACGTATTGCACACCTACCTCGGCGGCCCGACCGCCTGGCCCGGTCGACTCACCACGCTGGACGCCGAGCAACGCCGGAAACTACTGTCACACAACATTTTCAGCCCTGATGAGCCGTCGGTCCCGGGCGCAGCGAACTCATCCGCCGACAACCGCCGCCCGGTTCCGACGACCGAGACGGAGGGACCAGCCGGGCACGCCGAGATACACGGCTCAGACTCGTCCGGTTCCAGTCGACAGTCGAATTCCCGGGCCGGCGTTCGCAAACCGGTCTCCACCACCGACGCGCCATTGTTCTCCGCATTGCGTGCCGACGGCCGCGCGACCTTGGCGGACCTGGCTGCCGCCACCGGCTGGTCGCAGTCCACGGTGGCGCGGCGCATCGCCGACCTGCGTGCTGCCGGCGCACTCTATCTGGATGTCGACATCGACGATCGCGCCTTCGGCGTCACCACCCGCGCCCTGCTGTGGGCGGCCGTCGCTCCGGGTCAGCTCGACGCGGTCGCCGAATCCCTCTCCCAGCACGAGGAATTGGCGTTCGTCGCCGCCACGACCGGCCGCACCAACCTGATCGCCGAGGCCCTCTGCCCCGACCCGGCCGCACTGCACCGCTATCTGACTCGCCGCCTGGGATCCTTCGACGCCATCCACGCGCTCGAGACCACCCCGGTGCTCTCCACGGTCAAGTCGACCGCGCCTCCCACTGCGCTCACCTCTCGACCGGGTCGCTGAAATCGGAAGCGCCCCAGCCACACCAGCACCTCGAGACATCGAGCCCAGGAATGCGAAAGGCGCTGTCACCCAGAGGTGACAGCGCCCCGCGCTAACGGGTCAGTTACCCACCCGTCTTCTCGTAGTTGTTCACAGCGGTCTGCAACTGCTCCAGCGCCTTGCCCAGTTGGCCCAGGTCACCGGACTTCTGCGCGTCCTGAACCGCCTTCAAGGCGTCGTCGAGTTGCTTGACCGCCGCATCCCTACCGGCGGACCCGGTGGCCGGGGGTGTCACCGGCGTGGTCGGCGGCGTCGCGCCCTGGGCCGGCGGGGTGGCCGCCTGTCCCGGCTGATCGGTTGCGGCACTGCCGGTTCCGGGCAGCACCTGGTCGAGCGCTTCCTTGACCGTCGATCCGTAGCCGACCTTGTCGCGGTAGCTGGCCAGCACCTTCACCAGCTGCGGGAAGGACGGCGCATTGGGCCCGCCGGTATTGCGTTCCAGGTACCAGGGTTCGACGTACAGGATGCCGCCGTCGCCGACCGGCAGGGTCAGCAGATTGCCGTATTTGATCTTGTTGACATTGCCACCGGTCAACAGGTTCCGGTCTCGGGACACTTGATCGGCCGTCGTCATGGACGTCTGCGTCTGGCCCGGGCCCGGCGTCTGTGAATCCGGGGGCAGCTTCAAAACGGTGATCTTGCCGTAGTTGTCGGGATCCGAATGCGCCTGGATGTAGGCGGACAGGAAGTTCCGCTTGTAACCCACCATCACACTGGTCAGGTTGAACTGCGACTTTCCGGTCTTCGTATCACCGAGCAGGACGTAGTACGGCGGTTGATGCGCCCCGCTGGCCGCGCCCTCCTGGGTCGGATCATTGGGCACCGACCAGAAGGCGTTGTTGGTGAAGAACTCTCGCGGATCGTCCACGTGGTACTTCGCCAGCATCTCGCGCTGCACCTTGAACAGGTCCTCCGGGTAGCGGAAGTGCGCGCGCAGCTCGTCGGAGATGGCGCTCTCCGGCTTCACCGCGTTCGGGAACACACCCATCCACGCCTTCAGCACCGGATCGGTCTTGTCCACCTCGTACAGGCTGACGGTGCCGTCGTACGCATCGACGGTGGCCTTCACCGAGTTCCGGATGTAGGAGACCTCCTTGCGGGGTAGTAGACGCCCCGTGGTCTGGTCGATGGAGTCTTCGACGACGCCGTCCAGCGAGGTCTTCTGCGCGTACGGGTAGTTGTCGAGGGTGGTGTAGGCGTCCACGATCCAGACGATGCGGCCCTTCACCACGGCCGGGTACACATCGCCGTCGGCGGTCAGCCACGGCGCCACCTGGGTGACACGGTCGCGCGGATTGCGATTGAAGATGATCTTCGAATCCGGTCCGATGGCGCCCGAGAACAGGATGTTGCGCTCGGCGTACTTGGCCGCGAAGGCCAGCCGGTTGAACCAGTTGCCGAGCGGCACGCCGCCCGCGCCGTCGTAGGTGAACTGGTCGGTGGGGGTGTCGTATTCGCGCTTGGGCTGGTTGTTGCTGCCCACGATCGCGTAGTCGGCATCCGACTTGGCGATCAGCTCGCCGTAGTAGATGCGCGGCTGATCGACGGGGATGGCCTCCTTGGCCTTGTCGGTGAACAGGTCGCTGACCGTGGACAGGTCGCCGACATTGAACACCGGATAGCCGTAGCCGCCACCGGAATCGCTGCCCGCGGACTGCCCGGCCTGCTGGGATTCCTTGGGCGGGGCCGCGTTCACCTTGTTGGCGGGCGAGGCCACGAAGCCGTTGCCGTGCGTGTACACGGTGTGCTTGTTGATCCAGTCGGTCTGGTTACCGGACAGGTTCTGCGGCTGCAGCTCGCGCGCGGCCACGATGTAATCGCCCATCTCACCATTGATGGTGTAGCGGTCGATGTCCAGCGGGTCCGGGAAGCCGTAGAAGTTCTGCAGCTGCAGGTTGCGCTGAATGAAGGTCTGGGTCAGCAGGTTCGGGTCCAGCAGCCGGATGTTCTTGATGGTCTGCTGGTCTGCGGGCACCGTGACCGGGTCCTTGGTCGCCTCGCCCTTGTAGTTGACGTACTCGACCTTGTCGGAGGTGAGCCCGTAGGCCTCGCGGGTGGCCTCGATATTGCGCTCGATATAGGCCTGTTCCTTGGTGGCCGCGTTCGGGCGCACCGAGAACTGCTCCACCAGCAGCGGCCACACCGCGCCCACCAGCACCGAGGACAGCACCAGCAGCGCCGCCGCCATGGCCGGAATCCGCAGGTCGCGCAGCACGACTCCGGCGAAGAAGGCGATGGCGCAGATGACCGCGATGGACAGCAGGATCAGCTTGGCCGGCAGTACCGCGTTGATATCGGTGTAGGAGCCACCGGTGAAGGTCGGCTCCTTGCGGGTGCTCGACAGCAGCGCGTAGCGGTCCAGCCAATACGCGACCGCCTTGAGCAGCACGAAAAGTCCGGCCAGGATGGCCAGCTGCACGCGCGCCGAGGTGCTCAGCGTGCCCTCGCGGCCGGACAGCCGCAGCCCGCCGAAGACGTAGTGCGCCACCAGGTTCGCGAAGAAGGCGATCACCACGGAGACGAACAGCCAGTTCAGCACCATCCGATAGAACGGCAGATCGAAGGCGTAGAAGCCGACGTCCAGATGGAACTGCGGATCCTTGACCCCGAAGGAGCTGCCGTGCAGGAACAGCTGCACCGTCACCCAGCTCGACTGCGCCACCAGACCCGACAGCACGCCGATGAGCACCGGGATGCCGATACCGAACAGACGCAGCCGGCTCATCACCGTGGTCCGGTAGCGGGCGATCGGATCGCCGGGTCCGTTCGCCGGCACGAAGACCGGACGCGACCGGTACGCCAGCAGCAGCGCCAGCCAGATGATGACGGCCACGACCACCGCGACCACCAGGAACAACAGGATCCGGGTGAACAGCACGGTGGTGTAGACGTTGCGGAATCCCACCTCCCCGAACCACAACCAGTTGGTGTAGGCGTCGGTGAGCCGGGGCCCGACCAGTAACAGGGCGGCCAGCACCAGGGCCGTGACCAGCAGAATGCGGCTGCGTCGCGACAACGAAGGTAAGCCGGTCGGGGGGCGCATGCCCACGATGCCACTCTCCCAGGGTCCGGCGACGCCCCGGCCGGGATACCGGCACGCAGCGTCGCAGTCCGATGATGCGAGTTGGTCCCAGGGGACCGTTCGCGCCCCACTCTACGTAAAACGCCCGCCGCGCGGCCGAACACCTGCCGCGTGGGCCCGACACGAGCGGGATGCGAGGATTGCCGGGTGAATCCAGAGCAGTGGGCGGCCTCGGCCCTGTACCGGTGTATCCGGGAAGTCGCGGAATATGTCGACGGCGAGGGCTGGGACCGCCCTCCGCAGATGTTCGCCCTGGTACCGACCGCGGATCTGGCCGCCGCCGAACCCGGCCTGCTGGATCAACTGGACGAGCAGGACGCCCTGACTCCCATTGCGCAGGAACCCTTCCCCGAGGACATCGCGGGCGAGGCCGACGCCATCGCGCTCGACGAGTTCCTCGCCACCACCAGCTGGCCGCCGTCGGTCGCGGGCTGTGTGCTGGTACAGCAGATCGTGGTGCTGCCGCCGGCCGCCGAGCAGACCCTCGACGATGCCATCGCTCCCCTGCTCGCCGACCGCGACGCCGCCGACCAGGCCGCCCGCCGCGCGGCCATGACCCACGCCGAGCGCCGCGACGCCCGCCTGTTCGTCGGTGTCCTGCGCGACGGCACCTCGCTGTCGCTGCTGCAGGTCCGCCCCAGCGAGGAGGACGAGGATCCCTTCGGCGACCTCGATCTGCGCACCGCCCCCAACCTCGCCCCGAATCTCGTCGAAGCCCTGCGCCACACGCTGGAGAACGATCCCGACGACTTCTGAACGAGGTCAGCCGCAGCTGGTGACTTCCTTGCCCGCGTTGATGTCCTCGAGCGATTGGACTGCGCCGGACAGGTTTTCGACCTTGACCAGGCGCAGGCCCGCGGGCGTGCGCTGAGCGGCCTCGTTGCAGTTGGCGGCGGGGACCATGAAGGTCTCGGCGCCGGCTTCGCGGGCGGCGATCATCTTGTACTGGATGCCGCCGATCGGGCCGACCTTGCCGTCGGGGTCGATGGTGCCGGTGCCCGCGACGAACTTGCCGCCGGACAGGTCACCGGTGGTGAGCTTGTCGATGAGGGCCAGGGTGAACATGAGGCCCGCCGACGGGCCGCCGATCTCGCCGAGGTTGAAGTCGACCTTGATCGGGCCCTTGTTGATCTCGTCGGGAGTGATGCCGAGGTAGCCCTTGCCGGAATCGTCGGGGCGCGCGCCCAGGGTGATCTCGGCGGTCTGCTCGACGCCGTCGCGGCGGACCACCACGGGGATGGTGGTGCCGGGCTTGGCCGAGGAGACCGCGGTCACAACGTCTTTGGTGGTGGCGATCGGCTTACCGTCGATGCTGACGATCTCGTCGCCCTTCTTCAGCATGTCCTTGGCCGGGCCGTCGTCGGCGACATTCGCCAGCTGCACCGCGGTCGGCAGCTTCAGATAGTTGAGGGCCGCCAATTCCGCGGAGTCCTCGGAATCCTTGAACTGCTGCTGATTGGATTTGTCGACATCATCACGCGACTGCCCCGGGGGATAGACCTCCGCGCGCGGCACCAAACCATGCTGGCCGTCGATCCACAAGCCGATCGCCTCGAAAATGTTCAGCCGATCGCGAACGGAGACGGTCGTCATATTGAGATTGCCGGAGACCGGTTTCACCGCCGCGCCCTGCACGTCGACCACCTGTTTTCCGTCGACTTCGCCCAGCGTATTGAAGGTCGGCCCTGGTCCGAGCGCCACGAACGGAACGGTGACGACACTGCCAAGTATGCCCAGCGCCAGAATCGGGACCAGAGCGGCGAGCAGGGTGAATATCCGACGGTTCACGCGGCCAAGGGTACTGGTCATCGAGGCCATTGCCGCGCTCCGCTCGGCGGTTCGCGTGGTCCGCGGCTCCAGTACCGTAGTGGGTATGAGTGATTTTCCGTTCGGATTCTCGAATCGCGACGACGATCCGGAGCGCAAGCCCGGGGACGAGTCCAGCGGTTCTGGTGCGAACAACCCGTTCGGATTCGCCATGGGCGGTCCGGGCGGCGGCGGATTCGATCCCTCGCAACTCGGTCAGATGCTGACGCAGCTGGGTGCCATGTTCTCGAGCATGGGACAGCCGGGCGCACAGACCGGTCCGGTCAATTACGACATCGCCAAGCGGCTGGCCCGCCAGCAGCTCGGGTCCAGTGTCCCGCCCGTCTCGTCCGGCGCGCAGAGCGCGGTCGCCGACGCGGCGCACCTGGCGGAGCTGTGGCTCGACGCCGCCACCACCTTCCCCGCGGGCGCGACCAAGACCGTCGCGTGGACCGCCAACGACTGGATCGAGGAGACGCTGCCCACCTGGAAGCGGCTGTGTGATCCGGTGGCCGAACAGGTTTCGGGCATGTGGACCGCCACACTCCCGGCCGAGGCCAAGGAATTCGCGGCGCCGATGTTCGGAATGCTCGGCCAGATGGGCGGACTCGCATTCGGTTCGCAGCTGGGCCAGGCCCTGGGCCAGCTCGCCAAGGAGGTGCTGACCTCCACCGACATCGGCCTGCCGCTGGGTCCCGACGGCACCGCGGCACTGCTGCCCGCGGCCATCTCGGAATTCAGCGCCGGGCTCGAGCAGCCGGAGAGCGAGATCCTGGTCTACCTGGCCGCTCGCGAGGCCGCGCACCAGCGGCTGTTCGCGCACGTGCCGTGGCTGCGCCAGCAGGTGCTGGGCGCGGTCGAGGATTACGCGCGCGGCATCAAGATGGACTTCTCGGCCATCGAGCAGGCCGCCCAGAACCTGGATCCCATGGCGCTGGCGCAGGATCCGTCGAAGCTGGAAGAGCTGCTGTCGCAGGGCACGTTCGAACCGCAGACCACCCCCGAGCAGAAGGCCGCGCTGGAGCGACTGGAGACGCTGCTGGCCCTCATCGAGGGCTGGGTGGAGACCGTGGTCACCGACGCCGTGGGCGATCGGCTGCCCGGTGCGGGCGCGCTGGCCGAGACGCTGCGCCGTCGTCGCGCCACCGGCGGGCCGGCCGAGCAGACCTTCGCGACCCTCGTCGGCCTGGAGCTGCGGCCGCGCAAGGTGCGCGAGGCCGCGGCGCTGTGGCGGCGGCTGACCACCGACGCCGGGCTGGAGAAGCGCGACGGCGTGTGGGCGCACCCGGACCTGCTGCCCGACTCCTCCGACCTGGACGCCCCGGCGGGCTTCATCGATTCGGTGCTGGGCGGCGGCGCGGCGGTGTTCGACGATCCGCTGGCGCAGCTGGCCGAGACGGAGGCGCGGGAGCGCGCCGAAAAGGAAAAGGAAGGCAAGGGCGAGGACTCCACCGGCGACAAGCCCGAGGGCGACGCCACCGCCTGACCTGTGGATGGGTACAAGGCCCTGACCCGAGTTGTGGATAACCCGTGAAAGCGCTGATGAACAAGCGTTTTCGCGGGTTTCGGCGTTTCCGGGAGCATGCACGCTGATGGCATGACCACTGTGCTGCCGACCCGTGGACCGATGCTCCATCCCCGAATCACCGTACTGGTGCGCCCGAATGGCGCGGTCCAGCTCGGGTGGGATCCCGAGCACGCGGTCATCCTGCAACCGCCGGGGCCGATCGAGGCGGTACCCGCGCTGCTGCGGCTACTGGACGGGTCCCGCACCGAGGCCGAGATTCTCTGGCAGGCCCGGGAATTGGGATTCGGGACCGATATCGCGCAGTCGCTGCTCGAGCAGATGGCGGCCGCGGAGCTGCTGGCCGCGGATGAGCCGCGCGCACGGTTGCGGAAGGTGCGGGTCCACGGCCGCGGGCCGCTGGCGGACGCACTGCTGGACGGCCTGCGCCGAATCGGCCTGCGGGCCAAGCACTCCCACGCGCGCTACGGAGAGCCGGGCATCGAGAGTCTCGAGGCGGACCGGCCGGATCTGCTCGTGCTGTCCGACACCCTGGTCCCGGATCCGGCCCTGGTGGCCGCGCTCATGCGCCGCCGCATTCCTCATCTGCAGGTCCGTATCCGCGATGGGCGCGGGATCGTCGGCCCGCTGGTGCTCCCGGGCGAAACCGGTTGTCTGCGTTGCGCGGACCTGTATCGCGCCGAGTCCGAACCGGCGTGGCCGCAACTGGCGGCACAGTTGCTGGGGCGGGTCGGGTACGCGTCCCCGGCGGCGGTGGCCATGACCGGGGCCCTGGCGCTGAAGGAGATCGAGACCGTGTCCTTCGGCCGGGCGGAGCATCCACCGGCCACCCTGCATGCCACGCTCGAATTGGATCCGGAGATTCCGCACCTGGATCGGCGTCCCTGGCCCGTCCATCCGAACTGTGGTTGCCATGAAAACGCGGTGGTGTGATGGAAACCACTATCGCCGCCAACCCGGAAGAACACCCCAATCCCATGGCGGACCGTCTGGGACATCGGCATGATGGGAACGTGTCAGAGATTGTGAGCAAGCGCTCTTCCCGCAATGCCAAGCTGGCCAAGATTCCACTCGGCATCGCAGGGCGGGCGGCCGTGGGTTTCGGCCGCAAACTTGCCGGGGGAGACAAGCAGGAGATCAACGCCGAGCTGAATCAGAAGGCCGCCGAACAGCTCTTCGCCGTGCTCGGTGAGCTCAAGGGCGGCGCCATGAAGTTCGGTCAGGCGCTGTCGGTGATGGAGGCCGCCGTCCCGGAGGAGTTCGGCGAGCACTATCGCGAGGCGCTCACCAAGCTGCAGGCCGCCGCGCCGCCCATGCCGGCCGCGGCCGTGCACCGGCAGCTGGACCAGCAGCTGGGAACCGGCTGGCGGCAACGATTCCGGGAATTCGACGACGCGCCCACCGCCTCGGCCAGCATCGGCCAGGTGCACAAGGCGATCTGGTCCGACGGCCGGGTGGTCGCGGTGAAAGTGCAGTACCCGGGTGCCGACGAGGCGCTGCGCGCCGATCTCAAGACGCTCAACCGGATGGCGGGCATGATGAGCGCGCTCATTCCGGGCGCCGACATCAAGCCGATCCTCGCCGAGATCAGTGAGCGCACCGAGGAGGAGCTGGACTACCGGATCGAGGCCGGGCACCAGCGCCAGTTCGCCCGGGCCTACGAGGGGCACCCGCGCTTCCTGGTGCCGAAGGTGGTGGCCAGCGCACCGAAGGTGATCGTCACCGAGTGGCTGGACAATGCCACCCCGGTCTCGAAGATCATTCAGCGCGGCATGGCGGACCCGGCCGGCACGGTCGACCTGCGCAATCAAACGGCCTCACTGATGGGCGAATTCCATTTCAGCTCACCGTCGATCGCGGGCCTGCTGCACGCCGATCCGCATCCGGGCAATTTCATGGTGCTCGAGGACGGCCGCCTCGCGGTCATCGACTACGGCGCCTGCGCTCCCCTGCCCAATGGCTTCCCCAAGATCCTGGGCCAGATGGTGGCGCTCGAGGTCCAGCAGCGTTACGACGAGCTGACGGCACTGTTGCACGACAACGGCTGGGTCATCCCGGGCAAGACCGTGAGCATCCAGGAGATCCAGGACTACCTGCGTCCCTTCACCGACCCCATCAAAACCGAAACCTTCCACTTCACCCGCCGGTGGATGCAGCGCGTGGCGGGTAAGGCCACCGACATCTCCAACGCCGACATGATGAAAACCGCTCGCTCCCTGCAACTCCCCGCGGAACACGTGATGATCTTCCGAGTCCTCGGCGGGTCGGTAGGGATCTGTGCCCAGCTCGACGCTGAAATCCCCTTCATGAAGCTCATGAACGACTGGGTCCCCGGCTACGTCGAGACCCTCCGCGCCGCGAGCTGAATTTCCCTGCGACGCAAAACGACCCGCCTACCGTCTGGTAAGCGGGTCGTATGCGTTCTACTCCCCCGGAAGCCGGGGCGGTCATGCCACCGCGACCTTGCGCGGGCGGCCACGCGGGCGCTTGCGGGCGATCACGACACCCTGGTCGAAGATCTCACCGCCCCAGACACCCCAGGGCTCACCGCGATCCAGTGCGGCCGACAGGCAGCCCTGACGGATCGGGCAGGACGCGCACAGCGCCTTCGCCTCTTCCAGCTGGGCGGGGGCCTCGGCGAACCAGAGGTCCGGGTTGCCGACTCGGCAGGGCAGGGTGATGGTGACTCCCCGGCGGGTGCGGGTCGTCGTGTTGGCCACGGTGTTGCGGCATGTCACTCGTTCACGGATGACCGTGGTGGACACGTCGGGCTCCTTCAGCTCGTGCATCGGTCGTTCGGTGTTTCGCGAAACCGGTGCCGGTGGCTGCAGGGCCGATAAAACTTTGGCCACGGTTTCGCGGGGTTCGCGATCCGTGGCCAGGAGGTCTGGGAGTGATTCCCTACCTGAGTCGACTTCGGTGTCGACTCCTGATCACGGTCGCTGGGTCGGTAGTGCGGGGACGGGCTGCCAGCAGATGCACCGGACGCTCGGTTCCGGTTGCGACTGCGAGGGTTTCGACGGCCGCGTACACGGCAGCCGGGTGCCAGTCACCCTTGGGCTTGTCCTGCTTGATCACGATCTGCTGATCCGCTTGGGCTTTGCTTGCAAAGACCTGAAGACCAAGATCGCCATTCACGCCGGACATACGAATCCCCTTGGGCGCGAGGATCCCCCGGGAGACGGACGCGACGGACATGACACGTGCCGTCGCCGGACGGCCGGCGATGCTGCCGGTCGAAACGAAGCTCGAAATGTTGTTCATCGGTCTGCCTCCCTCCTTCACTCGTATGCGATCAGTGCTTGGAACACGCGGGTTCTTCCCCGGTGCGTGAGAACCACACTAGGTATCCATACGGATGCGCACAACCTATTTTTGACCTGCGGTTTTAGGGGCTTGCACACATTCTTCGCACGGACTAGGAAGAGTCCCGCAGCCGCGATCGGACGATCGCGAGGACATCCGCGCCGTATGTCTGCAGTTTTTTGGCCCCGATGCCGGGGATCGCCACCAGGGCTCGGTCGTCGGCCGGGCGCTGTTCGGCGATGGCGGTCAGGGTCGTATCGCTGAACACCACAAAATGTGGCAGTGACAGCTCCTCGGCCTTCTCGCGGCGCCATTCCCTCAACGCTTCCAGCAGTTCCGGGTCGATGTCGGCGGGGCAGCGCGAGCAGCGGCCGAGCATGGTGGCCTGCGTATTCAGCAGCGGCCGACCGCAAATGCGGCAGGTCGGGTGGACGCGCTTGGGACCGTTGCGGCGCTCGGTGGAGTGGGCGGCGATGCGCGAGGCCGGGGAGTCGTCGGGGACCAGGCCGATGAGGAAGCGGGAACGGCGGCGCACCTTGCGGCCGCCCGCGGAACGGGCCAGGGCCCAGGACAATTGGAGGTGTTCCCGGGCGCGGGTGACGCCGACGTAGAGCAGGCGGCGTTCCTCCTCGAGGGCGGCCTCGTCGGAAACCGTTGCGTCCGGGCCGAGTACGTACTGGATGGGCAGGGTGCCGTCGGCCAGGCCGACCAGGAAGACGGCGTCCCACTCCAGACCCTTGGCAGCGTGCAGCGAAGCCAGGGTGATGCCCTGCACGGTCGGTGGGTGCCGGGCCTCGGCGCGGGCGGCCAGCTCACGCAGCAGGCTGGTCAGTTCCAGATCCGGATCCTGTTCGGCGAGTTCCTCGGTGAGCTGGACCAGCGCCATCAGCGAGGACCAGCGTTCGCGGGCCTGGGCGCCGACCGGTTCCTCCTTGGTGAGCCCGACCTGGGCCAGCGCCGCGCGCACCAGGGTGACCAGCTGCTCGCCGCGGGCATCGGGCAGGTCGTCGCGATTGGCGGCCGTGCGCAGCGCCGACACCGCCTGCCGCACCTCGGGCCGGTGGAAGAAGCCCTCGCCGCCACGCACCTGATACGGGATGCCCGCCTCGGTGAGCGCCTGCTCGTAGACCTCCGATTGCGCGTTGATGCGGTAGAGGATCGCGATTTCCGCTGCGGGAACACCGTTTCCGAGCAGTTTCGCCACCGCCTTCGCGACGGCGGCGGCCTCGGCGGGCTCGTCGTCGAATTCGGCGAAGGTCGGTTCCGGGCCGTCGGCGCGCTGGCCGATGAGCTGCAGCCGGGTGCCCGCGATGCGGCCGCGAGCCGCACCGATCACCCGGTTGGCCAGCGACACCACCTGCGGGGTGGAGCGATAGTCGCGTTCCAGGCGGACCACGGTGGCGTCGGGGAAGCGGCGGGAGAAGTCGAGCAGATAGGCCGGGCTGGCACCGGTGAAGGAGTAGATGGTCTGGTTGGCATCGCCGACCACGGTCAGGTCGTCGCGATCGCCGAGCCAGGCGTCGAGCACCCGCTGCTGCAGCGGGGTGACATCCTGGTACTCGTCCACCACGAAACACCGGTAGCGGCCGCGGAACTCCTCGGCCACCGACGAATAGTCCTCGAGCGCGGCCGCGGTGTGCAGCAGCAGATCGTCGAAATCGAGCAGCAACCCGTCGGGGGTGTTCTTCAGGGCCTCGTAGTAGGTGTAGACCGCCGAGACCTTCTTCGCCTCGTAGGGCACATCGCGGTGCCGACGGGCCGCCTCGCCCGCATAGTCCTCGGGCGCGACGAGCGAGCCCTTGGCCCATTCGATCTCGCCGATCAGGTCGCGCAGGCTGTCGGTGTCGGTGGGCAGCCCCGCCCGGCCGGCGGCCTGGGCCACGATGGGGAACTTGCCGTCGATCAGCCGCCACGGCACATCGCCGACCACCTGCGGCCAGAAGTATTTGAGCTGCCGCAGGGCGGCGGCGTGGAAGGTCCGCGCCTGCACCTGCCCGGCCTCACCGCTCAAACCCAGTGCCCGCAGCCGATTCCGCAGCTCACCCGCCGCGCGGGCGGTGAAGGTCACCGACAGCACCTGGTCGGCGCGCACGTGCCCGGCCGAGACCAGGTGCGCGATGCGATGGGTGATGGTGCGCGTCTTGCCGGTGCCCGCGCCCGCCAGCACACAGACCGGTCCCCGGGGTGCGCGCACGGCCGCGGCCTGCTCGGCATCGAGGTCGTCGAGCCGGAGCTGGGCCTGGGTGGTCGCGGCAGTCACGCGCTCCATCATGACAGTGCCCTCCGACAGGTGTGGTGGCCCTCGGCGTGGCGGCACGGAAACTGGACGGTTGGGAAAAAGTCCGGTTAGCGTGCGGACGTGGTCGATGAGACGCGGGAGACGCATGAGACGCACGAACGTCATGCGAGTTGGATGGAATTGTTCTTCGACCTGGTGGCGGTCGCCGGGATCGGCCAGCTGACGCACCTGCTGCACCGCGGTCCGTCACTCGGCGACTTCGGGCTGTACGTGGTGCTCTACCTAGCGTTCTGGATGGTCTGGGCCTGCATCACGCTGTACGGCAATATCGCTCGGGACCAGGCGCGGGTGGTACTGATGCTGTCGGCCATGCTCGGCCTGGGACTGATGGCCGCGGCCGTCCCCGGCATTCCCGACCGGCACGCCACCACCTTCGCGGCGGTCTACGTACTGGTGCGGCTCGGATCCGAACATCTGTGGGGTCGCGGCAAGATCGTGGTCGACTGGCCGACGGTGCAGCTCACCATCGGCGTGTACCCGTGGATCATCTCGCTGTGGGTGGGCGAACCGGCGAAGTACTGGCTGTGGGCCGCGGGCCTGGCGCTGGATCTGTGGATCATGTTCGCGGTCAGCGGCGAGCAGATGCTGGCCGAGGCGCGCAAGCGGCTGCGCGCCCGATTGCAGCGGGCCGAGCGCAGCCCGCGCTTCGATCCCGATCGAGTGACGGAAATGGAAGCGGTGCACGCGGATCCGGCGCACCTGGGTGAGCGGCTCGGGCTGTTCGTGATCATCGTGCTCGGCGAGGGTGTCATCGGCATCATCACCGCGCTGGGTGGGCAACTGTGGACCGCTGCTGTACTGGGCCTGGCCTTCGCCGCGTTCGTGATCCTGGCCGGACTGTGGGCGTTGACCCTCCTGTTCGGTTTCGTGCCGCGCCTGATGACCGAGTCGATCGCCGCGGCCGACGAACCGTGGCAGCGCATCATGCTCACGCACTGCGGCATCACCGGCGGCCTGGCCACCCTCGCCGCCGGCCTGGGTCTGGCGATGGATCACACCCACGGACATCTGAGCACCGGTGTCGGCTGGGCGTTGTGCGGCGGTGCCGCATGCTATTTCGCGGTCGTCGGCCTGAGCGGCGTGCGCAGTGGCGCGGGTCGGCGCTGGATCCTGGCCTGGCCGCTGCCCTGCACACTGCTCGCTGTGCTCCTCGGCCTGTTCGCCTCACATCTGACAGCCCTGCCGCTGGTCTGCGCGGTGGCGGCGCTGGTGCTGTGGCCGCTGCTGTGGGAGACCTGGACTAGCCGCGGTCGCGGAGTTGGCGTAATGCCGCGGTGAAGTGGGGGGTGTGGTCGCCGAGGGGGGCGAAGAAGTCGCGGTCGCAGGTTTCGACGGCGCCGATGGCCCGATTGACCAGGGCCGCACCGGATTCGGTGGGAACGAGGGATTTGGCGCGGCGGTCGGTGGGGTGATCGCGCCGTTCCAGCAGGCCCTTCTGTTCCAGGGTGCGCAGCACCTGGGAGGTCATCATGGGGTCGGTGGCGGCGTGGTCGGCGAGGTCGCGCTGGGTGACGGGATCGCCGCCCGACCGGCTGGTGAGCCAGGTCAGGGCGGCGAGCAGGACGAATTGGACGTGGGTCAGGTCGAAGGGGGCCAGTACCGCGCGTTGCGCGGCCTGCCAGCGGTTGGTCACCTGCCAGAGCAAGAGACCGGGACTTTCGTCGGCGTGCTCGAATTCGGTGCGCAATCCGTCATTCGCCATCACTGCCCGACCATAGCGCGGGAGATGAGGTCGAAATCGTGGGCGGTGAGCTCGACCAGGCCGCGGCGCAGCACGATCCCCCAATTGGGGACGCTGGTCAGGTCGAGCTCGGTGCGCAGGTCGTCGATGGGGACCTGGCGGGCCGGGCGGGGGGTGTGGGCCCCCCCCCCCCCGGGGGGGGAGCCGCCCCCCCGCGCCCCGACCAGCCCGGGCCGGCCCACCGCGGCGGGGGCCCA
>NZ_JBHZAK010000001.1:761595-1340077 GCF_042754165.1 Nocardia sp. NPDC059229
AGTCGCCTGTGGGGGAGTTTGTGGATTTCCGGGCGGGGGTGCGTGGGTGGGTGTGGGGCCTGGGGGGGGCGGGGGAGGGGCACCCCCCCCCCCGCCGCCAGGGGCGGAAGCAGCCGCCCTGCTCCTCGACCTGCCAGGCCGGGCCATCGGCGACGGTGCCGATGGCGGTGAAGGATTTGATCGGTTCGCCCTCGCGCATGCCAGTGCGGGGTGAGTAGTAGACCAGTCCGTCCCCGGCCTTCATGCGTTCCACGGCCGCGCGCTTGCCGTGATTGGCCTGCGCGAAGCCGAGTTCCACACCCCGGCGGACATGATCGCGGGAGACGACCCCGAGCCAGTACCTGGTGCTCATACCAGCACCGCCTCGGCGGCCGCGACCAGCGCCTCGACATCGCCCTGCAGGGACTTGGCGAGATTGCCGCCCATGATCTTGTTCCAGAAGCCGCGCAGCGGGCCTTCCATGGTGATGCGGACCTTCACGGTGGTGCGCTCACCGTCGGTGGTGACCTCGTGGGCGAAGATCAGCCGCGCGCCGATCAGCGTGGACGAGTCGATGAATTCGGTGTCGGTGAGCTTGGTGACGACGAACTTGGTCTTGGGACCACCCTTGGGCTTGATGACGCCGGTCGCGCCCTGCTCGAACTCGCCGTCGAGCTTGGCCCACTCGGTGTCCTGGTTCCACTCGTGCCAGGTGGCCATGTCGGCCCACTTGGCGAAGAAGGCGGCGGGGGTGGCGGTCGAGGTGGCGGAGGCTTCAGCGATGAACGTCATGCAATTAGTATGCGCGCTTAGTACTTCTTCGTCAACCCCTGATCGTCGATCGGTTCGGAACAGGGTCGATCGGCTCACAACCGACCCTCCGCGGGGAACACGATCAGCGGCGAGTATGTTGCACCGACCGTGACTGCTACCGATCTGACCATGTACTCGACGACCTGGTGCGGCTACTGCCGTCGCCTCAAGAAGCAGCTCGACGAGGCCGGCATCACCTACGAGGTGATCGACATCGAGGACCACCCCGATGCCGCCGAATTCGTGGGCAGTGTGAACAACGGCAATCACGTTGTGCCGACCGTGAAGTACCGCGACGGCTCGACGGCCACCAACCCCACCCTGGTACAGGTGAAAGAGGCCCTGGCCGCCATCGGCTAGCCCCGGGGATGAAGAAAGAAGCCGCACACCAGTAGGTGTGCGGCTTCTTGTTGTGCCCGATCAGCTTTCGGCGGCCCAGGATTCGACAATGGTCCGGGCGATCGAAATCGACCCGGGCAGAAGCAGTTTCGCCTCGCCGCCGGTAGCCCCGGTGGGCGAGCCCCACGCGCCCGCGGCCAGCGCGGCCCGCACCTCGTCGCGGGTGAACCAGTAGGCCTCGGCGATCTCGCCGTCGTGGAAGGACAGCGGCTGGTCCGGGTCGGCGACGGCGGCGAAGCCGAGCATGAGCGAGCGCGGGAAGGGCCAGGGCTGGCTGCCCAGGTAGCGGATCTCGCGGACGTCGACGCCGACCTCCTCTTTGATCTCGCGTTCGACGCAGCGTTCCAGCGACTCCCCCGCCTCCACGAAACCGGCCAGCAGCGAGAACAACCCCTGCGGCCAGGTGTGCTGGCGGGCCAGCAGCACGCGGTCGCCGCCGTCGTGGATGAGGCAGATGACGGCCGGGTCGGTACGCGGGAAATCCTCGTGCCCGGTTTCGCTGATGCGCGACCAGCCGCCGTTGGCAGAGGTGGTGGAGGTGCCGTCGACCGCGCTGAAGGCGGCCTTGTCGTGCCAGTTCAGCAGGGCGATGGCGGTGGAGAGCAGGCCGGTGCCGAAATCGTCGAGGTCCAGGGTGGAGCCGTAAGCGCGCAGGTCGGCCAGCGTGCCCTCGATGGTGTTGTCGCGCACGGCCCACAGGTGGGTGCCGTCGTCGACGCCGAGGAAGACGGCCTCGGGCGCACGTTCGGGGGCGAGGGTGAGTGCGGGCTCGAGCACCACGGCCCCGTTGTCGACGCGGACCTGACCGCGCTTGTTCATTCGCAGGAGTTTGGCCTGGGCCCAGCCCTCTTTCAGGGCCTGTTCGTCGGAGCGGAGGTCTTCGGCCCGGTCGAGTGAGGTACGGGACAGCACCGGAACGGCATTCAGCTGGAAACCTGACACACCCCGAGACTAGACGGGCGTGATCGTCAGGCGTGGACGCGGCGCAGATAGAGGAGCTTGTCCCCCGTCTCGAGGGCGTCGGTCTCGGGATCGCCGACGCGGATGAGGCGGCCGTCGCGGACCACGCCCAGCACGATGTCGCGCAGGTGACGCGGGGAGCCGCCGATCTCCTCGGTCTCCACGTCGCGTTCGGCGATGGCGAAGCCGGCCTCGGGGGTGAGCAGGTCCTCGATCATGTCGACCACGGCCGGGGTGGTGGTGGCGATGCCGAGCAGGCGGCCGGCGGTCTCGGAGGACACCACCACCGAGTCGGCGCCGGACTGACGCAGCAGGTGGGTGTTCTCGGCCTCGCGCACCGCCGCGGAAATCTTTGCCCTGGGATTGATTTCGCGGGCGGTGAGGGTGACCAGGACGGCGGTGTCGTCGCGGTTGGCGGCCACCACGACGGCCGCGGCGTGCTGAACTCCGGCCAGCCGCAACACATCCGACTTGGTGGCCGAGCCGTGCACCGTCACCAGTCCGGCATTGGCGGCGAATTCGAGCACCTGCGGGTCGGTGTCGACCACCACGATGTCGCCGGCCTGCGCGCCGTCGGCCAGCATGGCGTCCACTGCGGTGCGGCCCTTGGTGCCGTAGCCGACTACCACGGTGTGATTACGCACGGTGCGCCTCCATCGCTGAATCTTGAACGCCTGCCGGGACCGTTCGGTGAGCACCGACAGAGTGGTGCCGACCAGGACGATGAGGAACAGGATCCGCAGCGGCGTGACAATGAGAATATTGATCAGCCGCGCGGTGGGGGTGACCGGTGTGATGTCGCCGTAGCCGGTGGTCGACAGCGACACCGTGGCGTAGTAGGCGCAGTCCAGCAGGCCCATCCGGTCGCGGGCGTTGTCGTGGTAGCCGTCGCGCCCGATGTACACCACCAGGGTGGCCCCCACCAGCAGCAGCACCGCCACGCCCAGCCGTCGCACCAGGGAGTACCAGGGGCTGGACTGGGCGGAGGGGACCCGCAGGACGCCGACCAGAGCGTGGTCGGGCCGCTCGGTGAGACCGGCCAGTCCGCGCGAGGAGTCACCGAACACGCGAATCACCGGTCATTTCGGGCACTTCTGGCTGCGGCACAGGTCCGGAGCGTACCGGGCGAAACGCCGTGCGGCGGTTCCGGCGGGCGCGCGTCGCGAAGTCGCGCGGCGGTCCGGGGCTCAGTGCAGCGGGTCCGGCGGCACCGATTCCGGATCGGGTGGCGGCTCGAAATCGGGTGGGAAATCGAAGCCCAGCACGGGATCCCGGTGCGAGCCCGGGCGGGCAGCGGCGCGCTCGGTGGGCATCGACGCCGAGGGCGGTGGCGCATCCGGGCCCGGTGGCGCTTCCGGGTCGGGTGGCGGCTCGAACCCGGGCGCGGGTTCATCGTCGTGTCCGGCGGGTTCGGGTCGCCCCGAAGCGGCCGGGAGACGCAGCATTTCGACATCGGTGGGCTCGGCAGGACCCGGGTGGTCGTCGTCCGGCTCGGGCGGGAGCGGGGGTTCGGGCGGGGCCGGCGGAATCCGGCGGGGGGCCGCGTCGGTGATGATGGCGGCGAGTTCGGCTGGGCCGGGCAGGTGTTCGGGGGCGATGGTGCGGCCGGTGCGGACGTAGTGGAAGGCGGCGACCGTCTCGGCCAGCAGGTCGGATTCGGTGCGGCCACTGCGGGCGGCCTCCAGACGGGCCCAGGCCAGCCGGTAGACGGCGAGCTGGACGGCGACCGAATCCTCGTCGGCGCGTTGCGGTTCCGCGCCGGTCTTCCAGTCGACGATTACCCAGGTGCCGTCGGGGCGGCGGAAGACGGCATCCATGCGGCCGCGAATCACGGTGCCCGCGATGGTGGTTTCGAAGGAGATCTCCACCTCGACGGGATTGCGGTCGGCCCACGGGGAGGCGAGGAAGGCCTCCTGCAGGCGCATGAGGTCGGCGTCGATGTCGGTGATGTCGGCCGCGCCGGGCAGTTCCTCGAAGCCGAGTAGGCGCGCGCCGCCGAACCAGCGCTGCAGCCAGGCGTGGAAAGCGGTGCCGCGGCGGGTGTAGGGGCTGGGTGGGTACGGGAGCGGACGGCGCAGGCGCGCGGCGAGTTTCGCGGGATCGGCGCTCAGGTCGACCAGCGCGGTGGCGGCGAGCTGGCCGGGAAGTTCGACCTCGCGCATGGCCTGTTCGGCGGCGCGGTGCTCGGCGATGAGGGCGCTGACATCCTCGGCCCAGCCTTCGGGATCCTCGTCCTCTGGCTCGGGATCTGCTGCGGCGCCGCCGAATTCGGGTCCGAAGTCGAGTTCTGTCTGCTGTGGGCGGGATTCGGCGCGCAGGGTGTCGAGTGCGGCCTTGACCAGGGTCACGCCCTCCTCCACGAACTCGCGGCGGGAGCCGAGGGGGTCGCGCGGCCAGGTGGCGGTCTGCGGGTTGTCGGTGAAGGGGTTGGGGGTGTCGGGCAGGGGCGGATCGTCCCAGCGGTCGATGTGCACACCGCGCGCCGGCGCCGAGCCCGGGGCCTCGGTCTCGTGTTTGAGTTCGAGCAGAAAAGCGGAGGGGCCCTTGGGTTTCGAGCCGGTCTCCGACCAGTGGTGGGCGGAGACGAACAGGGCGCGCTCGGTGCGGGTGAGGGCCACGTAGAACAGCCGGCGCTCCTCGTCGAGGCGACGGGCCGCGAGGGCCTTCTTATGGTCGTCGAGGGCGCGTTCCAGGTCGGCGCGGTCGTAGAGGTCGGCCAGGTCGAGGACGGGGACGCCGTCGGTGGCGTCCTCCTGCTCGCGGTCACCGCGCAGCGCGGTCGGGAGTTCGGCGAGCGCGCCCATCCAGGTGGCGGTGCCGGTGCCGGACGGGAAGGTGCCGTCCACCACGTGCGGGACCGCGACCACCTCCCATTCCAGGCCCTTGGCCGCATGCACGGTGAGCACCTGGACGCGGTCGTGAGCGACCTCGACTTCGCCTGGCTCCAAACCGTTTTCGACCTCTTCGGCGGCGGCGAGGAAGTCGAGCAGGCCGGACAGGGAGGAGCGGTGGTCGGCGGAGTATCCGGCCACCACCTCGGCGAAGGCGTCGAGGTGCTCGCGCCCGGCGGCGGCATGGGTGCGGCGGGCCTGGGTCTCCACGCCGATGCCGATGGTGCGCTCCACATCGGCGACCAGTTCGGCCAGCGGCTGCCCGGCCCGCTCGCGGAGCGCGGAGAGCTCGCGGCCGAGCGCCGTGATGCGGGCGAAGCCCTGGGCCGAATACTGGTCCGGCTCACCGGGATCGGCGATGGCGTCGCCGAGACCGGCCTTCTCGGCGGGTTCGGGCGCGACCTCGCGCAGCGCCTCGTCCAGGGTGGCGGTGTCGGTGATGGCGTCGGTCTGCCCGGCGGGGCGGCGGATGGACAGCTCCCGCGCACGGCGGGACAGGGCCGCAATGTCCGCGACGCCGATCCGCCAGCGGGCACCGGTCAGAATGCGCACCGCCGCGCTACCGGCCGACGGGTCGGCGACCAGGCGCAGGGTGGCGACGATATCGGCGACCTCCGGCGTGTGCAGCAGCCCGCCCAGGCCGACGATCTCCACGGGTAATCCGCGCTCCCGCAGGGCTTCCGCGAGCGGGGCGGCATCGGCATTGCGCCGCACCAGCACCGCGGAGGTGGGCGGCGGGTCGCCCGCGTCGCTCGCGGCCTCCCATTCGGCGGCGATCCGTTCGGCGACCCACTCCCGTTCCACCGCAACGGTTTCCGCGAGCGCCAAGGCGACCAGTCCGGCCGTGGCGTCCGGGCGGGGCCGCAGCGCGTCCACCGTCACTCCCCCGCCGCGCGCCGCCCGCTCGCGCAGGGGATCCGACACCAGGTTGGCCAGATCCAGGGCCTCCGGCGGATTCCGCCAGCTGGTGAGCAGCGGCAGGATCGGTGCGGGAATCCCCGGGGCACTGGGGAAGTCGGTGGCAAAGCGCGGCAGATTGGCCGCCGACGCGCCGCGCCAGCCGTAGATCGACTGCATGGGGTCGCCGACCGCGGTCACGGCCAGCGGTTGCCGGGTCCGCGCGGCGGCCGGGTCGGGCGGAGCCGTCACACCGAAGAGGGAGGAGAGCAGGATGCGCTGGGAGTGGCCGGTGTCCTGATACTCGTCCAGGAGGACCAGGCGGAAGCGATCGCGTTCGGCCGCACCGACTTCCGCGTGGGTGGCGGCCAGACGGGCGGACAAGGACATTTGCGCGCCGAAGTCCAGGGCGCCCCGGCGGCGCAGTTCCTCGGCGAGACGATCCACCAGGGGCAGCAGGGCGACGCGCTCGTGCTGCGCTTCGAGGAGGTCGAGGAGAGCCTTCTTGGGGCCGCCCTTCTGCCGGGGTCCGGCGGGGAGGGTGTGGACGAGGCGCTCCAATTCCAGGTGGGCCGCGGCCAATTGGTGCGGTTCCACCAGGTGTTCGGCGAGCTGGCCGGAGAGGGCGAGCACGGCCTCGGTGACGCCGACGGGGCTGCGGTCGGTGTCGAGGTCGCCGTCCCAGGTGGAGACGACCCGGTAGGCGAGCTGCCACAGCTGGGTCTGGGTGAGCAGGGTGGCGGTGGGTTCGACCGGCAGCAGCAGGCCGTATTCGGTGAGCAGGCGGCCCGCGTAGGAGTGGTAGGTGCTGATCTCCGGTTCGGACGAGGCGAGCTGGGCGCGCAGGTGGCCGGTGGGGTCGATGTCGCGCACCACCGGTGCGCCGGCCAGCCGGGCCAGCCGGGTGCGGATGCGCTGGGTGAGCTGCTGGGCCGCCTTGCGGGTGAAGGTCAGTCCCAGCACCTGTTCCGGTTCGACCAGGCCGTTGGCCACCATCCAGACCACGCGGGCGGCCATGGTCTCGGTCTTGCCCGCACCCGCGCCCGCCACCACCAGGGTGGGTCCCGGCGGGGCGGCGATAACAGCGGCTTGTTCGTCGGTGGGCGGCGGCAGGCCCAGCGCGTCGGCGAGCTGACGCGGGGTGACGCGCACTAGTCCGTCACCTGCCGGCCGGTGTCCTGCACGGGGCAGCTGCCGGCGACCTTGCAGTGACGGCAGCCGTCATTGCGCATGGCGAGGTAGCTGGGGCCCTTGGAGGCATCGGCGGCGTCGTGGATGACGGTGCGCCAGGTCTCGATTCCGTCCCCGTCCAGCGGCGGCTGGGTGCGCTGGGTCGCGCCCTCCTTGCTGCTGGGCTTGGCCACGTAGACCAGGCGCGCGCCGCCGGGCTCGCCCTCGCCGAGCGCGCCCTCGGCGGCGGCGACCTGATAGGTGGCCAGCTGTGCGTGCTCCTCGGCGGCCTGCTTGGAGATGGGGGTCTTGCCGGTCTTCACGTCGACGATGACGAAGCGGCCCAGGGCATCTCGCTCCACCCGGTCCACCCGGCCGCTGATCCGCACCGGCTGTTCGCCGGGGCCGCGGGCGGGCAGCACGCAGTCCACCGGCACCTCGACGCCGATGGCGGTGAGCTCGTCGCGGGTATTGCGCAACCAGGCCAGGAAGGTGTCGACCATGGTCTCGGTGCGGCGCAGTTCCGCCCGGGAGTGCCAGTTCTCACCGTCGCGGGCGGTGGGGTCGACCTTCTTCCACGCCTTGGCCAGGGCCTGTTTGACCTGGTCCTCGCTGACCTGCCCGGCCAGCGCCTGCACCAGGGTGTGCACCAGATTGCCCTTGAGCGCGTGCGGGTTCTCGCCGTCCCCGCCGCCGTGCCGCTCCAGCGCCCAGCGCAGCGGGCAGGTCTTCAGCTGATCCACGGTGGACGGCGACAGCGAGATCGCGCCTTCTTCGCTGTTCCACAGCGGATCCGCCGAGGAGAGCTCCGCGGTGCCGTACCAGTCGTCGGGGTGTGCGCCGCGCACCCCGGCCTCCGCCAGCCGCGCCAGCTGCCGGGCCGCGCGCAGGCGGCGCTCCGGCGCGGTCTCGGGATCGCAGGCGGCGGAGCGCAATTCGGCGATGAGGGCGTGCATGGCCAGGGCGCGGCCCGGGTCCACCGGCGGCGGGATCCGGCCCGGCCGGCCGTCGGCGGCCTCGCCGTCCATGTCGGCCAGGAACCGCGACGGCACCAGATCCTGGTCCCCCGTGACGGATTCGACCGCGGTCACCAGCAGTGACCGGCGCGCCCGGCTGCACGCCACCAGCAGCAGTCGCCGCTCCTCGGCCAGCAGCGGCGCGGCCCGGCTCACCTTCTCTCCCGAACCGCCCACGCCCGCAAGCAGATCCACCAGATCCTCAACGCCGAGCAGGGTGCCGCGCGGCCGCAGATCGGGCCAGATGCCCTCCTGCACGGCCGCCACCGCCACGGTGTCCCACTCCCGCCCGGCGGCCGCGTGCGCGCTGCAGATGGTCACCGCCTCGCCCGGATCGGTGACCGGCGCGTTGTCCTGCGGAATCTCCTGCTGCTCCAGGTATTCCACGAATCCTTCGATGGTGGCGCGCGGCAGCCGGTCCACATACGCCGCGGCCGCCTCGAACAACCCGACCACGGCGTCGAGGTCCCGATCGGCCTGCATCCCGACCGCTCCCCCGCGCTCGGACTGCCCCACCCACCGCCGCTCCAGCGTGGAGCTCGTCCACACCCCCCACATCACGTCTTCCAGCCCGCCCCCGTCCCGCCGCACCTTCCGCGCCCGCCCCAGCGCCTTCAGCACCCGCCGCAGCGGCGCGGCCTCCACCGGCGTGAGCTTCTCCAGCACCACCCGATTCCCGGCCCCCACCAGCAGATCCCGCAGAATTTCCGCCGACGACCGATCCAGGTCGGCGAATCGCTCCGCGTCCCGGTCGAATTCGGCGTCCGGTCGCGGCCGGACCGGGCTGTCGCCACGCGGCGGTGCGGCAGCGGACGACGAGCCCGCACCCGCACCGGGCGACTCGGAGGGCCGCCCGCTGTCTGTCGGATCCGATTCCGTCGCATCGGATTCGGCCGCGCCGATCGAATCGCGCTCGGCATCGTCCTCGGTCGCACGCTCCGGATATCCGAGCTCCATGACCGTGCGCCGGATACCGCGCCGCAGCCGCCGCAGACTGATCTGGTCGGCCCCGCCCAGCGGTCCGGCCAGCAGGTCGAGCGCGTCGTCGGCGGTGAACGCGATCGGCCGCGGATGCCGCACCGAGGTCGGATTGCCCGCGGTTACGGCCCGCAGCGCCAGCAACATCCACACCGCGCCCCGCCGCCGCGCGAGCGGAACATCCGCCGGCGGCTGCCGCACCGGCACACCGGCGGCCAGCAGCGCCCGCCGCAGCGGGGCCAGCGACAGTGGCACCGACCGCACGATCACCGCCATGTGCGACCAGGGCACCCCGTGGGTGAGATGCGCGCGCCGCAGATGATCGGCGATCAGTGCCGCCTCCTTCGCCGGTGTGGTCAGCACCTGCACCCGCACCTCGCCACCGGACTGCATACCGCCCCTGGCGCTCTCGGATCGACCGCGTTCATCGGTACCCCCGGCCGAGCACCGCGCCGAATCGCTCGCTCCGACCTGACTACGTCCGGTGCCGCCCCGATCGCCTGCGCCGGTCGTGCGCGGCGGGGCCGCGGCGGCGGGCCGGATGCCGTTCGGACGGCGCGTGCCGCCGTTGACGGTCGTGGACGTCGCGTCGTCCGGTCCCGATGTGCCGGCTGGGCCGTCGATGTGCGGCGGGGTTGTGGCACCGCGAGATTCGTCGCCGTCCACGAGGCCGGCGGCGATCTCGTGGAGGAAATCGAAGGTGACGGCAGTAGGGCGCGGATCGTGCGGTGGAGTGCGGTGGGGCGCGGCGCCGGGGAGGCGGGCCGCGATGCGGTCGGCTATTTCCTGGATAGCCGGGGTGGAGCGCTGGTTGTGGCGCAGGATGATTCGGCGGTCGGCGGGGGCGTCGGGGTCGGCGGCGAAGCGGGGGTCGGCGCCGCGGAAGGTGTAGACGGCCTGGTCGGGGTCGGCGGCGATGACCGTGGTGGCGGCGCCGCTGCCCAGGGCGCGGATGAGCTGGGCAGCATGGGGATCGAGGTGCTGGGCATCGTCGGCGAGGATGCAGTGCAGCCGATTGCGTTCGGCGGCAAGGAGTTCGGGGTCGGTGTAGAAGGCGTCGAGGGCGGCGGTGACGAGTTCGGCGGCGTCGAGGGCGGGGGCGCTGGCCTCGGGCACGTCCATGCCGACCGACCAGCGCAGCATCATGATCTGCTCGTAGCGTTCGGCGAAGCGCCCGGCGGCGACCCATTCCGGATGGCCGTGGGCGCGCCCGAGTTCGATGAGATCCTCGGGCCCCAGACCGCGTTCGGTGGCCCGCAGCATGAGGTCCCGCAATTGTTCGGCGAATCCGGCGGCGGGCAGCGCCGGATGCAGCCTTTCGGGCCATGCGGCGGCGCCGTCGGCGAGGTCGCCGCGCAGCAGTTCGCGCACCACGATGTCCTGCTCGGATCCGGTGAGCAGGCGCGGCGGCGGATTGCCGTGCGCCGCCGCGAACGAGCGCAGCAGTCCGAAGGCGTAGGAGTGGATGGTCCGCACCAGCGGCCCGCGGGTGGCGCCGGGCACCCCGCCCAGTTCCGGATCGGCCGCGGCGACGCGGGCGGTGATGGCGGCGCGCACGGCGGTGGCGGCGCGCTTGGTGTAGGTGAGCACCAGCACCGATTCGGGTGCGGCCCCGGCCAGGATGCGCGCGGCGGCCACATCGACCAGCAGCGCGGTCTTGCCGGTCCCGGGTCCGCCGAGCACCTGCCAGGGCTGCCAGCCGGGGTCGGCGCCGAGGTCGTCGAACAGCGGCCGGAGGGCGGCGTCCCACTCCCGTGAGGGGGTCTCCGCCTCGGCCCGGCGCACCAATTGCACCGAGCTATCCGATCGCATCACGTCGGCTATTTCAACAGACTGCCCCGACAGGTTTCGTTTGCCATGAGTTGGCCGTGCCGCCGATCACAGTCCGGAAGCTGTTCATATCGGGCGCAGGCAGCAGAATGGGCAGCGTGGTGGAGCTTCATAGTCATCGTTTCGGTCCCCCGACCGGTCCGGTCGTGCTGGCGTTGCACGGGTTGACGGGCCACGGCCGGCGCTGGCAGGCACTGGCCGACGAGCATCTCCCCGATGTCCGGATCATTGCACCGGATCTGCGGGGGCACGGGAGGTCGCCCGGCGTGCCGCCGTGGGATTTCGAAACTCTCGTCGATGATCTCGCGGCGCTGCTGGAGCGCGAGACGAGCGAACCCGTGGTGGTGCTCGGGCATTCGTTCGGCGCGGCCACCGCGGTGCATCTGGCGCATCGCCGCCCGGAGCTGGTGCGCGGGCTGGCACTGCTGGATCCGGCCATCGGCCTGGAACCCGAGCGCATGCTGGCCATCGCGAATTCCATGCTGGCGGCACCGGATTACGAGAGCCTCGAACAGGCCCGGTTCGACAAGCTGGAGACCTCGTGGGCCGAGGTGGACCCGGCGGTCCTGGATGCCGAGCTGGCGGAGCACCTGGTGCCCACCGCGAACGGCCGGGTGGGCTGGCGCATGACCATGCCGGCGATCATCGCCTTCTGGGGTGAGATCGCCCGGGACTTCGTGCTGCCGCCCCGCGAGATGCCGACGGTCATGGTGCAGGCGATGAAGGTGAACCCGCCGCTGGTGTCTCCGGACTTCCGCGCGGCGCTCACCGCTCACCTGGGTGACCGGCTCACCGTCCACGAATTCGATTGCGACCACATGGTCGCGCAGGCGCGGCCGGTGCAGACCGCCGCGCTGGTCCGTGCCCTGCTCTGACCCAGGAGGCGCGAAATGCCAACCACCGAAGCCGAAGTCGAGCGAGTACGCGAATTGGTCGCGGCCATTCCGCCCGGCCGGGTCGCCACCTACGGCGATATCGCGGCCGCGGCGGGTCTGTCCACGCCCCGCACGGTCGGCTGGATCATGCGCACCGATTCCGCGGACCTGCCGTGGCACCGGGTCCTGCGCGCAAACGGCACGCCCGCACCACATTTGGCGCATCGGCAGCTGGCCGAGCTGGCCGCGGAGGGCTGTCCGATCGCGGACGGCCGGGTGGACCTGCGGCGCGCCCGTTACCGGTTCGCCGAAACCTGATACGCGCCACCCCGCCCGCCGGTTACCGTGAAAAGATGTCCACCCGTCTGGCCTGCGTGGTGTTCGATGCGGTCGAGCCCAGGGCGGCGGCCCGGTTCTGGGCCGAGCTGCTGGGCTGGGAGGTGACGGTGGACCGGCCCGGCGAGGTCGATGTCGCCGCACCGGACCCGGACGCTCCGGACGTGGCGCTCACCTTCCTCCCGTCGCGGCGGCCCAAGACCGCCAAGAACCGCATCCACCTGGATCTGTGCAGCCGCTCGCTGGATCATCAGCGGCTGCAGGTGGACCGGGCGCTGGCCCTGGGCGCCCGCCGGCTGGACATCGGCCAGGGCGCGGTGCCGTGGACGGTGCTGGCCGATCCCGAGGGCAATGAGTTCTGCGTGCTGGAGCCGCGTGAGCAGTACGTGGACACCGGTGCGGTCGCGGCCATCGTGATGGATACCCGGGACCCGTCGCGGCTGGCCGAGTTCTGGTCCGCCGCCTGCGGCTGGCCGCTCACCCACCGGACCGCCCGCTACGCGGGTATCCGGGCCGCTACCGGGCAGGGCCCGTGGCTGGAATTCCTGCTCGAGCCGGCGGCGGCGGGTGAGCGCAGCCGTCTCCATCTGGATCTCGTCACCTTCCCCAGCGACGATCTCGTCGTGGAGGCGGCCCGGTTGCGGGCCGCGGGCGCGGTTCCGGTCGGCCCCGACGCACCGCCGTCCGGCGGTGAGTCACCGGCTGTCGAGCCGGTCCTGGTCCTGGCCGATCCGGAGACCAATGAATTCTGTCTCTTACGAGCGACTATCGAGTGACGCTGCTGATCCCGACCGCTTCCCCGCGCGAGGATCAGGTCCGGTTAGCCGTCAGGCCGCGCCGCGCTCGTAACGACGGCGCTCGCGCGGCGAAAGGCCGCCCCAGATGCCGAAGCGCTGATCGTGGGTGACTGCGTAGTCGAGGCATTCCTTGCGCACCTCGCAGGAGGAGCAAATGCGCTTGGCCTCCCGGGTGGAGCCGCCCTTGTCGGGAAAGAATGCCTCGGGATCGGTTTGGGTGCACAGCGCCTGCTGATGCCAGGATTCGCTCTCGGATCCGTCGCGGCGGGCGAGGGATTCGAACATTGCGTCGAAATTCGTGAAAAGCAGCTTCACTTCCTCTATCCCTTCAATAAGTTTCAGAAAGAAAAACGCGCGGTATGTTTTACGCGCGGCTCATACCGCAGTCACCACTGACGGCAGCGAGGCGGGCCTGCTCACCATTGACGAAGATACGACGGGCGTGCACGGCCGCCGGCGCACCCGACCACGGCGCGAGCGCGGTGGTGAACATGAGTTCGCACCAGCTCAATGCCGGAACCTCACCGCACGCGAGGGTATTCAGCAGAGACAGTTCCTGATCGCTGTCATTCCAGGCGGCGAACAGCCAGGAGGCATCCAGCCGGCCCAGGAATTCTTCGGCGTCTTCCGGAATGCCGAGCGGAGCATCTACCGCGAGGTGAACCACGGCCGAAATCGCATGGCGCATCCGCGCATCCAGGCCGACCCCGTCGTGCAACAGCAGACCTTCGAGCGACTCCCGCAATCCCGCGCCGCGATCGATCCGGAAGTCGTTGCGCCGAGCTGCGGTGGTAACGTCGAACATTTGTTTCCTCCCTTGAAATTGCGCTTGTCCCAAAAGCGCCACGGCCTGATTAAAAGTGGCTCGTGATCTTGTTGTCCAGTTTTGAGGCAATCTGGGGCAAACCCCTAGCAGTACTGACACTGGCCAGTGTGGGTACCCGTCGGGAACCTCACCGAACGGTGCCTGGCACCACACGGGCAAACATGTAGGGAGCGGCCGCTTCCGCCGTCTAGGGTCCGACCATGCCTTATGTGCGATCAGGTTCTGCAACAGTTCATTACGTCACCAGCCAGATCAACGGCCCGACCCTGCTGCTCGCCCACGGGTTCCTCATGGACGAGTCGATGTTCGAGCCGATGCGCGAACCTCTGGCAGACGCCGGTGTCAATCTCGTAACGGTCGATGCGCGGTGCCATGGTCGCACCCAGTCACCCGATGGCGAACCGTTCAGCTATTGGGATCTGGCGGCGGACGGATTTGCGGTCCTCGATGAACTAGGAATCGAGAAGGCGGTCATCGGCGGAATGAGCCAGGGCGGCTACGCCGCATTACGCATGGCACTGCTGGCGCCGGAGCGGGTGCAGGGCCTGGCCCTGATCGATACCGAGGCCACCGCGTGCAATCCGGCCGAATTGGCCTACTACCGCGAATTTTTCGAATGCTGGACCGGTCCGGAGCCGCTGGCCCCACTGGTCGCCGAATTGGCCCCGCAGCTCATCGGCGGCACCGATCCGCGGTTGTGGCGCGCCTGGACCAGCCGCTGGTACAACTCCGACCGCCAGAGCATCATGCCCGCCGCCCGGTGCCTGATGGACCGGCGCTCGGTACTGCATCGACTACCGGAGATCTCCGTGCCGGCCCTGGTGGTGCGCGGTAGTCACGACGCCAACAGCACCGCCCAGAAGTCCGAGGCGTTGGCCACCGGGCTGGCCGGGGCCGGCGGTGTGGTCACTATTCCGGGCGCGGGGCACGGCGCGGCCTGGACTCACCCGGAAGTGGTTGCGCCGCTGCTGATCCGGCTGGTCGAGCTGTCCAATGCCCGGCGGGAGAACCGGCTGACGCGGGCGCTGTCGACACCGTGGCCGCGAATGCGCGGGGGACGCGAGGTCCAAGCCGTGCGGTGACGGGGAGCCTTCCGCCCCGGGTGTTCGAGGGAGCGGGCCGTGCCCAGGGCGGTCAAGGCCGGCGGATTCTCACCCGGCCTCGTGCCAGCTCGGAATGCCGAGGAAGATTTGAATCTGGCTGGGGTAGGCCGCATTGAAGACACTGAACAGCTGCACCGCGATATCGAAGCGCTGGTTGCGCTCGCGGTCGCGCAGGCGCATGGTGGCGCGGGGCCGGCCGTAGGCCGCGACGCCCTCGTCCCACATTTCCCGGAAAAGTCCGAAACGTCCGAGTTCTCCGAGAAATTCAACCGACCAGGCGGTATCTCCAGAGCTCGCGATCAGACCGCGCAGCCAGTGCACGGTCAGCCGGACCTCCTCCTCCCACTCGACCATGACCTCGCGGGCGGCCTCGTTGCCCAGAAACCAGCGCAGGATATTGATGTCCCGCTCCAGCCCGGGGAAGGCGCGGGAGTAGCTTTCGTTGCAGGCGAGCACATTCCAGCGGGTGTCGACGTAGGCGGCGAGATTTGGTTCGTGCAGGTCGAGGGCGCGGCGCATGTCATCGGTGATTTCACCGCGCAGTTGTTCCACTGTGGGGAATTCGCTCACGCCGAGTCCGGCCAGATCGAGCAGATGCCGGCGCTCGACGGCCGACAGCGGGGTTATTCGGTCCAGATATCGCAGCAGCGCATCCACCACTTCGCGGGTGGGGTGGCCGCGATCGCCCTTCTCCAAATGGCTGATGTAGCTGGCACTCACGCCGGCATTGAACGCCAGCCTTTCTCGTGATACGCCTCGTTCATCACGCAGGCGGCGCAGCAGCAGTCCGAATGTCGGCGGCTTCAGATCGTCGGAGTCCCTATCCGGTTTCACGCCCAGCACCACGCCGTTCCCTCTCCACAAACATTCAGCAAACCAACCTTCATCGCTCTGAGTCCTCCCGGTACCGGACAGTGGGACCCGGTGTGACGCCTGGTGTGAACGGTGACGAACGCCGCGTACTCCGCCAGTTCTCAGGTCGGATACTGCCATATGAGATTGTTCTCAACGTTAAAACAAGACCATTTCTACTATGTGTCGTGGCACATCTCATAACGTAACGACTAACGGCAATTGCTTAGCAAGCGCAGGTTTCCGGGCGCGCCCAACAAGCTCCGAACAGCCTGCCACTACGATCTTCAACCATGCGCTGTGTACGAAGGACACGCCCCTGCCCCGGAACGGGCTCGTGACACCCGTCGACGCCATCGTGCTGGCCGGCGGAAAGGCCAGCCGGATGGGCGGGGTGGACAAGCCGGCCATCGTGGTCGGCGGGCAGTCCATGCTGGACGCGGCGCTGGCGGCGGTCGCCGACTGCGCACGCACCGTGGTGGTGGGCCCGCATCGGCCCGAATTGCCGCCGGAAATCCTTCAGGCACAGGAGATACCGGCCGGAGCGGGCCCGGTGGCGGCCATTGCCGCGGGGCTGGGCGCCCTCGCCGGTTGCGAGTTCCCGGCCGGGCTGATCGTGGTGCTGGCCGCCGACATGCCCTTCCTCACCGCCTCGGCGGTGGACGAATTGCTTTCCCACGCACGGGAATCCGGCAGCGACGCGGTCTTCGCCGCGGATGCCTCGGGCCGCCCGCAGTATCTGGTCGGGGTGTGGCGGCGCGCCGCCCTGGTCGCTGCTTTGAAAGACCTGGATTCCCTGGTGAATCGGCCGATGAAAGCGCTGGTGCCGGTGGATACCGCCATGGTTACGCTACCCGGCGTGGACGACTGCGACACCCCTGAGGACGTGCGGCGGGCCCGGACCGGGGCGGCACTCACGGCCGCGCCGCTGTGGCTCGACGAGGCCCGGGATGTGCTGCGCGGGAGCATCTCCCCGCTGCCGGTGCGCCGCGCGGTGCTGCGGGCCGCGCGCGGCGCGACGCTGGCCGCGCCCCTGCTCGCGGCGGACGCCCTGCCGCGCTTCGATGTCTCGGCCATGGACGGTTACGCGGTGAGCGGCGACGGGCCCTGGCAGCTGCGCCGCGATATCGGTTTCGCGGGCGGGCAGCGGCCGGTGGGCCTGCTGGACGGCGAGGCGGTGCGGATCGCCACCGGCGCGCACGTGCCCGACGGGACCGGTTCGGTGGTGCGCGACGAGTTCGTCCGCCTCGAGGCCGACGGCACGTTGTACCGGCTGCCGGACACCCCGATTCGCGAGGATGTGCGCCGGCGGGGCGAATACTGGCTCCCCGGTGCGGAAGTCGCGGCCGCGGGCACCCCGGTGACGGCCGCGCTGATCTCGGTGGCGGCCAGCGCGGAGGTCGCGGCGGCGGACGTGCGCGGCCCGGTGCGGGCGCGCATCGTCATGACCGGCGACGAGATTCGCGGCGAGGGGCCGCTGCACACCGGTCAAACCCGGGACTCGATCGGGCCCATCCTGCCCGATGTCCTGGGCTGGTACGGCGTGGCCACCATCGATCGGGTTCACCTGCGCGACACCGCGAATGCCTTCGACGAGGTGCTGGCCGCGGCCGCGGACTGCGATCTGCTCGTCATCGTCGGCGCGACCGGCGGCGGCGCGGCCGATCAGCTGCGCTCGGCGCTGGACCGCTCCGAGGCCACCATGCTGCTGCGCCGCCTGCGCCTGCGGCCCGGGGGCTCCACGGTGGCTGCGCAATTGGCCTCCGGCACAGTCGTTCTGGGGCTGCCGGGCAATCCGTTCGCGGCGATCGCGACCCTGCTCACGCTGATCGGCGCCACGGTCGAGGGCCTGACGGGTGCGACCCCGGCCCGCTCGATCGTGGGCCCGCTGGTGAACGCTGCCGAGCTGACCGCGCCGGTGTTGCGCATCGTCCCGGCCCAGGCGCTGCCCGGCGGCGGCTTCCGGGGCGATCTCCGGTTGCGCACCGCGCACCTGGCCGATCTGCTGCACCGTGACGGCGTGGTGGTCGTCCCGGCCGACGCCGTGGACGGCGCGCCGGCCGAATTCATCCCGCTGCGTGGGTGACGCGGGTTCAGGCGGGTAGCCCGAGAACTGTCAGCAACTGGCCGGGGTAGGCGGCGCTGTCGAGTCGGCCGTGCTGGGCGTAGACCTTGCGCTGCAGCCCGGTGACCGGATTGCGCAGCTGCACGGCCCACACATGCGGTGCGAACTCCACGCCGCCCTCGGACCAGGCCTGCCGGAATTTCGGGAATTGCCCGAGATCACGAATGAGATCAGCGAATCCGTCGGTATTGCCCGATCGCCCGATCAATCCGCGCATCCAGCGGGTGACCCGGCGGGCATCGGCCTCCCAATTCACGATGACCCGGGTGGCCAGCTCATTGCCGAAGAACCAGCGCAGCATATTGCCGTCCTCGGTCAGGCCCGGGAAGGCGGCGTCCCAGCTGTCATTGCTGGCCAGCAGGTTGGCGCGGGTGTCGAGCAGGGCGGCCATATTCGGGCTGTGCAGCTCCAGGGCCCGCAGCATCTCGGGTGTGATCGCCGCGCGCAGTTCACTCGGGGAGGGAAGCTCGCCCGATCCCAGGCCCGCGAGGTCGCCGAGCTGGCGGCGGTCCTCGGTGGACAGCGGGTCCAACCGGTGCAGATAGCGGGTGAGCGCCTCGACCACTTCCCGGGTCGGGTTGCCGCGGTCGCCTTTCTCCAAATGCGTGATGTAACTTGCGCTTACACCGGCGTTGAATGCCAAACGTTCGCGCGAAACACCGCGATTGTCACGCAGGCGGCGGAGCAGGTTTCCCAAGGTGGGTGCTTCGAGTTCCTGAGAATCCTGTCCATATACCGCTTTCGCGCCCACCTGGTTCCCTCCTGTACGGAATCCCGGTGGCCCACCGCGCCTCCCTGTGGAGGCGCCGCCGAGATCTCCTTCGAGACGGATACTTACACAGATTCGGATACGAACCGTTCCGCGCGGCAAATCCAGTCAGTATCACCGGATACTCCTATTGGTATAAGTTCCGGTGTGTCGTGGCAGTCAGCGCGGAATGGCGCTCCCCAAATTACTCTCAGGCCCCCAATGCGAGCGGCACTTGGACGGACACGATTTCGTCTCGGCGCGCGCGGGCCGGATCCGGGGCGGGAACCGCGTCCAGCAGGCGCCGCGTGTACTCCTCGCGCGGATGCCGAAAAACGGCTGTGACCGGCCCTGATTCGACTATGCGACCCTCCTGCAGCACCACCGCGCGGTCGGCCACCTGATGCACGACGGCGAGATCGTGGCTGATGAACAGGCAGGCGAATCCGTATTCGGCGCGCAGATCGGCGAAGAGTTCGAGCACCTGCGCCTGCACCGAGACATCCAGCGCGCTGGTCGGCTCGTCCGCCACCAGCAGCCGTGGCGCGAGGGCCAGCGCCCGCGCCAAGGCGACGCGCTGGCGTTGCCCGCCGGACAGCTCGCCCGGCCGCCGGCTCGCATACTCGCGTGGCAGGCGTACGGATTCGAGCAGATCCCCGACCCTGGCCCGCAACAGCGCCCCCGAGGCCGCCCGGTGCACCCGCAGCGGTTCGCCGATCGAGTCCTCGAGGCTGTGCCGCGGATCCAGCGAGGCGGCCACGTCCTGATGCACCAGCGCGACGTTCTTGCGCAGCCCCCGCAATTCCCGCTGAGACAATCCGGTCAACGAGACGCCTTGCAACACGACCTCTCCCGAAGCCGCGGGCACTAGTCCCAGCGCAGTACGGCCGAGAGTGCTCTTACCCGAACCCGATTCCCCGACCAGACCCACCACTTCGCGCGGAGCCAGAGTCAGCGAGACATCATGCAGGGCCTGAAAGCGCTGGCCGTGGCGGCGGTAGACCACCGACAGGTCGCTGAGACGCAGCACTGGCTCGGCCGCCGACTCAGCGGTGGGCGCTGACTTCCCCGCCCCCGTGAGCACACTGGCCCCGGAAACACCGGAGGCCGAGTCAGTACCCGAAATGTCCGAAGCATCCCGGGACACGACTGCGCCCGCGGGCACCGGGAACACCCCATTGAGCGGGGGCACCGCCGCAGCACGTGGGGTGGGCGATGCGACCCGTTCAGCCGACCCGTCCGCATTCGCCGACGGCGCAGAAAGACCTGCGACGGTCGGCGATGACGCAGACAGCCCTGTCACAGACGCCGATGACGAAGTCGGCGCCGCCACAGTCGACGGTGACGCTGGGCCGGCGGGCAGCACGGGGACCGCGGCCAGTAGTTCGCGGGTGTAAGTGGACTGCGGAGTCGTGAAAAGGTCGTGAACCGGCTGGGTTTCGACTATTTCACCGGCGCGCATGACCACCACGCGGTCGGCGATGGCGGCTACTACGCCCAGGTTGTGGGTGATGAAGAGGATCGCGGTGTTATTGCGGCGCTGGAGGTCCTGGAGGAGGTGGAGGATTTCGGCCTGGACGGTGACGTCGAGGGCGGTGGTGGGCTCGTCGGCGATGAGCAGGTCGGGGGCGCCGGAGAGGGCCAGGGCGATGACTACGCGTTGCTTCTGGCCGCCGGAGAGTTGGTGGGGGTACCAGTCGACGCGTCTGGCCGGTTCGGGGAGGTCGACCTGGGTGAGGAGTTCGATGGCGCGGGCGCGGGCCTCGGACCTGCTGATCCGGCGGTGGGCGCGCAGGGCTTCGGCGATCTGGGTTCCGATGCGGCGCACCGGGTTCAGCGCGGTCTGTGGTTCCTGGAAGACCATGGCCGCGCGGGTGCCGCGGAGGGGGCGCAGGTCGGTGTCGGTGGCGCCGATGATCTCGGTGCCGTCGAGGCGGATCGAGCCGGTGGCGGTCGCGCCGGTGGGAAGCAGTCCGAGGACGGCGCGGGCGGTGAGGGACTTGCCGGAGCCGGATTCGCCGACCAGCGCGACGGTTTCACCGCGCGCGACGCGGACGCCGACGCCGTTCACCACCGTACGCGGGCCGAAACTCACCACCAGGTCGCGAATGTCGAGCAAGGTGTCGTCGGGCCTACCCGTCTCCCCACCGCCGCCCCTGCTGGAATCGCTTCGCGATGCTCCGTTCATATCATCCTCCGGGCGCGGCCCAGAGCCTGGGCGATCAACAGGAATCCGAGAGTGAGCGCCGAAACCACCAGCAGCGGGCCGACGGCCATGGCGGGATTGGCGTCCAGGTTGCGGGTGGACTCGGCGATGATCGACCCGAGTGACGGGTCCGGCGGGCGCACGCCGATGCCGATGAAGCTCATGGCGCTGTCCACGAACACCGCCAGGGACAGTGACAGCGCCAGCTGCACAGCGAGTGGTTCGATCACATTGGGCAGCACGTGTTTCCGCAGTGTCCAGCCGGTGCTCGCACCGATCACCGCGGCGGCCTCCACGTAGGGCTGTTCGCGCACGGCCAGCACGGCGGTGCGGATCTGGCGGCCGAAGATGGGGAGTTCGGCGGCGATGATCACGATGACGACCGCGTGCGCGCCCGGCCCGGTGACCGCGGTGAGCGCGATGGCGAAGATGAGCGCCGGGAAGGCGAGAATGAGGTCGAAGACGCGCTGCGCCAGCACATCCGCCACCGGGTTGACGGTGGCCGCCAGGCCGATGATCGAGCCCAGCACCGCGCCCGCCGGGACCGCCAGGAAGGCGATGAGCAGGTCCATGCGGATGCCGTAGAGGGTCCGGGTGAACACATCCCGGTTGAGCTCATCGGTGCCCAGCCAGTGGTCGCCGCTCGGGCCGAGCAGGTTTGCACCCGGAATCTGCTCCAGCGGGTCGTATTTCGTGAGGAGCCCGGCGCCGAGGGCCGCCACCGCGATGAGGGCGATCAGCAGCACGCCCGCCAGCCCCTGCCCGCGGGTCAGCGCCCGCAGCAGCGGGCGCCCCGGATTCGGTTCGCGGCCCGGGCTTTCCGTGACCGTCGTGGTGCCGCCGCCCTCGGCGACGGCGAGCTCGCTCATGCGCGGCCTCCGATGCGAATGCGCGGATCCAGGTAGGCGTGCGCGATGTCGGTGGTCAGCTGGATGGCCACGAACACGGCCACCGAGAACAGCAGCAGCGCCTGCACCACCGGATAGTCGCGCCGGTTGATGCCCTGCTCGATGAGCTGGCCGATGCCGGGCCAGGCGAACGCGGCCTCCACCAGCACCGCGCCGCCGAGCAGGTTGCCGGTCTGGATGCCGAGCGCGGTGAGCATGGTGGGCAATGCGTTTCGCAGCGCGCCATGGGTGATAATGCGACGGCGCGGAATGCCGAGGGCGCGGGCGGTGAGGACGTAGGGCTTGGCCAGTTCGGTGCGCAGGGCCTCGGTGAGGAAGCGGGTCAGCGCGGCGGCCACCGGCAGTCCCAGGCAGATGGCGGGCAGCAGCAGATACTGGACGGCGATGTCGGGCCGGGCCAGGAACCCGTCCGGCGGGATGCCGCCCGCGGGCAGGATCGGAATGGCGACCGCGAACACCAGCACCAGCAGCACACCGGTCACGAAGACCGGGATGGCGACGGTCACCGTATTGGCGGCCGCCACGATCGCATTGAGCCAGCGCCGATCCCACAGGACCGAGGCGACCGATACCGCGAGGCTGACGATCACCGCCAGCGACAACGCCGCGGCGGCCAGGATGAGCGTGTTCGACAGACCCCGCACGATGAGATCCGCGATCTGACCACCGATCACATAGGACCGCCCCAGGTCTCCGGTCAACACACCGCGTAGCCATGACAGGTACTGCGCCGGGATGGGCCGGTCCAGGCCGAGCTGATGCCGGATGGCGGCAATGGTTTCCGGGGTGGCGTCCGGCCCGGCCAGGGTGGTGGCCGGATCGCCGGGCACCAGCCGCATCAGCAGGAAAATGAGCACCGAAGCGCCGAAGAGGACCGCGAGAGCCGACGGCACCCGGCGCAGCAGATAGGCGGTCATGCCAGGAACGCCTGGGTGAACACGTGCTCGCGGCGCTTGGTCCAGTCGAAGCCGTGCAGTTTCCGGGATGCGCTGTCCTGCGGGTAGTGCACGCCGATCTCGATCAGGAACAGGCTGTCCAGCAGTTGATCGCTGAGTGCCTGGTAGGCGCGGGTGGCGTCCGGGCCGGTGGCGCGCGGCAGCTGCCAGGCGGCGTCGGCGGCCGAGACATAGTCGGGCGATTCGTAGTGGGAGGCGTTCTTGCGCGCGTTGAACGGGTAGGCGCTGACCGTCAGCGTGGACGGCACGAACTGCGCCCAGGAGTGGTCGGTGATCCACAGGCCCGGGAACTGCGCGCCGATCAGCTGTTTGATGAAGGTGGCGTTCTCGGTGGGCGCGAGTTCCACCTCGATGCCGATCTCGGCGAGGTTGGCCTGCACGATCTGCGCGGCGGCCTCGAAGACCGGGTAGGCGGTGTTGTAGGTGAGCGGCAGCTTGGGCGGTTTGGGCAGCTGCGCCAGAATCTGCTTGGCCTTGGCCACATCTCGCGTGTAGCGGCTGTTGCGGGAGTCGTCGAAGGCGGGAGAGTTCTTGGGCCACGGCAGGTTCAGCGGATAGCCGGCGCCGCGGAAGACCTCCTTGATGATGCGCTCACGATCCAGGGCGTACGCGATGGCCTGGCGCACCCGCACATCGGCGAGGGCGGGGTCGGCGACATTCGCGCCGACGTAGACCTGCAGCTCGGCTCCCTCGAAGGTGATGACGCGGAAGCCGTCGGTCTTGGCGAGGTTCTCGTTGTCGCGGTAGGTGATGCCGTCGGCGAGGTGGATCTGGCCGGTCTTGAGGGCGTTGAGCTGCGCCTGATTGTCGGCGATGACGGTGAATTCGACGCGATCCAGGTAGGGGCGGTCCGGCACCCAGTAGGCAGTGTTCTTCTCGAACACCAACTGCTGGTTGGGGATTCGCTGCACGAACCGGAAGGGGCCGGTGCCGATGATCTTGTCACCGGTGGCGAGCTGGTCGATGGACTCGCTGTCCAGGATGGGCACGGTGTCGAGCAGGTCGAACAGATTGCTCAGCGGGTGCGCCAGCGTCAGCGTGATGCGGTGCGGATCGCTGGTGTCGAAGCCGGTGACGGCGGCGGCCGTGCTCTTCAGCTGCGCCGACCACTTGGGATCGGCGTAGGTGCGCAGCGAGAACTCGACGTCCTTGGAGGTGAACGAGCGGCCGCTGTGGAATTTCACGTCGTCGCGCAGGTCCAGGGTGATGGACTTGCCGTCGGGGGCGAGGGTCCAGCTCTTGGCCAGGAGCGGCTGGGGTTCGAGCTTGTCGTGCGGGTAGCGCACCAGGGATTCGAAGACCAGGCCGATCACATACGGAGTGGTGCCGGTATTGGTGAGCAGGTTGGCGGGCACGAGGTCCACCAGCACGCCGTACTTCAGTGTCCCGCCGCGCACGGGTTGCGCGTTGTCGTCGCCGCCGCGTTGCTGGTTCACCGCCGAGGTGCAGGCGGCCAGCGCTCCGCTGCCGAGGATCGCCAGGGCGGCGACGGCGGAACCGCGCAGGAAATGACGGCGGTGCAGACCGCCGGGGGACGAATTCATCTGGAAAACCTCGAGTGTGGACCGGGGCCGAATGGTGTGCGGCGACGCTATCCGTGGATGTATGACGGATCACCGGTTGCACGCAGCCAGAGTGAAACCCTGGCTCCGGCCCGGGCCCGCGCCCTTTGCTGGGGAGCATGTCAGTCCCCGCCCATGCCCGTGGCTATGAGAATTTCGCCGGCGAGATCGGCCGCACCACCGCCGATTCCACGCCGGAGTGGAACTATCCGCCGACCGCGCCCGCCGGTGCGCCCAATATCGTCGTGGTGCTGGTCGACGATATGGGTTTCAGCGATATCGGCCCGTTCGGGTCGGAGATCGAGACCCCGACCCTGGATCGGCTGGCCGCGAACGGATTGCGGCTCACCAACTTCCACACCACCCCGCTGTGCTCACCGTCGCGGGCGGCACTGCTGACCGGAATCAATTCCCACCGTGCGGGTTTCGGCTTCGTGGCGAATGCCGATCCCGGCTATCCGGGGCTGCGGCTGGAATTGGCCGATGACGTGCTGACGTTGCCGGAAATATTGCGTGCCAACGGATATGCGACCTACGCGGTGGGGAAATGGCATCTGGTCCGCGATGCCACGCTGCATCCGGCGGCGCACCGGGATTCGTGGCCGACGCAGCGTGGATTCGACCGGTACTACGGGTCGTTGGAGGGGTTGAACTCCTTCTACTATCCGAATCAGCTGATCTCCGACAGTTCGGCGGTGGATGTCGAGGAGTATCCGGAGGGGTACTACCTGACCGACGACTACACCGATCGCGCCATCGGATACCTCAAGGACCTGCGGGCGCACGATGCGGCCAAACCGTTCTTCCTCTACTTCGCGCACACCGCCATGCACGGGCCGTTGCAGGCCAAGCCGGCGGATCAGGCCAAGTATCGGGGGCGGTATCGGGAGGGCTGGGATCGGTTGCGGCAGAGCCGATTCGCGGCGCAGATCGCACAGGGGCTGTTCCCGGCGGGGACACAGCAGAAGCCGCGCAATACCGAGCCGGGTTATGAAGCGCAGGAGTGGGATGCGCTGACCGATGAGCAGCGGGCGCGGTTCGAGCGGTACATGGAGGTGTACGCGGGCATGGTCGACAGCATCGACCAGAGCCTGGGGCGGATCGTTGAGGTGCTCGAGCAGTTCGGCGAACTGGACAACACCATTATCGTTTTCACCTCCGACAATGGCGGCACCGCGGAGGGCGGGCCCGAGGGCACCCGGACCTATTTCGCGCAGTTCGCTCAGGTCGACGAGCCCGACTGGGAGCGGGATGTGCCGCACGACGACGAGTTGATCGGCACCGCGAAACTGGGGGTGCACTATCCGCGCGGGTGGGGGCAGGCGTCGAATACGCCGTTCCGTTTCTACAAGGGGCAGACCTTCGCCGGCGGGGTGCGGGTGCCGTTCGTGCTGTCGTGGCCCAGGGGGCTGCCGCGCACGGAGGCCGATACCGGGGTGCGCGAGGAGTACGTCTACATCACCGACCTCGTGCCCACGCTGCTGGAACTCGCCGGGCTCGAACGGCCGACGGTCCGGAACGGACTGCCCGCCAAGGACTTCGACGGCGTCTCGGCGGTGGATGTGCTGAGCGACCCGACCGCGGTCTCGCAGCACGTCGAGCAGTATTCGGAGATGACCGGCCACCGCGGCTTCTACCGCGACGGCTGGAAGCTCCTCGCGCTCTATGAGCCCGAGCGTGGCATCGACGACCCACGCTGGCAGCTGTTCGACGTCCGCACCGATCCGACCGAGCTCCACGATCTTTCCGAGCAGCGTCCGGACAAGGTTGCCGAACTCTCGGCCGCGTGGGACGAAGCCGCGTGGCACAACACGGTTTTCCCGCTCGTCACCCGGCAGGACCTGACTCGGCGCCGACCGGAGGAGGCCCGGCTCGGCGAGCAGGTCCGTATCCTGCCCGGCACCCCCACCCTCGAGCGGTACCGCTCCCAGCGACTGATCGCCTACCGCGACTTCACGATCACAGTGGAGTTGGCCGGCTACCGTCCCGGCGATGAGGGTGTTCTCGTCGCCCACGGTGACCCGCTCGGCGGCTACCTCCTCTACGTGGAGAATGGCCATCTGATCTTCGGCTACAACGCCTACGGCCGCTACACCGAAGCCGATGCCGGTGAAATCCCCTCCGGCAGCGGCCATTTCACCGTATCGGCCACCGTCCAACCCCACCTGCGCTGGGACTTCACCATCGGCATCGATGGCATCCGCGCGGCCAGCCTCCCCAACCAAGTCCAGCTCGTAGGCATGTCCCCCTGGACGGGGATCTCCGTCGGCCTCGACGCCCGAGGTCCCGTTTCCTGGCCTCTCCGCGACCGCCGGGGCGTCTTCCGCTATTCCGGCTCCCTCCACTCCATCACCTACCGGCCAGGCCCCGTCGGAGTGCCCGAGTCGGCCCAACAAGCTCTGGATTCCGAAGCCGAACTGATAGCGGAGTAGCAGACCCAAAACCCAAAGCCAGCAACCCAAAAGGACGAAGAGACAAAGAACCAAAAGATCAAAAGACAAAGACGCCTGGAGAAGGGAGGGGGGCCGGGCTTGGGGACGCGCCTTCGTCTACCAGCCCACTCACCTTTGAACCTCCATGTGGGTGTCGTTGCAGGAGGTATTCGCTTAGATCTCGGGTTTGGGGTATCCGCAGGATGGGATGTAGCGAGGAGAAGACGGCTGTGGTTGTTCGGTGTTCGAGGATTTCAGGGTGGGCTTGCGGTGGGTTTTGTCTGTAGAAGGTGATGTGTGCGGTCCGTGGGCTGGGGTCGGTGGGTGGCGCTTCCAGCCCGGCGTCAGCCCAAGTCCGGTAGGGCAGGCGAGATGACCACACCTCCCCGTCACTGCGCACGCCAGTAGGACATGCGCAGCCGGGATTCATGCGGCCCGTGAACCCCACCTCAGGCAACTCGATTCGATGGCAGCGGCGACCCACTCCCCAACGTGATGTCTGTCGTTCACGCGTGGGGTGCCTGTTGGGTCGAGGCTTTTCGGTGCGATCCATCCGGTGTGTCCCCGATAGGGGGAATCTTTGCCCATGACAACGGTTTTCCAACCCTCGGCACTGTCGTTGACCAGCGCGTGGCAGTGATCACAGACGAGCGTCAAGTTGGTCAGATCGGTGGGGCCGCCTTTGGCCCAGTCGGTGACATGGTGCACCGCACACATACTCGCGGGTGCCTCACATCCCGGGCGGGTGCAGCCCTTGTCGCGGGCGATCAATGCCAAACGCTGAGCCGGGCTGGCCAGTCGGTGGCAGCGACCCAGGTACAACGGCAGCCCGTCCGCGTCGAGGACCACCAGCACCGGCTTGGTCCCCTCGGCCATCTTCAAAGCCTCATTGATGGAGACGTGGCCACGAGTCGACGACCGTTGCAGTGGCGGCAACGCTTTCGGTGTCGTCGATGTTGCACATGCCCGGACGCGCGAGCTTGGCGAAGACGGCATCGAGCAGGGCCCGCAGTTCGGGGGTGATCCAGCCTTCGATCCAGCTCATCCCATCGACGCCGGGGCGGCCCAGAATGAGGCCGCGTCGGCGACGGCGGTCAGTGTCGGAGACGACCTTGCCGTCGGGGTCGACACGAGCCATAATCTCGCGGCCGATCTTCGGCAGGTCATCAGGCCACCCGACACGGGAGTGGCCGACCAGGATGTCCTCGGCCTCGGCGCGGGTTTCCATGGGAATGTCGGCGGGCAGATGGGTCATCACATCGATGATGTTGCGGACATGATCGCGTGAGATGTCGCCTGCCTCAAAGGCTTCGGCGGTCGCAGCCAAGGTGGCCGGACGCAGGTGGCCGGTAGGTTCGAAGAACTCACCGCACTGCATGGTGATCTTCACCCGCACCGACGCGTCGTACTTCGACAATCCAAAGGTCTGCCGCAGGAACGGCACCACATCCTTCGCCCCACTGCCTTCAGGCAACGAACGATTGCAGGCTTCGATGATCAGGCGTGAATCCAGCGCCGACAGTTGACGTTTGCAGGTCTCCAACCGCTGCATCAACTCCACGACCTCACCATCCGCAAGCGGAGTGAGGTTTCCGTGGAGGACGGAATTCGACAGGGTTTCGACGGCGGACGCCAGTTCTGCGATGCCGCACGTGTCGAGTGTCACCCCCGTCGAATTCATGCACTAATTCTATCGCTGCCCCCAACCGAGAGGAACCCGAAATGTCCTATATTCCATCATAATTCAATTCATTCATTTTGAAACAACCACTCCCTCAACGAATTTGGATGACGCATCGGATCGGTTTCAAGAACCGCCGGCGAGGGAGTCGACGATCTTGCCGATCCGGCGAGTGCGAGTCTCCGGTTTCTTGGCGTCGGTCACGGCGGTGACGTGCTCACGGCGGTTGGTGTACGAGAGCCCGTCGAAGGCGTCCTGCACGCCCGCCTCCCGCAGTGCGGCGGCGAGGTCGTCGGGGACAGCTATGGCGCGTTCCACGGCGTCACGCTCGACAGTGACGGCGACCCGGTCTCCAGCCCCCTTGCCGAGTTCGGCGCGGATCGCCTTCAGCAGCCCCAGGCACGGTCCCGCACCCATGTTGGCGATGGAGCCTCGGTACGGGATGCCGTCGAAGGTGGCCTGGACCGGGATGCGGCCGCCGCCACCGAGGGCGGTGATGATGTCGGGAGGAATGGGAATGTATGCACCACCGTTGGCAGCGGTCTCGATGACGCCGTCGAATCGTTGCATGGGTGCACGATATAGCGATCACTCAGCAATCCGAAGGTGTGTTAACAAATATTAAGTAACCGAGAACCAACCGTTTCGGAAGCTTCACCGACACTGCCCCGGAAGCCCCCTCCGAGAACTTGTTTCACTGCCTGCGAAGAGGTTTCCCCAGGTCGCGACCGCAAGGTGTGACCTCGGCCGCTACCCCGCAGTGACCGGAACATTGCGGCGATCTCACAGCTCACAAATGCGCTTCGAGCATTGTGAGCAAACCGTTTTGATGCCTCCCCCGGCGTCCCTACAGTCGAGCCAGCAGCCCGGTTTTCCAGCTCGAAGGGGGCGTTATGGCTATTACGCAGAACGGACACTCGTCCGCCGATGCGCTGCTTCGACTGGGGAAGTACTTCAACCGCGGCGAGGTGTCCGGTGACCTGCGCACCCTGCACAAGGTGGGCGGGCGCGAGGCCGACGAGTTCTACCGGGATCGGTGGTCGCACGACAAGGTGGTGCGGTCCACGCACGGCGTGAACTGCACCGGTTCGTGCTCGTGGAAGATCTACGTCTCCGACGGCGTGATCACCTGGGAGTCGCAGCAGACCGACTACCCGAGCGTCGGCGCCGACAAGCCGGAGTACGAGCCGCGCGGCTGTCCGCGTGGCGCGTCGTTCTCCTGGTACACCTACTCCCCCGCGCGCATCCGCTACCCGTACGTGCGCGGCACGCTGCTGGAGCTGTACCGCGACGCCAAGACGCGGCTCAAGGATCCGGTGCTGGCGTGGGAGTCCATTGTCGAGGACGCGGTCCGGGCCGAGGCCTACAAGTCCGCGCGCGGCAAGGGCGGGTTCGTGCGCGCCGAATGGTGGGAAGCCGCCGAAATCGCCGCCGCCGCACACGTTTACACGATCAAGAAGTACGGCCCCGACCGCATCGCGGGTTTCTCGCCGATCCCGGCCATGTCCATGGTCTCGCATGCGGTCGGCGCCCGGTTCATCTCGCTGATCGGCGGCTCGATGCTGTCGTTCTACGACTGGTACGCCGACCTACCCGTCGCCTCCCCGCAGGTCTTCGGCGACCAGACCGACGTGCCCGAGTCCGCCGACTGGTTCGACGCCGGCTATCTGATCATGTGGGGCTCCAATGTCCCGGTCACCCGAACCCCGGACGCGCACTACATGACCGAGGCCCGCTACCGCGGCCAGAAGGTCGTGGTGGTCTCCCCGGACTATGCCGACAACACCAAGTTCGCCGACGAGTGGGTGCCCGCGCGCCCGGGTACGGATGCCGCCCTGGCCATGGCCATGGGTCACGTGGTGCTGCGAGAGTTCTTCGTGGACAAGCAGACTCCGTATTTCAACGACTACGTCAAGCGCTACACCGATCTGCCGTACCTGGTGGTGCTGGACGAGCACGAGGGCGGCTGGTCCACCGAAGGCGACTACAGCGGTCACACCTTCACGCCCGGCAAGTTCCTCACCGCCGCCGATCTCGGCCGCACCGGCGAGGGCGTCGAGCACCAGACGGTGCTGCTGGACGCGGACGGTAGTCCGCAGGTGCCCAATGGCTCTCTCGGCCACCGCTTCAACGAGGCGGGCAAGGGGCGCTGGAACCTGGACCTGGGGGACACCGATCCCCTGCTGACCCTGCACGGGCGCACCGATGATGTTGCGGCCGTGCAGTTCCCCCGCTTCGACGGGCCGCCGGGTGGGTCCGAGGGCAATGATGCAGCCGTCCTCACCCGTGGCGTGCCGACCACCGTCATCGCGGGACGACGGGTGACGACGGTGTTCGACCTGCTGCTGGCACAGTATGGCGTAGCCCGGTCCGGCCTGCCCGGCAGTTGGCCGACCGGCTATGACGATGCGACCCAGCCGTACACTCCCGCCTGGCAGGAGTCGATCACCGGCGTCCCCGCCCAGCAGGCCGAACGCCTCGGCCGCGAATTCGCCGACAATGCCGAGCGTTCCAAGGGCCGGTCCATGATCCTCATGGGCGCGGGCACCAATCACTGGTTCCACTCCGACCAGATCTACCGCTCCTTCTTCACCCTGACCCTGCTCACCGGCTGCCAGGGCGTGAACGGCGGCGGCTGGGCGCATTACGTGGGCCAGGAGAAGTGCCGGCCGGTGACCGGTTGGGCCACACTGGCTTTCGCCTCGGACTGGCAGCGGCCGCCGCGGCAGATGCAGGGCACCGTGTTCTGGTACCTGGCCAACAACCAGTGGCGCTACGACCCGTTCACCTCCGAGTCGTTCGCCTCGCCGTTGAGCAAAGGCACGTTCTCCGGGCGCACGGCGGCCGACAATATCGCGCTCGCAACACGTCTGGGCTGGATGCCGTCGTATCCGACGCTCAACCGCAATCCCCTCGATCTCGTCGACGAGGCCGAGCAGGCGGGCAGGACGCCCGCGGATTATGTGGTGGACGGGCTGAAGTCGGGCGATCTCCGCTTCGCCTGCGAGGATCCCGATGCGCCCGAGAACTTCCCGCGCGTGCTGACGGTGTGGCGCGCCAACCTGCTGGGTTCCTCCGGCAAGGGCAACGAGTACTTCCACAAGCACCTGCTCGGCGCGGACTCCAACCTGCAGACCACCGAGACCACCGGGGTGCGCCCGCAGGAACTGGAATGGCGCGACGAGGCCGCCACCGGCAAGCTGGATCTGCTGATGTCGATGGACTTCCGCATGACGTCCACGACCCTGTTCTCCGACATCGTGTTCCCGGCCGCCACCTGGTACGAGAAGCACGACCTGTCCTCCACCGACATGCACCCGTTCGTGCACGCCTTCTCCCCGGCCATCTCCCCGCCGTGGGAGGCCAAGACCGATTTCGAGGCCTTCCACCGCATTGCCCGCGGGTTCTCCTGGCTGGCGGAGAAGCACCTGGGCGTGCGCCGGGACCTGGTCGCGATGCCACTGCAGCACGACACCGCCGACGCGCTGGCGCAGGCCGGCGGGCGGGTGCTGGACTGGAAGCACGGCGAATGCGAGCCCGTTCCGGGTGTCACCATGCCGAAACTCGTTGTCGTCGAACGTGACTACCCGAATGTCGCGGACAAGATGGCCGCGCTCGGGCCGTTGGTCGAAACGCTGGGACTCACCACCAAGGGTGTCACCACTCTGCCCGATATCGAGGTAGATTACCTGCGCGGCGTCAACGGCACTGTGGTTTCCGGTGTCGCGCAGGGCCGTCCGTCCCTGGCCAAGGACACCCACGCGGCCGAGGCGATCCTGGCACTGTCCGGCACCACCAACGGCCGGCTCGCGGTGGAAGGGTTCCATGCGCTGGAACGGCGCACCGGAACCGAGCTGGCCGACCTGGCTGCCGAACACGAGGGAAAGCGAATCACCTTCGCCGACACGCAGGCCCGGCCCGTTCCGGTGATCACCTCACCGGAATGGTCCGGGAGCGAGACGGGCGGCCGCCGGTATTCACCGTTCACCATCAATGTGGAGCGGTCCAAGCCCTGGCACACGCTGACCGGGCGGCAGCACTTCTATCTCGATCACGACTGGATGATGGAGCTGGGCGAGCAGCTGCCGATCTACCGGCCGCCGCTGGACATGACCGCGCTGTTCGCCGAGCCGGGTATCGGCAAGGTGAGCGAGAACGGCGTGACCGTGCGGTATCTGACGCCGCACTCGAAGTGGTCGATCCACTCCGCCTACCAGGACAACCTGCACATGCTGACGCTCTCGCGGGGCGGTCAGGCGATCTGGATGTCGGACAGGGACGCCGCGAAAATCGGTGTCGCCGACAATGATTGGATCGAGGCCATCAACCGCAACGGCATCGTGGTGGCCCGCGCGATCGTCTCGCACCGCATGCCCGAGGGCACGGTGTTCATGTATCACGCCCAGGACCGCGCGGTGAACGTGCCGCGCATCGAAGGCACGGCGGATGTCAAGCGGGGCAAGGGTAAACGCGGTGGTATCCACAATGCGCTGACCCGGATCATGATCAAGCCCTCGCACCTCATCGGTGGCTATGCGCAGCAGTCGTTCGCGCTGAACTACCACGGCCCCACCGGAAATCAGCGCGACGAGGTCACCACGATTCGCAAGCGCTCGCAGGAAGTGGAGTACTGATATGCGTGTGATGGCGCAACTGGCCATGGTCATGAACCTGGACAAGTGCATCGGCTGCCACACCTGCAGCGTCACCTGCAAGCAGGCCTGGACCAACCGTTCCGGCACCGAGTACGTGTGGTTCAACAATGTGGAAACCCGTCCGGGACAGGGTTATCCGCGTCGTTACGAGGACCAGGAGAAGTGGCAGGGCGGCTGGACCCTCGACAGGAAGGGCCGGCTGACCCTCAAGTCCGGGTCGCGGATGAAGCGGCTGCTCAATATCTTCGCCAACCCGGATCTGCCCACGGTGTCGGACTACTACGACCCGTGGAGCTACGACTACGACAATCTGCTGTCCGCACCGCAGATGGACACCACGCCGGTGGCGCGGCCCAAGTCGCTGATCACCGGTGAGGACACCAACGTCACCTGGGGCGCGAACTGGGACGACTCGCTGGGGTCGGGCCCGGAGCAGGTGGGTAAGGACCCGTTGCTGGCCAAGCTCTCCGAGCAGGTCAAGCTGGAGTTCGAAGAAACGTTCATGTTCTACCTGCCGCGCATCTGCGAGCACTGCCTCAACCCCTCCTGTGCCGCGTCGTGCCCGTCGGGTGCGATCTACAAGCGCGCCGAGGACGGCATCGTGCTCGTCGACCAGGACAAGTGCCGCGGCTGGCGGCAATGCGTCACCGGATGCCCGTACAAGAAGATCTACTTCAACCACAAGACCGGCAAGGCAGAGAAATGCACCTTCTGCTACCCGCGGGTGGAAGTCGGCATCCCCACCGTCTGCTCGGAAACCTGCGTCGGGCGACTGCGCTACATCGGGGTCATGCTCTACGACGCCGACAAGGTCCTCGAGGCCGCTTCGGTGGAGAACGACCAGGACCTCTATCCCTCCCAGCTGGGTGTGTTCCTCAACCCGCACGACCCGCGCGTCATCGCCGAGGCCGAACGGGCCGGGATCTCGCCGGAATGGATTCAGGCCGCCCAGGATTCACCGGTCTACAAGCTGATCGTGGACTACCAGATCGCGTTGCCGCTGCATCCGGAATACCGGACCATGCCCATGGTCTGGTACGTGCCGCCGCTGTCGCCGGTGGTGGACACCCTCACCCAGACCGGGCACGACGGGGAGAACCACAACAACCTCTTCGGCGCCATCGATGCTCTGCGTATTCCGTTGGAGTACTTGGCCGAACTGTTCACCGCCGGTGAGATCGGGCCGGTCCGCGCCTCGTTGCAGCGGCTCGCCGGGATGCGGTCGTTCATGCGCTCGATCAACCTCGGCCAGGAACCCGACCTGTCCATCCCGGACGCCGTCGGTCTCGAGCCCGAAGAGATCGAGGCCATGTACCGGCTGCTGGCCATCGCGAAGTACGAACACCGGTACGTGATCCCCTCGGGCGCGACTTCCCGTGCCCACGAACTGGATTCCCTCGCCACGGGATGCTCGCTCGACACCGACGGCGGCCCCGGCATGACGGCCTTCGACTACATGGCCGACAAATTCCACCTCACCGACACCAACGATGCCTCCCCCGACCGGAAATCCAACCGCATCAACCTGTTGAACTGGGACGGCAAGAGCACGAAAGGCTTGGTGCCCACCGAAACCGGCACCAATGGCTCCGGTGCCAACGGCTCCGGCGCCAATGGCCATGGCGGAAGCGGAGCGAACGGCAGCGGCGCCGGCGTATCCACCGCCACGTCCGGAAATGGCAACGGAAACGGCAACGGCCACCATGGTTCCGGTGTCGACGGCGTCAGCAACGGCGCTGCCGCCGCCGAGCCGGAACCCACCGGAGCCACACGATGAGCCTGCTGAAACCGCGACGGCGCACCGAACCCGCCGTCACCGCGCACGAAGAGGATCGGCGGCAGGCCTGGCGGCTGAACGCGCTGTCGCTCGACTACCCGCACCCGCGCACGCGCGCCATGATCGACGAACTCGACACCGCCGCAACGGAATCCACCGGAGCCCCGCGATGAGCCTGCTGAAACTGCGGCGACGGCCCGAACCCGCCGTCGCCATGAGCGAACGTGATCGGCGACTGGTATGGCGGCTGGGCGCGCTGCTGCTCGACTATCCAAGTGCGCAGACCCTGGCCATGCTCGACGAACTCGACGCCGCCGCAGCGGAATTGCCGGACGCGATCCGTCCGCTGCTGGCCGGGTTCCTCGCGCACCTGCGCACCGGCGATGCGATCGCGCTGGCCCAGGAGTATGTCGAGACCTTCGACATGCGCCGCCGGGCCAGCCTGCACCTGACCTTCTACGCCTACGGGGACACCCGCAAGCGCGGGATGGCGCTGCTGCGTTTCAAGCACGCCTACCGGCACGCCGGGGTCGAGCTCGGCGACGAGGAACTGCCCGACCACCTGCCCGTGCTGCTCGAATTCGCCGCCACCGTCGATCCCGTCGGCGGCGAACGACTGCTGGGCGAACACGTCCCGGTGCTGGAACTGCTGCGGTTGTCGCTTTCCGACACCGGATCTCCTTACGCCGGGGTGCTGGCGTCGGTGGTGGCGACCCTGCCACCGGTCACCACCGCCGACCGCCGGCGCATCGCCGAACTCGCCGCCCAGGGCCCGCCCGAGGAAGAAGTCGGATTGGAGCCCTTCGCCATGGACCCGCTCGCCTTCACCGGATCGGAGGCCCGCCGATGAGCTCCGCGCTCTGGCTGATGCTGCCCTACATCGCGTTCACGTCGTGCGTGCTCGGGCACCTGTGGCGCTATCGCACCGACCAGTTCGGCTGGACCACACGGTCTTCGCAGGTCTACGAGTCGCGGCTGCTGCGCCTGGGCAGCCCGCTGTTCCACTTCGGCATGCTCGGGGTGATCGGCGGGCACGTGCTCGGCGTGCTCATCCCGCAGTCCTGGACCGACGCCGTCGGCATCTCCGAGGAGACCTATCACGTGGTCGCCGTCTCCGCGGGATCCGTTGCGGGCGTGGCGGTCATCGCCGGGATCGGCATTCTGCTCTACCGCCGCGTCACCGTCCCCGCCGTCCGTCAGGCCACCACCACCAATGACAAGGTGATGTACATCCTGCTGGCCGCCGCCCTGATCACCGGTCTGCTCAACACCGTCGGCAGCAATCTGCTCTGGGGCACCTACAACTACCGCGAGACCGTCTCCCCCTGGTTCCGCAGCCTGTTCACCCTGCACCCGCATCCCGATCTCATGGTCGGCACCCCCTGGACCTTCCAGGCGCACGGCCTGATCGTGTTGTCCCTCATCGCCTTCTGGCCCTACACCCGCCTGGTCCACATGTTCTCCGCGCCCATCGGCTACCTGGTCCGCCCGTACGTGGTGTACCGCGCCAAGCCGAACAAGTCCGCGGACAAGACCCGCTACGCCCGCGCCTGGGATACCCCCGCCATTCCCCGTCGCTGAGACACCGGGCGTGCATCGATTTATCGATGGCGCCCGGTCCCGGCCGGTGTTATGGTTCGGCGCGGCCGAGCCGAACGGTTGGGCTCGAATTGTCTTCGGGGGAAACCATGTTCAATTGGTATGTGGGCCTGCTCGCGCTCAGTGGCGTGATCATGCTGGCGCTGGCGGTGGTGCGACAGGGGCAGAGCAGCGCCTCACGCTCGATCAACGGCATTTTCGGCGCGGTCTATCTCGGCTACGCCTTCTATCTCGCCTTCCTTTTCGACGGCGGCTCCTACCTCATCTTCTTCCAGGCGTTCATTCTGCCGGTCGTGATGGTGGTCAATTTCTTCCGCAATCGCACACCGAAGCCGAAACTCACCGAAACACAGAAAGCCTGGCGCGAATACCAGCGCTCCGCCGGGCAGCAATAGGCTCGCCGCGCGACAATAACGCGGTGTTCTCCAAGAAGACCGAGCCCGAGCGGGTTACGCCACCGGCCACGCCCTGCCCCGACTGCGGGGAACGCCGCGTGACCCTGAGCGGGAATATGGATACGTATCTGATCCAGCGCAATGGCGGGCGGGCCCTGACGGACCTGCTCGCCCTGCTCTGCCTCGGATGCGGACGGGTGTTCTTCTATGCCGAGCGGCTCGACAAAGTGCGGGCCGCGATGAAATCGACGACGTCCTGAGTGCGCGAGTCTGGCTGCTCCCGCGCTGCGCGCGTCAGGCGATCCAGAGCCTCGTCGAGGCGTGAGCTCGGGCCGTGCTCGGCGAGCAGCACGGCGATGGCCTCCCAGGTAACGGTGGTCGGGTTCGGTTGCGCCAGTAACTCTTCGAGATAGCTGTCCGGGTCGAGCAGGCGCAGCGCGCGGCGGGCGTGGGCGTGGACGCGCCGGGGCAGCTCTGCGCGAATGAGGTCGATATCGCCGGGCTGGACGTGACCCGGCTGGTCGGGGTCGAGGCGCACCGACCACAGCTGGTCCGGGTCCTCGGGTAGGCCCTCGCCCGGGAGCAGGCCCGGCCCCGCCGCGGTCTCGATCGCGAGCGGTGCACGGCCCAGGCGTTCGTTGCGCCAGTTGCGGAATTCCCACCACGCGGTCGGGGTCGCCCAGGCGCCCAGCCCGAGTCGGAGCATCTGCTGTCCACCGGTGAACGTTCGGAATGTCCGCGTCCGCGCCACGGTGGCCGTACCGCCGGGCATCACCCGCACCCAGGTCGGCTCCGCCCCCTCAAACCCATACGGCTGCAGCAGTTTTCCCGTATCGCGCATCAAGCGGCGCAGCGCCGACTCCGGTTTGACCATCCCCGCAGACTAGCCGCGCGAACCGACAGGATCCCGCACCTCGTCATCCGCCCAGGATGCCGCGCGTCGCCCGAACACGCCGCGCAGCAATACCGAACACGCCGCGCAGGCACGCCGGGTGTGCCTGCGCGGTCAGATCATCCGGACGAGCGACGGTACCGTCAGTGGCCGGACCAGATGTCGTTCACCGTGGCCGCGTAACCATCGTTGTTGGTCAGGGGCTGCAGGCCGAGGGCGGTGTCGATGGTACGGAGCAATCCGTACTGGTCGGTGCGCTGGGAGCTGGTGTAGCCGGGCTTCACGGAGTTCTGCGAGCCGAGCACGATGGTCGGGACCCGGTTCGGGAACAGCGGGCCGAACGCCTTGGTGGTGCCCTCGTCCCAGGTCAGGATGAGCAGCGAGCGCTGCTGCTTCCAGGCCGGCGAGTTGAGGATCGCAGGCAGGGTGGTGCTCAGCCAGCTGTCACCCGAGGCGACGCCGCAGCCCTCCATGTTGTGGCATTCGTTGGCGGCGAACCACACGAAGTTCGGGGTGGTGGCGGCGGATTGCAGGTCGGTCGTCATCTGCGTGAGCGGCTGCAGGTGCGCCGCGCAGTAGGACTGGTTGGACTTCATGTTCTGGAAGTACAAGAACGGCAGGTCATCCGGGTAGTACTGGCCGTGGGAGGACTGGTCGCAATTGCCGTTGGCGTCCTCGGCGTAGCCCTTCCAGGTCTTGTGCGCGGCGTCCACGCTGTTGCCGATGTGGCGCGCGTCGAGGGTCGTCGTGCCCACGCTGTTGTCGACCAGCCCGTACAGTCCGCCCGCCGCCAGCGCGACATAGTTCGGATCGCTCGGATGCGTCGTGGCGTAGGACTGGCTCAGCGTCGCGCCCTGCGGCCGCAGGCCGTTGATGTAGGGGGCCTGGGGATTACCGATGATGCCGGTCAGGCCGTCGTAATCCTGGTTCTCCAGGTAGACCACGAATACGTGGTCGTAACCAGGCACCGTCGAGGCGGGTGCGGTCAGCTTCGGCGCGGGCAGTGCGGCGTCGATGGTGAACGACAGGTTGTCGGCGTAGCCGTCGTTGGTGTCGCCGTAGGTCCAGCCGAAGTTCAGCTGGATCTTCACCGCGCGCGTGCCCTTCGGCAGGGTGCCCTTCGTATCACGCTGCAGCAGACCGGTTTTCAGGCCGCGATCGATGCTGCTCACGTCGTCGCACTCGGCGGAGCCGAGCTCGGACCCCGATGCGCTGAGGAACGTCGCCGTCATGTTGACCCGATCGTCCTGGGCACCGAATCCGCCCAGCCAGCCATTGAGATCGAAGCTCACGCCACCCTGGTCGATGGCCGCGCCCGCGGCCGAGACGCTGATGGTCTGATCCATCTCGGCATTACCGGTGCCGCCGCCGGCGAAGAACTTCGAACCCCGGTTCGACGGACCCGGCGAGGACGCGTCCGGCCATCCGGACTGTCCGTAGCACACCGCATTCGGCTCACCCTTGCCGATGGTCCAGCCCGGCAGCGTCATGCCGTCCAGCCCCTTCGGTGAGCACTGTGCCACCGCCTCGGCATCGCCATCCACGATCAGGTTCGGGCTCGTGACCGCGGCATGCGCCACGGACGGCGTGACCGCGGAGCCTCCCAACACGGCCAGTGCCGCCGCAGCCGTGATAGCGAAGAATTTGCCTTGGCTGTTTCCAACGCCTTTGTGGCGCATACATGTTCCTTTGCGGGTCGTTACCGAAGTGCGCCCCGAATGGAACAGGTTCTAGGTGTCGGATCACCGCTCTGCCCATGGCCGGGTGGTGAACACCACTCGGCTTTTGGACGGACGACCAGCAATGAGGAAGGTTGTGTCACAAGGAACGTCGGTCAGCAAGTACAGCTATCGACAAGCAACAGATCGAGCGTGGACTAGGCCTTCGTGCGGGCGACCCGCTTCGAGCGGGCGAAGTTCCGCATGATGGGCAGGTCGACCCAGTGGTAGAGCAGTGCGGCGAGGGCGGTGGACACGACCAGGCACAGCAGGGAGAAGCCGGCCCAGCCGAGGATGCCGAACTCCCTGCCGCCGATCAGGTATCGGGTGACCAGGACCATGACGGGGAACTGGATGAGGTAGAAGGCGAAGGAGACATTGCCGAGCCACACCATGCGCGGGTGGGAGTTGAGGCCGCGGATGCCGGCCAGGTCCCGGGCGGCCATGGTGGCCACCACCGCCGTCATCGGGGGCAGCAGCAGCACCGACATCTTGTAGTTCACCGGCACCACCCAGGTCGCCGCGTACGCGACGGTCAGCGCGGCCAGCGGCCAGGCGAGATTGGTATTGCGCCAACGACCTTCGAGCACCATGCGGGCCGCCAGCACGCCGAGGAAGAACTCCGGCAGGCGCGACAGCGGGAAGGTGTAGCTGAGCCAGTACGACGGGGACACCGGGATGTCGGGCTGCTGGAACCAGGCCGGGGAGGCGTGCAGTTCGTAGTGCGGCGACGCGTTGCCCGGAACCAGCCTCGGCGCAAAGGCATTCGCGATGCCCTTCGGACCGTCCACCCACAGGAAGTACGAGGTGTGCAGCAGGGCGATGCCCAGCATCAGCAGGCCCGCGGCCAGCAGCAGGCGGCGGGTCGGGATCCGCATGACCAGCGGCAGCAGCAGCGGAAAGCTCAGGTAGAACAGCACTTCCGCGGCCAGCGACCAGGACGGGACGTTCAGCCCGCCGACCGTGGTCCACTTCGGCACCCAGGTGTGCACGAGCAGCAGGTTCGGCACCCACACCACCGCGCGGTGCAGGGGCACGCTCGCCACCACGATGAAGGCGGCGGCGGCCAACAGGTGCGTCGGATAGATCTTGAGCACCCGCCGCCGGTAGAAGGCGCGCACCGACATGCCCGGCCGGAACGACCAGTAGATGATGAAGCCGGACAGCACGAAGAAGAACGTGACGCCCGCGGCCCCGAGCTGCATCGGGATCCACTCGTGGATGTGGCGGAACAGCGCCGACTTCTGGAACGGGTAGACCGGCAGGAACACCAAGGCGTGCAATACGAATACCGCGAACGCCGCCCACCACCGCGCGCCGGTCAGCGAGGGCAGCGCGGGCCGCTCCCGCCGGGCGCGCTCGGCGACGGACTCGGTGAGGCCCTTCGTCCGGACCGGCTCGGCCGTCAGGACCGGTTCGGCGGCCCGCGTGGACTGGGCGGGCTGGAGGAGCTGGGTGGTGTACTGCTCCACCCCGAGCGCGGCGGAGGCCTCGCGCGGGGCGACTTCGGGTGGGCGGGTCATCGTGCGTACCTCTCGTACAGTGCGTTTGCTACCACGGCGTCGCCCTGCGGAGCGGGGTGGAACGGCAGCCCGGCGATATTGACTTTCGGGTCGAACACTCCGTTGACCCACTGCTGCGGCGTACACAGCCCATGCCCGGCGGTGAGCGCGCGGGCGTCGAGGTATTCCAGGTTCAGCTGCGCGGCGGCTTCCCGCTCGGCCTGGTCGATGCGATTGAGGTACTCGACGACCGTGCGGCCGCGCGGCTGGGTGGCCGGGACGCCGGCGATGTCGAAGCAGATGGCGTCCTGGTCGGGCCGGAACAGCTCCGGGTAGCCGACGATCACGATGTGCGCGTTGGGGGCGTAGTACCGGATGTAGGTGATGACCTTGCTGATACGGGAGGCGTACTCGGCGCCGGTCACGTTCTGCGGGTCGGTCATTCGGCCGGCGGCCACCGCGTCGGGACCGCAGCCGCCGACAACGTCGTAGAAGCAGCGCTCGATCGAGCTCCACGGGGACTGTGGGGCGCCACCCCAGACGTCGTTGAGGCCGAACTGCACCGTCACCAGCTTGGTTTTCGGGCCGAACGAGCCCGCCTTGTCGGCATTGCCGGCCTGGACCTTCAGGGTGTATCCGTCCCCGGTGTCGAGCGACGCGCCCGGACACGACTGGTTCCACATCCGATCGGTGCCCTGCACGCCCATCAGTGCGCCCAGCTGCACCGGCCACGCGGTGTCACCGTGGTCGCACTTCTTCTCCTGCGACAGCGGGTTCCAGCCGTTGGCCGTGAACGAGTCGCCCAGGATGACGAGTTCCTTACCCTGCGGAACCGAATCCGCTTGCGCCCCCGATGTTCCCGTCATGGCTGCGGCGAACGCGACCACCGCGGCACACAGCCACCGACCGTTGATTCCCGACACGTGTGTACTCCGGTTTCGTCAGTAGCCTGCGCGGGGCTCGAACCCGGGGGCATCCAGGGTCGGCGGCGCGGGCTTGGGCGCCTGCTGGGTCTGCGGCGCGGGCTTGGGCGCAACCGGTTGTGCCGCAGGCGCTTCGGGCGCTGCGGGGGCCGCCGGCTGCGGGGCGGGTGCTTCGGTGGCGGCCTCCGGGGCCGCGGCGGGCGCGGGGGCCGCACTCGGCGCCGGGGCGGCGCTGCTCGCGGGAGCGGCCGAGCTGCTCACGACTACAGCGGTGGTGCTCGCCGGGGTGGCGGGCGTGTCGGCGGCCTTGTCGCTTCCGCACGCTGCCAGCGCGCCGATCAGCACGACCCCGCCGATGGCGGCCACCGCGGTGCGCGCGCCTGAGATACGGAACTTCATGAAACCCTCGAATCGCAAATTGAACGGTGAACTTTTCACTTTTGCGCGGAGTGTACAAGAGGCCCCGACGGCCGGGGTGCGGGATTCAGCAAACCGCAAAACCCCTGGACAATCGGGAAACTCAACGAGGAGGCTATCGATGGTCAACGGTCCGATCGACGGAATCTCGATGGCATCAGTGCCCGTATCGGTCGTAGATGGCATTGGCGACCACGGCGTCGCCCTGGCTCGACGGATGGAAGAACAGGCCGTCGAGATCGGTCCGTGGATCGAACACGCCATTCAGCCAGGGCTGCGACGAGCAGAGCCCATGACCGGTGGTGAGCGCGCGGGAATCCAGGAACCCGATGCCCAGCAGCTGGGCGGCTTCCCGCTGCGCCTGGTCGATGCGGTCGAAGTACTCCACCACCGCGCGACCGCGTGACTGGATGAACGGCGCGATGCCGCCGATGCTGAGACAGACCGTGCTGCTGCCCGGGGTGAACAACTCCGGATAGCCGACGAACACGATGCGGGCGTTCGGTGCGTAGTACTTGATGTAGGTGACCGCATTGTTCATGCGCTTGGCCATCAACGCCCCGGACACACCGTTGTAGTCGGGCATCCGGCCCTGGTCGATCGACTCCGGATCACAGCCGTCGACCAGGTTGAACACGCAGCCCTGCAACGACTTCCAGAGCGTCTGGTCGTTCTTGCCCCACTTGTCGTTGAGCCCGAACTGCAGCGTGACCACCTTGGTATTCGGCCCGAAAGCGCCTGCCTTGTCCGCTTTCTGGGCCTCCTGGGCCAGGCTCCACCCCGGGCCGCTGTCGATCGACGCGCCCGGGCAGGAGGGATCGGCCATCTCGTCGGTCCCGTACACGCCCATGAGCCGGCCCAGCTGCACCGGCCAGGCCGTCCGGCCGTGGCGCAGGCAGCTGTTGCCCTCGTCGAAGAAGTCCCAGGCGTTCGCGGAGAACGAATCACCCAGCACTACCAGCTCTTTGCCCGCGGGGGCGGCATCCGGCGAGGCCGGATCCGCGTTCGCCGCGGCCACGGTCGACACCGAGGCCGCGAGCGCTAACGCGGCGGCACACAGCCACCGCCCGCCATTACCCAGCACGAACCTGTCCAGCCTTCTCAGTAACCCGCACGCGGCTCGAATCCGGGCGCGTCCAGGGTCGGCGGCGCGGGTTTCTGCTGCTGCGTCTGCGGCGCAGGCTTGGGTGCGGCCGGCTGCGGCGCGACCGGTTGCGGCGCGACGACCTCCGGCGCGACGGGCTGCGGTGCGACGGGCTGCGGTGCGACCGGTTCCGTGGCCGCCGGTTGCGGCGCCGGGGCCTCGGTGGTCGGCGCGGGCGCGACGGTCGTCGGTGCGGGGGCGGCTGTGGAGCTCACTGATGTGGCGGCGGTGCTGGTGGCACCGCCCGGCGAACTGTCGGACGACTTGTCGCTGCCGCACCCGGCAACGCCTGCGATCAGCAGCCCCCCGCCGATCACGGCCGCGGCGACACGGACGGCAAACACCCCCACCGGTGTTGAAGACTTCATGGGTACCTCGAATTCAGGATCTGAAGTGACGTCTATTCACTTCAGCGGGGAGTGTACAAAACGCGTTCACCCCACCCACCCCGATTCGGGAAACTGCCCCCAACTTCCGGGGCATCGAATCCGATAATCCCTGGTCAGACGCACCTCATCCAGTGGAACAGGTTTCAACAGAAGGTCACAGCGGACTACCTCACCAGGCCGCCCAGGTCCGCGTATCCAAGCACAGATTCCGCACGAAGGGGCCACTATGGACTTCCCTCACCGAGCGCCCGACCCCACCCGCGCAACCCCACCCGATTTGAAGCAATGGCGGCGAACCCCGGCCCACCTGCCCATGGCGCAGATCTACAACAACGCCGCCACCGGCTCCGGCGTCCACAACTGACACGAACATGATGGCCTGCATCGGCGCGGCCGACTCGCGAAAAGCCCGCCGCGCCAATGCATTCTCGCTGGCGACGACCTTCCGCTACCAGTGCTGTTCACGGATCTTGACAGTTGCGGCTAGCGGCAGCAGTTCGGGTCGAGGACGACGCACAGGGCGGCGAGGGAGTCGCGCTGGGCGCGGTGGTAGGTGTTCATGCCACGGCGTTCGGACTCGATCAGGCCGGCCTTCTTCAGCTGGCCGAGGTGGTGGCTGACGGTGGATTCGGCGAGGGTGACGGCTGCGGCCAGGTCGCCGGTGTTCTCCTCGCCGAGGGGGCTGGCGAGGAGGAGGGACAGGAGTTTCACGCGGGCCGGGTCGGCAATGGCCTTGAGGCGCAGGGCGATTTCCAGGGCGGCGGCGTCGCCGACGGGACCGGCGGCGACGGGGGCGCAGCAGACCGGGGCGGACATGTCGATCACGGGCAGCGCCTTGGGCATGCGAACCAGGTTACCCACCTTCTTGACATATGTCGAAATAGTGGCGCAGACTCGGTCGCACCAGTTCTTCGACATATGTCTCACAAGTGGAGGTACGGTCTCATGTCTCGTGTTCAGCTCGCTCTCAACGTCGACAACATCGACCAGGCGGTGGCGTTCTACTCGACCCTGTTCCAGGCCGAGCCCGCCAAGCGCAAGCCCGGTTACGCCAATTTCGCCATCGCCGAGCCGCCGCTCAAGCTGGTGCTGATCGAGAATCCGGGGCACGGCGGCAGCCTCAACCACCTCGGGGTCGAGGTCGAGTCCAGCGACCAGGTGCACGCTGAGATCGCGCGGCTCTCCGAGGCCGGGATGTTCACCGAGGAGCAGATCGCGACCACCTGTTGCTTCGCCACCCAGGACAAGGTGTGGGTCACCGCGCCCGACGCCGAGCGCTGGGAGGTCTACACGGTGCTGGCCGATAGCGAAACCTTCGGTACCGCACCGGTTCTGGCCTCGGGAGCGGTCGCGGACGACGCGCAGGCCGTGGCGGTCTGCTGCGGCACCGCAGAGGAAGCCGCCGCTGAAGCGGCCTGCTGCGGCAGCGCGGCCAAGGCGGATGCCGTGGCCTCCGGGGCATCCTGCTGCGGCTGAGCCCGCACCGGGTCGTTCACCAGGTGTTCGCTTGCCCACGGATTCGATATCCATCAATATCGACGGGTGTCGAATCGAGTGCTTCCGCTGGCCGTGACCTCACCCGCGTGTGAGGTCACGCCCCTGGTCCGCGAACCGTTGACAGCGCAGGCCGCGTCGGAACTGGCGGCGGTGTTCAAGGCATTGTCGGACCCGGTGCGGTTGCGGCTGCTGTCGGTGATCGCCAGCCACACCGGGCAGGAAGCCTGCGTGTGCGACATCTCCGACGGCTTCGACGTCTCCCAGCCGACCATCTCCCATCACCTGCGGGTATTGCGCGAGGCGGGGCTGCTGTCGAGCGAGCGGCGCGGGTCGTGGGTGTACTACCGGGTCGAACCCGCCGCGCTGCACCAGCTTTCGGCACTACTGGATATCGCGCTACCCGAGGCGGCGGTCCGATGAACACGCTGAGACAACGACTGCTGGCCGAGTCCGTCGGCACCGGTCTGCTGGTGTGCGTGGTGGTCGGGTCCGGGATCGCGGCCCAGCAACTGTCCACACAGGATGTGGGTCTCCAACTACTGGAGAACTCGACCGCCACGGTGTTCGGGCTGGGCATCCTGATCCTGATGCTCGGCCCGGTTTCCGGGGCGCACTTCAATCCGGTTGTCTCGGCGGCGGATTGGTGGTCCGGACGCCGCCGCGGCACCGGCCTGAGCGCCACCGACCTGGCGGCCTACATCGGTGCGCAGATCCCCGGCGGGATCGCGGGGGCGGTGCTGGCCAACATCATGTTCGACCAGCCCGCCGCCCAGATCGCCACCCATCACCGCGTCACGACCGGCCATCTGGTCGGCGAGGTGGTCGCCACGGCCGGCCTGATCGCGGTCATCTTCGCGCTCGCCCGCACCGGCCGCGCGGCACTCTCGGCCGCAGCCGTCGCCGCCTACATCGGCTCGGCCTACTGGTTCACCAGCTCCACCAGTTTCGCCAACCCGGCCGTCACCGTCGGGCGCGTCTTCTCCGACACCTTCGCCGGGATCGCCCCCGCGTCGGTGCCGGCCTTCATCGCCGCCCAAATCCTCGGCGCCGCAATCGGTTTCGGCCTGATCTGGCTGCTCTACCCCGATCCCGTACCGGCGGACGACATCGTCACACCCCGCAACATCCAGACCTCCTGAAAGGCCCGCCCAGCCGATGACCGCCACACCCAGCGTGCTGTTCGTCTGCGTCCACAATGCCGGACGCTCCCAGATGGCCCAGGGCTTCCTCACCCACCTGGCCGGCGACGCGATCGAGGTCCGGTCGGCCGGGACCGCGCCCGCCGAGACCATCAACCCCGCCGCGGTCGAGGCGATGGCCGAACTCGGCATCGACATCACCGCTCAGACGCCGAAGATCCTCACGCCCGACACCGTGCAGACCTCCACCGTCGTCATCACCATGGGCTGCGGCGACACCTGCCCGTTTTTCCCCGGCGTCGACTACCGTGACTGGCAGCTCGACGACCCCGCCGGCCGAGACGTGGCGGCCGTCCGTCCCATTCGCGACGAAATCCGCACGCGCGTAGAGAAACTCATCGCCGAACTACTCCCCACCGGCCGGACCCACGTCTGATCCGCCCCAACCTGGTCGGCCATCTGCCGAGTCGGCAAGCAGTGGTGTTGATCGGCCCCGGCCGAGGATGGTTCCGGCGTTGATCTGCAGGATCTGTCCCGTGGTCCTTGCGGCCTCGGGCACGGCGAGATGCGGGATGGCAACGCTTGTTCCATTGCGTCCGAGCGGGATTCGGGAACACGATCGTCTTCCAGATCGGGTGTCGGGCGCTCGGTCCAGAATTCGGCGGCGGGCACGAATCCTCGCGACGATGTTGACGGTGCCGCCGTTCAGGGCGAGCCGCTTGGAATCTTTCGGCGTAAGCGCTCCGTGTCAGCCAGGCCAGGCAGGTGAGGGCTGCGGCGCGCTCCACACGCCCACGCGTCGAGATCAAAGCTATTTGCGAAAGAGTAAGGCGTACAGGACAATTCTGGTTCTCTCAATGATCGCGCGGCGGTAGAATTAGCACATGGATTCGAAGGGGGAAACACTCGACATGTGCGGTATCGCCGACCTGGCGGCCGCCGTCGAAACCCTGTCGAATTCCGTCCTGCACGGCAACCTGAACCCGTTCTGGACGGTGATGTCGTGGAGTTGATGCAGCGCCTGGAAACCTGCAAACGTCAACTGTCGGCACTGGATTCACGCCTGATCATCGAAGCCTGCAACCGCTCACTGCCCGAAGGTAGTGGGGCAAAAGACGTGGTGCCGTTCCTGCGGCAGACCTTGGGCCTGTCGAGGTACGACGCGTCGGTGCGAGTGAAGATCACCCGCCAGTGCGGAGAATTCTTCGAACCCACCGGACACTTGTGCCCGGCCACCTTGGCTGCGACCGCCGAAGCCTTTGAGGCAGGCGACATCTCACGCGACCACGTCCGCAACATCATCGACGTCATGCACCACCTGCCCACCGACATCCCCGCTGAGACGCGCGTGGAAGCCGAGCACATCCTGGTCGATCACGCCCGTGTCGGTTGGCCCGATGACCTGCCCAAGATCGGCCGCGACATCCTCGCTCGTGTCGACCCCGACGGCAAGGTCGTCTCCGACACCGACCGCCGTCGCCGCCGCGGCCTGATCCTCGGCCGCCCCGGGGTGGATGGCATGTCGTGGATCGAGGGCTGGATCACCCCCGAACTGCGGGCCCTGCTCGATGCCGTCTTCGCGAAGCTGGCGCGTCCGGGTATGTGCAACATCGACGACGCCGACAGCGTTGCCGCCACGGCCAAGGTCGTCGATTCGACAGTGTTGGAGGCGGCCGCCCGTCGCGACCGTCGTGATGCCGGGCAGCGCACCCACGACGCGTTGTTCGCGTTGCTGCAGCCCGGTGTCGACCCCGCCAAGCTGGGGTCGCACCGGGGTCTGCCGGTGCAGGCCATCCTGACCATGAACCTCGCCGACCTCGAACGTGGGGCCGGGGTCGCGACCACCGCCTCCGGCGGCCACGTGAGCATCAACGAGGCCCTCAAGATGGCCGAGGGCACCCGCCCGGTGCTGGCGGTCCTCGACGCCGACGGACTGCCGCTGTACCTGGGTCGCTGCGAACGCCTGGCCACCCCCGCCCAACGGTTGGCGTTGATCGCCCGCGACAATGGCTGTACCCGCCCGGGATGCGACGCACCCGCGAGCATGTGCGCGGTGCACCACATCACCGACTGGGCCAAAGGCGGCCCCACCGATCTGACCAACTTGACGCTCGTCTGTGATCACTGCCACGCGCTGGTCAACGACAGTGCCGAGGGTTGGAAAACCGTTGTCATGGGCAAAGATTCCCCCTATCGGGGACACACCGGATGGATCGCACCGAAAAGCCTCGACCCAACAGGCACCCCACGCGTGAACGACAGACATCACGTTGGGGAGTGGGTCGCCGCTGCCATCGATTCCAGTTGCCGGAGGTGGGGTGCTCGGGTGGCGTGATTCCCGGCCCGCTGGTGTCGGGCTGGCGTGCGCAGGGACGGGGAAGTGTGGTTACGTCGCCTCCCCAGCGCCCACGGTGATATTCCCACCACCGCCACTGCGATCCGCACCCGCGACAGCCACCTTGGTCTCAGTACTGAGACCGCCGCCCGGATCGTCAGCTCCGCCGCGACTGCCACGCCGATCGCCGCCGCGCCGTGACAGCCGCCTCGGCTGCTACTTCGATCGCCGCCTGACCGGGACCACATTCGGCCCCTTCGACGGCCACCACTGTGACAGCCGCCGCCATCTCCACCGCTTCACAGGCGACCGCCGCCGAGCGGGATCACCACCGAATCCAACAACCTCATCGTCAGGGGTGCTGGGGCCACCAACTGGAACTTGCTTGCGGCCGACGGTGGAGTTCATGACGTGGCGACTCCAACCCCCGGATCCGATGGAATACCTCCTGCAGCAATCCCCACATGCGGCTTCAAAGGTGAGGGGGCTGGTAGGTGAAGGCGCGGACGTGAGCCCGGCCCCCTCCCATTCCAGGCATCTTTCGTCTTTTGCTCCTTTGGGTCCTCGTCTGTGGCGCTTTGACTCCCCTATGGCGCACAGCGATTCCGGGTCAGCGAGTCAGCTCGACCAACTCGGCGCGAATCGGGCGGCCGGTTACTCGTTGAAGCAGCGGCGAATAGACCAGAGGGATGGCGAATTCGATGACGAGCATGGCGATGTAGAACCAGTGCGGCCAGCCGACGTAGGCGACGGTCAGTAGACGGACCACGCCGCCGGCGAAGAACAGCACCATGAGCAGGTGGATCAGGCCGGCGTAGCGGTCCAGGTCCCGGGCCGCCCACACACAGGCCGCGCCGTAGGAGAGGAAGAGCACCATCGAGAACCGCAGGTCGCCGTCCAAGGTGGCGTTGGGCGTGTTCGCGCCGATGATCGTGCTGGGCCCGATGAAGATGTGCGCCAAGGCGATCAAGACGCAGCAGACACCGAAAAAGGCTAGGAACCACTGTAATACGGCTCGCATGACCGCCCCTTCCCGGGCGAAACCCGGAGCTTGGTATACACGTGTCAACTAGATGATTCGGAGCGTAACCCCCTAGTACACACGCGTCAACTACGGTGGTGCCATGCCGCCGCGACGTCGCCTCAGCCCCGAACAGCGCCGCGCCGAATTACTGGACGTGGGTGCGCAGCTGTTCGCCGCCCTGCCGTACGACCAGGTACAGATGGACCAGATCGCCGAGCGGGCAGGCATCTCGCGAGCCCTGCTGTATCGCCACTTCCCCAGCAAGAGCGCACTTTTCGCCGCCATCTATCAGCGCGCCGCCGAAACGTTGCAGGCCGCGGTACACCTCGACCCCGGCCTCCCGCTGACCGACCAGGTCGCCGCCGGGCTCGACGCACACCTGGGGTACTTCGCCGCCAACCGCAATACGGTGCTGGCCGCCAACCGCGCGCTCTCCGGCGATCCGGTCGTCCAGGCGATCGTGTTCGGCGACCACACCGCCATGCACGACGAGATGCTCGCCGCCATTGGGCTCACCGGCCCGGCCCGCGACGTCATGTCGGCCCTGCTGACCTCGTGGCTGATGTTCGTCCACACCCTCTGCCTGGAATGGCTGGAACACCAGACCCTCACCCGCGAGCAGGTCCGCGCGGCCTGCCTCGGCGCACTGACCGGCGCGCTGGCCGCGGTACAGGATTCGCCCCGCTGACCGACCCGCCCTGGGCTGGAACGTGTTTCGGGGCCCAGGGCGGGTTCTCGGCTCAGCCCGCGAGCTTCGCCAAGTTCGGGAAGTTGCTCAGCTCCCAGCCGCCGTCCACCACCATGTCGATACCGGTGATGTAGGAGGCGTCGTCGGAGGCGAGGAACAGGCTGGGGGCGGCGATCTGTTCCGGGGTGGCGGGCGCGCCCATCGGGATGCGGTCCAGGAACATCTGTTTGGCGGGCTCGTAACCCATGACCGCGGCGACCAGCGGGGTGTCCACCAGGCCGGGGAGGATGGCGTTCACCCGGATGCGGAACTGGGCCAGCTCCAGGGCCGCGTTCTTGGTGAACATGACCACGCCCGCCTTGCCGGTGGAGTACGGGCTGCCACCGGGCATCGGCACGCGGGCGTCGAGCGAGGAGATGTTCACGATCGCGCCGCCGCCGGTCGACTTCATCAGGCGCGCTTCATGTTTGGTGCACAGGAAGACGCTCTTCTGAATCAGGTCGATGGTGAAATCCCAGTCGGCCTCGGTGAGGTCGGTGACCGCGCCGATACGGGATGCGCCCGCCACATTGAAGGCCGCGTCGAGACGGCCGAAACGGGATGCGGCGGTGGCGATCCCGGCCTCCACCTGGGCCTCGTCGGTGACGTCGGTGACCACGGGGACGAAGGCGTCGCCGAGTTCGGCGGCCTTCTTCCCGAGACCTGCCTCGTCGATGTCGAGGCCGACCACATTCGCGCCCTCGGCGATCAGCGCGGCGGCGATGGCCGCGCCGATACCGGAGGCCGCACCGGTGACGACCGCGGCACGGCCGTCGAATCTACGGGCGTTCATCGGGCACCTGCCCGCAGGAATTCGCCGGTGCGTTCCCTGCCCAGGGTGTCGGCCTTCTCCCCCAGCCCGAAGACGAACTCGCCGTTCACCAGCACCGCGGTGACCGTGTCGTCATTGCGGTTGACCATGCGGGAGAGGTTGTCGAACTCCGGAATCGGGTTCTCGGCATAGGCTTCCAGGCTGTCGTCCAGCCGCGCCGGATCGATGATCAGCACATCGGCCCGATCGCCCTCGCGCAGGTGACCGGCATCCAGGCCGTACCAGTCGGCCAGCTCGCCGGACACCCGGTGCACGGCGTGCTCGACCGTCATGAACGGCCGGCCCGCCTGTTGCGCCTTGTGCACGCGCTTCAGCAGCCGCAGCCCGAAGTTGTAGAAGGCCATGTTCCGCAGATGCGCGCCGGCGTCCGAAAAGCCCAGCTGCACACTGGGATCCGCGGCCAGCACGTCCAGCACCTCGGGCCGGTGATTGGAGATGGTGGTGCGCCAGCGCACCTTGGGCCCGTACTCCACCACCAGATCCAGGAAGGCGTCCACCGGGTGCACGCCGCCGCGATCCACGCCGACCTGACCGAAGGTCTTGCCGATCACGCTCGCATCCGGGCACTCGGTGATCTCGGCGTCGAAGAAGTCCCGATGCCAGACCCGCGGACCCCACTTCTTGTCGTAGTCCTTGCGGAACCAGCGGCGGTAGTTCTCGTCGGCCAGCAGTTCCCGCCGCTCCTCCAGCTGGTTGGACAGGTGCAGAGCCGCTGCGCCGGAACCGAATTCCTCGAACACCGGCAGATCGATGCCGTCGGAGTACACCTCGAACGGCACCGGCAGATGCTGCCAGCGGAAGTCGCCGCCGAGCCCGTTGATGATCCGGCCCAGCAGCGGAAAGACCTTCACCACACCGGGAATCGCCTTGATATCGGCCGCCGACAGCAGGCTCACCTTCAGTTTGGGCCGGAAGAAGCCCAGGCTGCTGGCCGCCATGCCGAGCATGCTCTGCGGCTTGGCGACGTCGGGACCGCCCTGCAGCGCCCGCTTGCGGTCGCGCAGAATGCGATTCAGCCGCCGCCGCTCCTTGCCGGTGGCGTAGGTCGACGGCAGCGTCCGCGACCGGCACACCTCGCCGTCCAGCTTGTCGAACAGCAGCTGCTGCGAGGACATGCCGACGAATCCGGCGTCCAGCGCCTCGGTCAGCTTGTGCTCCATGGCCGTCAGCTCGGACTCGGTCGGCTGCACATCCGGATCGGTGGCCCGCTGCAAGCCCAGCTGGGACGCCCGGATATCCGAATGACCGATGAAGGCAGCGACATTCGGGCCCAGCGGCAGCGACTCCAGCGCCGCCACATAGCCGTGCGCGCTGTTCCAGGTCTTCAGCGCGTCCACCGCCTCGACCACGTGCTTGCGCGGAATCGCCTCCACCCGGCCGAACAGGTCACCCGCGTCCGAGCCGCCGACATGCACGGTGGACAGCGAGCACGACCCGAGCAGCAGCGTGGTGACGCCGTGCCGCAGCGACTCCGACAGCGTCGGGTCCAGCAGCACCTCCACGTCGTAGTGGGTGTGAATATCGATCATGCCCGGCATGACCCAGCGGCCGGTCGCGTCGATCACTCGCGCACAGCCGGTCTCGTCCAGCGGGGCGGACGACACGGTCGCCACCCGGCCATCCCGGATGCCGAGATTACGGATGGCCGAGGGTGCGCCGGTGCCGTCGAACCAGCGCCCATTCTTGATGATGGTGTCGTACACAGGAATTCACTTTCCCAGGGAGAGGTCACGGCGCAGTACCTTGCCGGTGGCATTGCGCGGCAACGGATCCGCGGTGACCAGCCAGCGGGCGGGCACCTTGAAGTAGGCCAACTGCTTGGCCACATGATCGCGCAACTCGTCCTCCGACAGCTGCTCCGGGTCGTCGACCACCACGATCGCGGCGACCTCCTGCCCCAGATCCTCGTGCGGGACACCGATCACCGCCGACTCACGCACCAGCGGGTGCTCGTCGAGGACGTTCTCGATCTCCTGCGGGTACACGTTCTCGCCACCCCGCAGGATGAGATCCGAACGGCGGCCGGAAATGTAGAGCTTGCCCTGCCGCAGCGTGCCGTAGTCACCGGTGCGCAGCCAACGGTTCTCATCGATCGCGGCCCGGGTGGCTTCCTCGTTGTTCCAGTAGCCGAGCATGACGTACGGGCTGCGGATGCAGACCTCGCCCTCCTCGCCATCGGGCACCGGCTTACCGTCGAGGTCGCGAACCTCGACCGACACACCGACCACCGCACGACCCACGGTCTCGTTGTCAGCGGCCAACTCCGGCGGGGTCGCCACCGTCGCGGCGGTACCGGACTCGGTGCACCCGTAACTGGTGGTCAGGCCCTGCAACGCGACCGGGAACCGCTCCCTCAACCGCTGCACCAGCGCCGGAGACGACGGCGCGGAATTGAGCGAGAACGCCGTCAGCGACGACAAGTCATAGCGCGAGATGTCCACGGCCAGAATGCGACTCGCCAACGTCGGCACCGCCGCCCAGTTGGTGACCTTCTCGGTCTCGACCAGCTGCAGCAGTGATTCGGCATCGAACTCGCCCGAGGTCGGGAAGACGACCGCGTCACCGGTGGCCAGACGCGGGATCGACAGGTTGTGCAGGCTCGCGATGTGGAACAACGGCATCGTCGCCAGGTAGCGACGGCCCGCCGGGGAACCGTCCCACCCCTGCCCACGGAAACCGGCCGCCAACGCGTCCATGAACCGGTGATAGTCGGCGACGGCGACCATGTTCTGCTGAGTGTGCACCACACCCTTCGGACGACCCGTGGTCCCGGAGGTGTAGAGGATGATCGCCGGATCGTCCTCGGACACCTCGGCACTCAGGTTGCCGCCGGCGAACTCCTGGATCAGGGCGGGCAGGTCGGTTTCCATGGTCAGCACCGGAATGTCGGTGCCGGTCTCGGCGGCCAGCGCGGCGCGTTTGGCGTCGGCGATCACGACCTTCGGGGAAGAGTGCTCGAGACCGTAGGCGATCTCGCGCGGCACCCACCACGCGTTGTAACCGACCGGGATCGCCCCCAACCTTTGCGCGGCCCAGAACGTCAACACCCACTCGGGAGTGTTGGCGGCCAGGATGCCGATCCGGTCGCCCTTGCCCACGCCGTAGCGTTCGGCCAACGCCGCGGCCAAAGCTCCGGCGGCCGCGTAGTGCTCGGCGAAGGTGTAGCGGGTCCGCGCGGACACCAGATAGTCGCGATCGCCCAGCTCCCGCGAGGCTTCCAGCAGTTCCAGCAGCGAACCACGGCGATGCTTGAACACCGGCAGCGGCACACCCAGCACCGGCTCGACCGTCATCTCGAACGGCCCACCCGGCCCGGTCAGCTTCCCGGCCACCTGCGCGGCCAGAGCCTGCAGATCAACAGCGTTGGTCATGAATCAAGTCCTCGAATCCGATTGCGCGAACCTTCGCAGCTTGCCCGAGTGAGGCCCGTCACGCACGTCCCCTCACTGTGTCGAAGGTCGCCTTCATATAGGCGTCGGCCCGCTCGGAGCCGATCAGGCCGGGTGCCATGCGGTTCATGGCGTAGGCGAACGTGACGCGGTGGTCCAGATCGTTGACGACGTGCGCGCCACCCAGTCCGTTCCACCAGCAGACGCGGCCGTCCGGCACCTGCGGGGCGGTCTGCGCGTGCGGCAGGCCGTAGCCGATGCCGAAGCGCAGCGGCAGCAGGATGGCCAGGTCCACCCCATCGGACTGCTGCTCGAAGATCAGGTCGATGGTCTTGTCCGACAGGAACTTCCGGCCGGCCAGCTCGCCGCCATTGCTGATCACCGACTGCAGCCGGGCGATGGAGCGGGCATTGCCGTGGCCGCCCATGCCGCCCAGCTCCGCCTGCCGCCAGCCCGGGGTCGCGCACTCGGCGAAGTCGAGCAGGGGCTGGAACAGCGTCTTGAACATAACGCTGTCCTGCGGCAGCAGCGACTGATCGAACTCGGGGAGATCCGGCGGCACCAGGGTGGCGATGCGGTCGAAATCGGCTGCGGGCGTGCCGATGTGGAAGTCCGCGCCCAGCGGCCGCGCCAGCTCCTCCGTGAAGAAGCTGCCCAGCGGGCGGCCGGTGACGCGCTTGATCACCGCACCCAGCAGGTGGCCGTAGTTCATGGCGTGATAGCCCGAGACAGTGCCCGGCTCCCACCAGGGCGCCTGCGCCGCAAGGCGATCCGAGGCCGCGTCGATGTCGTAGATGTCCGACAACACGATCGGGGCCTCCCAGCCGGAAACGCCCGAGGTATGCGAAAGCAGGTGCCGCACTTCGATATCGGCCTTGCCGTTCGCCGCGAACTCCGGCCAGTAGTGGGCCACCTTCTGGTGCACGTCCAGCTCACCGCGGTCGACCAGCAGCAGCACGCTCAGCGCGACCATGGTCTTGGTGATGGAGAAGGTGTTCACCAGGGTGTCCGCGGTCCACGGCCGGGTCTGCTCCGGATCGGCCCAGCCGCCCCAGAGATCCACCACCGTTTCGCCGTCGACGGTCACGCACACCGAGGCGCCCAGCTCCGCGCCCGACTCCACCTGCTCGGTGAAAGCCGCACGGACAGCGTCGAATTCGTCGGCACAGAATCCAGCCACGTTGCTCATCCTGACCGCTCCCCTCTACGCCCGCACCAGCGCGCGACTGCGCACCGGCAGCGTGTTGCCCGCGGCGGCGGCGCGTCGCGCGCCCTCCACCAGTTCCTTCTTCAGCTCGCGGACATAGACGTCGAAGTCGATCTGAATGGTGTGCCGCGGCGAGTTGTAGTAGCGCTCGGCGCGTTCGGCCTCCGCCTTCGCCACCGCCGCCGTCATATCCGCCTGCGACGGGAACCGGTAGTTGCCCGACAGGTACGCCGCGACCAGTTTGGACTGCTGCTCGGCGAAGTTCACCAGGGTCGGCATCGGCTGGGCCAGGCCGAGATAGAAGAGATTGTCGATCTCGGGCTTCATCATCTGGCGGTACAGCGGCAGCTTGTTGTTGTCGTCGGGCCGCAGCGCCGGATCGGTGAAGAACGGGAAGCTGATGTGATAGCCGGTGGCGCACACCACCACATCCACCTCTTCGGACGAGCCGTCCGCGAAATGCACGGTCTTGCCGTCCAGCTTGGTGATCGCGGGCTTGAAATCGATATCGCCGCAGCCGACCCGGTGCAGAAACTCCTCGCTCGCCGACGGATGCGCCTCGAACGGCAGATGATCCGGCTTGGGCAGACCGTAATCCTCCATGCGGCCGCGGTTCTTGACCACGAAACGCTGCTTGAGCTTGAGCGCCACCTTCGGTGGCATCCACGCCGGCACCACCTGGGTGTCACCGACCTTGCCGTTGACGTACTTGGGCAGCACCCACACGCCGCGGCGGGCCGAGACCCACAGCTTCGAGGCGATGAACTTCTGCGACAGCTCCGAGGCAATGTCCAGGCCCGAATTGCCCATGCCCACCACCACGACGCGCTTGCCGCGCATATCGATCGGGTCGAACGGGTCGTTGTAGGCGTGCGAATGGATCAGCGTGCCGTCGAATTCACCCGGGTAGTCGGGCGTACGCGGATCCCAGTGGTGGCCATTGGCCACGATCAGCGCATCGTAGGTCTCGACGCGGCCCTGATCGGTGGTCACCGTCCACAGGCCGTCGCTGCCGCGCTCGGCCGAAATCACCTTGTTGCCGAAGACGATTCGATCGCGGATGTCGAAATGGTCGACGTAATCCTTGAAGTACTGGTGCAACTGGCTGTGGTGCGGGAAGTCCGGCCATTCCTCGGGCGCCGGGAAGTCCTCGAACTGCAGCCGGAATTTCGAGGTGTCGATGTGCAGGCTCTGGTAGCAGGCCGACATGCCGTTCGGGTTCTTGTAGTACCAGTTGCCGCCCACCTCGTCGGAGGCTTCGTAGCAGTCGAACGGGATGCCGTATTCGGCGAGCCGCTTCGCGGCGGTGATACCCGACGGGCCCGCGCCGATGACGCAGACCCTGGGCAATTCACGATTGTGTGCAGATAGCGCAGCCAATTCACTCTCCTGGTTCGGCGACGGGTCACAGAGCCCTGCCGGACGTGATGTGCCACACACGCTAACACTCGCTAGACAGGGTGTCTAGTGAGTGAACTTGCGTCTATCATTCAGTCGTGACCCGATCCGACGTAGACCACCCCGAGACACCTGGCCAGAGCGACACGCCCCGGCGCACATCGCTGCGCGACGAACAGAAACGGCTGACCCGCAGCCGGCTCATCGACGCGGCCAAACAGCTGTTCACCACGCAGGGGTACGCGCCGGTCCGCGTCGACGACATCGCCGCCGCCGTCGGCTGCAGCCGTGCCACCTTCTACCTGCACTTCACCGGCAAACCGGATGTGCTGCGCGCGATCGCCGAACAGGGCACGCTGCCCAGCGTCCAGCACTTCTACGAGGACCTCGACCACGTGCTCGACACCGGCTCGCGGGAGGAGTTCGCCGCCTGGATGCGGCGCGCCATCGACTGGTTCCAGGAATACAAGGACCTACTGCCCGCCTGGGACGAGGCCACCACCCTCGAACCCGAATTCCGGGAAGTGGCACGAGAGGGCATCATGGCGCTCCCCAATGTCATGAGCTCCTACCTGTCCCGCTGGCCCGCCGACCGCCAGGACGAAGCCCGCCTGCGCGTGGAACTCCTTGTCGCCCAATTGGAACGGTTCTTCACCCGCTGGGCCATGCAGGGCACCATCGACGTCTCCGCCGAGGAAGCCGCGAGTGTGCTCACCGACATCTGGTTCCCGGCCCTGCAGACCCCGAAGGGCTGATCCCTCCGGAGGGCTACTGCGAAATCGGCGTGACGCGGGCGCGGTCCAGTTCCCAGAACGCCCGCAGGGCAACGATTTTCGCGTCCGCATCCACCCGGTAGACGGCGACGAGATCAACCTCGACGACCACCCCGGGGCGTGCGCTGCGAATGGTCCCGGTGAAGGCCGCTTCATCGCCGCACGCGAACGAATCGGCCCACTCGAATTCGATTCGGCTGGGCTCGATCGCTTTGTCCCAGAAGGCCGCAATGGCCTCGTGGCCCGCATGCCCCTCGCCCACCGGGTCATACGGGGAGATGCCGACCGGATCCTCGACACGCGCGTCGGCCGCGAAGAGGGCGAGCCACTCGGCCTTGCGCTTGGCGCGCACCGCCGCCTGCGAGGCGAGTCCGGCGCGGCGGGCGGGATGTTCGAGCGACACCCCGCCATCCTGATCGCCGCCGAACCGAAGGGAACCGGTGAATACCGGTGAGCGAGACAGGTCCGGCCGCAGGACGGCACATAAGCGGAGCGCCTTAACCATTGTTAAGGAGTAGCTACTGTGGTGTGGATCACGCGGACACGACTCGGGCCGACGCTATTCGGCGTCGGCCCGAAATCTGAAATTAGATTGTTTTGGAATTCAGTGGCCGGCGGCGGAACCGGTCCAGCCGAAACCCGCGCCCTGATCCGTCGGCTGGGTGTTGTTGACCAGCGCCTGGCACTGGTCGTAGGTCTGGCCCGACTGGATGCACGCCGTCCACGGGTCGTAGATCGTGGGGAAATCGGCGGCGGCGGTGGCGGCCGGGCCGGCGATACCGCCCGCGATCACAGCGGCGACGACAAACTTCTTCACGTGGGGATCCTCCAGGGTCTTTACCGAATTGCGGTAAAGGTTGCCATGCGAATCGAAAATCACCAAGTGATAGGGGAATTGGGCGATTCGGTTCGGGCCGGGCCCCTAACGGATCGGGGCGAGCCCCTAATCCGGCCGGGCCCGGACCGTGCCGATCAGGCGACCCGGACGGCCGTCAGCGAATCTGTTGCCGCGAAGTAGCGATCGGTCAGCAAGCGCACCACGGCAGGGTGCACACCGATCGGCTCGGCGACACCGTCCGCGCCCGCCTCGTGCAGGCGCTGGTGGAACAGCCCGTGGGCGAGCAGATAGGAGGCTACGAAGACCCGGCGCGCGCCCGAAGCCCGCACCGCCGCAACCACTTCCGGCACCTTGGGCTCACCGGTCGCGATATAGGCCAGGTGGGCGGTCGTGCCGACGCGCTCCGAGAGCAGGCGCGCCGCGCGCTGCACATCCCGGCGCGCCCGCGCGTCCGAGGAACCCGCGGCGGCGAACACCACCGCGTCCCCCGGCCGCCAGCCCGCCGCACGCAGCCGCAGGTGCATCACCTCGGCCAGCGCCGGGTCCGGACCCATCGCCTGGGTGACCGCGACCGCGTCATGAGCACTCGCGGCCACCTCTCGCGGCACGTCCTGATACACGTGGTAGCCCGAGGCCAGGAAGGCCGGAACTACCACGGCGGGAACCGGATCCAGATCCCGCAACACCTCGGCCGGGGAGGGCCCCAGCACATCCACGAACGCGGTGCGCACCCGCGGCGTACCGGCGATCGCGATCTCACGCAACGATGCCGATGCGGCCCCGAAATCGGCACCGGCACCTGTCTCGGCGATCCCGCCGCGGACACCGTGCGCGAGCGCCGACGCACCCAGCTCCCGCGCAACAGCTCCCGCCAGTTCGGCGATCATCTCCACACCCCGGGCGCTCCGGGTGCCGTGCGCGACGAGCACCAGCGCCGGCGCGCTCACCACGCACTCCCGGCCGGACGGCCGGGGCGCGCGGCCACCGCGGGGCGGGCGGCGGAGACGGACTGCGCCGGGAAGCCCACCGGGCGGGCCGTCCCGTTCACCGGGGCGATCGGCCGGCGGGCCGCCGCGGCGGGCGGCGGGACCTCGGCGTGCGGCGCGCGGGTGCCGGGGATGCGCGGCGGCAGGTCGCGGCGCGCGCCCAGACCCTGGGTGTGCGCCGGAACTGGCTGGCGCGCAGCCTGATTCGGACCCTCCGGATGCGGATTGTCGGTGCACTCGGCGGGGTCGAGAGCCAGCCGGTAGCCGCGCTTGACGACGGTCTGGATCGCCTTGGGGGTGCCGAGGCCCGCGCGGAGACGAGCGATGGCGGTCTCCACGGCGTGGGTGTCGTCGCCGCCACCGGGCAGGGCGGCGAGCAGGTCCTCACGGGAGACGACCCGGCCCGGCTGGCGGGCCAGGGAACGCATGAGCGCCATGGGCGCGGGGGCCAGCTGGCGCACCTGACCGTCCACGACGACGCAACCGCCGCGGACGCTGAGCAGGTGTCCGGCGGCCTGAATCCGGTTGGCGCGCCGGGGAAGTTCCTCGGCGACGTGGCGGGCCAGCGCGCCCAGACGGGCGCGGCCGGGCATGGACGTGGTGACGCCCAGCTCCTCCAGCGGCGCGGCCGTGATGGGACCGACGCAGGCCGGCAGCACCCGGGTGCGGAACGCGTGCAGGACGGCCTCCAGCAGCCCGGTCTCCTTGGCGCGCATGAGAAGTGACGCCACGGCCGGAGCGCTGGTGAAGGTCACGCAATCCAGTCCGGCGGTGACGATGCCCTCGATGAGGCGGTCCATGGGAGTACGGTCCTCCGGCGGAATCCACCGGTAGACCGGGACCGGAACCACATCGGCTCCGGCGCAGCGCAATACCTCGCAGAAGTCCGGCACCGGCTCCCACTCGGTGGTGGCGCCGTGCAGCTGCACCGCGATGCGGACCCCCTCGACCCCCTGGGCCAGCAGGTGATCCAGCACCTCGGCGCTGGATTCCGAAGCGGGAGACCATTCTTCGCGCAGCTCGGCAGCGCGGATGGCGCCCTTGGCCTTGGGGCCGCGGGCCAGCATGCGGGTCGAGCCCAGGGTGGCGCGCAGCTCCTCGGCCAGGCCCCAGCCCTCCGCGGCCTCCATCCAGCCGCGGAAGCCGATGCCGGTGGTGGCCACGGTGATCTGCGGCGGGGCCGCGACCAGCTGCCGCGTCACCCGCTCCAGCTCGGTGTCGTCGGCCAGCGGAATGATCCGGATGGCCGGGGCGGAAACAACATTCGCGCCCCTGCGGGCGAGCAGGGTGCCGAGTTCCTCGGCGCGCCGAGCGGCCGTGATACCGACCGTGAAGCCGGCCAGCGGGGTACCGCTGTCAACCTCGGTCATGCCGTACCGCCGATGAATTGGACCGGGTCGTTGGACACCGAGACCACGCCGTCCGCGACGCGGACCGCGTACACCGGCAGGGAAATCGAGTCGTCGTCCAGGCAGCGCCCGTCGATCAGCGAGAAGGCCTGCTTGAGCAGCGGCGACGCCACCACCGGCACACCGCCGCGGTCGCCCACCAGGCCGCGCGACATGACCGCCGCGCGCCCGAAGGGATCGATATTGCCGACGGCGAACAGCGTCCCGTCGCCGGTGAGGAACAGCGCCGCCTGGCGGCCGCCCTTCAGCAGGACCGCCACGCCGCGGCCGGGAATCAGATAGTCCTGCCGGCAGGCCTGGGTCCAACCGACTGCACCTTTACTGGAAGATACGGTCGTGACTGCGGTGCCGGGTGTGTCGATCACGGTCATCGGTACTCTCCTCCGAACGCCCTACCTATTGGTACCGGCGCCCTGTTTCCTCGCGGTTAAGCAGTCATTTCCCGTGCGTGGCGGTCTCTGTGGCGCGGGTCGCATCGACCGGGATATCCGGGATTCCGAGCAGGACCGGCACCTTGCGCTCGCCGGTCTCGTCGAAACCGATGGTCGGGTCCGACTCCTCCGGCGCGTTCACGAAGGACACGAAGCGGGACAGCTTGCCCTCGTCCTCGAGCACCGCCGCCCACTCGTCCTTGTAGCCCTCGACGTGCTTGGCCATGGCCGCTTCCAGATCCGCGGCGATGCCCAGGCTGTCCTCGCAGACGACCTGCTCGAGGTAGTCGATGCCGCCCTCCAGGGCCTCCTGCCACGGCGCGGTGCGCTGCAGCCGGTCTGCGGTGCGGATGTAGAACATCAGGTAGCGGTCGATGTACTTGATCAGCGTCTCGTCGTCGAGCTCGCCGGCCAGCAGCACCGCGTGCTTCGGGGTCAGACCGCCGTTGCCGCCCACGTACAGGTTCCAGCCGTGCTCGGTGGCGATGACGCCGACGTCCTTGCCGCGCGCCTCCGCGCACTCGCGGGCGCAGCCCGACACCGCCAGCTTCAGCTTGTGCGGGGAACGCAAACCGCGGTAACGCTTTTCGAGCAGCACGGCCATGCCGACCGAGTCCTGCTGACCGTAGCGGCACCAGGTCGAACCCACGCAGGACTTCACCGTGCGCAGCGACTTCCCGTACGCGTGACCGGATTCCATGCCCACGTCCACCAGGCGCTTCCAGATCAGCGGCAGCTGCTCCACGCGCGCACCGAACAGGTCGATGCGCTGACCACCGGTGACCTTCACGTACAGGTCGAACTCCTTGGCCACCTCACCGATGGTGATGAGCTGCTCGGCGGTCACCTCACCGCCGGGCATGCGCGGCACCACCGAGTAGGTGCCGTTCTTCTGCAGGTTGGCCAGGAAGTGGTCGTTGGTGTCCTGCAGCGAGGCCTGCTCGCCGTCGAGGATGTGATCGCTCGAGGTGGACGCCAGGATGGAGGCGACGGTCGGCTTGCAGATGTCGCAGCCGGTTCCGGTGCCGTACTTGGCGATCAGACCCGAGAAGGTGCGGATGCCGGTCGACTGGATGATGTGGAACAGCTCCGCGCGCGACTGCGTGAAGTGCTCGCACAGCGACTTGGAGACCTCCACACCCGACTGCTCCAGCAGCTTCTTGAGCATGGGAACGCAACCGCCGCAGGAGGTTCCGGCATTGGTGCAGCTCTTGATGGCCGGCACGTCGCAGGCGCCGTCGGCGATGGCGCCGCAGATCGAGCCCTTGGACACGTTGTTGCAGGAGCAGATCTGGGCGTCGTCGGGCAGCGCGTCCGCGCCCAGTTCCGCACCCGCCGGGGAGATCAGCGCGGCCGGATCGGCCGGCAGCGGGCGGCCGACCAGCGGGCGCAGCGCCGAGTACTGGGTGGCGTCACCGACCAGCACACCACCGAGCAGGGTCTGGGCGTCATCGGAGACGACCAGCTTGGCGTAGGTGCCCTTGGCCGCATCGTGCAGCACCACCGACAGCGCGCCCTCGGTCCGGGCGTGCGCGTCACCGAAGGAGGCCACGTCCACACCCAGCAGCTTCAGCTTGGTGGACAGGTCCGCGCCCGGGAACTCGCCCGCGCCGCCGAGCAGGCGGTCGGCGACCACCTCGGCGGTGTTGTAGCCGGGGGCGACCAGGCCGTAGCAGACGCCCTCCACCGCGGCGACCTCACCGATCGCGTAGATGTTCGGGTCCGAGGTGCGCAGGCTCAGGTCGGTGAGGACACCGCCGCGCTCGCCGACGTCCAGCCCGGAGGTACGGGCGATTTCGTCACGGGGACGCACACCGGCCGCGAAAACCACGACCGCGGCACGCAATTCGCTCTCGTCGGAGAACTTGACCGACAGCCGCTCGGCGACCGGCGCGCCCTCGACGGTCTCGATCGAAGAGGTGCCGACACCGGTGTGCACGGCCAGGCCCAGCTCGGTCACCAGCTTCTCGAGGATGGCGCCGCCGCCCTCGTCGATCTGGGCCGGCATCAGCCACTTGTTGAACTCGACCACGTGCGGGGTCATGCCCAGCAGGCGCAGCGCGTTGGCCGCCTCCAGACCGAGCAGACCGCCGCCGACCACGATGCCGACCGCGCCCGGACCGGCCGCCTCGGCGGCGGCCCGGATGCCGTCCAGGTCCTCGAGGGTGCGGTAGACGAAGCAGCCCTCGGCGTCGTGGCCCGGCACCGGCGGCACGAAGGCGTAGGAGCCGGTCGCGAGAACCAGTGCGTCGTAACCGATCACCTCACCGGTGGAGGTGGTGACCTTGCGGGCGATGCGGTCGATGGCGTCGGCCTTCACGCCGAGCCGGACGTCGACCAGGGTGTCGCCCTCGTAGTCGTTGCCGGGCAGCGCCAGCGCGGACGCCTCCCAGATGCCGACGTAGGAGGACAGGCCGACGCGGTCGTAGGCGGCCAGCTTCTCCTCGCTGAGGACGATGACCTGCCAGGTTCCGGCCTCGTCACGGGAGCGCAGCGCCTCCACGAAGCGGTGTCCGACCATGCCGTGGCCGACCACCACAACGGTTTTGCGTTCGATGCTGTGGATCATGACAGTCCCTTTCGCGAATGGACGTCAGGCGCGAGCCGACGAGGTGGACGAGGAATCGGTTGCGGCGGAGCCGGTTTCGGCTTCGAGGACCAGAGCCTCGGCCTCGACGACGACATCGGCGTCGGTGGCTTCGGAGGTCAGCGAGCGCAGGCTCGGGCGGCGCATGAAGACCGCCCAGCAGACCACGGCGCACACCACATAGAAGGCCATGAAGACCCCGAACGCGGTGGTCGCGGACTTGGTGGAGGCGTAGGAGGAGCGCAGCACCAGGTTGATGCCGACACCGCCCAGCGCGCCGATGGCGCCGACGAAGCCGATGAGCGCGCCCGAGGTGTTGCGGGCCCAGGCCGCCCGGGTGGACGAATCACCGTCCAGGGAGCGGGATTTGGCCTCGAACACCGACGGGATGATCTTGGTGACCGCCCCGTTGCCGAAGCCCGAGATGACGAACAGCGCGGTGAAGCCGACGATCATGGCCACCAGCACGCCGCCCTGCGGGTGCCCGGCGCGATCACCCAGGGTCGAGGCCACCGTGACCACCAGGGCCGCCACCGTCATGGCGGCGAAGGTGAGCAGCGTGACCTTGCTGCCGCCGATGCGGTCGGCCCACTTGCCGCCGTAGGGGCGCGCCAGCGAACCCAGCAGCGGGCCGATGAAGGCGATCTGCGCGGCGTGCAGGGTGGCCGCGGCGACGCTCGCGCCGCCGGCCTTGAAGCTGATCTGCAGCACCTGGCCGAAGGCGAAGCTGTAGCCGATGAAGGAACCGAAGGTACCGATGTAGAGGAAGGCGATGGCCCAGGACTGCGGCACCCGCAGCGCCTTGAGCATGTAGGACAGGTCGGCCTTCTGGTTCTTGACGTTGTCCATGTAGAGGGCGGCGCCCAGCGCCGCCACCACGATCAGGACCAGGTAGACCGCGCACACCACCGAGGCATTGCCGTAATGGTTGCCCAGGGTGGCGATCACCGCCAGGCCGACCAGCTGCACCACCGGCACGCCGATATTGCCGCCGCCCGCATTGACGCCGAGCGCCCAGCCCTTGAGCCGCTGCGGGAAGAAGACATTGATGTTGGACATCGACGAGGAGAAGTTGCCGCCGCCGAAGCCCGCGAAGGCCGCCACGACCAGGAAGGTCGTGTAGGAGGTGCCCGGCTGGTTGACGAAGTACAGCGTCAGCAGCGTCGGGATCAGCAGCAGCAGCGCGCTCACGATGGTCCAGTTACGACCGCCGAACTTGGCGGTGGCCACGGTGTACGGGATCCGCATGAAGCCGCCGACCAGGGTCGGCATCGCGCCCAGGAAGAACTTGCCGGCCGGGTCGATGCCGAACTTGTCGGTCGGCATGAACAGCACCATGACCGACCAGATCGACCACACCGAGAACCCGACGTGCTCGGCGAACACCGACCAGATCAGGTTGCGGCGAGCGATGTCCTTACCACCGGCTTCCCAGGCCACGACATCCTCGGCATCCCAATGCTCGATGTCGCGCTTGCGGGTCAGCGTCGTCAACAAGAGGCCCTCCTGAAATCTGGATGGCCCCAAGGTAGGAAATCGGTATTGCGTCGATGCTGCGCGAAATGACCGGCAAATCAACGGTTGCTCACGAATATCGGGCGACCGGCGTGAGAAGTGTCCTCATGTTTCGACCATGTGACACAAGGGTTTCCGGCGGCCACAAATCGCCAGGAAACGCGGAGAAACGCGTAACCGAGCCGGAAGTTGAGAGCCTTGCCACAAAATCATGGCCCCAACCTCACGGCTCGGCAACTCGAACGGTGAATTTATTTCCAGGTATCTTCCAGCATCTGCGGCTTGCACGCCACCCAGGCGCCCGCCATCAGGATCAGGACCGCCACCACCAGGAAGCCGAACGGCGCCAGCCAACCCCCGGTCATCGTGTGCAGCGCGCCGAACAGCAGCGGGCCCACGCATGCCACCGAGTAGCCGACACCCTGGGTGAAGCCGGACAGCGCGGCCGAACCGGCACCGGTGCGGGTCCGCAGGTTGATCAGGGTCAGCGCCATCGGGAAGGTCGACGGGCCCAGGCCCACCGCCAGCACCCACAGCAGCGGGGCGCTCATCGGCGCGAGCAGCAGACCGGCGAAGCCGATGAAGAAGAACACCGCGCAGCCGATGACGACCGGGAACGGATTGGCCATGCGGCCCACCACGATCGGCGCGCTCAGCGCCGCCACCAGGCCGATGAGGGCGAAGATGCCGACCATGCTGCCGCCGAAGGAGGCGCTGGCGCCGGCGTCGCCGAAGATCGTCGGCATCCAGGTGAACAGCGAGTAGGTGATCAGCGAGGTCATGCCGAACATGAAGGCCATGCCCCAGGCCACCGGCGAACGCCACACCTTGCCGGTGGATTCGACCGCCTCCGAAGGCAATTCGGTGGTGTCCACGCGGGCGTGGTCACGCCGCACCCGCAGCACCGCGATCCACGGCAGCGCGGCGGCGAAGGCCAGCGCGGCCCACATGCCCAGCGACAGCCGCCAGCCGTGCGCGTCCGCGACCGGCACCGCGATCAGGGCCGGGAACACGGTGCCCAGCTGCACCATCACGATGTAGACCGAGCTGAGCGCGGCCAGCCGATCCGAGAAGTACCGCTTGACCAGGGGCGGGATCACCACATTGCCGATGCCCATGCCGGCCAGGGCCAGCGCGGAGAAGGCCAGCAGCTCCCAGGTGGCGGGCACCAGGGCGCGGATCACCGAGCCGACACCGGTCATGAGCATGGCCACCAGGGCGGTGGTCTCCAGGCCGAGGCGACGCGACAGCACCGGGGTCAGCAGCCCGCCGAGGGCGAACATGGCGGTCGGCAGCATGCCGAACACGCCGACCACCGCGGTGGAGTAGCCGATGTCCTGCCCGATGCGGGCGGCGAGCGGCGTGAATGCGGTGACGGCGACGCGAAGGGTGAGAGCGGACATGACGATGGCGACGAGCACGAGCAGGCGGCCCTCGAACAGGGCGCGCTTCGACATTTCGGGGCGGAACCCGGTCGTCTCGCTCGGGGCATTGGAAAGGCCCCGCACCGGGGCCATCGTCTCATCCATCGTCGCAGTCACCCGGAAATCATAGGATGACCCGATGATGTGATGCAACGAATGTGAGGCAAGGTACGCTGTCACCCGTGCAACCAGTCCGGCGCACGAGCCTCATCGCCCAGGTGACCGAGCAGCTTCGTGCCGAAATCCGTTCCGGCCGTTGGGCCGTCGGCTCGCGTATCCCCACCGAACCCGAGCTCACCGAACTCACCGGCACCGGCCGCAATACCGTGCGCGAGGCCGTCCAGGCCCTCGTGCACGCCGGCATGCTCGAGCGCAGACAGGGCTCGGGCACCTACGTCATCTCCACCTCCACCCTCGGCGGCACCCTCACCGAGTACCTGGCCGACGCCCAGCAGCGCGATGTCCTGGAACTGCGGCGGGCGCTCGACACCACCGCCGCCCGGTTGGCCGCCGAGCGCCGCGACGACACCGACATCGCGACCCTGCGACGCGTGCTCGAAGAACGAAACCGCAACTGGGACACCGACTTCGATGCCGCCATCGAGGCCGACGTGCAACTGCACCGCGCCATCGTGGTCGCCAGCCACAATGCGGTATACCTGGAGTTCTACGACTCGCTGCTGCCCGTCATCGCGGCCGGCATCCGCTTCCGGTCCGAGCGCGAGGGCGAGACGTACCACGACGAGCACGCCGAACTGGTGCAGGCGGTCATCGACGGCGATCCGGAACGGGCGGCCCGCACCGCCAACTGCTTCCTCGACTCGCTCATGGCCGAATACCGGACGCTTGATACGAAATTCGAGTAACCGAAAGGTCACCATTCGACACGCCGCCGGGTGAGGTCGAATTACCGTCTCCGTCACGGAAAAACACTCGGATGTAAAAAGCGCTTCCTACGGTTGGACGCGACCGCAGCGGTTCCCCGACGGCCGGGAACCCATGATGAGGGCGGTCGCGACAGCCGAGAGGACAGCTGCTCATGGCAACCGTAGTAGAGGCACCGGAAACGACCTTTGCCTTCCAAAGACGCGGACGGTGGATCGACCGCTGGGAACCGGACAACAGTGAATTCTGGGAAAACGGGGGTAAACAAACCGCCCGGAAAAATCTGATCTTCTCCGTTTTCGCGGAGAACCTCGGATTCAGCGTCTGGGTGCTGTGGGCCAGCGTGGTCACCGCCATGGGCTCGGCCGGATTCGCCTTCCTGAGCGCGAAGAATCCCGACTCGGTCAACAACGCGCTGCTGCTCACCTCCACCCCGACCCTGGTCGGCGCGGCCCTGCGCGTGCCCTACACCTTCGCCATCCCACGCTTCGGCGGCCGCGCCTTCACCGCCTTCAGCGCGGCCATGCTGCTGATCCCCACGCTGGGTCTGGCGTATTTCATCAACCAGCCGAGCACACCCATGTGGGTGTTCATGGTGCTGGCCGCACTCGCGGGTGTCGGCGGCGGCAACTTCTCGTCGTCGATGGCCAATATCAACTTCTTCTTCCCCGAGGGTAAGAAGGGCGCGGCGCTGGGCATCAATGCCGCGGGCGGCAATCTCGGTGTGGCACAGACACAATTGTTCGTGCCGCTCATCATCACGCTGGGCACCCACATCATGGCCAAGAACCCGGGCGGCTACCGGTTCGGCATCACTCTCGCTGTGCTGATGTGGATTCCGTTCATCCTCGTCGCCCTGTTCGGCGCGCTGCGCTACATGGACTCGCTGTCCGGCGCGAAATCCGATGGCAAGTCCTACAAACTGGCCCTGAAGAACCGGCACACCTGGGTGATGGCCATCCTCTACATCGGCACCTTCGGCTCCTTCATCGGCTTCTCCTTCGCCTTCCCCACCCTGCTCAAGGCCAACTTCCCGAGCCTGGCCAAGATCGGCTGGATGGGCACCCTGGGCAACCTGGCCTTCCTCGGCGCGCTCGTGGGTTCCATGAGCCGGCCCTTCGGCGGCTGGATCGCCGACAAGCTCAGCGGCGCGAAGATCACGCTGTACGTCTTCGGTGGCATGGCGGTCGCCGCCGCGCTCATCGTGGCGTCGCTGTCGGCCAAGAACTTTCCGTTGTACCTGATCTCGTTCCTGCTGCTGTTCGTGTTCAGCGGCATCGGCAACGGGTCGACCTACCGGATGATCCCGATGATCTTCACCGCTGAAGCGCGGCGGTACGCCTCGGAGACCGGTCAGGACATCGGGGCGGCCCTGATCTCCTCGAAACGGCAGGCGGGTGCGGCCATCGGCGTCATCGGCGCGATCGGCGCGGCGGGCGGCTGGATCCTGCAGCAGGCCCTGCGGCTGTCGAACACCCACTACCACAGCATGAATCCGGCCTTCTGGGGCTACGTGGTGGCCTACCTCGCCATGGGCGCGATCTGCTGGTGGTTCTACCTGCGCTCGTCCTTCGCGGTCGGACGCGCACCCTCCCTGGCCCACGCCAACGTCTGAGCCGACCCGACTCTCAGGCAATGACTTTGGAAGCACGCCCTTCCAGAGATCTCCATCCTCAGGGGAGCAGAAAGGCCGCGCCGGATTCGTCGCCCGGCGCGGCCTTTCCGGCTGTTCATCCCCCTAGAGCAGCAGGCGGATCATGTCGGCGGTGCGGGCCAGACCCGGGAACGCCTCGGGGGTGGATCGCGGGTGCAGGGCGTGCACGGCGAGGCGGAACATGACCGCGCGCACCAGCATCTGCGGCCATTCGGGGAGATCGCCCCAGCGCTCCAGCAGGCCGTCGTCGGCGCCGCCCCAGGACAGGGCATCGACCACGATGACCGCCGCCGCCCAGGGGGCCGGTCGCCAGTACGGGGTGATGTCGGTGAGACCGGGCGCGAAACCGCCCGAGAACAGGACGGTTCCGAACAGATCGCCGTGCACCAGCTGTGCGGGAGTGGTCACCGGTTTGCGCAGCGTGGACAGCTGAGTGATCAGGATCTGGCTGCGGTCGCCGTCCGGGGACGTCGCCTGCAGCATGCCGCCCAGCTTGAGACTGCGCAGCGGAACCGCTTCCCACGCAGCGCGATCCGCGGCCGCGAAGACATCCACATCCACCCACGGCGCGACCGGCTGCGCGGCCAGGAAACGCGGACGCTCCAGCCGCGCGGTCACCTGGTGCAGGCGCAAGGACAGCGACACCACTTCGTCGTGCCGCGGCTCCGGCATGCCGTCGAGGAAGGTGTCGGCGCGCCAACCGGATACGACATATCGTCCGTCGGTGGCCCGCACCGGCCGCGCCAGGCGCAGCCCGTCCACCCGCAGGGTCTCGCGCACCTTCGCCGACCACGCCGCTCGCGCGTGATCGGTCACCGGGCTCAGGACCACATCGCCACAACGCCAGCCGCCGTCCCAGTTCCCCAGCGGAACCGGCACTTCCTCGCGCAACCCGAAGGTCGAGCGCACATGCTCGGGAGGTTCCACAGCAGTCATGGTCACGCGCGTACGGTACCGCTGTACCGCCTCCCCGCGACTTAAGGCCAGACTGGGAGCCGTCGGAGTGTCGTCCGCGACCGGCGGTCGGGCGCGTCACCGATTTCGGACGTACCCGGGGAGTTACCCGGATCCTTCCGAAATCAGTTGTCACGTCCCGATAAATCGACGCTTTCGGTCAGTAGACCGGCAGCGACGGGTCGACCTGGTTGGCCCAGGCGATGATTCCGCCCTGGAGGTGGGTGGCGTCCGAGAAACCGGCGTTCTTGAGCGCCGCGAGCGCCTCGGCGGAGCGGATTCCGGTCTTGCAGTGCAGGACGATCGGGGTGTTCTGGGGCAGTTCGGCCAGGGCCTCGCCGGAGAGGATGCGGTCCTTGGGAATCAGGGTCGCGCCCTCGATGCGGACGATGTCCCATTCGACGGGCTCACGCACGTCGATGATGGCGACGTCCTTGCCGGCGTCGAGCATCTCCTTGAGGTCCCGGGCGGTGATGGTGGAACCGATGGCCGCGGCCTGGCCCTCCTCCGACACCACGCCGCAGAACGCGTCGTAGTCGATGAGCTCGGTGATGGGCTGACGCTCCGGATCGCGGCGCAGCTTGATGGTGCGGTAGCTCATGTCCAGTGCGTCGTACACCATGAGCCGGCCCAGCAGCGGGTCGCCGATACCGGTGATCAGCTTGATCGCCTCGGTCACCATGATCGAGCCGATGGAGGCGCACAGCACGCCCAGCACGCCGCCCTCGGCGCAGGACGGGACCATGCCCGGCGGCGGAGCCTCCGGGTAGAGGTCGCGGTAGTTGATGCCGCGGCCGTCGGGGGCGTCCTCCCAGAACACCGAGACCTGGCCCTCGAACCGGTAGATCGAGCCCCACACATAGGGCTTGCCGGCCAGCACCGCGGCGTCGTTCACGAGGTAGCGGGTGGCGAAGTTGTCGGTGCCGTCGACGATCAGGTCGTAGCGGCTGAACAGCTCGACCGCATTGTCGGGTTCGAGGCGAATCTTGTGCAGCTCCACGGTGATTCCGGAGTTGATCTCCAGAATCGAATCGCGGGCGCTGTCCGCCTTGGAACGGCCGATATCGGACTCGCCGTGGATGATCTGACGCTGCAGGTTGGAGGCATCGACCTCGTCGAACTCCACGATGCCGAGCGTGCCGACACCGGCGGCCGCCAGGTACAGCAGCGCCGGGGAGCCCAGCCCGCCGGCGCCGATCACCAGCACCTTGGCGTTCTTCAAGCGTTTCTGACCGTCCACCCCGAGGTCCGGGATGATCAGGTGGCGGCTGTAGCGGGCGACCTCGTCCCGGGTCAGCTCCGCTGCCGGCTCCACCAGGGGCGGCAGGGAGGGATGCGATGACACGTCTTCGGACTCCTCAATCGAATTCGCCGGAAACTCGCGGCCATTTCTGCAACACCGCAGGGCGGGGCGTTCTTCCCCAAGCCTACGGATGTCACGTCACAGCCGGGCGGGGAGGTCGAACAGTCGGAAGAGGTCCGGGGAGTGGAACAGGTCCAGGCGGGCGAAGCCGTCGCGATCGAGGGTGAGGACGTGGAGGTTGGCGGCCTCGAAGACATCGCCGCGCTTGACGTAGGCGGCCAGGGCCGGGCGGTTGTTGGCGCGGGTGGGTAGCAGGCGGAAGGCCTCGCCGCGGGCGAAGACCCGGCCCAGGAAGGCGGTGACGGCGTCGCGGCCCTGGAACCAGGCCAGGAACGGCGGCATCTGGAGCATGGCGTCGTCGCGCAGGATGCGCTTGAGGGCGTCGATGTCCATGGCCTCGAACGCCTCGACGTAGCGCTTCAGCAGCTCGCGCTGCTCGTCGTCGCCCAGTTCGGCGGGACCCGCCTGGACGCCGGACAGCTGCGCGTGCGCCCGCTGCAGGGCGCTGTTGACGGCGGCGGTGCTGGTGTCGAGCAGCCCGGCCACCTCGGCCGCCCGCAGCGCCAGCACGTCCCGCAGGATCAGCACCGCGCGCTGCAGCGGCGGAAGGTGTTGCAGCGCGGCCACGAACGCCAGCCGCACACTCTCCCGGGCTGCCACCACCGCGGCCGGATCGCCGTCCCCGAGCAGCGCGTCCGGGAACGGCTCCAGCCACGGCAGTTCGGGCGAAGGATCGAGACGCTCCGCCCCCACCACCGGATTCGGCTGTGCCAGGTCGACCGGCAGCGCTCGCCGCTGCGCGCTCTTCAACGCGGTCAGGCAGACATTGGTGGCGATCCGATACAGCCAGGTGCGCAGCGAAGCCCGTTGCGGGTCATAGGAATCCGCCGACCGCCAGGCGCGCACCAGGATCTCCTGCACCAGATCCTCGGCATCGTGCAGCGAGCCGGTCATCCGGTAGCAGTAGGCGAGCAGTTCGGGGCGGTGCGTATCGGCGACGGCGACCACGTCGTCGACGGTGGCGGTCATCCCACCTTGCTAGCACGGCGTCGCCGAGCCGTCGAGCGATGGGTCGCCGACCAGCGGCCGATGAGTTTTCGCGAGCCGGTGAGTACGTACCGATGACACCCGAACCGACCCGAAAGGTCACTCCCCCATGACCACTCACCAGCGCTGGACGCTCGCCCTCACCTCGGTGGCGTCACTCATGGTGGGGCTCGACGCACTCGTCGTCACCACCGCGCTCAACACCATCCGGGTCCAGCTCGGCGCGTCGCTCGAGGCGCTCGGCTGGACCTTCAACTCCTACACGCTCGCACTCGCGGTGTTCCTGCTGACCGCCGCGGTGATCGGGGACCGCATCGGCCGCCGCCGCCTGCTCATCGCCGGGCTCACGCTGTTCACCGTCTCCTCCGCCGCCTGCGCGCTGGCCACCGGCATCGGCGCGCTGATCGCCGCCCGCGCGGTGCAGGGCGTCGGTGCGGCCATGATCATGCCGGCCGCCTTCGCCCTGCTCGGCGTGGCGTTCCCGCCCGCCCAGCGCGGACGGGCCATGGGCATCTTCGCCGGGGTCACCGGGCTGGCCATCCTGGGCGGACCCGTCGTCGGCGGGGCCGTGGTGCAGGGCCTGACCTGGCAGTGGATCTTCTGGCTCAATGTGCCCATCGGCGCGGCCCTGATTCCGGCCGTCCGCCGCTGGGTCACCGAGAGCACCGGGCCCGCCGCCCAGGTCGACACCGCCGGCGTCCTGCTGTCCGGGCTCGGCGTGCTCGGGCTGGTGCTCGGACTGGTGCGCGGCAATGCGATCGGCTGGACCAGCGCCGAGATCCTGGGCGCACTGCTCGGCGGCGGTGCGCTGCTGGCGGCCTTCGTCGGCTGGGAGCTGCGCACCCCGCAGCCCATGGTGCCCATGCGGCTGTTCACCCGCCCCGGCTTCGGCGCCGCCAATCTGGCGGGCCTCCTGATGACCGCCGCGATCTTCGGCACCGCGTTCTTCTTCGCCCAGTACCTGCAGGCCGGGCTGCACAACACCCCGCTCGGCTCCGGGCTGCGCCTGCTGCCCTGGACCGCAACGCTTTTCGTGGTCGCGCCGCTGGCGGGCGCGCGCATGAGCCGGATCGGCGAACGCCGGTTGATCGTGGCCGGACTGCTGCTGGCGGGGATCGGCCTGCTCTGGATCGCCCTGGCCGCCGGGGCCGGGGCCGGATACCCAGCGCTGATCGGGCCGATGCTGCTGACCGGTATCGGCATCTCGGCCGCCATGCCCGCGGTACAGAACGCGGCGATCAGTTCGGTCGGACCGGAGTCCATCGGTACCGCGTCGGGGATCTACAACGCCCTGCGCCAGCTCGGCGGCAGCTTCGGAATCGCGGTCACCTCAGCGGTTTTCACCGTCACCGGCGGCTACACCTCGACGACGGCCGTTCAGCACGGCTTCCGCGCGGCGCTGCTCACCGCGGCCGCGGCGGCGGCTCTGGGCGCCCTGGCGGGTCTGGGCATCGCCCGGCACCGGCCTTCGGCCGCAATGGAATCCGTGCCCGCCGTCGCGGTGGAGGGCGCTCAGGCCCGCGGGTAGGGCCACGGGTTGAAACGGCAGGTCTTGCCGTCCATCGGCACCACGCCTTCGGGATCGAGCTTCGCGATGTCGTTGTTCCTGGTCCCGAAGGTCTGCTGCATCATGACCGGCGCCAGCCCGCCGTCGACCTCGCACGGCTGGTGCTCGTGGTAGCCGATGGCATGTCCCACTTCGTGATTGATCTGGTACTGCCGGTAGGAGCCGACATCGCCCTCGAAGGCCAGCGCCCCGCGCACCCAGCGCACCTGCGAGAGCACCACGCGGCCCAGATCGGCGTTGTAGCAGGAGGAGTCGACCGGGATCTCGAAACCGCAGGACTTGCGGGTGGTGTCGCGGGAGGTCAGCGAGACGCGGAAATCCGGAGTGCCGGTGTCCACGCGGCGGAAGCCGAAACGCGGATCATGGGTCCAGGACTTGGGATTCGCGAGCGTGGCGTCGACCATCTGGCCGATCGCCGGATCACCGCCGAGGCTGGCGGTGTCCACGCCGTCCTCGATCTCCACGGTGTAGGTGAACACGTGCTGGGAGCCGGTGCCGACCTGCGCGGTATTGCCGGGCACCACGTGCCAGTTGCCGGTGCCGGTGTCGGTGTAGGGCCCGCCGGGCGGGACCGCGCCGGTGGGCAGATCGGCCGCGTACTTGCCGTCGCCCTTGGGGGCGCCGCCGATGATGCCGCTGGGCTTGTCGGTGTGCTCGCTGAGGCGGCCGAAGCCGGGGAGTCCGGTGCTGGCGTCGCCGGTGTGGCGCAGGGCGTCCACGGCGACCAGGACGGTGACGACGAGCAGCACGGGCAGGGCGTAGGCGCGCCAGCCGTACGTGCTCACGAAGCGGCCCAGCGGACTCTGCTTCTTGGTCTCGCGATCGGGGCGCTGCCGGTTGCGGGCGTCGGCGGGCGGGGCGGTGGGATCCCAGCGGGCGCGCAGCGGCTGGTGCGGCAGCGGCAGGTGATCACCGGCGGGCTGACTTGGATCGGGTGCGGGTTCGGGCGGTGTGATGAGCCCGGAAGATACCGAGGGGCCGGTCTGCGATGCGCTGGCGCCGGTGTACAAACCGAGCGGATCGTAGATCGGCCCGCTGGGTCTTCCTCGGCGCTTGTTATCGGCGGTCTTCGGCACACCCGCCCCCACGGGGCGGCGCGAATCAGGCCCGCCGGAACTACTGCCCCCATGGTCGGTCACGACTGACAGACTCTCATAGCCCGCCCCCACGCACGGAAGGGCCGTCGCCGCGCGCTGCTATTGCTGCGAGATATCTCACGCCAATGCGGCAGAGCTCACAAATCAGAACATGTGCTACACAGTTGTGATCGGCCTCGCATAATCGACGCGAGTCCCACTCGACCATCACAGGTGCTGATCGACAACAACCAGCACACCAAAATTCGGAACCTGGATCGGCACGGGCCCCATGAGCGAGTATCGTTCGTGGGATACCGGTGACATCCTTCCCACCGGGAATCAACTGGGAGAAAAGGCAATGACTGACCTCGTGGACCGGATGACGTCGCACCGCATGTCATCCGAGGCCATGGCGGCGAGCAAGCGCGGAACCCGCCTGCCCCGTGAGGCGCGCCGGGCGCAGCTACTCGCGGCCGCCAGCGAGGTCTTCGTGCTACGCGGCTATCACGCCTCGGGCATGGATGAGATCTCGCAGTGCGCCGGCGTCAGCAAACCGGTGCTCTACCAGCACTTCTCGAGCAAGCTCGAACTGTATCTGGCGGTCCTGCAGAACTACGTCGACGCCCTGGTGTCGAGCGTGCGCCAGGCGCTGCGCTCCACCACCGACAACAAGCAGCGCGTGCGCGCCGCCGTGCAGGCCTACTTCGACTTCGTCGATCACGAAACCCAGGGCTTCCGACTGGTTTTCGAATCCGATCTGACCAACGAGCCGCAGGTGCAGCGCCGTGTCGAGCAGGCCACCGAGGCCTGCGTGGACGCGGTCTTCGACCTGGTCGCCCACGACTCCGGCCTGGAGCCCTACCGCGCCCGTGTGCTCGCCGTCGGCCTGGTCGGCGCCAGCCAGCTGAGCGCGCGCTACTGGCTCGAGGCGGACCGGCCGATCAGCAAGGACGACGCGGTCGACACCACTGTCGCGCTGTGCTGGGGCGGCCTGAAGCACGTGCCGCTGCACCCGATGGATTGAGACCTGAATCCCCGACAACAACAAAAGAATTGCCCCGCCGAGCGGCTCGGCGGGGCAATTCTTTTATGTCACTAGGGGTTTCAGGAAGTCCCCGAGAGTTCGGCTAGACGGCCGCGAAGCCGACGCGACCCGAGGAAGGGGTGCCGATCTCGACATAGGCGACCTTCGAGGCCTGGATCAGGAACTTGCGGCCCTTCTCGTCGGTCAGCGTGACGACGCCGCCCTCACCCTGGAGCGCGCCGGTGACGGCCGCCTCGACCTCGGCGGGGGTCTGCGAGCTGTTGATGACGAGCTCACGCGGGCTATCCGAAATGCCGATCTTGACCTCCACGGCCAACCTCCGAACCTAGAGTCCTTGTGCTGTCCTGATCACGCTAGCGCAGCCGGGACAGCGTCCGGCCGCGACCGCCTGCGCTGTCAGCGAACAGCACCCACGGCACTGTCGGGGAACAGCGCAGACGGCAGGAAGAACGGGAGCGTCAGCTCAGGCCGAGTACGCGCATGCGCTCGGCGTGACTGTTCTGCATGTGCTCGAACAGCGTGGCGACGCCGTTCAGATCGCCGGTGGCGGTGAGCACCAGCTCGGTGAGCCCGTCGCGCTGCGCCATCACGTACTGCGCCTGGGTGATGGCCTCGCCCAGCAGACGGCGGCCCCACAGCGCCAGCCGGTCCCGCTCGGACCGGTTCTGGGCGACCGCGGTGCGCACCTCCTCGATGACGAACTCGGAGTGGCTGGTCTCGGCCAGCACGTCGCGCACCACGTCGGCGACCTCGGGAGCCAGGGCGCCGGCGATCTCGGTGTAGAAGTCGGCGGCGATGCCGTCGCCGACGTAGAACTTGACCATCGACTCCAGCCAGGTGGAGGGGTCGGTGGAGGCGTGATAGGCGTCCAGGGCGCGCACGAACGGGGCCATGGCGTCGAAGATGTCGACGCCACGATCGGCCAGCGCCCGCTCCAGGGTCTTGAAGTGTTCCATCTCGTTGCCGGCCATCTTGGCGACGGCCACCCGGCCGCGCAGTGTGGGCGACAGCTTGGCCTCTTCGGCGAGACGGTAGAAGGCGGAGATCTCACCGTAGGCGAGGACCGCGAAGAGATCGGTGGCTCCAGGATGTTCGGCGGAGATGCGGCCGTCGGAAGACGAGGAAATACGGCCGTCGGAAGACTCCGAGGCAGCGCCGAGCGCAGTGGACGAGTTTGCTCCCATGGGACCCCACCCTAGCGGCCGGAAACGACGCGCATTCACCCATCGGCGACGACACCCGGGATGCACCCTTCATACGTTCGTAAGTCCTTGCGACACAACGCAATTCAGGGCTGGTCGCGCAGGAACTTGTCCAGATGGGTCCACGTGGTGTCACGGGCGATGAGAATGCCGAGGTGAGAGCCGGGTGCGGTCTCGTACCGCACCTCCGGCGAACCGGTCAGCGTCGTCGTCCCGTGCTCCACGGCGGCGGCCGGTGTGATCACGTCGTTCGGTCCGCCGACGAGCAGCACCGGCTGAGTAATGTCGGCCAGCGCGATCCGCTGCTCGCCCAGGTGCACCACGCCCTTGCCGATGTCGTTGTTGAGGATGAAGCGGCCCCACAGCTGGTTGTAGAAACGCCCCGGATAGCCGGGCAACGAATTCTGGAACCGGTCGATGGTCTCCATCCGGGCCAGGGTCGCGGTGTCCGCGAGATTGCTCGCAATGAAGAACGGCCGCTTGAGTTCCCGATCCCAGGCGGTGGCGCGGTAGGCGATCCGGGTCAGCTGCGCCGAGACCCCGCCGGCGGCGCGAATGGCCGCGGTGGCGGTGCGGCCGCCGTCGATGCGGGCCAGGGTGCGCAGTTCGCGTGCACCGATCATGTGGTCGTAGCTCAGCGGCGCGCCGACGGCCGTGATGGACCGGATGGGCAGCGCCTGATCGGCCGCGGCGGCGAGCAGGGCCAGGATGCCGCCGATGGACCAGCCCACCAGATCGACCGGACGGCCGCCGCGATCGGCCGAGACCTCGCGGATGGCCTCGGGCAGGATGTCGTCGATCCAGGTCTCGAAGCCCATGCGCCGGTCCTCGAAGGTGATGTCGCCGTAGTCGACCAGGTAGGGCGCGCGGCCGGTCTCCAGCAGGAAGCGGGCCAGGCTCTGATCGGGGCGCAGGTCGAAGCAGAAGGCGGGCGCGGCCAGCGGCGGGACCAGCAGCACGGCCGGATCGTCGGGGCCCGCGCCGTCGTAGCGGCGCAGTTCGCGATGCGGCGCGTCGGACAGCACCGTCGACGGGGTGGGTTCGGGGGCCTCGATGCCGTCGCCGAAGGTCAGCGACCACATGTTGCGGGCGGCGGTGCTCACGGTGTCTGCCAAGCTCACAGCAATACCTTCGCAGATAGTGCTACACGGCGTATCACCTATGTGAGCAACTCAACTGTCCGCGCGGTGGCCGACACGGTTGTCCCCGGACGAATTATGGTGCGCCACAATCATTAACGGCAATGCGAAACCCCGGATCAGACCGTCTTTCGCTACCGATAAGCGCGCCTACCAGCGCAATAACGCCACACATTAGCGGTGGCGGAAATCAGGGCGGAGGCCGTATCACGCTACAATCTCCGCGGACGGCGGAATTCATACCCGTAGTCCATGGAAAATGTGCGCGCACTCCGATCCGCAGCACTGCACCGCCGCGCCAGGTCGACGCCCATCCACCGGAGAGGCATCCCGCAGCGGCGAGAACGGATCAAGTGGTCGTCGCGGACCGACCGGGTCCGCCCCACGCCTCGTGCGCGCGAGACGCGATAAACGAGGAAAGGCAAGAACCTGAGCAAGATCACCGTAGAGCAGGAACCGGGTGTGGCGGACACGCTGCTGACCGCGGAACTCGACGACACCCACCTCGCTCCCACTTTCGCCGAATTGGGCGTGCGGCCGGAAATCGTCCGGGCCCTCGCCGAGATCGGCATCGAACGCACTTTCGCCATTCAGGAACTCACCCTGCCGCTCGCGCTGGCCGGTGAGGATCTCATCGGCCAGGCCCGCACCGGTATGGGTAAGACCTTCGGCTTCGGTGTGCCGCTGCTGCACCGCATCGCCACCGGCGACTCCGGCACCAAGGCCCTCGACGGCACCCCGCGTGCGCTGGTCATCGTGCCGACCCGCGAGCTGTGCATCCAGGTCACCCAGGATCTGGAGAACGCCGCCAAGTATCTCGACGACAGCACCGGAACCAAGGTGCGCATCACGTCGATCTACGGCGGCCGCCCCTACGAGTCGCAGATCGAGGCGCTGCGCGCCGGTGTCGACGTGGTCGTCGGCACGCCGGGTCGCCTGCTGGATCTGGCCGAGCAGCAGCATCTGATCCTGGGCAAGGTGCAGGTGCTGGTCCTCGACGAGGCCGACGAAATGCTCGACCTGGGCTTCCTGCCCGATATCGAGCGCATTCTCAATATGGTTCCCGAGCAGCGCCAGACCATGCTGTTCTCGGCCACCATGCCGGGTCCGATCATCACCCTGGCCCGCACCTTCCTGAACCGGCCGACGCACATCCGCGCCGAGGAGCACCACGAGTCCGCGGTGCACGACCGGATCACGCAGCTGGTCTACCGCGCCCACGCGCTGGACAAGAGCGAGCTGGTGGCTCGCATCCTGCAGGCCGAAACCCGCGGCGCGACAATGATTTTCGCGCGCACCAAGCGGACCGCGCAGAAGGTCGCCGACGATCTGGCCGAGCGCGGCTTCGCCGTCGGCGCGGTGCACGGCGACCTGGGGCAGATCGCCCGTGAGAAGGCGCTCAAGAAGTTCCGCGAGGGCAAGATCGACGTGCTGGTCGCCACCGATGTGGCCGCCCGCGGCATCGACATCGACGACGTCACCCACGTCGTCAACTACCAGTGCCCGGAGGACGAGAAGACCTACGTGCACCGCATCGGCCGCACCGGCCGCGCGGGCAAGACCGGTGTCGCGGTCACCCTGGTGGACTGGGACGAGCTGAACCGCTGGGGCCTCATCGACAAGGCCCTCGACCTCGGCATCCCGGAACCGGTCGAAACGTATTCCCGCTCCCCCCACCTGTACGAGGAGCTCGGCATCCCGGAGGGCGTCACCGGCGTCATCCGCAAGCGCAAGCCCGAGCGCGACGAGGACGCCGTCGTGGTGGAGCGCGAACGCCGCGGCACCCGCAACCGCAACCGCCGTCGCACCCGCGGTGGCCAGCCGGTCGAGGGCGACGCGGCCGTGGTGACCACCGAATCCCCTGCCGCCGAGGCCGATTCGGCCACCGGTGATCCGGAGAAGTCCGGCCGCCGTCGCCGCCGTCGTCGTCGTGGCAAGGGCGGCACCACCCCGGCCGACGCCATCGTCGCGACCACGGTCGAGACCGAACTCGACACCGACGGCCCCGCCGAGGTTGCCGACGTCGTCTCCGAGGATACCGGGGACGGCGCCCGCCGGGGACGCAAGCGCACCCGCCGCGGGGGCAGGGGTTCCGCCGAGGGCACGAGCGCGACCGAGGCCGCCGACGCCGTCTCGGAGACCGCGGTCGCCGAGACGCCCGCGCCGGTCGAGGCGAGCGTGGCCACCACGACGGTCGAGCCGGTCGCCGATGCGGTTGTGGCCGATGCGGTCGTGGCCGACGCGCCCCGCAAGCGCACCCGCCGGACCAAGGCGGCCACCGAGGCCACGGTCACTGCCGCCGAGGCCCCGGTCGCCACGGAGTCGACGGTCGTCGCCGAGACCGACGCCGCGGCAGCGGCTCCCGTGACCGCCGAAGCGGACGCGCCCCGCAAGCGCACCCGCCGCACCAAGGCCGCCGTGGCCGAATCCAGCACCGGCGCAGAGGGTTCCGCCGTCGCGGTGGAATCGGCTGCCACCGATGGTGACCCGGCCGAGCCCGCCCTGCGGACGCCGCGCAAGCGCACCAGCCGCGCCGCGAGCACCACGCCGACCGCCGACGAGACCGCCACCGGCGCCGCCGCCGAGGTCGCCGCGGAGGCTCCGAAGAGCGCGCCGCGCAAGCGGACTCGCAAGGCCGCGGCTGCGACCGTCGAGGCCAACGGCGCCGCCGAGGCCACCGCCGAAGCGGCGGACGGTGCGGAAACGCCGAAGGCCGCGCCCCGCAAGCGGACTCGTAAGGCGGCCGCGGCGACCGCGGACGCCAACGGCGCGGCCGAGGTGGTCGCGGAGGCGGCGGACGGTGCCGAGGTGGTCGCGGAAGCGCCGAAGGCCGCGCCGCGCAAGCGGGTCCGCAAGGCCGTCAAGGCGGAGGTCGAAGCGGTCGAGTCTGATACTGCGGCAAGCGGTTCCGACGAGCCCGCGGCGGCTCCGGTGCGGCGGACGCGGCGGAAGAAGGCCGATGCGGACGCCGAGGCCGCCGTGGTGGTGACCGATACCGCGGTCGCGGCCTCGGCCTAGCCGCGCGGATCGGTTACTCTCGCTGTCGTGCTCGCACCCGAGCGGCGGACGCGCGCCGATATTCTCACCGCTGTCGCGATCGCCGCTCTGGTGGCGATCGCGGCAGCGGTCGTCGCGCTGACCAGCGATGTGCGCGGCACCCACGCGCAGTCCGCGAACCACACCCTCACCCCGCCACCGGCGGCCGACTCGGTGCCCGCGCAGGTCAAGGAGCTGTGGCACGCACCGGACGGCGCGGCCATGCGCTCGCTGACGGTGGGCGCGGTGGCCGTCACCGCCGACGACGACACCGTCACAGGGCGGGATGCCCGCACCGGCGACGAGGTCTGGACGTACCAGCGGGACATGCCGTTGTGCGCGGTGGAGGTCCAGTTCGGGACGGTCATCGCCACCTACCGGGATCAGCGCGGCTGCAGTCAGACCACCCTGCTCAACGCCGAGACCGGGACCCGGGTGGCGGCGCGGTCCAGCTACATGGACAAGCGGATCACCCTGGCCCCGGACGGCACCTATGTGCTAGCGCTGGGCGACGACCGCCTGGAGATGTGGCGCTCGGATCTGGTCCGCACCCTCGAATACGGCTATGTGGACGCCCCGGTGAATCCGCACACCCAGCCGCGCACCGACTGCCGGCTGCTCTCGGCGGGCTCGGCGCCCAGCCGGGTGGCGGTGCTGGAACACTGCCCCAAGGACTCCGCCGACCGGCTGTCCATCCTCAATCCCGCGCCCAAGGACGGCACGGTGCCGGAGGAGTACAGCACGCACGTGCTCAACGAGCCCGGCGGCGCGGTGGACGGGGCGCGCGTGATCGCGGTGTCCGACACCCGGACCGCGCTCTACCTCCCCGCCACCGCGACCACCCCGCCGGTGCTGACCATCTATGACGTCAGCGGCAATCTGCTTGCCACCCACCAGGTTCCGGCCTTCACGGACACCGCCATGGTGGCGCGCCTGTCCACCGGTTTCTTCGTCTTCACCGGCGACAGCCTGATCGCCCTCAACCCCACCACCCTCGACCCGCAGTGGGGCGCCCAGCACGTGCTCGGCACCCCGGCGCTGATGGCCGGCCAGCTGGTCGCCCCGGTCCCGGACGGCCTGGCCATCCTGGATCCCGGCACCGGCGCGCAGGTCTCGCGAATCCCGCTGCAGCGCAGCGACTATCACAACGAGCCCATCGGGCTGAGCGTCTCGGGCAGCGTCTTCCTGGAGCGCCGGGGCACCCAGGTGTACGGCGTCGGCGCGGCCGCTTGACCCGGTCGCCCACGGGTGCCCGAATCCGACGGGTCTCTGCCGCCGGCTAGGTATTCGGGGAGGCGGTGGAGCATGATCGAATTCATGAGTGGTGGCGAATTCCGGTTGGTAGTGCTGCGACACGGGGAGACGGCCTGGTCGGCCGCGCGCCGCCACACCGGCCGCACCGATGTGCCGCTCACCGAGATCGGCGAGGCGCAGGCCCGGGCCGCCGGAAAACTGCTGTACGACATGGAATTGCGGAATCCGCTGGTGCTGTGCAGCCCCCGGCAGCGCGCGCTGCGCACCGCGGCGCTGGCCGGACTGCCCGGCGTCATCGTCGACGACGATCTGGCGGAGTGGGACTACGGCGAATACGAGGGCCTCACCACGCCCGAGATCCAGCAGATGTCCCCCGGCTGGACCATCTGGACCGGCGAGACCCCCGAGGGCGAGACCGCCGAGCACGTCCGCAAGCGCGCCGACCACGTGCTGGCCACCGTCATTCCCGAGCTGGCCACCCGCGATGTGGTGCTGGTCGGCCACGGCCACTTCTCGCGCGCGCTCATCGCCCGCTGGGCCGAGTTCGAGGTGATCGAAGGCCGCCGATTCTTCCTGTCCACCGCCGCGGTTACGGTGCTGGGACACGATCACCAGGCTCGAACCGTGCTCGCGCACAATCTGGTTCCGCCGCTCAACCCGTAGGAAGGGGCCGCCGAATGATTCGCCGCGCCACCCCCGCCGACATCCCGGCGCTCGTCCAGCTCGTCCACGACCTGGCCGAGTACGAGAAGGCCGCTGAGGAGTGCACCCTCACCGCGGCCCAGCTCGAGACGGCCCTGTTCGGGCCGCAGCCCGCGCTGTACGCCCATGTGGCCGAGACCGATCACGGCGTGGTGGGCTGCGCCATCTGGTTCCTGAACTACTCCACCTGGAAGGGCGTGCACGGGGTCTATCTGGAGGATCTCTACGTCAAGCCGGAGGTCCGCGGCCGCGGGCTGGGCAAGAGCCTGCTCGCGACGCTGGCCCGCGAAGCCGTCGAGCAGGGGTACGCCCGCGTCGACTGGTCGGTGCTCACCTGGAACACCCCGAGCATCGACTTCTACGAATCCATCGGGGCCGAGCACCAGCACGAGTGGACCGGCTACCGCCTGCGCGGCGCGGCCCTGGCCCGCCTGGCGACGCACGCCGACGACTGAATTCGCCGCGGCATCCGAATTCGCCGCAGCATCGCTGGAAAGCGCTCGCTCACCCGAGTGGTGGGCGAGCGTCCGAAAACTCGCTCACGGACCACTGAGCAACGATTACGGCGACTCTGTGCAAACCGCTGCGGCTATTCCTCGACGGAACCGTAGCCCGCGGCCATCCACCGATTCGAGGCCGGAGCGAACAGCGCACCCAGTGCACCCAGCGCCAGCAATCCCAGCGGCGCCCCGAACTCGGGCCGGTCCGAGGTGAACATGTAGTACGCGACACCCAGCAGCAGCAGCTGGGTCAGCGTGGCGATGGCCCGCCCCCACCGCTTTCCGCGCATCAGCCCGATCCCGGCGGCCAGCACCGCGCCGCCCAGGATGGCCGCGTACCCGGCGGTGAGATAGCTGTTCTTGGGGCTCTGCGCCGACCCGTTCACGCCGACGATGATCAGCACGACCATCGCGACCAGGCCCAGCGCGCCCTCCAGGGCGACCAGCGCGCCCGCCACGCGCACCGTCGTCGGCACCGCGTCGCTCTCGCCCGCGGGCTTGTTCTCGCCGTTGTTCTGCTCAGCCACCCGCCCAGCCTACGACCGAGCGTCGTTGCCGAATCCTGGACCCGCCCACCCGCATTCACCGGGGTGGTCACCGGACTCGGGCAGCCGTGTCGCGGCGGACGTCAGTAGGCTGCGGGTGTGCGGACCTTGCTTATCGTGAACCCGAATGCCACTTCGACCACTCGGTCCACTCGCGATCTGCTCGCTCACGCACTGGAAAGCCGCACCCAGCTGACCGTTCGCCACACCGAGCACCGGGGGCACGCCGCCGAGCTGGCGCGCTGGGCCGCCGACACCCGGATGGACCTGATCGTGGTGCACGGCGGGGACGGCACGGTGAACGAGACCGTCAACGGTTTCCTCCCGCTGCCGGGTGAGCCGCAGCGGGAGTGGCTGCCGCGGCTCGGCGTCATCCCGGGCGGCTCGGCGAATGTGTTCGCGCGCTCGCTGGGCATCGAACCGGATCCGGTGACCGCCACCAATCAGCTCATCGATCTGGTGGCCGACGACGCGGACCGCCGTATCGGGCTCGGCGTCGCCGACGATCGCTGGTTCCTCTTCAGCGCCGGTGTCGGGCTCGACGCGGATGTGTGCGAGGCCATCGACGCCAAGCGCGCGGATGGCAAAACCGCGACGCCCGCTCGCTATCTGCGCACCACGGTCCGGCAGTTCTTTCGCGCCAAACGGCATGCCCCGCAAGTGCGTCTCGACATTCCAGGTCACGAATCGGTCACGGATGTGCATTACGCATTCGTGACGAATGCCAGTCCCTGGACTTATCTCGACAACACGCCCGTGGTCACCAACCCGGGTACCACATTCGAATCGGGTCTCGGAGTGTTTGCCATGCGCACCATGGGCGTTCTACCCACCCTGATGGTCGCCCGGCAGTTGCTGGCAGCCCATGGAGATCCCAAGAGCCGCACCTTGTTTCGCGATGACGACGTGCCGGCCGTGACCGTCACCGCGGCCGAACCGATCGGCTTGCAAATCGACGGCGACTTCATCGGACGCCGCAACATGGTGAATTTCACAGCCGTCCCGGATATCCTCGATGTGGTCGCGCCGAAGCCCTAGCCGGTTCGACACGCCTGAGAAACATCGCGGTTGCGCTGCGAAAACTGGCTCAACCGAGTACAAATGACACGGCGGATCCCCATGTAGGGGTCTTACAGCGTGAGCTTCCCCACGGTGCACCGGGTATCTATTGACATCTACGGTGTTCGTGAAAGCATTCACAAGCAACCGTGCGGAAACATTCGAGTCGCACAAGTGAACGGACCACAAACCCAAGGGGCAGCGCCGTGCGCGCCCTAGCAAAGGAGCAGAGGAATGGACTGGCGCCACAAGGCCATCTGTCGCGACGAGGACCCCGAGCTGTTCTTCCCGGTGGGAAACAGTGGTCCGGCGCTCGCGCAGATTGCCGATGCCAAGCTGGTCTGCGCTCGCTGCCCCGTCACCGCTGACTGCCTTTCCTGGGCCCTGAAGTCGGGCCAGGATGCCGGCGTGTGGGGTGGTATGAGCGAAGACGAGCGTCGCGCGCTGAAGCGCCGCAACGCGCGTACGCGTACCCGCACCGTCGTCTAACCAGCTAGGCGACAGGCGTTACGGTCGACCCCAGCCTCGCGGCCGCAACGCAATTCGGCCCGGCACCAATTCAGGTGCCGGGCTTCAGTGTGTAAAGGGGCGGACCCGAGTCTGATCACGAGAGGAATTCCCGTTCAACGGGATTGACTCTTCGAACGAAAGTTCGGGCGCAGATTTTTCACTACGCCCGAACTTGTACGCCGCGCAATATGTTTCAGCGGGCGGAGCGCCGGCCGAGGGGAACTCGCAGCACCGCGTCGGTGCCGACATCGGCGCCGGGGTGAAGTCCGATGGACCCGCCCAATTCCGCCGTCACGAGAGTGCGGACGATTTGCAGGCCCAACCGGTCGGAGGCTTCCAGGCTGAATCCGTCGGGCAGGCCGCGGCCGTCGTCGCTGATGATGACGTCGAGCCAGCGGGCCGAACGCTCGGAACGGATTGTGACAGTACCGTTCTCGCCGGCGTCGAAGGCGTGCTCGATGGCGTTCTGCACCAGCTCGGTCAGCACCATGACCAGCGGCGTCGCCCGTTCGGCGGAGAAGACGCCGAGCGATCCGGCGCGGCGCACCTTGATGCGGGCGGTGTGCACGGTCGCCACATCGGCCATGATCGGCAGCAGGCGGTCCACCACCTCGTCCAGATCGACCTCTTCGTCAACCGACATGGACAGCATTTCGTGCACCGAGGCGATCGAGGTGACCCGGCGGACCGATTCGGTCAGGGCCAGGCGGGCCTCCTCGTTCTCGGTGCGGCGGGCCTGCAGTCGCAACAGCGCGGCCACCGTCTGGAGGTTGTTCTTCACCCGGTGGTGGATCTCGCGAATCGTCGCGTCCTTGGACAGCAGCGCACGGTCGCGCCGCTTCACCTCGGTGACATCGCGGACCAGCACCGCGGCTCCGCCGAGTTCCCCGTGCGGGCGCAGCACCAGGGTGCGCAGCAGCACGGTCGCCCCGCGCGCCTCGACTTCCATTCGGCGCCCGGCCTTTCCGGCCAGGGCCGCCTGGATGTCGCCGACGACTTCCTGCGCGTCGAACGGATCGGTGATCAGCGAGCGGGTGGTCAGCGCCAGATCCTGGCCGACCAGGTCGTTCTGCAAACCCATGCGGTGATAGGCCGACAGGGCGTTGGGGCTGGCGTAGACAACGGTGCCCTCGGTGTCGAGGCGGATGAAACCGTCGCCCGCGCGGGGGCTGGAGTGCGCGCCGGTGCGGTCCTCGAGCGCGGGCCAGGTGCCGTCGGCGACCATCTGGCACAGGTCGTCCGCGCAGGACATGTAGGCGATCTCGAGGCTGGAGCGCATCTTGCGACGCTGGGTATCGGTATCGCGGCCGAGCACGGCGATGATGTCGTCACCGACCCGCACCGGAATCGCCTCGCGCATGGCGTGCACGGGATGCGGGTGATAGACGCCGGTGAGGGCGGTATCGGTCTCGGTACGAGCGATATCGGCGGTCAGCAGGGCCTCGAACACCTGCGGATTCGCCTCCTTGGTGGCGAGGGTGCCGACCAGATCCTCGAGGTGCACGGTGGGCGCGGTGGTGGGGCGGCACTGGGCCACGCACACCACCTCCGCGCCCGCACTGATCGGGCCCGTGCCCACCCAGAGCAGCAGATCCGCGAAGGACAGATCCGCCAGCAACTGCCAGTCCCCCACCACCCGCTGCAAATGGTCGACGGCCGCACCCGGTAGATCGGTGTGTTCGGCCAGTAGCTCACTCAGTGTCGACATTCACCCACGCTCCTCTGTTCCCACGTCGCGTGTATGTTCCCACGCGACATGGCAAGGGCGCGTCAGGAGCAGGTCGGGGGCTCGTTGCTCAGGAGATGACGGCGATCAGGTCACCCTGCTGCAGCACCTGGCCGGGGCTGACGTGGATGGAGGCGACGGTGCCCTCGATCTCGGCGATGACGGGGATCTCCATCTTCATCGACTCCAGCAGGACCAGGGTCTGGTCGACGCTGACCTTGTCGCCGACAGCGACCTCGATGTTCAGCACAGTCGACACCATCTCGGCCTTCACTTCCTCAGCCATGTACACCTCTCGCGTTCGAGTTGACCCGTAGCCCCTGAAGGTACAGCCAACCACACATGACAGAATGACGGCCGACTGAAGGGAGATTACCTATGGGTAAGCGTGGACGTAAGAAGCGTGGCCGCAAGAAGAATGCCGCCAACCACGGCAAGCGGCCGAACGCCTGAGCCGTAGCGAAAAGCTCGAAAACTGCTGAGCGGCACCACTTCCCATCGGGAAGGGTGCCGCTCAGCTGTATCCGGGTAGGTCCCTATTCCGCGGATTCGATCCGGGTCTCGACCCGCGTGTAGCTGGTCCGGATCTCCAGCGTCAGGCGCTGGCGCAGCGAATCGGGTGCGCGGTCGCCGCCGCATTTGCGATTCAGCAGCGACTTCAGCTTCTCCTCCAGGCCGTAGGCCTCGATGCACGGCGAGCAACGGTCGATGTGCTCACGCAACCGTGCCTTCACGGTGTCGTCGCACTCGTTGTCCAGGAGCAGCCAGACATCGGCGAGCACCGCCGAGCAGTCCAGTTCTTCCATCTCGTCGCTCACTGGGTTACCTCCTCACGCGCCGCATCGCTGCCCGACCGATTGAATCCACGTTCCCGCGCCACGTCGGCGAGCAGGCCCTTGAGCTGCTTGCGGCCACGGTGCAGACGGGACATCACGGTACCGATGGGAGTTCCCATGATCTCGGCGATTTCCTTGTAGGGGAAGCCCTCCACGTCGGCGTAGTACACCGCCATCCTGAACTCCTCGGGAAGCGACTGCAGAGCGGCCTTGATGTCGTCGTCCGGCAGCGCCTCGAGGGCTTCCATCTCCGCGGAGCGCAGACCGGTGGAGGTGTGCTCGGCGGTGGAGGCCAGCTGCCAGTCGGTGATCTCGTCGGTCGGATACTGCGCGGGCTGGCGCTGCTTCTTCCGATACGAGTTGATGTAGGTATTGGTGAGGATGCGGTACAGCCACGCCCGCAGGTTGGTGCCCTCGCGGAACGAGCGGAACCCCTGGTAGGCCTTGGCGAAGGTCTCCTGCACCAGATCCTCGGCATCGGCCGGGTTGCGAGTCATGCGCAACGCCGCCCCGTAGAGCTGGTCCAGCAGCGGGAGCGCGTCACGCTCGAATCGCGCGGCCAGTTCCGCCGCGGATTCGGTACTCCTGGCACCGGATTCGCTCACCTCGTCATAGTCGACCGCTTGATCGTCGCCGGCGTCGATGCGCTCGCTGTCCGCGTCGTCATCACGCTGGCGATCGACCATGTCGTCGTCGCTCGTCACGCTAATCCCTTCGATCGCCGTAGCAATTGAATCTACCGCGAACAGGGATTCGGCCAGGAAACCGGCCGGGGGCGCGACGTCGGCGGCTCCCCTGCGGAACAGCAGCGGCCCGGTCCGCACCGGGGGCTCTTCGACCAGAACGGTCACCGACTCCTCCTTGGATGAATGGGATGCGTGCGCCCGCGAACCGTGGGCCCTGCGGTTGCTGCGAAGCGCGTATCGCGTGCAACAGGCGTGGCGCTCACCCTGTTCCCAGCACCCGAAATCCGGTTGCGTTCGCTGGATAGGGTGAGCCCATGGCTGCAGCTCCGACCCCGGCGATCAAGGCTCTGATGCAGGCGAAGGTGGATCACCGGGTGCACTCGTATACCCATGACCCGCGCAGTGATTCGTACGGGGCGGAGGCAGTGGAGGCGCTCGCCGGCGAGCTCGGGGTTACCGCCGGGCAGATCTTCAAGACGCTGGTGATCGAGCTGGGGTCGGGCGGGCTGGCGGTGGCGGTACTGCCGGTGCCGACCACGCTGTCGCTGAAGGCGGCGGCCGCGGCGCTGGGCGGCGGCAAGGCCGCCATGGCCGACAAGGCCAAGGCGGAGCGGACGACCGGGTATGTGCTGGGCGGGATTTCGCCGCTGGGGCAGAAGAAGCGGCTGCCGACCGTCGTCGACGAGTCGGCGCTGGAGTGGGATCGGGTGCTGTGCAGCGCGGGTAAGCGCGGGCTGGAGATCGAGCTCGCCCCGGCGGATCTGGTCCGGCTCACGGGAGCGGTGACGGCGGCGGTCGCGGTGGCCTGACCTGCCCCAGAAGGGCGAATTGTCCGATTCTCCCGTGAGCGGAGACACAACCTCCGGAAAAAACTTGCCAAGGGACAACCATGTCGGAATACTTGCGCCGTACAACTAGTTGACGCATACAAGCAGTTGACCGACGCAAGGAGGTGAGACCGACCGTGACCGACGATGACCCGGCGACTACCCCCACCGACATCGACGACGGCCTTGTCGACGCCATCGCCTACGAGATCGCCCGGCTCACCAAACTGCGCGACCGCACCAATGCGCAGGTCGCGTCCATGACACAGGGCGAGATCGAACCGGCCGCGTTCAGCATCCTGTTCCAGCTGATCCACGACGGCCCGAAACGCTCGGGCGCGCTGGCCGAGGCCCTCTATTCCGACGCCTCGACCATCAGCCGGCAGGTCGCGAGCCTGGTCAAGCGCGGACTCATCGAGCGCCGCGCGGATCCGGCCGACGGCCGGGTCAGCGTCCTCGACGTGACCGACACCGGCCGCACCGTGGCCGCCCAGATCCGGGCCCGCCGCAACGATTCGCTGCGCCACATGCTGGTCGGCTGGGATCCCGATGAACGGGAGACCTTCGCCGCCCTGCTGCGGCGCTTCGTCGACGGCTACGAGGAGACCCGGCAGCGCATGCTGGCCGATATCGCGGCCCACAGAGACCTTCAGTCCTATTACGCACCCGCGGAGAGCAATTCGTGACTACACAAACGGAAGTGGCGGAGCCGGAACTCAATTCGGCCGGCTTCACCCACAAGCAGATCCTGGTCATCATGAGCGGCCTGATCATGGGCATGCTGCTGGCGGCCCTGGATCAGACCATCGTGTCGACCTCCATCCGCACCATCGCCGATGAGCTGCACGGCTATTCGGCGCAGGCGTGGGTGACCACCGCCTACCTGATCACCTCGACCCTGGCGACGCCGCTCTACGGCAAGCTCTCGGACATGTACGGCCGCAAGCCGTTCTACCTGGCCGCCATCTCCATCTTCGTGGTCGGCTCACTGGCCTGTTCCATGGCGACCTCCATGTACGAGCTGGCCGCCTTCCGGGCCTTCCAGGGCCTGGGCGCGGGTGGTCTGATGTCGCTGGCGCTGACCATCATGGGCGACATCGTGTCCCCGCGAGAGCGCGCCCGCTACCAGGGCTACTTCCTGGCCGTGTTCGGCACCTCCAGCGTGGTCGGCCCGGTCGTCGGCGGCATCCTGTCGGGCACCGACCAGATCCTGGGCGTCACCGGCTGGCGCTGGGTCTTCCTGGTGAACGTCCCGGTCGGCATCATCGCGCTGGCCGTGGTGACCCGCGTGCTCAAGCTGCCCAAGCGCCCCGTCACCAAGGTGCCGATCGACTGGATGGGCATCTCGGCGCTGATCGTCGGCCTGGTGCCGCTGCTGGTGGTCGCCGAGCAGGGCCGCGAATGGGGCTGGACCAGCAGCCATGCCATCCTCTGCTACGCGCTGGGCGCGATCGGCGTGCTGTCCTTCATCGCGGTCGAGGCCAGGCAGGGCGACGCGGCGCTGATCCCGCTGCGCATGTTCAAGAACTCCACCTTCGCCCTCGGCGTGGTCATCTCGGTGGTGGTCGGTGCGGCCATGTTCGGCGGCATCACCCTGCTGCCGCAGTACCTGCAGGTGGTGCAGGGCGCGAGCCCGACCAAGGCGGGCCTGCTGATGCTGCCGCTGGTGGCGGGCATGATGACCGGCTCGATCCTGGCCGGCCAGCTGATCGCCCGGACCGGACGGTACAAGTACTTCCCGCCGGTGGGCGCGGCGCTGCTGACCTCGGGCCTGTTCCTGCTGCACCTGGTGTCGGCCGACACCGGGCTGTGGGTCGTCATGATCTTCATGGCCATCACCGGCTTCGGCCTGGGCAACCTGATGCAGCCGCTGACCCTGGCGCTGCAGAACGCGCTGCCGCCCAAGGACATGGGCGTGTCCACCGCGGCCGCGACCTTCTTCCGCCAGATCGGCGGCACCCTGGGTGTGGCGGTGTTCCTGTCGGTGCTGTTCACCCAGCTCGCTCCGAACATCACCACCTCGCTGGAGAGTGTCCGGGGCGACCAGGCCTATACGCAGGCCGCCGCGGACGCGGTGAAGGGCCCCGACTCGGTCGACAAGAAGGTCGTCCTCGGCCTGTCGAACCAGGAGACCGCGCCGGCGGTCGTGGGCCAGGTGCTCAACGACAGCTCGGTGATCCAGCAGCTGAATCCGACGCTGGCGCACCCCTTCAAGGAGGGCTTCGCCAAGTCCATGGACCGGGTGTTCCTGTCGGCCACCTTCGTGGCGCTGCTCGGATTCATCCTGGTGCTGTTCTGGAAGGAGGTGCCGCTGCGCAGCGCAGGTGGCATCCAGGCCAGAAAGGAAGCCATCGAGGAGGCGGACGCCGCCGCGGTCTGACCGGCCGGACGACAATCGAATCGGCAATGCCCCCGACGCGGAGACGCGGCGGGGGCATTGCCCTTTCACAATTCGGCCGAATTTCTGTGAGTTACTTGGGAGCGCGCAGTGAGCTTGTTGTGAACCTTTTGTCCGCAAGGTCCTATACGAACCCGAGGATGTGATGCGGTTTATGTCTCACCATCGGCGAATTCGCACGGCCGTCGCCGCCGGAGCTCTGGTACTGGCACTGGGATCCGCCCCGCTGACGATCGCGCTCGCGACGGCCGCGCCGGTGCACGCCGCTCCGGTCAATCCGAGCTTCCCCGACCCGGGCGCTCCGGGCGGCGGGCAGCAGCAGAAGAAGGACGAGCGCATCGACAAGGCGGAAAAGCTCGGCGGCAACATCATCACCAGGATGATCGACTCGATGGCCGACACCCTCAAGTGCACGCTCAATATCGGGCTGCCGACCGTGAAGTGCGGTTGAGACGAACTCTCGAAGCTCCCGTGCCCCGCTGCATTCCGCAGCGGGGCACGGTATTGGAACGGGAAGGAAGACGTTCAGATCAGGCTGATCTGACCGGCCTGTTCGTCCACCTGCGCCAGCAGTTCGGGGCCGTTGTTCTTGACGCTGTTGACCAGCGACGGCACTTCGCGCACCAGAATGTCCGAAACCGCTGCGGGGTAAGGCGTTTCCAGCAGCGATTCGGGAGCGGGGTGGTCGGGGTCCAGCCACGCGTCCCAGTGCTCGCGCGGCATCGGCAGGGGCATGCGGTCGTGGACCTTGGTCAGATCGCCGACCGCATCGGTGGTCAGGATCGTGCAGGACAGCAGGGGCTGCGCCTCGTCGCCCTGGCTGCGGTCCCGCCAGACCGACCAGAGACCCGCCATATAGAGGCGTCCCCCGTCGGCGCGGGACATGAAATACGGCCGCTTGACGGCCTTTCCGAGCGCATCGGCCTCGGTGACCCACTCGTACCAGCCGTCCATGGGCACCAGGCAGCGGCGCTTCTTCACCGCATCACGGAAGGAAGCGGTGGTGGCGGCCTTGTCGGCGCGGGCATTGAACAGCGGTTTGCCCTTCACCGGGATCCCGGGCTCGGCGGCCTTGGTCCAGGGCGGGATCAGGCCCCAGCGCATGGCCCGGATGCGCAGGGTGGCCGGGTCCTCCGGGTGGTCGCGGTCGTGGCGTTCGACGACCGTGAGCACCTGATTGGTGGGGGCCACGTTGTAATTCGGATCGAAGCCCTTGTCGCCGGTCTCGTCGATAGCGTCGAGCTCGACGGCCAGCTTCGCGGGATTCGTCGTGGTCGCGTATCTACCGCACATGACGACCATGCTGCCATCGCGTACCGACAGTCACCAGAAGTGAATCGCCCGCGATGTGATGGCAATTGACATCACTTGGACGGTATGAGACGTTCGTCTCATCACACTCTCATCAAGGGACGCCGCCAATCATGACTGCAACCGAAACCGCCCCGCTCGATCAGGCCGACACGCTGACTTCGGTCAACCCTGCCACCGGCGAGGCCCTCGCCACCTACAAGATCGATGATGAGGCGGCGGTGCGCGCGGCCGTCGCCAAGGCCCGGACCGCCGCCGCCACCTGGGGCGCGCTGACCTACGCCGAGCGCAAGAAGCACATTCTGCGCTGGGGCAGCAAGCTGGTCGAGAAGTCCGACGAGCTCAGTGAGCTCATCCACGCCGAGAACGGCAAACCCCTCGACGACGCCTTCCTCGAGCTCATGCTGGCCCTCGAGCACATCAAGTGGGCCGCCTCCAATGCCGAGAAGGTGCTCGAGCCCAAGAAGGTCGCGCCCGGCGCGTTCATGGCCAATTTCGCCGCCCACCTGGAGTACCGCCCGCTGGGCGTGGTCGGCGTGATCGGGCCGTGGAACTACCCGATCTACACCCCGAACGGCTCCATCGCCTACGCACTGGCCGCCGGCAACTGCGTGGTCTTCAAGCCGAGCGAATTCTCCACTGGCATCGGCAATTTCGTGGCCAAGGCATTCGCCGAGGCGAATCCGGAACTGCCGGACGGCGTCTTCATCACCGTCAACGGCTACGGCGCGACCGGTGCGGCGCTGGTCAAGTCCGGCGTCGACAAGCTGGCCTTCACCGGGTCCACCGCGACCGGCAAGAAGATCATGGCCTCCGCCGCCGAGACCCTCACCCCGGTGCTGCTGGAGTGCGGCGGCAAGGACGCGGTGATCGTGGCCGCGGACGCCGACGTCAAGGCCGCCGCCGACGCGGTCGCCTGGGGCGCCACCGCCAACTCCGGCCAGACCTGCGCGGGCGTCGAGCGGGTGTACGTGGACAAGTCGGTCGCCGACGAGTTCGTCGCCGAGGTCAAGCGCATCCTCACCGACATCAAGCCGGGTTCGGACGCCAAGGCCTCCTACGGTCCGATGACCATGCCCAGCCAGGTCGACATCGTGCGCCGGCACATCGACGACGCGCTGAAGAACGGCGGCAAGGCCGTGCTGGGCGGGCCCGAATCGGTCAAGGGCCCCTTCATCGAACCGGTCGTGCTGGTCGACGTGGACGAGTCCTCGGATGCGGTGTGCGAGGAGACCTTCGGGCCGACCGTCACCATCCGCACCGTCAACGGCGTGGACGAGGCCGTGGAGCTGACCAACAAGAGCAAGTACGGGCTCGGGTCCGCGGTGTACTCGAAGAATCAGGGCATGGAGATCGCCCGGCGCCTCCAGGTCGGCTGCACCTCGGTGAACTCGGTGCTGTCCTACGCGGCGATCTCGGGGCTGCCGTTCGGTGGCGTGCGCGACTCCGGCATCGGCCGCATCCACGGCGCGCCGGGCCTGCTGGAATTCTCGCGTCCGCACTCGATCGCGGTGCAGCGCTTCGCGATTCCCGGCATGGCGCTGCTGTCCTACACCCGCACCGACCGGACCATGAAGCTGCTGCGCAAGATCGTGCCGCTGATTCACGGGCGCGCCAAGTAGGGAGAGCCGACCCTCCGGAATCCCAGGGATAGCCGGTCTCCGTACGGAGACCGGCATTTCGCGTTCAAGGAGCCGGCGGCAAGGGCGTGGGCGCGAAGAACTCCTCGAGCGGGGTGGGACCGGTATAGCGCTGACAGTTGCAGCGCGCCCAGGCTTTGATACCGGCGCCGGTCTTACGGAAGGTCTCGGCGTGGCAATGCCCCGCTTCGCGGTCGTGCAGGGCGAGGTCGTGGCCGCAGCCGCAGACGGCCGGCCCGGCCGCGGTGCCGGGTTTGCTGCGGCGGGAGCCGAATCGGCCCGCGAGCCAGCCGCCGCCGACGAGCGCGCCACCGATTACGAGACTGATGGGATCGATCACCCGAATAGTGTACGTACTCATATACGTATACGTCTAGGCTCGTCCATGCCCGACGGAACAACTGATCTGGTGAGTTCGGGGTAACTCATCGGGTACGGGCTCAGTCGGGCACGGCACCCGACCGCCGGTCCGCAACGCAAGTCCCGTGAGAATTATCGGTCGGCGAAAAGGCTCGGGGAGGCGGGAGTGCGAAGATGGCTTTGTGACTTTCTGGCCCGCGCCCCACGTCCGAATTCCCGTCCACGCGACAGTGACCCTGCCCGGGTCCAAATCCATTACCAATCGGGCGCTGATCCTCGCCGCGCTGGCGGATCGGCCGTCCACCATCACCGGCGCGCTGCGCAGCCGGGACACCAACCTCATGATCGCGGCGTTGCGGGCCATGGGCACCGGCATCGAGGGCGAGGGCGAGACGCTCACCGTCACCCCGCCCGCCGAATTCACCAGCGCCATGGTCGATTGCGGGCTCGCGGGCACCGTCATGCGCTTCCTGCCGCCGGTCGCGGCGCTGGCGCGCGGCGATGTCGCCTTCGACGGCGACGAGCAGGCGCGGGTGCGGCCACTCGGCACGATCCTGGACGCGCTGCGCTCACTGGGCCTCGATATCGACGGCAACCAGCTGCCCTTCGTGGTGCACGGCATGGGCGCGCTGCGCGGCGGGCCGGTCACCATCGACGCCTCGGGCTCCTCGCAGTTCGTGTCCGGGCTGCTGCTGTCGGCGGCGCGGTTCGAGCAGGGCGTCACCGTGAACCACGACGGCGCGGCGCTGCCGTCCATGCCGCACATCGAGATGACCGTGGAGATGCTGCGGCGGGCCGACGTTCGCGTGGACGCGCCCAACGATCCACGCAAGGCGCAGACCTGGACCGTGGCCCCCGGCCCGATCCGGGCGGTGGACTGGGAGGTCGAGCCGGACCTGTCCAATGCCACCCCGTTCCTGGCGGCGGCGGCCGTCACCGGCGGCGAGGTGAGCATTCCGCACTGGCCGCGGCTCACCACACAGCCGGGCGACGTGATCCGGGAGATCCTGGTGCGCATGGGCGCAGAGGCGCGCTTCTTCGACAGCGTGCTCACCGTGCGCGGGCCCGAGCGCCTGGCCGGCATCGACATCGACCTGCACGACGTGGGCGAGCTGACCCCGACCGTGGCCGCCCTTGCGGCACTGGCGGATTCGCCGTCCCGGCTGCGCGGCATCGCGCACCTGCGCGGGCACGAGACCGACCGGCTGGCCGCGCTCGCCACCGAGATCAACCGGCTGGGCGGCAAGGTCACCGAGACCGAGGACGGGCTGGCCATCGTGCCCAACCCGCTCACCGGCGGGCAGTGGCGCTCCTACGCCGACCACCGGATGGCCACCGCCGGCGCGATCATCGGCCTGGTGACACCGGGCGTGGAGATCGAGGACATCGGCACCACCGCCAAGACACTGCCGAACTTCGTCGAACTCTGGGACAGCATGCTCGGCTCGTCGGGAGCAGACCACTGAGGCGGCGCGAGTACGACGAGTCCGATGTCCGGGTACGCCCGGGCAAGGGCTCGCGTCCGCGCACCAAGACCCGGCCGCTGCACCTGGATGCCGAAGCGGCGATGGTGGTTTCGGTGGACCGCGGACGCTGGGGGTGCGTGCTGGACGGGGATCCGGACCGGCCGCTGACGGCCATGCGGGCGCGCGAGCTCGGCCGCACGCCGATCGTGGTCGGCGATCAGGTGGACGTGGTCGGCGACCTGTCCGGCAAGCCCGACACCCTGGCCCGCATCGTGCGGGTGGTCGATCGGCGAACGGTGTTGCGCCGCACCGCCGATGACACCGATCCGTTCGAGCGCGTGGTGGTGGCCAATGCCGAGCAGCTGTTCATCGTGGTGGCGCTGGCCGATCCGCCACCGCGCACCGGATTCGTGGAGCGGGCCATGGTGGCGGCGTATGTCGGTGGGCTGCAACCGATTCTGTGCCTGACCAAGCACGATCTGGCCGCCGACTCCGAATTCGCCTCGGCCTTCGAGGATTTGGATCTGACCATCGTCTACGGCGGCATCGAGGATCCGCTGGAGCCGGTGCTGGACCTGCTGGACGACAGGCTGACCGCGTTCATCGGGCACTCCGGGGTGGGCAAGTCGACCCTGGTGAACCGGCTGGTTCCGGAGGCGGAGCGCGCCGTCGGCGAGGTGTCCGGGGTCGGCAAGGGGCGGCACACCTCGACCCAGTCGGTGGCGCTGCCGCTGCCCGATGGCGGCTGGGTCGTCGACACGCCCGGTGTGCGCTCGTTCGGCCTGGCGCACATCACCCCCGACGACGTCATCCAGGCGTTCTCCGATCTGGCCGACGCCATCGAGAACTGCCCGCGCGGCTGCACCCACCTGGGCCCGCCCGCCGACCCGGAGTGCGCGCTCGACGAACTGCCCGGCAAGGAGCTCCGGGTCGCTGCCATCCGCCGCCTGCTCACCGCCCTCAATTCGAACGATCCGTGGTTCCGGGGCAGCAGCGACAGCTGAAGCTAGCCCTGAGTTAGCTGGGAAATCGCCCATTCGATACCTTTTGTGCATAACCGGCACGAAGGGATGGTCATGAGCGAAGAACTTCCCGAGTTGCAGCACGCCAATGGACGGCGGCACAGCGATGCCCGGCCCGCACCCGACGAGGCCGATCGATCGGGGCGGGAACAGGACGATTCCGGGCCGCGGGACCAGGACGAGACCCTGCCGCCCGCGCATCCGGACGACCGGTCCCCGGCCGACGCGCACGAATGGCAGGACGACTGGGATCGGGCGCGCTGGGCGCCCTAGCAACATAATCGGGGCATGGCATTCGCTGAATGGCGGCGCCGGCCCGAGGCGCCCGCCCGCTGGAACCCGCTCCCGCGGCTGGGCCGCGGCCTGGCCCGCCGCCGGACCGTCATGCGCATCGCACCGGCGGTGTTCGCGCTCGAACGCTTCACGCGGCGAGTGACGCACGGCCGCAAGGGAATACTCGATGTCGCGGGCCTGCCCGCGCTGCAGCTCACGGTGGCCGGCCGCCGCACCGGCCTGCCGCGCACGGTCAGCCTGCTCTACGTCCCGGACCCGTACGACGAGAAACGCTTCCTGATCGTCTCGTCGAACTGGGGCCTGCCCGAACAGCCGTCCTGGTCGGCCAATCTGCGCGGCGCCGAACGGGCCGAACTGCTGGTCCGCGGGGAACGGTTCCCGGTCGAGGTGCGGCAGCTGACGGGCGCCGAGCGGGATCGCGCGTGGCGGCGGGCGCTGGAGTTCTGGCCGGGTTACGCCATGGAGCAGCGACTCGCGGGCACTCGCCGTTTCCGGCTGTTCGAGCTCACCCGAACCTGATCCGAAAATTGCTGCTGGACATTAGCTGTCAGCGTTCGCGGCGGCCGGAACCGCGCCTCAGTGCGGGCGCGTCAGGCGCATGCCATTGTCGAAGTCGACGCCCCGCAGCTCGGCACGGCTGGTGAGGCCGAGCTTCTCGAGAATCCGGGACATGTGGTGCCCGACCGTGCGCGGGCTGACGAACAGTTCCGCGCCGATCTCCCGATTGGTGAGCCCCTGGGCGGCCAGCCGGGCCACCTGGGATTCCTGCGCGGTCAGCGGTGTCGAGCCGGCGCCGTGCTTGGCGCCGGTGCCGGTGAGGTCCAGCTCGGAGCGGGTGCGGGTGGCCCAGGCGGTGGCGCCGATGAGGTCGAAAGCGTCGGCGGCGGCGCGCAATTGCTCGGCGGCGTCGCGGCGGCGGCGAACCCGGCGCAGCCACTTGCCGTAGAGCAGCTGGGTACGGGCGCGGCCGAAGCTGGTATGCCGGGTGTCGCCGACCGCCAGGGCGCGGCGGTAGTAGTGCTCGGCGCGGTCCTCGTCGGCCAGCAGCGCCCGGCAGGAATAGGCGGTCGTCAGCGCCCAGCGGGCTCGCGTGCGCCGCGTCCAGGCCGCGATCAGCTCGGCGTACTCGGCGGCCTCGTCGAAACGGCCCACGCGGCAGGCGGCCTCGACCGTGTCGAGGGTGGCCAGCCGGGCCAGCGTGGGATGCGCGGCCTCGTGGCCGGGTAGGTAGAGCGCGCGCAGGCGTCGATAGGCCGACTCGGCATCCCCGGCGGTCAGCGAGTGGAAGCCGTGGTGCCAGTACGCGCCGCCGATCAGCGCCGACACCGCGTGTGGGCGGGCCAGGGCCAGCGCGCGATCCACGCTCTCGGCCACCGTGTTCGCGTCGCCGCGCTGGGCGGCCAGCCGGGCCCGCAGGTTCCAGCACTGGGCCAGGATATTGGCCGCGCCCGCGCCGGCGGCCAGGTCGAACGCCTCGGCCAGGGTGCTCTCCCCCGCCTCCCAGTGACCGGTGGCGAACTGCACCACGGCCAGTTGCGGCAGCACGCCGAGCGCGGCCGGCCGGCCGCCCGAATTGCGCAGGCCCCCGGCCACCCTGAGATACGGCTCCAGCGCCCGCTCGGCCAGACCCCACTCGAGCAGCTGCCCGGCCGGCGGCAGCAGATGTGCGGCCGCGATGGGTGAGGGCGCGGCCCCGGCCATTTCGAGCTGACCGTCCAGCGGCAGGTCCGTGGCGCGGCCCACCGACCAGGCCGCCCGGTCGGCGAGCAGCCGCAGGCCGGCCGCGAGGTCGGCGCCGCCGCCCTGCCATGGCGAATCCGGGGTCACGGCAGCGGTTTCCGGCATCGCGGCGGATGCGCGGATGGCCTCGGCATCACGCAGCAGCAGGATGTGCGCCTGGGCCGGGTCGCCGGTGACGAATTCCAGCAGGCCGGGCAGGCCGCCGCTGGCCGCGGCGATCGCGGCGGGCGTGGTGCGGGTCTCGGCGAGGGCGAGCAGACGCTGGGCCGACTCGATATCACCGCCCTCCCAGGCGAATCGGGCCGCACCGGCCAGCCGCACCCCGGCGGTGTCCGGGTCCGGGGTGATGGCCGCGGCGCGGCGCAGCACCGCGGCCGCGGCCAGCGTTCCGGCGCGGGCCCGCACCCGCTCGGCACCGTCGGCGAGCGACTGTGCCAGCGTGGGATTCGGGCCGTCGAGGACGGCGGCCAGCTGCCAGGTGCGCAGATCGCCGTTCTCGGGGCCGGGCAGGGCATCGGCCAGGGCCAGGTGGACGGTGCGGCGCTCGGCCGTGGACGCGGCGTCGTAGGCCGCGCCGCAGAGCAGCCGGTGCCGCATTTCGACGCGCCCGTCGGTGACCGTGAGCAGCCCGGCCGCCACCGCCGACTCCCAATCCGCCGCGGTGACACCGAGTTCGGTCGCGGCCGTCGCGACCGGGCACAGCGTGCCCCGATCCTCCGCGGCCACCACGGTCAGCAGAGTGCGCACCCGCGGCTCCAGGGCAGCCAGCCGATCGGCGCAGGCGGCACGCAGCCACGGACCGAAAGGCGCCGGTCCGCAGCCGATTCCGGCACCGTCCTCGGAGTCGATGGGAAATTCCTGCAGCGCCAGCGGATTGCCGTCGGCCAGCCGCAGCATGCGCGTCGCGCGCGGCTCGCCGATGCCGCCGGAGCGCAGGGCCAGCAGCCGTCGCGCGTGCACCTCGGTCAGCGGTGCGACCGGCAGCACGGGCAGCGGCTGCCACACCGTGGTGGCCGGGCATTCGCGCATCGCGGCCAGCAGCGCCACCCGGGCGGCGCCCAGGCGGCGCAGCGCGAAGGTGAGCGCCTGCCCGGTCTCGGCATCCACCCACTGGGCGTCGTCGACGATGAGCAGCAACGGCCGTTCCCGGGCGACCGTCGCCAGCAGTGTCACCAGGGCCGCGCCCACCAGGAAGCGGTCGGCCGGCCCGGCGTCCCGGCCGAGGGCCGCGGCCAGGGCCCGCGCCTGCGGGACGGGCAGCGCGGCGACCCGATCGATCAGCGAGAGCAGCAGTTCGTGCAGCGCGCCGAAATCCAGCTCCGATTCGGCGGGAAATCCGCGGCAGGTCACCACTCGAAAATCGGTGGCACGCAGTTCGGCATCGCGTAACAGTGCGGTTTTTCCGATTCCCGGTTCACCCCACAAGAGCAATCCCCCACCACGACCCGCGCGTGCCTCGCTCAATACACGAGACAACTCGGCCTGTTCTCGTTCCCTCCCCTGGAGCAACCGGATATCGCGCACATTGCAAGCTACCTCGGCCCCCGAGAGCCGGACAAACTCGAAGTCGCCGCCGTCCCATCGGCTGAGATCACCTGGGAGATATGCGATTCCGAGTCTTTCATCGATGACCGATACGATGACCGATACAGCGACCGATTTTGATTCGCATACTGTCGGCTAAAATGCTGCGCGAATTCGATAGAAAATCGGGCGACTCGCCCAATTCGATACCCATTGCATTCCCAGAAGATTGCGTGCTAAACATTCGTCATCAGCTGAATTTCCCCTGATTCGATTGATTCCAAGGAGATTTCATGCGCAAGATCCGTGTTCTGGGTGTGGCCGCCGCTGCCACCGGTCTGCTGTTCGCCGGTGCGGGCCTGGCTTCCGCCGACGGCACCGCCCCGACCACCCCCGCCACTCCGACCACCGGATCGGCCGAGATCCTCACCAACGTCATCAAGTCGCTGATCACCGGTAGCGCCTCCACCCCGGGCACGACCACGACCACCACCACCGGAAACTGATCCGACCGGTTCCCACGCCGTCCCGGATCGACGCCGAAGGGGGTCGCCGATCCCGGCGGCCCCGGGGTGCGGACACCGCCGGAAATAGTTAGCCTGCCGAGGTGGAAGACCGTGAGCGCAAGGAATTTTCGCCGCTCCTCGACGACGCCCTCGGGCCCGGCGCGCCCGTCACCCCGGAAGTCCGGATAGGGCGCAACGATCCGGACGGCGCGCTGCCGGAATGCGTGCGCTGTGGAAAGCCCGCCGCCCTGCACCTGCGGGCGGTGTGGCTTTCCACCCGCGCCGTGCTCGCCGGAGACACCGATGTGGACAACCTGATCCAGGTACACGCCTGCGGTGGCTGTGCGGGCAGCGTGGCCGGGATGATCCTCATCAACTGGGACCCGCGCTACTGGGGCGAGTCGGTCCACCTGGAATGACGCCCGGGAGCCTCACTCCGATACGAGAACTTCAGCGCGGCCGCACAATTCGCATGCCATTGTCGAAATCCACGTCGACCAGATCGGTCCGGCCGCTGAGCCCGAGCTTGCCGAACACCCGCGACAGGTGATGGCCCACCGTACGCGGGCTCAGGAACAGGTCGGTCCCGATCTCCCGATTGGTCAGGCCCTGCGCCGCCAGCCGCGCGACCCGCAGCTCCTGCGCCGTCAGCACCGAGGTCTCGCCGTGCGCGGTGACCGGTGCGGCCCGGCGGCCGGTCAGCTCGAGCTCCTGCCGGGCGCGCAGCACCCACTGGGCCGCACCCATGCCCTCGAACGCCTCGGCGGCCGTGCGCAATTGCTCGGCCGCGTCGGCGCGCCGCCGGGCCCGGCGCAGCCACTTGCCGTAGAGCAACTGGGTGCGGACATGATTCAGATCGTGGCGGGTGCGCCGGACGGCCAGCGCACGCCGGAAGTAGCGGTCGGCCCGATCGCCGGCGCACAGCAGTGCCCGGCAGGTGTAGGCGGCCGAGAGCGCCCAATCCGCGCGGGACCGCACCGCCCAATCCCGGATCTCCCCGTAGTATTCGAGCGCGTCGGCCTGCCGGCCGACCCGGGTGGCGGCCTCCACCAGCTCCACCGCGGCCAGCCGCGCGTAGGTCGGATGCCAGGCGTCGTGCCCCGGCTGGGCCAGGGTCCGCAGCCGCAGGTACGCGGTCTCCGGATCACCGAGGCTCAGCGCATGGAAGCCCAGATGCCAGTGCGCCGACGCGATGAGCGCATGCGACCGGCGCGGCCGCGCCAGCGCCAGCACCCGGTCCGCGCTGTCCAGCACCGTGTCCGAATCACCGTGCAGCGCGGCGATCTTCGCGCGCAGGGCCCAGCACTGGGCGAGCACGTTCTCCACCCCGCCCGCAGTGGCCAGCTCGAACGCCTCGGCCAGGGTCTGCTCGGCGGCCGCGAACCGGCCATTGGCGAACTGGATGATCGCCAGCTGCGGTAGTAGCGACACCGCGGCGGGCGCCGAACTGCCCCGCAGGTACGCCGCCGCCCGGGTGTACGGCTCCAGGGCCGCGTCCGCCAGCCCCCACAGCAGCACCAGTGGCGCCGGCGGCAGCGGCCGGATCATGGTGTGGAAGCGCGAAATACCCTCCCGCACGGTCATTTCCGCGGGATCCAGATCGAGGACGCCGTGCCCGGCCACCCAGCGCGCGCGTTCGGCGTCGATCCGGAGGAGCGCGGCCGTCTCGGGATCCACCAGCTCGGCATCGCGCAACAGCAGCCGGCTCGCCCGCTCCGGTTCTCCCGCAACGAATTCCAGCAGCCCGGCCAGCCCGCGCCCGGCCACCGCGGCCCGCTCCGGCCCGAGCCGGGCGGTGGCACGATCGAGCAGGCCGCGCGCGGAGGCGATATCGCCGCCCGCCCAGGCGGATCGACCGGCCGCGGCCAGCCGCTCCCCCGCCCGCTCCGGATCCGGCGTGATGGCGGCGGCCTGTCGCAGCATGGCCGCGGCGGTCATGTGCCCGTGATCCGAGCCGGCGGCCGCCGCGGTCAAGGCCGCGGCCAGCTCCTCGTCGGGGCACTCGGCGGCCATGGCCCGGTGCCAGATACGCAGATCCGCCGTGCCCGGCCCGGTCAGCGCGTCCGCCACGGCCAGCTGCGCGGCGCGGCGCTCGGCGGCCGTGGCGGCATCGTGAACGGCGGCGCACAGCAAGGCGTGGGCACGTTCCACCCGGCCGTCGCCGACCGTGAGCAGGCCTGCGGCCGTAGTGAATTCCCACGCGGCGGCATCAACGCCGAGGGCCGCCGCGGCGGCGGTCACGATACCCAGCACGCCGCGGGTCTCGGTGGCGGCGACGGTCAGCAGCACACGCACCCCGGCGGGCAGCGCGGCGACGCGATCGTGGAAGGCCGCGCGCAGTCCGGGTCCCAGCGCCATCGGCTCGGGCGCGGTGCCCGCGAGATCACCGACGACATCCGGCAATTCGTGCAGGGCCAGCGGATTGCCACCGGCCACGGCGAGGATCCGGGCCAGCCGCAACGCGCCCAGCGGGCCGTGCCGCTCGGCGACGAGACAGCGTGCGTCGGCCTCGGGCAGGCCGGTGACCGGCAGCGCGGGCAGTTCCCGCCAGAGCGTGTCGGCCGGATCGTCGCGCAGCGCCACCAGCAGCGTCACCGGCGCCGCGGTCAACCGGCGGATGGCGAACACGAGCGCCTGCGCCGACTCCGGATCCACCAGCCGGGCCTGGTCCACGACCAGCAGCAGTGGACCCTCGGCCGCGAGCGCCGACAGCAGCCGCACCAGGGCGGCGCCGACCAGGAAGGCGTCGGCCGCACCCGCGTGCAGGCCGAGCACCACGCCCAGGGCCCGGGACTGGGCGGTGGGCAGCGTCGGCAGCCGGTCGGCCACCGGCAGCAGAAGTTCGTGCAGGGCAGCGAAATTCAGTTCGGATTCGGTGCTCATGCCCTGACAGCGCAGCACCCGGAAATCGGCGGCGCGATCGACGGCGGTGCGCAGCAGCGCGGTCTTGCCGATGGCCGGATCGCCGTACAGCACCAGCGCCGATCCCCGCCCCGACCGGGCCGCCGCGAGAGCGCGATCCAACTGGCTCCGTTCGCGTTCCCGCCCGTAAAACTTCAGATCCTCCCACACATCCGGGAATTTAACTCAGCTAATAGAGCGCAACCAAGCTACCGCCGAGTAAATGGCACAAAATGTCTCGAATGACACACATCACAAATTTGAGGGGAGTAATTCAATTAACGCGCAACCCGGTTCGCGCGATAAAAATGCCCTTGATTGCGATCCCAGCGAAGTGAAAAGGGTACGAATGGGATTCGGATCGGCGGCAGGCCGCAAGGACCGCACCCAGAGACCGAATACCCCCTTGCCGGGCCGCCGAAACACCTGAGCGGCAGTAATTTTCACCGAACACCGAAAATGACAGTGCCCCCGGCGATTTCGCCGAGGGCACGGTTTCCGCGCGAGCCGGGGACCGGCGTTCGATCAACGGAAGATGGTCATGTACCACAGGCCGTCGGAGCCCTGATCGCACCGCCACTGCCAGCCGTCCTCGCCGCGCAGCTGCACGCCGCCCGCCTGGAACTGGCCGCCATTGCCGTCGGCGGCGCAGGCGTCGACGGTGGCGTAGTTACCGTCGACCGTCAGGGTCTCCGCGTGCGCGGTCGCGGCGCCCAGCCCGGCGATGCCCAGGGCCATGGCGGTGAGGGCAAAAGTCTTGCGCATGATCGTGATTCCTTCCTGCTCGGCCGCCCCACGGCGACCGGACTGGAACCCATTTCAGCGAACCGATCGTGACTGTTTCATGACCACGCGAAAACCGCTGGTCCAGACCGGAAAACACGACGCCCCGGGTGTGAACACCCGGGGCGCAGTGCGTTTCGATTCGCGCGGTGGCGGCGCCTGGCTCAGTGGCGGCGCTTGGAGCGCGGGGCGCGGTCGGCCTTGCCCTGGGCGCGGGCCGCCTCACGGCGCTCGCGGCGGGTGCCGCCCTGCCCGTCCTCGAGGCCGTACTCGTCACGGTCGCTGCGGATGGCGGCGTGACCGCCCTCGTCCGGACCGGAGTAGGACAGGCCGCGCGGACCGGACTCGTCGATGCCCTTGGCGCGCAGGGCCGCCGGGGCGCCATTGCCGTTGGCGGCCGCGTCCTCCTCGGTGGGGAGCGGGCGGTTGCCGACCGGCGACTGCAGGCCCGCGGCCACGTTCACGCCGACCGGCTGCGGCTGCTGCACCTCGACCTGGAGGTTGAACAGGAAGCCGACCGACTCCTCCTTGAGGCCCTCGAGCATGGCCGCGAACATGTCGAAGCCCTCGCGCTGGTACTCGACCAGCGGGTCGCGCTGCGCCATGGCGCGCAGGCCGATGCCTTCCTTGAGGTAGTCCATCTCGTAGAGGTGCTCACGCCACTTGCGGTCCAGGACGCTCAGCAGGATCTGGCGCTCCAGATTGCGCATGCTGCCCTCGCCCGCGAGGCCGTCGATCTCCGACTCGCGGTTGTCGTAGGCGGCGTGCGCGTCCTCGAGCACCGCGTCCAGCAGCTCCTCGCGGGTCAGCTCGCCGACCTCGCCGCCGTCGCTCTCGCCGGTGAGGTCCTTGTAGTCGATGCCGATGGGGTACAGCGTCTTCAGCGCGCCCCACAGCTTCTCCAGATCCCAGTCCTCGACATAGCCCTCGGCCGTGGCGCCATTGACGTAGGCGGTGATCACGTCGGTGATCATCTCCTGCACCTGGCCCTCCATGTCCTCGCCCTCGAGGATGCGGGCGCGCTCGGCGTAGATCACCTTGCGCTGCTGGTTCATGACCTCGTCGTACTTGAGGACGTTCTTGCGGATCTCGAAGTTCTGCTGCTCGACCTGGGTCTGCGCGGACTTGATGGCACGCGAGACCATCTTGGCCTCGATCGGCACATCGTCGGGCAGGTTCAGCCGGGTCATGATCGACTCGAGCGCGGCGCCGTTGAAGCGCCGCATCAGCTCGTCGCCCAGCGACAGGTAGAACCGGGACTCGCCCGGGTCGCCCTGACGGCCGGAACGACCGCGCAGCTGGTTGTCGATGCGCCGCGACTCGTGCCGCTCGGTGCCCAGCACGTAGAGGCCACCCGCGTCGCGGACCGCCTCGGCGTCCTCGTCCACCTGCTCCTTGACCCGCTCCAGGGTCGGGTGCCAGTGGGCCTCGTACTCGTCCGGGGTCTCCACCGGGTCCAGGCCCTGCCGGCGCAGCAGGATGTCGGCGATGATGTCCGGGTTGCCGCCCAGCACGATGTCGGTACCACGGCCGGCCATATTGGTGGCGACGGTGACCGCGCCCGGGCGACCCGCCTCGGCGACGATCTGCGCTTCCTGCTCGTGGAACTTGGCGTTCAGCACGTTGTGCGGGATACCGCGCTTGGTCAGCAGCTTGGACAGGTACTCCGAGCGCTCGACCGAGGTGGTGCCGACCAGGACCGGCTGGCCCTGCTCGTGTTTCTCCTGGATATCGTCGGCGACCGCGGCGTACTTGGCCTCTTCGGTCTTGTAGATCAGGTCGGACTGATCCTGGCGAACCATCGGCTTGTTGGTCGGGATCGGCACCACGCCCAGGCCGTAGGTCTGGTGCAGCTCGGCCGCCTCGGTCTCGGCGGTACCGGTCATGCCGGACAGCTTGTCGTAGAGGCGGAAGTAGTTCTGCAGCGTGATCGTGGCCAGCGTCTGGTTCTCCGGCTGGATCTCGACGCCTTCCTTGGCCTCGATCGCCTGGTGCATGCCCTCGTTGTAGCGGCGGCCCACCAGGATTCGGCCGGTGAACTCGTCGACAATGATGACCTCGCCGTTGCGGACGATGTAGTCCTTGTCCTTCTGGTACAGCTCCTTGGCCTTGACGGCGTTGTTCAGGTAGCTCACCAGCGGCGAGTTGGCGGCCTCGTACAGGTTGTCGATGCCCAGCTGGTCCTCGACGAATTCGACGCCCGCCTCGTGCACACCGATGGTGCGCTTCTTGATGTCGACCTCGTAGTGCAGGTCCTTCTTCAGCAGCGGCGCGATACGCGCGAACTCCGCGTACCACTTCGAGGAGGCGTCGGCCGGGCCCGAGATGATCAGCGGGGTGCGGGCCTCGTCGATGAGGATGGAGTCCACCTCGTCGACGATGGCGAAGTTGTGCCCGCGCTGGACCAGATCGTCCAGCGAGTGGGTCATGTTGTCGCGCAGGTAGTCGAAGCCGAACTCGTTGTTCGTGCCGTAGGTGATGTCCGAGGCGTAGGCCTCGCGGCGCTCGGCCGGGGTCATGCCGCCCAGGATCACGCCGACCTCGAAGCCGAGGAAGCGGTGCACGCGGCCCATCCACTCGGCGTCACGCTTGGCCAGGTAGTCGTTGACGGTGACGACGTGCACGCCCTCCCCGGAGATGGCGTTGAGGTAGGCGGGCAGCACACAGGTCAGGGTCTTGCCCTCACCGGTCTTCATCTCCGCGACATTGCCGATGTGCAGGGCGGCGCCGCCCATGATCTGCACCTTGTAGTGCTTCTGGTTGAGCACTCGCCAGGACGCTTCCCGCGCGGTCGCGAAGGCTTCCAGCAGCAGCTCGTCGAGGCTCTCGCCGTCGGCGTAGCGCTGCTGGAACTCCGCGGTCTTGGCCTGCAGCTCGGCGTCGGTGAGGGCCGTGTACTCCTCGTCGAGGGCGATGACCTCGTCCGCCAGACTTGCCAGCCGCTTGACCGTGCGACCTTCACCAATCCGTAGCAACCTTGAAAAACTCAGCGCAGGCACGGGTCTTGTAGTCCTCTGGTCGGTGTTGTCGGTAGCCCCCACCATGGCGGGAAGCCTGCGCGCGGGCGCGCAATCACTAGCCATGGTAATCCGGAGCCCATCGTAGGTGCTGAACTGCGCGGGCGAGGGCGTGCGTGCTGAGGGAAAGCTGTGAAACCGGGCCGCCCGCACGGTTGCCCGGGAGCCGATCGGAGGCGCCAGCGACCGTTCAGCGAATGATCTTGCGTCCGAGGCTGATTCGTTACCCCTGACGTAGGATGTAGGGGGTCCGGCGTGCGGAGGCCTGCGCCCGCGCACCCGGAGCAGGGGACACCGCTGACGGTGTGTGATCTCGGGCAGTGCCGCCCATCCATTCCCCCAGGTGATCGGATTGCGATAGCTTGCCTTCGAAGAATGCCACGGCAACATTCGATGGAAGAACCGCCGGCGCCTAGGCAGGGGGACACTGCGGGCGCAGGCAGGGACTAGGGAGTAGCGGGCAGCGTGATCACCAGACTGACGCCGCAGGACGCGTCGTTCTACCGGCTGGAATCCAGCAGCAACCCCATGCATATCGGTTCCCTGGCCATCCTGCGCAATCCCGCGCCGGCCGGAAACTCGGGGCACGGGCCGCTGGATTATGACCGGCTGGCAACCCTGGTCGAGTCGCGACTGCCGCTGGTGCCGCTGTACCGCCGCAAGGTGCGGGAGATCCCGTTCACGCTGGGCCGCCCGGTGTGGGTGGACGACAGCCACTTCGACATCACCTATCACATCCGCCGCTCCGCCCTGCCCGAGCCGGGCACCGACGAGCAGCTGCTGGACCTGGTGGCGCGGCTGGCGTCACGCCCCCTCGACCCCTCCCGGCCGCTGTGGGAGATGTATCTGGTCGAGGGCCTGTCCGAGGGCCGCTGCGCCATCTTCACCAAGACCCATTCGGCCCTGGTCGACGGGGACAGCGCGCTCGAGATCGGGCATGTGATCCTGGACACCTCGACCGCGCCCCGCGAGGTCGCCGACGACGCCTGGATCGCCCATCGCGAGCCCGCCGACCTCGAACTGCTGCTCGGCGCGGTGCTGCACCTGGCCACCCAGCCGCGTGAGGGCCTGGAGGTGGCCCGACACCACGCGGCCGAGGCCTTCGCCATGGTCGACGCCACCGGCAAGGCGGTGCAGAAGCTGGTGTCCATGGTCCGGGCCGCGGCCATCGGCGCGCCCGACAGTCCCCTGAACACCCGCACCTCGCGCAATCGCCGGTTCGAGGTGGTGCGCACGGAGCTCGAGGACTACCGCAAGATCCGCAAGCGGTTCGACTGCTCCATCAACGACGTGATCCTCGCGGTGGTGACGGGGGCGCTGCGCAATTGGCTGCTCTCGCGCGGGCAGGTGCTGACCGAGGCCGACGCGCTGCGGGCGGTCGTTCCCATGTCGGTCTACGCCGACGGACCGAACGGTGAGCTCAAACCCGCGGGCGAGGTCACCTCGCTGCTGGTGGATCTGCCGGTGGGCGAACCGAATCCGGTGATCCGCATGGAGCACATCAAGCACGCGACCGAGCCCCATTCCCGGCATCAGCTCGGGGTCCGCGCCCGCACGCTGATGCACATGGCCGGATTCGCTCCGGCGAGCCTGCATGCCATGAGCGTGCGGTCGGCGAGTACTTTTGCAGAGCACACGTTCAATCTGGTGATCACCAACGCGCCGGGTCCGCAGCAGCCCATGTACATCGGGGGCGCGCGGATGCTGGAGATGTACCCGGTGTCGCCGCTGCTGCGCTTTCAGGCTCTGAGCATCGGGCTCACGTCCTACGACGGACGGGTGTTCTACGGACTCACCGCCGATCGCGACGCCATGGCGGACATCGCGGTGCTGACCGCTTCGGTGCACGAGTCGATGGAGGAGATGCTCGGTGCCTGCGTCCAGTGAGTCGTCCCGCGTCTCGAAGAAGCTACGGGTCTACGTCCCGGCCACGGTGCCGATGCTGCGGGAACTGGTCGCCGACCGCGAGATTCGCGCGCTCAACGACACCGCCTTCGCGGTGACGCCGGCGCTGCGCGAGGCCTATGCCTCCGGCGACGACGAGGAGCTGGCCGAGGTCGCCATGGCCGAGGCCGCACGCGCCTCGCTGCGACTGCTCGCCGAGGAACAGGCCGCCGCGGAGGTACGCGGCGATCGTGCGGGCGACGAATCCGGCGACGAATCCGATCCCGCCCCGGCCGGACCGGTCTTCCGCCGCGCGGTCATCGCCGCGGATGTGGACGGCGCGACCCTGCGCCCGGATCTGGACGACGCCGTGGTGCGGCTGTCCGGCCCGATCGCCTACGACCGCATCGCGTCCATCCACGTGGACCTGGCCGAGGCCGAGTCCGAGGTCGCCAAGGCCGTCGAGGTCATCGACGCCGCCGACATGGGCGACGCCGACGCCGAATTCGTGCTCGGCGACGCCGAGGACCACCAGCTCGCCTGGTACGCAGCGCAAGAACTCCCCTTCCTGCTCGATCTGCTGTAACCCACAGGCAGGTTCGCGTAAACCCACAGGTTCGCGGCCGTCTCGATTCTGGACTGACGGAGCGGGGGAGCGAAGCGGAGGAGCGGAGGAGGGGAGCGAAGCGGAGGAGCGGAGGAGGGGAGCGAAGCGGAGGAGCGGAGGAGGGGAGAATCGAGACCTCAGGGCCGCGAACCCGCCCCGGAGCGAAGCGGAGGGGCAATCCAACCCCGCCCCCGTAACCTACGATGCCGTAACCTTGCTGTGATGGTTGCTCATCACATGGGCGACAGGCGTACGACGACGCGCTGACCAGCGCGCACGACGACAGGAAGCGTTCCGGGATATGGCATCGAAGAGTGGTGGGTTCTCCGTGCGAGGACTGCGGGACTGGCTGGAAGCCCCCGTGGCCGAAGGCGGCACCGGCGGACGGACTCCCCTCGACGCGCTGCGCGGCGCCGCGGCGCGCATCACCACTCCCCTGCTGCCCGACGACTACCTGCACCTGGTGAACCCGCTGTGGTCGGCGCGCGAGCTGCGCGGCCGCATCGTGGAGGCGCGCAAGGAGACCGCGGATTCGGCCACCCTGGTGATCAAGCCGGGCTGGGGTTTCGACTTCAAATTCGAGCCGGGCCAGTACATCGGCATCGGCGTGCTGGTGAACGGCCGCTGGCACTGGCGCTCGTATTCGCTGACCTGCCCGCCGGATTGGACCGGCGACAGCGCGCACAAGGGCAGGCGGCTCATCTCCATCGCGGTGAAGGCGATGCCGGAGGGCTTCCTGTCCAGCCACATCGTCTCCGGGGTGCCGGCCGGGACCATCGTGCGGCTGGCCGCGCCGCAGGGCGGATTCGTGCTGCCGGATCCGGCACCGTCCAAGGTGCTGTTCCTGACCGCGGGCTCGGGCGTCACGCCCGTCATGGCCATGCTGCGCACCATGGATCGCCGCAATGCGGTCCCGGATGTCATGCACATCCACTCCGCCCGCACCCCCGACGACGTGATGTTCGGTGACGAGCTGCGCGACATGCACGACCGGCACCCGGGTTTCACCGCGCACCTGCACCTCACCGGCGGGCAGGGCAAGTTCGCGCTCGCCGATCTGGACCAGGTGGTGCCGGACTGGCGCGAGCGCGAGGTCTGGGCCTGCGGACCGCTGCCCATGCTGGACGAGATCGAGAAGCATTGGGCCGCCGCCGGTCTGGAGTCCAAGCTGCACGTGGAGCGCTTCGAGATCGAGCGCAACGCCACCGCCGAGGGCGGCACCGTCACCTTCGCCAAGGCCGGCCGCTCCGCCGAGGTGGACGGCGCGACCACGCTGCTGCAGGCCGGTGAGGGCGCGGGCGTGCAGATGCCGTTCGGCTGCCGCATGGGCATCTGCCAGACCTGCGTGGTCACGGTCACCGAGGGCCATGTGCGCGATCTGCGCAACGGCAAGGAGCACCGCGCCGGGGACAAGATCCAGACCTGCATCTCGGCCGCAGCGGGTGACTGCACCCTCGAAGTATGACGCGCACACAGTGTGAGACGGCCCCGCCCGAGAACGGCTACCCTCGATAGCAATCGAGCCTGAACACGGTCCCATCGGGACCGACCACCCGCGCAGCGGTGCGAGGCAGATCAACCACGGAAGGACTGCCGGTGGCCATCACCGACATCAAGGCATTCGCCCATCTGACGGCGGCCGATATCGAGACCCTGGGTCAGGAGCTCGACACCGTTCGGCGCGATATCGAGCACTCGCTCGGTGAACGCGATGCCCGCTACATCCGGCGCACCATTGCGGCACAACGGATTCTGGAGGCCGCCGGCCGCGCCACGCTCTTCGCGTCGAAGAAGCGCTGGGCGTGGCTGACCGGCACCGCACTGCTGTCGGTCGCCAAGATCATCGAGAACATGGAGCTCGGGCACAACATCAGCCACGGGCAATGGGATTGGATGAACGACCCGGAGATCCACTCCACCACCTGGGAGTGGGATATGACGGGCACCTCGGCGCAGTGGAAAGCCGCGCACAACTATTCGCATCACATGTACACCAACATCCTCGACATGGATGACGATCTGGGCTTCGGCATCCTGCGCATGACGCGCGACGAGGAATGGAAGCCGATCAATCTGGCGCAACCGGTCGCGAATCTGTTTCTGGCCGCGCTGTTCGAGTGGGGCATCGCGCTGCACGATCTGGCGGCCACCAAGGAACAGATGGGTGTGCCCCCGAGCCGGTTCTTCCCCCCGCGCCACATCGTCAACGAACCGAACAGGGCGTTCTGGCGCAAGGCCGGTAAACAGGTCGCCAAGGATTTCGTGATCTATCCGGCGCTCACCGGTCGTGCCTGGAAGTCGACACTGAAGGCGAATGCCACCGCGAACCTGATTCGCAATCTGTGGGCGTACGCGGTCATCTTCTGCGGCCATTTCCCGGACGGCGCCGAGAAGTTCACCGTGGATCAGTTCGAGAACGAGACGCAGGGCGAGTGGTACCTGCGTCAGATGCTGGGCAGCGCCAATTTCGATGCCGGCCCGGTGATGGCGTTCATGAGCGGCAATCTGAGCTACCAGATCGAGCACCACCTGTTCCCGGATATTCCGAGCAATCGGTATCCCGAGGTCTCGGTGAAGGTGCAGGAGCTGTGCGACAAGTACGACCTGCCGTACACCACCGGCTCGCTGGGCAAGCAATACCTGTTGGCATTCCGCACGATTCACAAGCTGGCGCTGCCGGACCAGTGGCTCAAGCGGACCTCCGACGACGCGCCGGAGACCTCCTCGGAGCGCAAGTTCGCGGGCATCTCGCTGCCGTCCATGCCGACGTGGAACGGCAGTGAATGGCTGGCCGAGCACAGCGCGAGCGAGTGGCTGGCCGAGCACCAGCCGCGCTGGGGCCTGGACCCCGAGACCGGTGAGCGTCGCGGGCTGCGGTCGGCCATGCAGGAGGCCAAGGTGGCGCTCAAGGAGAAGGCCGCGCACGAGAAGCAGGTGTTGCGCGAGGCCAAGGCCGCACTGCAGGAAAAGGCGCGGACGGAAAAGGCCGCGCTGGCCGATAAAGCACAACGCGGAGGCTGGTTCTCGCGTAAACTCCGGCGCAATCGTTAGCAGAGTCGCGTCACGAAAACAATGCGGTATTCGACACGTTAGAGATTCGATCTTCGCCAACCTACGGGACCGTAACCTACGGTAGTGTAACCGCCATGGCGATCTCGGATGTCAAGGAATACGCGCACCTCACCCCGGAGGACGTCGAAGCGATCGGGGCGGAGCTAGACGCCATCCGCCGTGAGGTCGAATCGTCCCTGGGCGAGAAGGATGCCCGTTACATCCGCAATGTGATCCGTCTCCAGCGCGGCCTCGAAATCAGTGGCCGCGCAGTGCTTTTCGCGAGTCTCTTCCCGCCTGCGTGGCTGGCCGGCGTGGCCCTGCTGGGTACCGCCAAGATCATCGAGAACATGGAGATCGGCCACAATGTGATGCACGGGCAGTGGGACTGGATGAACGATCCGGAAATCCACTCCACCAAATGGGAATGGGACAACGCGGGCCCGTCCGAACACTGGAAGATCACCCACAACTTCCTGCACCACAAGTACACCAATGTGCTGGGCATGGATGACGACATCGGCTACGGCCTGCTGCGCGTCACCCGCGATCAGCGCTGGTCGCCGTTCTATCTCGGACAGCCGGTCTACAACCTGCTGCTGCAGATGTTCTTCGAATACGGTGTCGCCATCCAGCATTTGGAGCTGGGCAAGGTCGCCAAGAAGAAGTGGGCCCCGGGTTCGCCCGAGCGCGTCCAGTTCGAGGAGGACCGCAGGACCGTTCTCGAGAAGATCGGCAAGCAGGCCGCCAAGGACTACCTGATCTTCCCGCTGCTCACCGGCCCCGCCTTCCTGGGCACGCTGACCGCCAATCTGGCCGCGAACATCGTCCGCAATGTGTGGACCAATGCGGTCATCTTCTGCGGCCACTTCCCCGACGGCGCCGAGAAGTTCACCAGGTTCGACTGCGACAACGAGACGCAGGGCGAGTGGTACCTGCGCCAGATGCTGGGTTCGGCCAACATCTCCGGTGGCCCGCTCATGCACTTCATGACCGGCAACCTCTCGCACCAGATCGAGCACCACCTGTACCCGGACATTCCGTCCAACCACCTGTCGACCATCGCGGTGCGGGTGCGGGCGCTGTGCGAGAAGTACGACCTGCCCTACACCACCGGTTCGCTGCCGGTGCAGTACGCCAAGTCGTGGCGCACCATCATGAAGCTGTCGCTGCCCAACAAGTACCTGCGCCGCTCCACCGACGACGCTCCGGAAACCAAGTCGGAGAAGATCTTCGGCGGCGAGTCCAGCATCGACCCGATGACCGGACGCCGCCGCGGCCTGCGCACCGCGCTGCGGGAGGGCCGGCGCAAGCTGTCCCGGCGCGAACCGGCCCTGGTCGGCTGAGCCACCCGGCATCCCGAAACGCCCCCCGCCGAGTTTCCGGCGGGGGGCGTTTTCGCGGGAATGGGCCGATGACCCCCGTCCGCCTCCGGCCTGGTTCACTGGACGCCGTGTGTTCCGAAGGTCCTGTCAGCGCCACCGAATGTCTGAGCGTCTACGACGCCATCAAACTGCGTCGCGATGTCCGCGCAGAATTCACCGGCGAGGTGGTCGACGACACCACGCTGCTCCGGATTCTCGAGGCGGCGCATCGGGCGCCCAGCGTCGGCAATTCGATGCCGTGGGATTTCGTGGTACTGCGAGATCCGGCCACACTGACGAAGTTCGCCGACCATGTGGCCGAGAAGCGGCAGCAGTTCCACGACTCGCTGCCGTCCGATCGCGCCGAGACCTTCAATCCGATCAAGATCGAAGGAATTGTGGAGAGCGGCACCGGCATCGTGGTGACCCACAATCAGGCGCGCGGCGGCACACACGTGCTTGGTCGCGCGACCGTGCCGGAGACCGGCATCTACTCCACCATCCTGGCCATCCAGAACCTGTGGCTGGCCGCCACCGCCGAGGGCGTGGGCGTGGGCTGGGTGAGCTTCTACGACGAGCCGTTCCTCACCGATCTGCTCTCGCTGCCGCCGGGCGTGAAACCGGTCGCTTGGCTCTGTGTCGGCCCGGTCGACGAGTTCCAGCAGGTCCCGGACCTCGAGCGCTTCGGCTGGCGCCATCGGCGGCCCCTCGAATCGGCCGTGCACTGGGAACGATTCACGCCACGCACGGACGATTAGCCACGGACCGGCAGTCCCTGGACCAAACCGGTCTGGTTACGCCCCCGCGACCGGACGACAGTCGTGGCCATGACGACTTCGACCGGCATCGCCCTCACCCCCGGCCTCTGGACCCTGTACGCCGCGAACTCCACCGTCGGCTTCTCGCTGCGCAGCTTCGGACTGCTGCGCGTGCGCGGTGAATTCCGGCGCTTCGACACCGGATTCGTGGTGGACGACGCCGGGACGGCGGCCATCGAGGCCACCATCCACCTGGATTCCTTCCACACCGGCAATGCCAAACGCGACGACCACGTCCGCCACGCCGACTTCCTGGATGTGGAGCGCCGGCCGACCATGACCTTCCGGACGCCCCGCCCGATCCGGATCGGCGAATCCTTCGACGTGAACGGCGAGGTCACCTTCGGCGAGCTGACGCGGCCGCTGCCCCTGACCGTGTCCTGGAACGGACTGCGGCCGCATCCCGTGACCCGGCCGCCCGTCCATCGGCTTCACCGCCACCGGCAGCCTGGACCGCGGCGACTTCGGTGTCGGCCCGTCCTTCGGCGGCATGATCGGCCGCATCCTCACCGTCGACCTCGGCATCCAGTTGAACGCACCGGCCTGATCCGTTCAGATCCCCAGCGACTCGATCACCATCTGAGCGACTTTCGCGCCGGAGTACTGCTGTTGGCCGGTGATGAGGTTGCCGTCACGGACGGCGAAGGCGCGAAACAGGCCACCGGTGACGTAGTTGGCGCCCAGCGCAACGGCCTCGTCCTGGATTCGGAACGGCATCACGGTACGACCCAGGGCTTGATCCGAGAAGTCCTCCTCGACATTGGCGAAGCCGGTCATGGTCTTGCCCGTGATGAGCGGCGTGCCGTCGTCGGCGACAACGTCCAGCAGCGCGCAGGTACCGTGACACAGCACCGCAGTAGGTTTCTCGGCGGCGTGGAATGCCCCGATCGTGGTTGCCAGATCCTTGCGGCCCCGGAAGGTGAACATCGGCGACTGACCGCCACAAACCACGATGGCGTCGAAGTCGTCGTGGTCCAGATCAGCCAACATGGCGGTATCGTCCAGCAGGGCAGCCAATTCGGGGGTGTTGACGAAGCCCATGGTGATCAGATCGTCTGCCGACCACTTGCTCTCGTCGCGCGGGTCGGACATGGCGTCCATCTCGACTCGCCCGCCGTCGGGGCTGGCTATGGTGATCTCATAACGGGCTCTGGTGAATTCGTAATAGGGATGTGTGAGCTCGGCGGCCCAGAAGCCCACCGGAATGTTCAGCGTCGTCGAGGTCGCCGGGCTGGCGACCACCATCAGCACTCGTGGGCGCTGGGCGCGGGTGACATCGATGATCTCGTGATGCTCGGTCGTCTGTGCGATGGCCATTGTCGGTCCTCAGGTGGTAGGGAAGGACTTCCGACTGCGCACGCCATCCTGCTGGCGCGACGATCAGGTGACGGGTTCGCTCTCGGTGCGGGGGTTGAGGTAGCCGAGCTGGATCGGCCGCAGATCGCCGCGCATGAAGCCTCCGCTGGTGACAGGCTCATCGGCGATGATGCGGCGCGCGGCGGACTCGTCGTCGGCGGTGAAGATCCCGACGCCCGTATTGACTGTGCCAAGGGTAGGCCCGGCCACCAGCAGCACACCGGCGGTGTCCAGGCGCGCCAGCCATTCCCTATGCGCCGCGAATGCCGATCTTTCGTCTGCGGTCATGGTGGCGATGAAATTGTCGCGGGGCGGATGCATCAAAAAGATCCACTCGGCCATTTGCCGAGTATACGTTCGCGGTGATAGTTGCCAGGTCGTTGCTTGCGCCGCAGATCCGACAACCCCAGACCCGCCCCGGCCAGCAGCACGAGCGTGTCCAACGGCAGCCGCAGCTGCCAGAACGTGTCCGCGAACCCATCCGGGTCGGCGGCCGCCGCACCGCGCAGCCCCGCGAGCCCGATCCAGGCCAGAGCCGAAGCGGCGAACCAGAATTGGCCGCGGGTGACCGGGCGCGCCAGCGCCACCGTGATCAGCGGAGCGACGTTCACCGCGATCAGCAGGACCGACAGCACGATCCCGTAGACCGTTGCGGGACCGCTCAATCGACCGGTGTATCCGCGGCGCGCGCCCGCGTGCTCGGCGATCGCGTGGACGACGACGAGCGCGAGACCCCCGGCGACCGCGATCACCAGCGCCGCCCGGTGCAACCACTCGTTGTCCCACACCCGCGCGACGTGCGCGCACAGCAGGCAGACCGCCACCAGCAGCACCACATCCGAGACGAGGCCCGCCAGACCACGGGTGACGAAGACGGAATCGACGCCGTCACGCCACTGCGGTTCTATGAAGATCGCGCCGATCGCCAGCAGCGACAGCACCACGGTGATGGGGCGGGTCCGCGGCGCGTCACACCACAGGGCGAGCCGGGCCAGCGCCACGGCGGCGGTGATCGCGAGGGCGATCGCGAAGACACTCTCCATCCGCTCCTCCAGCGGCCGCGCGCGATTCGTCCAGCCACGCCCGAGCCGTTCGCATCGTGTTGCCTTGGATTGGTATTCGTATCGCTGCTCGGCGCAGGGACCGGCCGCCGGGCCGCCTTCGGCACGGCGGGCTACACATCCGGCGGGTCGGAAATCGGGCCGCGATCAAACCGTCGATCGGACTCACACCATAGGTGCGGCTGACGGCGATGACCCGTTTCCGCGATCGGCGAGTCGCTGCTCGGATGACGGGATACCCGCGCACACCGCCACGGTCCGTCCAGGTGTCAGCGCAGCGCCTCGGCCGGGCGATGGCCGATGACCGCGACGTCGTCGAGGGTCACCACCGGATCCCCGGAGTCGCGCTTGCCGGTGATCGTGATGGTCCCGGTGAACACATCGCCCTGCACCACAGTGCGGCCCGCCGGTGCGGCGAGGTCCACCCGGGCGCCGTCGATGGTGTAGTAGTCGGTCGGCCCGCCGCTCACGAACGCCAGAGTCCACACCGCCGCATCCGAATACACCAGCCCGTACACGGGATACCGCTCCCCCGCGTGCTGTTCGGCATTGCGCAGCCGCAGATACAGATCGTGGTCCGCCACCGGTTGCCCGCCCTCGGACCCGGTCACCGGAAGTGGCAGCGCCCCAGCGCTTCCTGTGCCGACCGCAGCGCTGCCCACGCCACAGCCGCCCGCGGCGACCACGAGTGCCGCGGCGCCGACCATCGTCCTCGCGACCATGACCTACCTCCGCTCATCTCGGTCACCCCGGGAATACCCAATCGACATCACCTCACCACCGACCATTTCCGCGCAGCACGCGAAAGACCCCGGCCCGCATCCGCGAGCCGGGGTCTCACCTGCACGAAGTCGTGTTCGCGCCGATCGTCACCGCTGCGGCGCATTCGGGTAACCGCCGCCGGCACCGATGGCCCCGCCCACACCCGCGCCGACCAGCGCACTGCCCCGGAAATCTCCACCCGCGCGGTTCAGGGCGTCGATCGGAATGCCGGTCAACCGGTCGCGGGGCCGCGTCCCTGCCGATGCCGATCGAGCCGGTTCGAATCCTCCTGCCCGTCGGGAGCCGGCCTCCGAAAACCGTTGGCACAGAGGCGTGCCGGCTAGACCCGCTCCAGCACCGCCGAGGCCCCGATGCCGCCGGCGGCGCAGATGCCGAGCAGGGCGGTGGACTTGCCGGTCACAGCGAGTTCATTGGCCATGGTGGTGACCATGCGCGCGCCGGTCGCGCCGAAGGGGTGGCCGAGGGAGACCGAGCCGCCGTGCACATTGAGCTTGGCCGGATCGATCGCGCCCACCGCGGCGTCGCGGTCGAGGCGGGTCTTGGCCCATTCGTGGCTGGCCAGCGCCGAGACCACGGACAGGGTCTGGGCGGCGAAGGCCTCGTGGATATCGACGAAATCGATGTCCGCGAGCGACATTCCGGCCCGGTCGAGGGCTCGCGGCATGGAGACGGCCGGGCCGATCAGCACCTGGTCGCGCGGGTCGACGCTGACGAAGCTCCAGGAGCGGAAGGCGGCGAGGGGCTCGTAGCCGAGCGCGCGCGCCTTCTCCTCGCTCATCAGCAGCACCGCCGAGGCACCGTCGGTGAGCGGGCTGGAATTGCCGGCGGTGACGGTGCCGTTCTCGGCGAAAACCGGTGCCAGCTTGGAGAGTTTGGCCAGGCTGGTGTCCGGCCGCACCAGTCCGTCCCGCGACACCGCGGTCCCGTCGGGCGTGTGGACCCGCACCACCTCGCGGTCGAAGCGGCCGGAGGCGATGGCCGCGGCGGCCCGGTGATGCGAGGTGGCGGCGAAGTGGTCCTGTGCGCCGCGCGAAATGCCGTGGATGCGCGCCATTTTCTCGGCCGACTCGCCCATGACCTCACCGGTGGTGCGCTCGGCGATCTGGGGCCGGCGCGGCATCAGGTCGAAGAACGGGGCCAATTGGATTGCGGCGGTGAGATAGTCCTTGGCCTTCGGCTTGCCCAGCGCCAGCGGTGCGGCGGCGTGCACCAGCTTCTGCGGCAGCTTGATCTCGGCATTGCTGGTGGAGTCGCTGCCGCCGGCGACCATGATGTCGTACTCACCGCGTTCGATGGCGGCCGCCGCGGACACCACCGCCTGCAGCCCGGACGCGCAGGCGCGCGTCACGGTGTAGCCCTCGCAGCCCGCGTCCAGTTCCAGATCGAGCGCGATCTCCCGCGCGATGTTCGGTGCGCCGCTGGGCAGGATCACCCCACCCCACACGATGGCCTGGACGTCCTGCTTGGCCAGCCCGGTCCGTTCCAGCAGCCCGCGCACAGCGGTATCGGCGAGGTCGATGGAGTCCATTCGCGTGAATTCGCTGAATGACCGCACGAACGGGGTCCGAGCCCCGGCGACGATGACAGCACGGCGAGCGCCCTTGGTAGCCATGGCACAGTTTTAACTGATACACGCCGTAACAGCAAGAGGCCCCCCGAGACAACAGGCGACCGGGGTCCTGTTCGTGACCCCGGTCGAAAGGTGGATGTTCCTCAGCCGCTGGTTACGCGAGCCTGATGAGCCCGTAGTCGAAGGCGTGGCGGCGGTAGACGACCGACGGTCGGTCGGTCTCCTTGTCCTGGAACAGGAAGAAATCGTGGCCTACCAGCTCCATCTGGTAGAGGGCGTCGTCAACCGTCATGGGGATCGCGGAGTGCTGCTTGGTGCGCACCACATGGCCGGGGCCGGCGGCTTCGTCCATCTCGTCGGCCGCGTGATCGTGCGCGATGGATCCATTGGCGGAGAACAGGGATTCGTCGATGAGATCGGCGGTCGCCTCCGACACCGAGATCGGTGTCTTGTCCCCGTGGTGGACGCGACGGCGGTCCTTGAGCCGGCGCAGTCGGCTCTCCAGCTTCTCGACCGCGAACTCGAGGGCCGCGTAGAAGCTGTCCGCGCGCGCTTCGGCGCGGACGACCGGGCCCTTGCCGCGGGCGGTGATCTCTATTCGCTGGCAGTTCTTGCGTTGACGACGGTTGCGTTCGTGGGTGAGTTCCACGTCGAAGAGGTAGATGGTGGGGTCGAACCGCTCGAGCCGAGAGAGCTTGTCCGCCACGTGAATTCGGAAATGGTCGGGCACTCCGCCCTCACCGAGGGTCCTGCCCTTGACCACGACATCCGCGATGGTGGCCCGAGTGGATGAATCGTCTGAGATGACCTCGTCATCGAGCAGCACCGTGGTGTCTGCGTTCTTCGCTGAGAGTCGTGAAGTAGTCGTCACGCGTACCTCCCGGATCTGGCCGCACAAGCCGCTCGTGCGGCGGGATTGAAACGTGTGCCGATCGATGAACTCGCTCGGCACATATGTCCGAGGCGCCACCTCCAAACTTGCGGTTCGGGTGTCTGATCGCCAACCTAGTGCGCCAGCGACCCGTCCGCCAGTGTTCACGCAAATTTCGGAGAATCAAGCCGCGCAAGTAACCAGCACGGCACGAACCGTCACTCTCGCAGCAGCCAGCGCACGCACCGATTCCCGCACCGTGACGCCCGTGGTCAACACGTCATCGATCACTACTACCTCGGCATTTGCCGGAAACAGCGCACCCGGCGGGCGGGTGGTGGCTACTATGATCCGCCCGTGCAGATTGTGCTGGCGATCGCGGTGTCCCAGGCCCACCGAGTCGCGCACACCTGGCCGCATGCGCAACGGACGGACCAGTCGGCAACCGGGTAGCAAACTCGCCGCGACGTTCGCGGCACGCACCACCGGATCTCCCCCGCGCCGCCGGGCGGCGGACCCGCGACTGGGCGCCGGTATCAGCACCAGCGGGCGGGCGGTGTCCCGCAAATGATCCAGCCCCCTGGCCAATCCGGCGCCGAGCGGCCGCGCCAGGTCCCGGCGGCACTGCTCCTTGATCGCCAGCACGGCTCGCCGCGGCGCGCCCGCGTAGCCGGCCAGCGCCCAGCACGGCACCCCGGGATCGGCGCGCGGGCGGATCCGGATGGGCGGACCCGACAGCGCGGCGACGCAGTCCGCGCACCACCCCGTCCCGGCCCGCCCGCAACCGCCGCAGGCGCGCGGCAGGATCAGATCCAGCAGTTCCCCCATGCCCCTCAGTGTGCGCCTAGCCGGGCAGCACCGGAACCGCGTTGGCCCCCAGACCCGGAACTTCGCGCCAGTAGTCCTCGCGCCCTTCGGGATTGCGGGTCAGCTCCAGCACCGCGCGGGAGTCGGCCACGTACTCCTGGTCCGGCGAGGCGCTCAGCACGCGCACCGGCGGGGTGAGGTTCTGGGAGGTCTGGGCGCGGAACTCGGAGCCGTCCACCAGCACCCCGGCCACCGGGTCCACATTGCCGTCGCGACCCACCACGACCTTCTCGTCGCTGAGCCAGTCGATGGATACCGCGGGCGTGCTCAGTCCGATGGCCAGCGGCAACGGCGAGGACAGCGAGAACTTCCCGTTCGGCTGCGGCACCACCACCGCCACGTAAACCTTGCCGTTGGCGATGAGGGCCGCCCGCGCCCCGGACGGCGAGATGCGCAGCTCGGTGATGGGCGCGCGCGGCGAGGTCGAATTGGCCGCCGCCGCGGTCAGTTCCGCGATGTCGACGTCCTGCACCGAGACATTGCCGGTGGTGCGGTCGTGCACGGCCCGGATCACCCGGTCGCCGTCCACCACCGACCAGGCCGAGCTGCCGTCGGCGGGCCAGGTGGGCCGGGTGAAGGTGCCGCCGGTGGCGACCGGGAAGCCCTGGCCGTCATAGGTTCCGATGATCAGCGTGCGCTCGGGCTCGGGGTCCGGGCGGCCGGACTTGGCGACGGCGGCGACCAGCTGCCCGTCCGGCGACAGTCCCACCGACTGCAGGGTGTGGGTGGCGCCGAAGAAGCCCGGGGCAGCGGTGATTCCGCTGTCGGTGATCGCCACCAGCGACCCATCGCGCACGGCGTGCATGCCGGCCCGGTTGCGGGCGATGGTGTCGGGGCTGCGGGCATCCACGTCGCCGCGTTGCCAGCCGCCGGCGTACCTGTCGTCGAGCGGCTTGCCGTCGGCGTTGAGCAGGTAGGGGCCGAGCACGTCGGCGCCGGAGAGGGTGAGCACGATCTGGGCGGCCATCACGTCGCGGGTGGGCGGGTCGAGGGCGGTGGCGCCGGAGAAGTCGACGCTCAGCCCGCCGCCGCCGACGCCGACATTGTCGACATCGCCATTGGCCCTGGTGATCGGCCCGCGCAGGGTGACCGGCGCGCCCATGGGGTTGCGCACGGCGGGCGCGAGCGCGGACTGGGGTCCCTGGGCGAGCAGGCCGAGCAGCCGCTGCGCCAGCTGGTCCTTGCGGGCGGAGATCCAGCGCAGGTCGGGCACCATGGCCTGCCCGGGCAGGTTCGGGAAGAACAGCGAATACCGGTGGTAGGACTTGGCGAAGGCGGCCTGTTCGACGATCACGCCGGGCGGCAGATCCTTGATCCGCCACTCGCCGTCGATCTTCTCCATGTCGACCTTGGTCTCCAGGGTCCCGTCACCGGGCCGGTAGGAGCCGTCGGACGCCAGCTCGCCGATCTTGCGCGCCCGGATCACGTAGGTGGCGGAGTCGCCGTTGCGGGACTCCCGCAGCGTATTGGGCTGCGAGTCCACGATGCTGGTGGACGCCGCGTCGTCCCACTGCGCATTCGCCGCGGGCGAGAGGAACTGCCGGGCCGCCTGATGCCGGTCGGACGGATCGGCCGTGGCGGCCATGAAGTCCAGCAGCAGCTGTTCGGGTTCCCGCCCGGCGACGGGCGGCAGCGGCGAGGCGCTGGTGGGCTGGTGGTCCAGGCTGCCCAGCGCCTGCGGTGCCGAGGAGTCCGGCAGGCTCGCGCACGCGCTGACACTGAGCAGGCAGCCGAGCACCACCAGGGCCCGGCGCAGGCCCGCGGACGGCCTCCTCATGTTTGGCCGTCCCCCTGGGCGGCCGGCACCGAGCCGCCGGAGTTGTCACGGCCGGAACCGGTTCCGCCGGAACCGGTGGAATCATTGTCGGCGGCATGGTTTTCCCCGTTGGCGGAGGCCTCGTCGGCGGCGCCGTTCTCGGACCCAGCGGCGGTGCCGTTCTCGGACCCAGCGGCGGTGCCGTTCTCGGACCCAGCGGCAGTGCCGTTCTCGGGCCCGGCGGTGGTTCCGTCACCAGTCCCGGTGGTGGAGGGGAATTCCGGGGCGATGGCCTCGAATCCCGGTTCCTCGTCCCCGGTTTCCCCGGTCGGCGCTTCGGGGCCGGGTTCTGCCCCGACGTCGTCCGGGCCCGTGGTGCCCGGTTCCACTGCGCCGGGCGCGGATTCGAGCACCTCCGCGACGGAGGTGATGGCCGCCGGGCCGGCGTCCGAGCCCGCGATGTCCAGGGCCAGCTGCTCGGGCGAGACCGCGCCGCGAATCTTGGGCGGCTCCAACGAGAGTGGGCTGGTGCCGAGCTTGCGGCCGCGGACCAGTGGCAGGGTGAGCCGGAAGCTCGCGCCCACACCGATCTCGCCCCACGCCTCGAGCTTGCCCTCGTGCAGGTTGGCATCCTCGACGCTGATGGAGAGGCCGAGGCCGGTGCCGCCGGAGCGGCGCATGCGTGAGGGGTCCGAGCGCCAGAAGCGATTGAACACCAGCTTCTCCTCGCCCGGCCGCAGGCCCACGCCCTGGTCGCGCACCACGATGGCGACGGCATTGGCGTCCACGTCGCCGCGCATGCGCATGAGCACTGGCTTGCCCTCGCTGTGGTCGATGGCATTGGCGAGCAGGTTGCGCAGCACGCGTTCGACGCGGCGCGGATCCACCTCGGCCACCAGCGGTTCCTCGGGCATGTCCACCACGAGTTCGACGCCGGACTCCTTGGCCAGGTGCCGCACCGTGGAGACCGCGGCCCGCGCGCACATGCGCACGTCCAGCGATTCCACCTGCAGCTCGGCCACACCCGCGTCGTGGCGGCTGATCTCGAGCAGGTCGTTGAGCAGTCCCTCGAAGCGGTCGAGTTCGTTGACGAGCAGTTCGGCCGAGCGCGCCAGCGCCGGGTCCAGGTCGTCGCTGGATCCGTGGATGAGGTCGGCCGCCATGCGCACCGTGGTCAATGGCGTGCGCAGTTCGTGGCTGACGTCGGAGGTGAAGCGGCGCTGCAGATTTCCGAACTCCTCGAGTTGGGTGATCTGGTTGGACAGGCTCTCGGCCATCTCGTTGAACGACATGGCGAGCCGCGCCATGTCGTCCTCACCGCGCACCAGCATGCGCTCCTTGAGCCGTCCGTCGGCGAACCGACTCGCGATCCGCGCCGCGGATCTGATGGGCAGCACCACCTGTCGCGTCACCAGCGCCGTGATGGCGGCCAGCAGCACGATGCCACCGATGAGCATGGTGCCGCGCATGAGCGACAGACTTCGTTGCTCATTGGTGAGCGGGAAGATCAGATAGATCTCCAGCGAGTCGATATCGGCCGAGGGGCTGCCGATGATCAGCGCCGAGCCCTTGTACCCGTCCGGGCTGGAGACCGTGGCGAACTGATAGGAGACCTGCCGCTGCTTGACGAATTGGCGTAGCTCGGCGGGGATCTCCTGGATGGCGCCCGAGGTGATCTCCTGCCCGCTGTCGCCCGTCATGGCCAGGGCCGCCTCGTAACTGCCTGCGGCGCCGCCGGTCTGGGTCCCGCCGGCGCTGCTGAACAGCGCGCGGCGGGCGTCGTCCAGGCGACTCTGCTGAGTACCCGAATCGTGCACACCGGTCAGTTGATTCTGAACGGTGTTGCGGGCGCGACCCATTTCCTCGACGGCCGCGTTGATCTTCGCGTCCAACAACCGGTCGGTGATCTGACTCGTGAGCACGACGCCCAGAATCGTGATGACGATCAGCGACAGGGTGAGCGTGGACACGACAACACGCAACTGCAGCGAACGCCGCCAGACATGGCCCAGTTGCTCGCCCAGATTGCGGAACCAGGCCACCGCTACCGCCAGCCACCGCTGAACGCGGTTTCTGGAGCCAGCGATCACGGCGGTCCGGCCTTGTAGCCCACACCTCGGACGGTCAGCACGATCTCGGGGTTCTCCGGATCCTTCTCCACCTTGGCGCGCAACCGCTGGACGTGCACGTTGACCAGGCGGGTGTCGGCGGCGTGCCGATAGCCCCAGACCTGTTCCAGCAGCACCTCACGGGTGAACACCTGGCGCGGCTTGCGGGCCAGCGCCACCAGCAGATCGAACTCCAGTGGAGTCAGCGAGATCTGCGCCCCGCCGCGAGTCACCTTGTGCGCGGGCACATCGATGACGATGTCGGCGATGGACAGCAGCTCCTGCGGCTCCTCCTCGGTGCGGCGCAGGCGGGCCCGCACCCGGGCCACGAGTTCCTTCGGCTTGAACGGCTTGACGATGTAGTCGTCCGCGCCACTTTCCAAACCCAGGACGACGTCGACCGTGTCGGTCTTCGCCGTCAGCATCACGATGGGCACTCCCGAATCGGCTCGCAGCACCCGGCACACGTCGATGCCGTTCATGCCGGGCAGCATGAGATCCAGCAACACGAGATCCGGACGCAGCTCCCGGACCGCGGTCAGCGCCTGCGTGCCGTCTCCGACGACGTGGGGGTCGAAACCCTCACCCCGCAAGACGATCGTGAGCATCTCCGCGAGAGCCATATCGTCGTCGACGACCAGAATCTTCGGCTTCATAACGTCTAGTTTGTCACCTCTCCGGCTCTGATTCGGCCGCCACGCCAACACTCGTGACCTGTCGGCGCACATCCAACCCTATCCAGCAATAATTTCCGCGAGGCGCGCAGCCAGTGTTGCCGGATCGTCACCGGTCCGATGCACCCACCACGGTCCGTGCCAGTTGATTTCGGCCAGCTCACGGTAGACAGTACCGGTGCGGCGCTGCAGTCCCCCGTCTTTCTCGTAAGCGTCCAAAGCCCGTGCGGCATCGGCTTCGCCGCGCAGGCGCGCGCGTTCCTCGGCCACATCGACCGGAACATCCAGCAGAATCTGGACATCCGGAGCGGGCAATCCGAAGCGCTCGAACTCCAATTGCTCGATCCAGGCCACGATTTCGCCGTGCGCGTCCTGTTCCAGGCGGGCCGCGGAGTACGCGGCATTGGAGGCGACATAGCGGTCCAGTAGCACGATGTCGTTGTCCGCCAGCAGTTTCGAGAGCTCGTCGCGCGCGTCGGCGCGGTCGAGCGCGAACAGCAGCGCCATGGCATTCACAGACCGAGCGGTATCTCCATGACCGCCGCGCAGCGCCTCGGCGGCGAGGTCGGCATGCACGGAGACGCCGTAGCGCGGGAAGGCCAGGGTGGCGACCCGCAGCCCGCGGGCGCGCAGGACGGTGACAACGACGTCGGTGAGCGTGCGTTTGCCCGCGCCGTCGAGCCCTTCCACCGGAACCAGTGCACCCATGCCGCGAGAGTACCGAATCGGCCGCGGTCCGCCCCGGCGGGATCCCGTTTGTTCGAAAGACCCAGATTTTTGTAGCCATTCGATTGCTATAGTCCGGCAATGGCTGCTGGGCACGTGAGGTCAACGCAGTTCAAGAGAGCTTTTGCGATCCTCGTGGTAGCGATTGCTGCTATCGGGCCGACGGCCTGCGGCAGCAACTCCAGCGGCACGAACCCGGCCGCCGTGGCCGATCCACTCCGCCCCTTCGATCTGCAGGCCCACCGCGGCGGCCGCGGCATGACCATCGAGGAGTCGCTGCCCGGCTTCGCCAAGGCCATCGAACTGGGCGTCACCACCCTGGAACTCGACATCGTGCTCACCGCCGACAGGAAGCCGCTCATCTGGCACGACCCGGTCATCCAGGCCGAGAAGTGCGCCGACACCGCCCCGGCCTTCGCCGGCGATCCGCGGTTCCCCTACGTCGGCAAGCTGGTCCACGACCTGACCTACGACCAGGTCCACACCCTCGACTGCGGCAGGAAGCTCGCGGAATTCCCAGCGGCACAGGAGCTTCCGGGCAACAGGATCGCGACGCTGCCGGAACTGTTCGATCTGGTGAAGAGCCACCCGGGCGCGTTCGGCACCGTGCGCTACAACGTGGAGACCAAAATCGAGGCCGCCCACCCCGAACAGTCCGCCACCCCCAGGGAATTCGTCGACGTCATTCTGGGCGCCGTCGAACAGGCCGGGGCCATCGGCAAGGTCGAGATCCAGAGCTTCGACTGGAGCAGTCTGCCGCTGGTGAAGGCCCAGAACGCGAACATCCCCACGGTCGCGCTGTACGACGAGACCACCTTCGCGCCGAACAGCCCGTGGCTGGGCCCGATTCGGTACGAGGAGCACGCCGGGGACCCGCTGGACGCGATCAAGGCCCTGGGCGCGGACATCTCATCCCCCGCCTACGTCGACCCCTGGAACATCGACGCGAAGGTCGGCGACAAGTACTTCAAGCTCACCACGACCGCCGAGTACGTCCGCGAAGCGCACGGTTTCGGCATCCGGGTGATCCCCTGGACCGTGAACGACAAGGCCACCATCGGACTGGCGCTAGACCACGGCGTGGACGGCCTGATCACCGACTATCCGAACCGCGCGCGCGACGTCATGCAGGAGAAGGGCTACCCCCTCCCGAGGTCCTTCCGCAAATAAGCCACGCAAATCCGAAACGCGCGCCCTTCAACTCTTGTAGGGTCCCGGGCAACACTCCCCCTGCAAGGAGCGCAACTCTGATGAAGTCCCATCTCGCACACCACGGTCCGCGTGTCGCCCTGGCCGCCGTAGCGATCACCGCCGCCGCTCTTTCCACGGCCGGTACCGCCACCGCCGCCCCCGTCACCCTCGAACCCGCCACCGCCGACCAGGCCGCCCCCGTGGCCGACTCCGGCTCGGCGTCCTCCCTGTCGAGCAACTCCGGCTCCAGCAATGTCGCCGGCACCGGCTCCAGCGCCAGTGAACTCCTCAGCGCCGCCATCTGCACCATCCAGGGCGGCAAGTGGGTCCCCCTGATCGACGTCTGCCTCAAGTAGCGGACGCACGGCACCAACGAGATCCGGCCGGTCACCCTCTCGGGTGACCGGCCGAATCTTCATGCGCTACAGGCGGTTTCCGCTCAGTAGCGGTAGTGGTCCGGCTTGTACGGGCCCTCCACGTCCACGCCGATGTATTCGGCCTGGTCCTTGGTGAGCTTGGTCAGCGTGCCGCCGAGCGCCTCCACGTGGATGCGGGCGACCTTCTCGTCGAGGTGCTTGGGCAGGCGGTAGACCTCGTTGTCGTACTCGTCGGGCTTGGTCCACAGCTCGATCTGCGCGATGACCTGGTTGGAGAAGCTGTTCGACATCACGAACGACGGGTGCCCGGTGGCGTTGCCCAGGTTCAGCAGGCGGCCCTCGGAGAGCACGATGATCGACTTGCCCGACTCCTTGAACGTCCACAGGTCGACCTGGGGCTTGATGTTGAGCCGGTCCGCGCCCGAGCGTTCCAGGGCGGCCATATCGATCTCGTTGTCGAAGTGGCCGATGTTGCCCAGGATGGCCTGGTCCTTCATCGCCTTCATGTGGTCGAGCAGGATGATGTCCTTGTTGCCCGTGGAGGTGATGACGATGTCGGCCTCACCGATGGCCTGTTCCACGGTGACGACGTCGAAGCCGTCCATCAGCGCCTGCAGCGCGTTGATCGGGTCGATCTCGGTGACCTGCACGCGCGCGCCCTGCCCGGCCATCGACTCCGCACAGCCCTTGCCGACATCGCCGTAGCCGCAGATCAGGACCTTCTTGCCACCGATCAGCACGTCGGTGCCGCGGTTGATGCCGTCGATGAGGGAGTGACGGGTGCCGTACTTGTTGTCGAACTTCGACTTGGTGACCGAGTCGTTCACGTTGATCGCCGGGAACACCAGCTCACCCGCGGCCGCGAACTGGTACAGCCGCAGCACACCGGTGGTGGTCTCCTCGGTGACACCCTGCACGCTCTCGGCGATCCTGCCCCACTTGCCCTTGTCGGTCTCGATGCTGGCGCGCAGCAGGTTCAGGAAGACCTTGTATTCGGAGGAGTGGGTGTCGTCCTCGGGCGGGACCACGCCGGCCTTCTCGAACTGCGCGCCGCGCAGCACGAGCATGGTGGCGTCACCACCGTCGTCGAGGATCATGTTGGCGGGCTCGCCCGGCCAGGTCAGCATCTGATCGGCGGCCCACCAGTACTCCTCCAGAGTCTCGCCCTTCCAGGCGAAGACGGGAGTGCCCTTGGGCTCGTCGACGGTGCCGTGCGGGCCGACCACGACCGCGGCGGCCGCGTGGTCCTGGGTGGAGAAGATGTTGCAGGAGGCCCAGCGGACCTCGGCGCCGAGGGCGACCAGGGTCTCGATCAGCACCGCGGTCTGCACCGTCATGTGCAGCGAGCCGGAGATGCGGGCGCCCTCGAGCGGCTGCACGTCGTGGTATTCGCGACGCAGCGCCATCAGGCCCGGCATCTCGTGCTCGGCCAGGCGAATCTCTTTGCGGCCGAACTCGGCCAGTGACAGGTCCGCCACCTTGTAGTCGATCCCATTGCGGACGTCAGGCGTCATTTTGCTGGACACAGCGGTCGTCATCTGCCTCTCCTGGTCGGCTGGTTCTCCCAAACCCTACGCGGCGGCTTGGTACTCGTACTCGGCGAGGATGCGCTCCCGCTTACGGGGTTGGATATTGGCCCGGCTCACGTCGCCCGAGTAGTGGGCGAGCAGGCGCGGATCCATGACGTGGCGCCACAGCGGCGGGAACAATGCCAGCAGGATCATGGTGGCGTAGCCCGCTGGAAGCTGCGGTGCCTCCTCGGAGGTGCGCAGTGTCTGGTACCGCCGTCCCGGATTGGCATGGTGGTCGCTGTGCCGCTGCAGGTGGAACATGAAGATATTGGTGACCAGGCGGTCACTGTTCCAGCTGTCGCTCGGCGAGCAGCGGGCCCAGTTGCCATTGGGCCGCTTGCGTCGCAGTAGGCCGTAATGCTCGACGTAGTTGACGGTTTCGAGCAGGCCCGCGCCGATCACCGCCTGCAGCAGCAGATACGGCAGCACCCGCCAGCCGTAGACCGCCAGCAACCCGCCGAACAGCACGATGGTCATCGCCCAGGCCTGCAGGATGTGGTTGTGGACACTGAACCAGCGGTGTCCCTTGCGCCGCAGCCGCTCTCCTTCGAGATGGATTGCCGACCGGAAGCCACCGATCACGCTGCGGGGCAGGAACTCCCACAGTGACTCACCCATGCGGGCGCTGGCCGGATCGTCGGGCGTCGCGACGCGGGCATGGTGGCCCTTGTTGTGCTCGACGAAGAAGTGCCCGTAGGCCGACTGTGCCAGCGCCATTTTCGACAGCCAGCGCTCCAATCGCTCGACCCGGTGACCGAGTTCGTGGGCCGCGTTGATGCCGATGCCGCTGACGAACCCGAGAGTGGCCGCCAGCCCGAGCTTGTCGACGACGGACAGATCGTCGCCGGCCCACATGTAGGCGGCGATGATCAGGCCGACCACCTGGATCGGCAGGAACATATAGGTGCACCACCGGTAGTACCGGTCATTGGAGAGTAATTCGTAATCCTCGTCGCGCGGATTGGTGCCGTCTTCCCCGACGACCCAGTCCAGGATCGGAATGGCGATCAGAATGATGATCGGTCCGATCCACCAGAACACCTCCAGCTTGGTGTGCAACACCAGCTGCGAGGGCAGTAACGCACACCCGGGCGCGATCAACCCCAGCACCCACAGGTGTCGTTTCGGATCCGGCGAACCCAACCGTTTGCCGACCATTTGCACGTTTGCCCCGCTAATCAATACCTCGAAGAACTTCGCAGCTACATATCTTGAAACCTAGTTCCTGTTACAGCACCCGGCCGGACCGAAAGGTGGCCACCGTTACATCATGAGCAGTCGGTTCCGCCGCAACCGACCGCGTGGTTCCCGCAACTGGGCCTCGAGCGCAAACCAGGAGCGAAACCGGGCTCAGCGAAACCACACATATCGAACCTGCGGGCGCCCGGTCCGACCGTAGTCGGTTCGCCGTTCCACCAAGCCGTCTTCGGCCATCCGCTCCAGATACCGCCACGCCGTCACCCGGGACACCCCCACCGCGCGCCCCGCCTCACCCGCGGAGAGCCCGTCCGGCGCGGCCCGCACCGCCCGCGACACCTCGTCCATCGTCTGCGGCGCAATGCCTTTCGGCGAGGTGGGTCGCTGATCCGGAGTGCGCAGCACACCGAAGGCGCGATCGATGTCCTGCTGCGACACCGCCGTCTCCCCGGCCGGCAGCGCCGCCCGGTATTCGACGTAGCGGTCCAGCTTCTCGCGAAAGGCCGCAAAGGTGAAGGGCTTCAACAGATACAGCACCACGCCGTGCGAAACGGCCGAGCGCACCATGGCCAGATCGCGCGCCGAGGTGACGGCGATGACGTCCGGCCGCGGCCGCAGTCCCGCCAACGCCGCGGCGACAGCGAGCCCGCTCATATCCGGCAACCCGATATCCATCAACACCAGATCGATGGGAACGCCGGAAGATTGTGACCTTTTCGCGATCGAGATGGCGTCGCGACCGGTGTGCGCCACCGCGACCACCGTGAAACCCGGCACCCGCTCCACGTAAGAGCGATGTGCCGCAGCGATTTTCGGCTCGTCCTCGACGATCAGCACGCGGATCGCCGATGCCGGCGCGGCGTTCATCTCGGAAACCTCACGATCACCGCGGATTCCGGTTCCCGCCGGGCCCGCAACTCGCCGGCGTGCCTGGCGACCAACCGGCGTACCAGCGCCAGGCCCAGTCCGTGGTGGTCGGTCTTGGTGGAATAGCCGCGTTCGGTGGCGCGGGTGAACAACTCCTCCGACATGCCCGGGCCGCTGTCGGCCACCCGCACGTACAGCTCCGGCCCGTCCCGCCGCACCGTCACCTCCACCCACGCGTCCTCGTCGTGCCCGACCGCGTCCAGGGCGTTGTCGATGAGATTGCCCAGCAGTGTGACCATCTCGTGCGGCGTCAGCGGGTCGGTGCTGTCGAGCAGCGTGTCACCGGTGACGGTCAGCTCCACCCCGTTCTCGGCGGCCTGCTCCACCTTGCCCAGCAGCAGCGCCACCACCGCGGGTTCGGCCACCGCACCGGCGAGCCGGTCGATGAGGGCCTGGGACAGTTCGAGTTCCGCGGTCGCGAAGTTCACCGCTTCGCGCGGGCGGCCCAGCTCCACCATGGTGACCACGGTGTGCAGCCGGTTGGCGGCCTCGTGCGCCTGGGCGCGCAGCGATTCGGCGAAGCCGCGCACCGAATCCAATTCGCCCAGTACATCCCGCAATTCGGTGTGGTCGCGCAGGGTGAGCACGGTGCCGATGCGGCGCCCCGCGTGCTCCACCACGTCCTGGTTGACGACCAGCACCCGGTCCGGGGTCACGTGCATCTCGTCACGGACCACGCCGGTTCCCAAGCGCTGCAACGACACCGGCAGATCCGCGCGCGTGATCGGCCCGTCCGGCAGATCGAGCAGCAGCCGCGCCTGATCGTTGACCACCTCGGCGCGCTCATCGGATCTGTCGAACACCAGCAGGCCCTCGTGGATCGAGTGCAGCACCGCGTCGTGATGCTCGTACATGGCCCGCAGCTCGGCGGGCCCGAGGCCGTGCGTCTGCCGTAACAGCCTGCGCCGCAACAACAGCGAACTCATCATGGCCAGCGCCAGGCCCCCCGCCGCGGCGGCCAGGATGAGCGGCAGCTGGGCGCGCACCTGTTCGCCGATGTGGGTGCGGGTGACGCCCGCCGACACCAGCGCGACGATGCGGCCGTCGGCATCGCGCACCGGGGTGACCGCGCGAATCGACGGGCCCAGCGTGCCGGTGAAGGTCTCGGTGAAGGTCTCCCCCGCCAGGGCGCGATCGATGTTGCCGCTGAAGGGTTTTCCGATCCGGTCGGTCTCGGTGTGGGTGTAGCGGGTCCGATCCGGGGCCATCACCACGATGAAGTCCATACCCGTCGCCTTGCGGATGGCCTCGGTCACCGGCTGCAGTGCGGCGGTCGGATTCGGGCTCCGCACCCCGGCCAGCGTCGAGGGCGACTGCGCCACCGCGATCGAGGTATCGACGACCTCCGCACGGGTGGCGTCGTCCTGCACCCGGCGGGTCTGCAGGAACGCCAGCATCGACGCGGCGGTGATCACCACCGCCAGTACCAGCACCTGCACCACGAACACCTGCCCGGCCAGCGTACGGCGGGCCCGGGTTCTTCGACCTCTCACGATTCCTCCGGGTACTTCATGAACATAATTTACGAAACAGTGACCCGCGTCACTCTCCGGATCATGATTCTCTCCGAACACCCGCGTGGAGCAAACGTCATGCGGGCACTGACCCGGAGGCACCAGCGAGATGAGCGACACGACAACCCGGCAGCGCCGAGACCGTACCCACTGGCTCTATCTGGCCGTCATCGTGGCCGTCGTCGCGGGCGTCCTGGTCGGCTGGCTGGCCCCGGGCGTCGGCAAGAGCGTCGGCGAGCTCGGCACGATCTTCGTGAACCTCATCAAGATGATGATCGCCCCGGTCATCTTCTGCACCATCGTGCTCGGCATCGGCTCGGTGCGGGCGGCCGCCAAGGTCGGCAAGGTCGGCGGCCTGGCCATCGGCTACTTCCTGATCATGTCCACGGTGGCGCTGGCCATCGGCCTGCTGGTCGGCAATCTGCTGCACCCGGGTTCGGGGCTGAACGTGGCCGCCCACGCGAAGGAGATCACCAAGTACGCCACCGACGCCAAGGCGGCGGGCGGCACCTGGCAGTTCCTCGAAGACATCGTGCCGACCACCCTGCTGTCGTCGCTCACCTCGGGCAAGGTGCTGCAGGCGCTGTTCGTGGCGCTGCTGGTGGGCTTCGGCATCCAGGCCATGGGCACCGCGGGCGAGCCGATCCTGCGCGGGGTCGCGTCGGTGCAGAAGCTGGTGTTCCGGATTCTCACCATGATCCTGTGGCTGGCCCCGATCGGCGCGTTCGGCGCCATGGCGAATGTGGTGGCGCGCACCGGACTCGACGCGGTCAAGCAGCTGGCGCTGCTGATGGTGGCCTTCTATCTCACGTGCGTCGTGTTCATCTTCGGCGTGCTGGGCCTGCTGCTGCGGCTGGTGGCCGGGAACTCCATCTTCAAGCTGGTGCGCTACCTGGCGCGGGAGTACCTGCTGATCTTCGCCACCTCGTCCTCGGAGTCGGCGCTGCCGCGGCTCATCGCCAAGATGGAGCACGTCGGCGTGGACCGCACCACCGTGGGTGTGGTTGTCCCGACCGGGTATTCGTTCAATCTGGACGGCACCGCCATCTACCTGACCATGGCCACCCTGTTCGTGGCCGACGCCATGGGCAAGCCGCTGTCCTGGCACGAGCAGATCGGCCTGCTGCTGTTCATGATCGTGGCCTCCAAGGGCGCGGCGGGTGTCACCGGCGCGGGCCTGGCCACGCTGGCCGGCGGCCTGCAGAGCCATCGCCCGGAACTACTGGACGGCGTCGGCCTGATCGTCGGCATCGACCGGTTCATGTCGGAAGCCCGTGCGCTGACCAACTTCTCGGGCAATGCGGTCGCCACGCTGCTGATCGGCACCTGGACCAAGACCATCGACCCGGCCCGCGTCCGCGCGGTGCTGGATCGCGAGATCCCCTTCGACGAGCAGGCCATGGTGGAGGACCACCCGGCCCCCGCCGCCCCGGAAGCACCGGGCCCGCAAGAGAAAGACCTGGTTCCGGCCTGAACCCAACCCCCAGGCCGAACCCGGACCGTCGGCGCGTTCTCCCCCCGTACGCGCCGGCGGAACCCGCACCCTGCCCGCACGACCAGCCGCCTCCGGCTCGTGCGGGCAGGGTTTCCCTTGTGTCCAGACGCCGACCGCGTTGTCTAGGCGCCGACCGCGTCCAGGGCCAGGGTGGCGGCGATGGCATTGGCCAGCTCCGCGCCCTTCACCTCGAAATGCCGCGCGAAATAGGCCAGGTGCTCGCCGTGCTCGTGGAAGTGGTGCGGGGTCAGCACGGCCGAGAACACCGGCACATCGGTCTCGAGCTGCACCCGCATGAGCGCGTCGACGACCGTCGAAGCCACGAAGTCGTGCCGGTAGATGCCGCCGTCCACGACGAGCGCGCAGCCCGCGACCGCGGCGTAGGAGCCGCGGGTGGCCAAACGCTTGACCTGCAGCGGGATTTCGAACGCACCGGGCACCTCGATCACGTCGACCTCGGAGTAGCCGCGCTCGAGCAGCCCGGCCCGGCAGGATGCGACGGCCTTGTCGACGATGTCGCTGTGCCAGCGCGCGGCGACGAGGGCGATGCGAGTGGAAGTGGGTGACATGGGGATTCCTCCTGTTCGCGATGTCACCCAGGGCAAGACGCGAACAGGCCCGTCCAGCGGTGCGGACGTGCCGGTGCCGCGTTCTCTTTCATCCGGACTGTGACCGTCGGCTCCGGGATCACACCGGAATCTGCTCGACCCACACTGCCGATGAGAGACACTGTGGCGCTCGCGGGCTCGTGCACTCCGGATCGGCCCGGATGCCATTACCGCCGGTGGGGAATTCCACCCCGCCCTGAGAACGTGTACGTAGCGGACAGTAACACGGGGATTCCGGCATCCGGAACCCCGTGTACCGCACAACACGACAGCACGGCCGGGTGTCAGCGCACCAGCACGTCGGAATCGGCGGGCAGCCCGTCCACCGGCCACCAGCGCAGGTCGGTCGACTCCGAACTGCGCACCGGCACAGCGCCTTCCGGTGCCTTGATCTTGAACAGCAGGTCCAGGTGCCGGGTCGGCACGCCCAGCGAGCAGGTGATGGGGTGCGCCTGCGCGCCGTAGAGGCCGGGCTCGAGCACCAGCCCGTCGATGCCGGACTCCTCGGTCGCCTCACGGAAGGCGGCCGCCGCGACCGAATCGTCGGATTCCTCACAGTGCCCGCCCAATTGGATCCAGCGGCCCACCCGCGGGTGCAGGGTCAGCAGCACCTCGCGCTCGTCATGGGAGAACACGATGGCCGAGGCGGTGATGTGCCCGGGCGCGTGCTCGCGCAGGCAGCCGCGCGGCGCGGAACCCAGGAAGGCCAGCATGGCCTCCCGGATGGAGCACTCCGGACCCGTTGCCGGAGACCAGGTCTCCAGCAACTCGGTCGCCGATTTGTGGAGCGACTCCGCGCTCACAGTTCGACCAGCCCGAGGCCGGGCTCGCGCGCCTCGCGTGGGGCGATCTCGTCGAGCGGGTACCCGATGGCGATGGCGCCCAGCGGATTCCAGTCCGCCCCCAGACCCAGCACGTCGCGGGTGACCTCGGGCGCGAAGATGGTCGACCCGATCCAGCAGCTGCCCACGCCCCGCACCGCCAGCGAGACCAGCAGGCCCTGCACGGCCGCGCCCACCGCGACGGTGAACATGGTCTGCTCGGCGGCGCGGCGGCGCTCGTCCGGATAGTCGTGCGCGCCGTCGGGCACGCAGAACGGGATGATCATCTCGGGGGCGTCGAAGAGGATGCGGCCGCGCGCGACCCGCTTCTCCACGCTCTCCGGGGTGCGGCCGTCACCGGTCAGGTCGGTGCGCCACTGCTCGGCCATGGCCTCGAGCAGCTGCTCGCGCAGGCCACGCTTGCGGACCCAGACGAAGCGGACCGGACGGGTGTGGTGCGGCGCGGGCGCGGTGAGCCCGGCGGCGACGGCCTCGCGAATGAGCTCCGGCGGCACCGGCGTCTCCGCGAACCGGCGCACCGAACGCCGCAGCGGCACCGCCTGTTTGCGGCCGAGCTCGACGGATTCCTCGGTGCCCAGCCAGAACAGATCGTCCTCGCCGCGCCGGAGCAGATCCCCGGCGGTGGATCCGTCGTCGGTGTAGTCGAGCCCGCGCACCACCGCGACCGGGACCCCGCCCAGCTTGCCCTTCACCAGGTCCGCGGCCGCGGCCAGCTCGTCGGCCACCGCGACCAGGGTGACATGCAGTTCGTTGCCCTGCCCGTCGACCGCGCCGTCGTAGTCGTGCAGCACCCGGATGCCCGCCGACCCGATGGCGGCGTCGATCTGGCCGTTGCGCCAGGCCCGGCCCATGGTGTCGGTGATGACCACGGCCACCTGCACGCCCAGGCGGTCGGCCAGCGCGGTGCGCAGCGCCTTGGCGCTGGCGTCCGGATCCTCCGGCAGCAGGACCAGTTCGCCCTGTTCCACATTGGAGCCGTCGACTCCGGAGGCGGCCTGCACGATGCCGAGCCGGTTCTCGGTGATGAGGGTGCGGTTCTTGCGCGCCAGCACCCGCACCGACTCGTCGAGCACCAGTTGCCGGCGCGCGGCGTCGCGTTCCTCGGGGTCGCTGGGCACAGTCACGATGCGGCCCTCGGCCTTGGCGACGATCTTGCTGGTCACCACCAGCACGTCACCGTCCTGGAGCCAGGGCGCCCGTGCCGCGATGGCTTCGGCGACATCGTCGCCCGGGCGGAATTCCGGCAGGCCCGGAATGGGCAGGATGCGCAGTTCGCCGCCGGACGCGTGATCGCCCAGCGCTTGGATGGAATCCGTTGTCACGGTTTGACTCCCGCGATGTCGAGGGCTTCGCGAACCATCTCGGCGGTCGCGGCCGGGTCGGTCATGAGCAGTGGCACGCTCCGGACTTCGACGCCCGGAATGTCGGCGGTGTCGCCGGTGTGCACGAGCCAGCCGTCGAGAATGCCGGTACCCGAGCGCGCGCCGTAATAGTTGCCGACGGCCTCGGCGGAGGTTTCGACGCCGATCACCGACAGGCACTCATCGGCCATGCCGCGCAACGGTTTTCCGCCGATCACCGGGGACAGTCCGATCACCTTGGCATCCGTGGTCCGCAGTGCGCCCCGAATGCCGGGAACCGAGAGGATGGCGCCCACGCTCACAACCGGGTTCGACGGAGCGAGCAGGATCACATCCGCTGAATCTATGATTTCGATCACACCCGGGGCTGGTTTCGCAGCATCTGCCCCAATAGTCACGAATCCATGGGTCTCTACGTTCGCCCGGTACCGAACCCACCACTCCTGGAAATGGATCGCGCGGCGTTCGCCAGGGTTCTCCGGGTCACCGATTACGACATGTGTTTCGCATCGGTCGTCGGTTGCCGGAAGCAGTTTCACACCCGGTTGCCACCGATTGCAGAGCGCCTCGGTGACCGCCGAGAGCGGGTATCCCTGACGCAGCATTTCGGTGCGAATGAGATGCGTGGCGATATCCCGGTCGCCCAGCCCGAACCAATCGGGCTGAGCCTTGTATTTCGCCAGCTCCTCCTTGGCGCTCCAGGTCTCGTTCGCGTGCCCCCAGCCCCGTTCGGGGTCGATGCCGCCACCCAGGGTGTACATGCAGGTGTCCAGGTCAGGACAGATGCGCAGCCCGTGCATCCACACGTCGTCGCCGACATTGACGATAGCCGTGGTGTCGGCGCCGGGCAGCAGTTCGCGCACCCCCGTCAGGAACCGCGCGCCGCCGACTCCGCCGACCAGGACGGCGATCCGCAGGCCGGTGCCGGGCGCGGTGTCCGCTTGTTCTCGAGTCACATCCGCACAGCCTATGCGTTCGAAGCGGAATGTCGTCCCGCAGCTCATTTGCTGTGAATTTGCTATTTGAACTGCGGGAACGCCTCCCGACGGGGTCGCAGATGGTAACGGAATCGCTTCGGCAGCTTGACCATCGCCGCTCCCGGCGTGTCTAATCACAGGCATGTCATTCCGGGTCCGCGTGAGAGTGCAAGGCGCGGACGGGTTTTCGAACAGGCGTTCGCACCGGAGTGATGCCAAGCTCGGGGATGGCCGCGGGACTACGCCGCGGTGTTGGGCCGTCGGTGGGATCGGCTCCGGCGGATTAATCATTCTGCGCTAACACACAGTGAGGAGGCGGAGCGATGGCCGAAGAGCTGGCCCCGTCGGGCATTCCGGGCGGTGTATCGCAAACCGATTCCACGACTGGCGCAGCACCTGACTTCTGCGCCGACGATCGGAACGGATACGAGGGGGGTGAACCGATGACGACTGCGCGACCGGGGGGCGGACAGTGGGCGCGAGCCGCCTACCAGCCCGAACCGCCGCGGCTGAGCCTGATCGTCACCGGTGCCGAGGATATGTACGACACTTTCTCGCGCGGCGGTCGCATGATGACCGAGGCCGAACAGTGGCAGGAACGGGCGCTGTGCGCCCAGACCGACCCGGAGGCGTTCTTCCCGGAGAAGGGCGGCTCCACCCGCGAGGCCAAGCGCATCTGCATGGGCTGCGAGGTCCGCGACGAGTGCCTCGAATACGCCCTGGCCAACGACGAGCGCTTCGGCATCTGGGGCGGACTCTCCGAGCGGGAGCGCCGCCGCCTGAAGCGGGGCATCAGCTGACCGCGGCGCTGCCGCGAAATCTGTTGTAGCCGAGAGCAATTCCGGGCCGATCCGGCCCGGGATCAACTACTCCGGATCGGGATCGATGATGTCCGGTTCGACCCCGAGATAGGTCGCGATCTGTTGCACGAGGACCTCGCGCAGCAGGTCGACCAGGTCGTCGGGGTCCCCGGCACGGAGCTCCAACGGTTTGCGGAACAACACGACGCGGGCGCGGGTGGCCATGCCGTAGCGGTCCACACCGGCCGGGATCAGGCGGGACAGGGGCACCGGGCCGTCGGCCACCACCTCTTCCGGCCAGGTGACCGAATCCGGGTGCAGCGGACGGATTTTCGGCACGTCGTCGACGGCGATGTCGAGCTTGGTGAGCTGCTCGTGCCAGCGGGTCTCCAGCGGCGCGAAGGCCTCCAGCACCAGACGGTCGAACTCCTGGCCCCGGGTGCGCCGGGCGGGCACGGTCGGTGGCAGCATCGGCCCGCGCACACCCCGCCCGCGGCGGATGACCGACCGCGCGGTGGGCGGTCGCCTCTTACGTGAACGGGTCATACCTTGAATCTAACCCTTACCCCGGGCGGGTGTGAGCACCCGCCTCGCCGGGCCGCCCGGCCGGTGCGGCGGCCCGCCGCGACGGCATTCCGGAGACCCGGCGACCGCGTTCCGGGGGCCGTCGCGACGCGCCCGCGGCACGAAAGCGCACAGCTACCCGAGGCCCTCGTGGCGCGAGTGAGACGGGCTTCATTGAGCGTGTCTGTGTCCACGAGGGCGTGAGGGGGGTTACCCTGCTTGGCGTGATCCCCATGCGTCGTTGCTGCCGTCCAGGCTGCAAGAACCCGGCCGTCGCGACGCTGACCTATGTGTACTCCGACTCGATGGCAGTCGTGGGTCCGCTGGTCACGGTGGCGGAGCCACACTCCTGGGACCTGTGTGAAACGCATGCTTCCCGGATCACCGCGCCCAAGGGATGGGAGTTGGTCCGCCACGAGGGCGGGTTTTCCTCCTCGACCCCGGACGACGACGATCTCACCGCGCTCGCCGAAGCCGTCCGCGAGGCCGGATTGCGCCGCCGCACACCGGAACCCGATCCGCGCGGCTACACCGACTACGCTCCCGCCCCGCAGCGCCCGACCCGCACGGGTCGCACCGGCAGACGCGGCCATCTACGCGTCCTGCCGGACCCGCCGGACCGGCTCTCCGAGACCTAAGCGGGCGGCTATGAGCCGTGATCCATTGACATTCCGTGCCAGCGGTCGGGTGGCGCCGGCAATTTTGGACGTACCCGGCGAATTACCCGCGCCTCACGAAATCAGTTGTCCGGTTGGCAAGGGTCGGGGGAAGTCTCTCATTGTCACGGTCAGCTACTAGGGTGGTGCGCATGACAGTCGCCCGGTCCGCCGAGTCCGTTCAAGCAGTCATCAAGGCATACGACGTTCGCGGAGTTGTCGGCGAACAGATCGACGCGGACTTCGTCCGGGACGTTGCCGGTTCCTTCGCCCGGCTGATGCGCGGCGAGGGCGCCCGGCGCATCGTCATCGGTCACGATATGCGCGACTCCTCACCGGAATTGGCCGCCGCCTTCGCCGACGGCGTGCTCGCCCAGGGACTCGATGTGGTGCACATCGGCCTGGCCTCCACCGACGAGCTCTACTTCGCCTCCGGCCACCTGGACTGCCCCGGGGCCATGTTCACCGCCAGCCACAATCCCGCCAAGTACAACGGCATCAAGCTGTGCCGCGCCAAGGCGCTGCCGGTCGGTCAGGACACCGGGCTGGCCACCATCACCGAGGAGGTCGTCGCGGGCGTCCCGGCCTTCGACGGGCCGCGCGGCACCGAGACCCGGGAGGACCTGCTCTCGGCCTACGCCGACTTCCTGCACAAGCTGGTCGACCTGAGCGGTTCGCGTCCGCTGCGCATCGCGGTGGACGCCGGCAACGGCATGGGCGGTTACACGGTGCCCGCCGTGCTGGGCACGCTGCCGCAGTACACGGTCGAGCCGCTGTTCTTCGAACTCGACGGCAGCTTCCCCAATCACGAAGCCAATCCGCTGGATCCGAAGAACCTGGTGGATCTGCAGGACCACGTCCGCAAGACCGGCGCCGACCTCGGCCTGGCCTTCGACGGCGACGCCGACCGCTGCTTCGTGGTGGACGAGAAGGGCGACCCGGTCTCGCCGTCGGCCATCACCGGCCTGGTGGCCGAGCGCGAGCTGACCAAGGAACCGGGCGCGACCGTCATCCACAACCTGATCACCTCCCGGGCGGTGCCGGAGCTGGTGACCGAGCTCGGCGGCACCCCGGTGCGGACCCGGGTCGGCCACTCGTTCATCAAGCAGCAGATGGCGGCCACCGGCGCGATCTTCGGCGGCGAGCACTCGGCGCACTACTACTTCCGCGACTTCTGGGGCGCCGACTCCGGCATGCTCGCGGCCCTGCACGTGCTGGCCGCGCTGGGCGAGAAGGACCGGCCGATGTCGGAACTGGCCTCCGCCTACGCGACGTACGCGGCCTCCGGGGAGATCAATTCGACGGTGGCGGATGCGCAGGAGCGGACCCTGGCCGTACTCGAGGCGTTCGGCAAGCGGGCGAAATCGGTCGATCGGCTGGACGGCGTGACCGTGCAGCTGGCCGACGGCGCGTGGTTCAACCTGCGCGCCTCCAATACCGAACCGCTGCTGCGACTCAACGTCGAGGCGCGTTCGCAGGATGAAGTAGACGCACTCGTAACCGAGATCCTGAGCATCGTCCGCGCCTGACTGGAATAGTGGAATCACAGAGCTTGGATTCACCAGCGTCTGGTGACCCGATGAGGGGAGGTGGCAACACCCGATGATCGCTGGGACACCGGTAATCGACCTCGATGACGTCGCCTCGCTGGAGGCGGCGGACGCCGGGGGTGTACTCCGCTCCGCCGCGTCGGGGGGAGCCCAGGTAAGGGCAACCGCCGCGGCACTTTCCGAAGATGCGCTGACCCGGCTGACCGATCTGCGGCCCCGCAGTCTGGTGCTGGTGTCGGGCAGCGGGCGCGCCGCACGCGCGGCGTCGCTGTTGATCGCGGCCCTCGGTGACCGCACGAGTTTGCCACTGGTACCGGCGACTTCGATCCCGCCGTGGGTCGGGCCGCTGGACGTGGTGCTGGTCGCGGGCGACGACTCGGGTGATCCGCAACTGGCCGAAGCGGTGGACCGAGCACTTCGACGGGGTGCCGAAGTGATTGTGGCCGCGCCGGACGAGGGACCCATCCGGGCGGCCGCGGCTGGGCGCGCCACCGTTCTCGCGCCGCGGGTGCGGGTCCTCGACCACAACCGCATGCTGCGCTATCTGGCCGCGGGCCTGGCCGTGCTGACCACCATCGACCCGCACCGCACCGGGCCGCTGGTGCCCGAATTGAATGCTCTCGCAGACCTGCTCGACGAGGAGGCACTGCGCGACGGACCGCAGCACGAGGCCTTCCACAACCCCGCCAAGACCCTGGCCACCCGCATGCAGCAGCGCAAGCGCCTGGTGCTGGCCGGTGATTCCGGCGCCGCCGCCGTGCTCGCCGAGCACGGCGCCGAGGTGCTGCTGGCCACGGCCGGGCAGACCGCCACCGCGGTCACGCTCTCGGAAGCCGTTGCGGCGCATGGCCGGTTGGTCGCCGCCGCCGGGGTCGCCGCCCCCGGATTCGATCCGCTGTTCCACGACGAGCAGCTGGACGGGCCGGCGCCGGTGGAGCAGGTGCGGGTGTTCGTGGTGAGCGCCGATCCGGACGAGGTGAAGGTGCGCCGGCGACTGGCCGTGTTCGGTTCCGACGCCGGGCTGGTCGACACCGACCTGATCACCGTGGACACCGCAGCCACCGTTGCCGCCGAGGCGGCAGGGCAGACCGCGCCCGCCGTCCAGGGTGGTGAGCTGGAAAAGCTTGCGGTACTCGCACTTCGGCTGGAGATGGCGGCCGCCTATCTCCGACTACTCGGTTCCCGCCCGGCCACCGGACCGGGACGCTACGACGGGGGCAATTACTAGTGCACGAACTCGTTGGTGCGCTGCGTTCCTACGCTTGGGGTTCGCGCACCGCGCTCGCTCAGCTGTGCGGACGACCGGTCCCCTCCGCGCACCCGGAGGCCGAACTCTGGTTCGGCGCGCATCCCGCCGATCCGGCGCGGGTGCAGATCAACGGGCACAGCGAATCCCTGTTGCAGCTGGTCAATGCCGACCCGCAGCACGAACTCGGGCCGGTGGCGAGCGAATTCGGTGGACGGCTGCCGTTCCTGCTGAAGGTCCTGGCCGCCGAGGAGCCGCTCTCGCTGCAGGCGCATCCCAGCGTCGAACAGGCCCGGGCCGGGTTCGCGCGGGAGAACCACAACGGGGTCGCCATCGACTCCCCCATGCGCAACTACCGCGACGAGAACCACAAGCCCGAACTCGTGGTGGCGCTGCACCGTTTCGAGGCGCTGGCCGGATTCCGCGATCCGCGCCAGACCGTGCGGCTGCTCAATGCCCTGGATGTGCCGGAACTGAGCCAGTACGCCGAACTGCTTGCCGCCCAGCCCGACTCGGCGGGGCTGCGCACGCTGTTCACCACCTGGATCGCGCTGCCGCAGGGCAGTCTGAGCATGCTGCTGCCCAAGGTGCTCGACGGCTGCGTGCGGTATCTGTCGGAGGCCCGAAGCGGCGGCGCCGGCAAGGAATTCGTGGCCGAGGTGCGCACGGCGCTCGAGCTCGCCGAGGCGTATCCCGGCGACGCCGGAGTGCTGGCGGCGCTGCTGCTCAACCGCATCACCCTGGAGCCGGGCGAGGGCCTGTTCCTGGACGCCGGGAACCTGCACGCGTACCTGCGCGGGGTCGGTGTGGAGATCATGGCCAACTCCGACAATGTGCTGCGCGGCGGGCTCACGCCCAAGCACGTGGATGTGCCGGAGCTGCTGCGGGTGCTGGACTTCGAGCCGCTGGACCTGCCGGTCGTGACTGCGGAGCGGGTGTCGGACAGCGTGTTCCGCTACCACACGCCCGCGCCCGAATTCGCGCTCAGCCGTTTCGAACTGGCCGCGGGGGCCGAGCCGGTGCCGGTGCTGCAGTCGGGGCCGGGGATCGCGCTGGTCACGCACGGGCGGGTGAAGCTGTCCCAGGGCAATCACGAGCTGATCGTGGAACGCGGGCGCGCGGCGTGGATCTCGGCCGCCGACGGCGGGATTCGCGCGCAGGCGATCGCGGTGGACGAGGACGGCGACGGGGACGCGGACAGCTCGGCGCAGCTGTTCTGCGCGGCCGTCGGCGAGGAGTGACGCCCGGGCTCTAGTAGGCTCTCCCGGTCAAAGGCGTTTTAGGACAAAACGGACATAGATTCGGGAAGGGGCGGTTCATTGTCTGCGGGCGGCGGTAAGAAGGCCATCCTGGCGGCGCTGAGCGCGAACGCCGGTATCGCGGCGGCCAAATTCGTGGGCGCGGCGATCACCGGCTCGGCGTCCATGCTGGCCGAGGCCGTGCACTCGGTGGCCGACACCTCCAACCAGGGGCTGCTGCTGCTCGGCCAGCGCCGCGCAGAACAGGAGGCCGACCAGCTGCACCCGTTCGGCTACGGGCGCAACCGGTACTTCTATTCGTTCGTGGTCGCGCTGGTCATCTTCGCGCTCGGCTCGCTGTACGCGATCTGGGAGGGCATCCACAAGATCCAGCATCCCGAGGAACTGTCCAATCCGATCGTCGCGATCGTCATCCTCGGCCTCGCCATCTGCCTGGAGGGCTTCAGCTTCATCACGGCCATGCGGGAATCCAAGCCGCTCAAGGGCAATTCGAGCTGGTGGCGGTTCATCCGCAACTCGCGCAATCCGGAGCTGCCGGTGGTGCTGCTGGAGGACTCGGGCGCGCTGATCGGCCTGATCTTCGCCTTCGCGGCCATCAGCCTGACCATGATCACCGGCGATCCGGTGTGGGACGGCGTGGGCACCCTGGCCATCGGCCTGCTGCTCGGCGTAATCGCCGTCATCCTCATCATCGAGATGCAGAGCCTGCTCATCGGCGAGGGCGCGACGCCCGAGGAGGACGCCGCGATCCGCACCGCGCTGGTCGACGACCGCCGCATCGACCGGGTCATCCACCTGCGCACCCAGTATCTGGGTCCGGAGGAAATGCTGGTGGCCGCAAAGGTTTCCATCGTGCCCGGCCTGACGATCGCCGATATCGCCGCCGCGATCGACGACGCCGAGGCGCGGGTGCGCGCCGAGGTCCCGGCCGCCCGGGTCATCTACCTGGAGCCGGATCTGTACCGGACGCACTCCCCCGCCTCCCCGAGCCTTTAGCGGACGGCTCAGGTGCCGTTGACAGTTGGGAACCCGTGCCGGCGGTTGGCGGCCCAACCGATTTCAGAGGTACCCGACGAGTTACCCCGACCGGCACGAAATCAGTCGTCACTTATCGGTCGGCCAGGCGGATGACGAATCGCAATCCCGACCAGGTGCCGTCGATGGCGGCGACCTTGTTGTCGACCAGACCCTGAGCCAAACCGTATTCCCGAGCGGCGTTCTCACCGAGATCGGTGGGCACGCCGCTCGCCTTCTTGGGCCAGGCCAGCCACAGGCCGCCGTCGACCGCCAACCGCTGCCGCCACCCGGGGAACCGGCGTGTCAGGGTGGCGCGGTCCGGACAGAACCCGAGGATCACGTCGTAGGGCCCGGCGCCCGCCCGGCGATGTACCTCGACTCCGCCGGGCAGTTCACCCAGCTCGAAACCCGCCGGCGCACCGGCCAGCAGTACCCGGCTCTCGGCCTTGATGCCGAGCTTGCGTGGCAGGGGCGTGCCCGAATATCCGGCCATGCCCGGGAGCGTAGCAATCAGATGCGCCAGTGGTCGGTGAGTAGTTCGAGGGGGTCGATGCGGACGTCGAATTCGGTGCGCAGGGCGTGGCGGGCGGCGTAGTACCCGTTCATGCCGTGCACGCCCGGGCCGGGCGGGGTGGCCGAGGAACACAGGTAGACCCCGGATAGCGGGGTCGAGTACGGATTCCAGCGGGGCGCGGGGCGGAAGACGGTCTGGCGCAAGGTCATCGCGCCCGCCGAGATGTCGCCGCCGATGTAGTTCGGGTTGTGGGCGGGCATGGTGGCGGCCGTGCGGACATGGGTGCCAAGAACGAGGTCGCGGAAGCCGGGGGCGAAGCGTTCGACCTGGGCGGTGACGGCCTCGGTGAGATCCTCGGCGGAACCGTTGGGGACGTGGGCGTAGGTGTAGAGGGTGTGCTTGCCCTCCGGGGCCCGGGTCGGATCGACGACGCCGGGCTGGATGGCCAGCACGTAGGGGCGGGCGGCGTGCCGCCCTGCGGCCACGGCCTTTTCGGCGGCGACGGCCTCGGCGCGGGTGCCGACCAGGTGCAGGGTGCCGGCGCGATCACAGCCGGTGGCCTGCCACGGGACGGGTCCGGCGAGCGCGAAGTCCACCTTGCAGGCCGCGCCGCCGTAGCGGAACCTGTTGAGCGCGAAGTTGTATCGGGCGGGCAGGGTCGCGATGCGCTGGAGTTCGGCGGGCGCGACATCCAGCAGCACGGCCCGGACCTCGTCGAATTCGTCGAGGGAATCCACACGGTGGCCGGTGAAGATGCGGCCGCCATGGGTTTTCAGATCATCGGCGAGCGCGTCCACGATGGCTTGGCTGCCGCCGCGCGGGATCGGCCAGCCACTCACATGGGCGAGGGTGCCGAGCAGCATCGCGACGCCCGCGCCCGGCACGCCTCGCGGGGGCCGGATGGCATGTGCGGCCACGCCGGTCAGCAGGGCGGGCGCGATGTCCTCGCGAAAACGCATGTTCCACAACGGGGTCGACTGTTCGAGCAGCCGGCGGGCGAAGCGGAGTTCGATGCCCGGATCCAGGTGCAGCAGGCCGGCCGGGTCGATCGGCGGATGCCGCAGGTCCGACATGGCCAGCCCGACCAGGTCCTCCCACTTGCCCACCAGCGGGCCGAACAGCCGCCGCCAGGAACCGCCGTCGCGCCCCAGGCCGTCGGCGGTGCGGTCGAGATCGAGCCAGGCCAGACCGGCGTGCCCGCCGTCGAGCGGATGCGCGTAGGAAACCTGCGGGGTGAGCAGTTCGACGCCGTGTGTCTTCAGATCGAAGGCCCGGAAGACCGGGGACGCCACCGCCATGGGATGCGCGCCCGCGCACAGGTCGTGGTGGAAGCCCGGCAGGGTCACCTCGCCGGTGCGGCAGCCGCCGCCGATGTGGTCGGAGGCCTCGTACACCTCCACCTCGAGCCCGGCCCGGGCCAGGATCACCGCTGCCACCAGCCCGTTGGGCCCGGATCCGACCACCACCGCGTCAGCCATGAATTCAGCGTAGGCCGGGCACGGCCCGTGGTGGCGCAACCATGGCGTCAGTCACCGCGAACCCATTGCGCGACCAGGATTTCCAGCCGCTGGTCCCGGAAGCCGGGCCGCAGGCGGCCACTGCGGTCCAGGGTGGCCAGCCCGTGCAGGCTGCTCCAGCCGACCTCGGTGAAGGTCTCGGGGTCGTGCGGCGGGGCGAAGGGGGCGAAGGTCTGCAGCAGCTCGCCGAAGGCGTCCTTCAACGCCTGCGGCGCGTCGGGGCCGAACTTCAGGTCGGTGTGCAGCAGGAACATGGCGTCGTAGAGGGCGGCGCTGTCGCGGGCGAAGTCGAGGAAGCCCTGGGCGACCGCGCGCAACGCCGCTTCCGGGGTGGCGGCGGAGGCGCGCAGTTGCTTGACGACCGCGGCGAATTCGGTGCAGCCCGCCTCGGCGACGGCCGACACGATGGCGTCCTTCCCCGCGAAATGGCTGTACAGCACCGGCTGGCTGTATTCGATGCGCTCGGCGAGCTTGCGCACGGTGACCGCGTCCCAGCCGTCGGTCTCGGCGATCTCGCGGGCGGTGTCGACGATGCGCTGCCGGCGCTCGGCGCGCTCACGTTCCTTACGGGTCTGGATGACACTCATGAGGAAACTCTAGCATCGCTAGACAAACTACCGACGGTGGGTTAGCGTTGCTTCATCAGTTAGCGCAGCTAGAACTTGGAGCACTGGACATGATCACCTCGCGCCTCACCTCCCGCATCGCCACCACCCTCGCCGTCGCCGGAGCCGGGTTCATCGGCTACATCGGCTTCCGCTACCTGGCCGACCCGCAGGCCATGGCGCCCACCTTCGGCATGCGGGTCTCCCCCACCGGCGAAGCCGCCGACTTCCTGAACGTGAAGGGCGTCCGCGATGCGGCCTGCGCGCTGCTCATCGTGGCCCTGCTCGCCGCCCGCCAGCGGTACGCACTCGGCATCGTCATGCTGGTCATGGCCACCATCCCCACCGGCGACATGCTCACCATCCTGCGCCACGACGGCTCGACGGCCATCGCCTTCGGCGTCCACGGCGTGACCGCCGCCCTGGTCGCCGCCACCGGCCTGCTCCTGGTGAACGAGCGCACCGCCACCGCAGGCCGCGCCATCACCGCATGACCCGCGTCACACCGCGATGAATTCGCCCGCGCCGCACCGTCGATCCCTTCGACACCACAGCGCAAGGAGATGATCATGGCGACCACCAACCCGCACGGCCCGGCCTCGTACTTCCCCTCCATCGAGGCCAAATACGGCCGCCCCGTGGACGAATGGTTCACCGCACTGACCGCCTCCGGCCGCACCGGCCACAAGGACCTGGTCAACTGGCTGAAGACCGAACACGAGCTGGGCCACGGCCACGCCACCGCCCTGGTCCAGTTCCACCTCAACCCCGGCAAGTGGGAGCGCTGACCCGCCCCTACCCGGGAAGGTCACGCACCTCGGCCACCAGCAGCGGCCCGAGCGACACCGCGGCGAAGGCGAATCCCCCCACCAGCGCCACCGGCGACGCACCGAAGCGGGCGGCCAGCGGCCCCACCATCAGCTGCCCGACCGGGATCGCCGCATAGGACAGCAGATCGCCGTAGGCGGTGACCCGCGAGAGCATGTCACGCGGAACATGCTGCTGCAGTGAGACTTCCGAAGCGATATCGAGGGCGGTGAAGCCCACCCCCGCCAGGAATGCACACCCCAGCAGCATCGGCAGACCGGCCCCGAAACCCAGTGCCAGCAGCCCGAATCCGCCGAACACCCCGAGCAACTGCCCGGCGCGCAACAGATACCGGAACGTGAGCCGGTACATCAGCGCACTCATGGCGAGCAGTCCCAGCGCCCGCACGCCGAGCACCAGTCCCCAGGCCGCGTCCCCGGCCCGCTGCTGGGTCAGCGCCGGGCCGAGGATCTGCCAGACACCGGTGTACAGCAGGTTGATCAGGCAGAACGACACCGTGATCACCCACACCCAGCGGATGCCCCGGAAGGTCCGCCACCCGGCCCGCAGCTCCCGCCACAGCCCGGCACCCGGCGGGGCGGCCGCCGGGGCGAGCCGCAGCCGGGTCAGCAGCGCGGCGGCGACGAGGAAGCTCGCCGCGTCTACCGCAATCGCCCAGCCCCCGCCGACCGTGGCCACCAGCACCCCCGCCGCCGTCGGCCCGAGGATCTTGGTGGCATTACGAGTCCCCGCCAACAGCGAATTCGCCCGTTGCAGTGCATCATCCGCCACCAGTTCCGGCACGATCCCCCGCAACGCGGGCGCGGCGAACGCACTAGCGGCCCCGTTGAGCAGCTCCAACCCCGCGATCACCGGCAGGCTGTAGTGCCCGCCGATCAGCACCACCGCCACCCCGGCCTGCGTCACCCCCGCACACAGATTGGACCCGATCAGCACGGCCCGCCGCGACCACCGATCGGCGACCACCCCACCGACCAGCAGCAACGCGATCTGCGGAATCACCTGGGCGGCAAGCACGATGCCGAGATCCCCGGCCCGTCCCGACACCCCGAGCACCGCGAGCGCCAGCGCCACCGGCGTCATCGCGCTTCCCGCCAGTGAGATCGCGCGAATCAGCAGGAAGCGGCGGAAGGACGGCGACAGCCGGGGAGGAGCGGAAAGCGAGACCACGCTCCGATATTCATCGGGCGGCGGCTCGCTAGGCTAACGCTTCGGAGAAAGGCGAAACATGACCTTGCTCAGATTGAACGCGGTCGCGCTGACCCGGTGCCGCTTCGCCCTGTCACCCCTGGCCGAAACGCTCGGCACGCTCATCGCCCTGCACCGGCCGAACACCGATCCGGCCTACTCGGACCGGCACGCCCGCCTCCGGCCCACTCTTTCGGAATGCCTGGATCGCGATCCGGTGGCCGCCGGGCTGGTGCCGCTGGTCGCCGCCACCAAATGGTTCCCGTCCTTCGTCGCCATCCCGCCCACCGGTGGGATGAACACCCGCCTGGCCGACGAATTGGCCGTGGTCGCAGCCTATTCCGATGATCTGGTGCGGGCCGAGATCCGCGATTCACTGACGGCGTGCTGGGCAGAACCGGACACCGGCTGGCTGACGCTGGACAATCTGGGACCGCGCATCGCCGCCGTTTTCGAGCACGCGTGGACCGCACTGGTCGCCCCGGACTGGGCGCGCCGGCGCGCGATCCTGGACCGCGACATCACCTTTCGCGCCGGACTGGTCGCCGACCACGGCTGGCACGAGGCCATCGCCTCACTGCGCGCCAAACCCATCTGGTCCGCCGCCGAAACCGCCATCCGCTTCAGCAACCAGGACTACCCCGACCTCGACATCACCGAGGAAGGCCTGATCTTCGTCCCCCGCACCACCCCGGGCGGCTGGTGGACCTGCGACAACCCACCCGCCTACGCCCTGGTCTACCAGGCCCGCGGCACCGCCGCCCCCGCGCCTGCCCCCGATTCCGACCCGCTCGCCACCCTGCTCGGCCCCGGCCGCGCCCGCGTCACCCGCGAACTGACGGCCCCCGCCACCAGCACCCAACTGGCCGCCCTGCTCGACATCTCACTCGGCACTGTCGGCGCCCACCTCGCCGTATTGCGAGACGCGGGCATCATCGCGGGCGCCCGCACCGGCCGAAAGGTCGTCTACCGCCTCACGCCGCGCGGCGAATCCCTGCTGGCCGCACTCGCTTCGGAGTGACCGCCGAGCACCATCACTCGAACGATCGGAGGCTATCTTGGTCGACGACCCTTCGGCCGCGGCGCATCGGCAAGATCCAAGTCGATTGCAAATGGGACACTGAGCTGGAGCCTGTCGTGGAAGATTCCGGCCGGTTCGTAAACCTTTGTGGCCGGATCAAGTTCGTAGACGTATACCACCGCGCGGCCATCACAGTTCTCGACACGCCAGAAATGGGAGATCCCGGCCTCGGCGTAAAGCTGCGGCTTCCGCTTCCGGTCACGCTCAACAGAGTCCGGGGACACGACCTCGACGGTGAGGACAACATCCTTGGACTCGAATGAAGTCTGGTCGGACCCCGTGACCGAGTCGGTGAACACCACCATCACATCGGGCTCGGGGCGTTGCCGAGGACCCAACGTGACCGATATTTCCCGGCACACGAGTAGATGTTCCGGGGCCTGCGCGGTCAGTTCGCGATCGAGGAATCCGACGACCCACATATGGAACATCGCCTGCGGACTCACGAAAACGAGGCCCCCATCGATCAACTCGGTATGCGCGGGCACTTCATGCATGTGGTCGAGATCCTCCGCGAAAAACCCGTCCGGGGGTGGCACCGGCCAACCCACCAGCGAGCGATCGCCCGTAGGTACCGGTTCGGCGGTCATCTGTCCTCACTCCACGCAGGTGATCGGGTGACGGGACCATTATGGCAGCTCAGGTGTGATATCCGATGAGATACCGTGCCTTGGCCCGACCATCGACGGCGTACTCGATACATCTCGGGGCGGCTGGTTGAGCGGCTTGCTGTCTCAGTTGCCGCATCTACCAGGCCATGGGCACCGCGGCCCCGCTCACCGCATCCGATCCCGCTCGCCACGGTCGGCCCACACCTCGCCGTACTGCGCGACGCGGGCATCATCGCGGGCGCCCGCACCGGCCGAAACGTCGTCTACCGCCTCACGCCGCGCGGCGAATCTCTGCTGGCCGCACTCGCTTCGGAGTGATTACCGTCCGCGATCGGACGTTATCGTCGGCCGCGATCGACAGTGTATGGCGACCGCGACGTGGCGAATGTCGAACTGCCGGAACGTGATCGGCCGTCCACCTCGGGAGGTGGACGGCCGGTCGAGGGGGTTCGTGGGGTTAGACGTCGGTGGAGAAGCGGATGCCGCCGTCGGGGATGTCTACGCCGGGCCAGATGCGGGCGCCGCGGAGGAGTTCGCAGCGGGCGCCGACGTTGGCGCCGTCGCCGATGACGGCGTCGCGGACCAGGGCGCGCGGGCCGATGCGGGCGCCGAAGCCGATGATCGAACGCTCCACGGTGGCGCCGGCTTCCACGCGCGCGCCGTCGAAGAGAATCGCGCCGTCGAGGCGGGCGCCCGCGCCGACCTCGGCGCCGCGGCCGACGACGGTGCCGCCGATGAGGAGGGCGCCGGGGGCGATACCCGCACCGGGGTGGACCAGGGATTCGCCGCGCTGGCCCGGCAGGGCCGGGGACGGGGCGATGCCGCGGACCAGGTCGGCCGAGCCGCGGACGAAGTCCTCGGGAGTGCCCATGTCACGCCAGTAGGAGATGTCCACGTGCCCCTGGATGTGCGCGCCCTCGGCGAGCAGGGACGGGAAGGTCTCCCGCTCGACCGAGACCGGACGGCCGGCGGGGATCTTCTCGATGTACTCGCGACGGAAGACGTAGCAGCCCGCGTTGATCTGATCAGTCGGCGGATCCTGGGTCTTCTCCAGGAATGCGGTGACCCGGCCGTTCTCGTCGGTGGGGACGCAGCCGAAGGCGCGGGGGTCGCTCACCCGCACCAGGTGCAGGGTGACGTCCGCCCCGGAGGTGTGGTGGGTCTCGAGGACGCTGCCGAGGTCGGTGCCGCCGAGCACGTCGCCGTTGAACACCAGGACGGTGTCGGCGCGCAGCTTGGGCAGCACGTTGCGGATGCCGCCGCCGGTGCCCAGCGGTTCGGTCTCGGTGACGTATTCGAGGTCGAGGCCGAGGTCGGAGCCGTCACCGAAGTGCTCCTCGAACACCTCCGCCTTGTAGGAGGTGCCGAGCACCACGTGGGTGATGCCGGCATCGGCGATACGGGCCAGCAGATGCTGCAGGAACGGCAGTCCGGCCGTGGGCAGCATCGGCTTGGGGGCGGACAAGGTCAGCGGACGCAGGCGGGTGCCCTGGCCTCCGACCAGGATCACCGCGTCCGTCGACCCGGCGGTACTACCGCTGTTCGCCATCTTCTCCCCTGTTGTCAGGTTGTCAGGAATGCGCGCCCGTGATGTTAAACACTCTCGTTTCGATCACGCTCGCGCAGTGCGGATCGAACCGCAAGCCGGCATCGGATCGCAAGTCCAGCCTTCAGCGCGATGCGCAGCGGAGCCTGCCACCAGTGCGGATGTCGGTCGGCCTGGAAACGATAGGCGCTGGCGTGGTGCGCGGGCAGCATGGTCTCCGGGTGACGACCCGCGGCATGCCCCTTGGCGTGCGTGACCTCCGCGGACGGCACGAAGACATTGTGCCAGCCGGCCTTGCCCATCCGATCACCGAAGTCGACGTCCTCCATGTACATGAAGTAGCGGGAGTCGAAACCGTCGATGGAGTCGAAGGCGGCCCGGCGCACCAGCAGGCACGAGCCCGACAGCCAGCCGACCGAACGCTCGGAGATCTCCTCGTTGTCCTGGCGGTAGCGCAGGGTCCACGGGTTCTTGGGCCAGATGCTGCCCAGGATGGCGTGGCCGGCGCCGTCGGCGATGCCGGGCACCGAGCGCGCGGACGGGTAGGTGCTGCCGTCCGGCTCGAGCACCATCGGGCCCAGGGCCCCGGCTCGCGGCCAGCGACGGGCCGCGGCCAGCAGCTCGTCGATGGAGTCGGTGCCCCAGCGCACGTCCGGGTTGGCGATGACGATGAATTCGATGTCCGGGTCGATCTCGGCGACCGCGCGGTTGATGGCGCCGCCGTAGCCGATATTGCCGCCGGTGCGCAGCAGGCGCACATGGGCGTTGGCCTCGGCGGCCATTTCCGGGGTGCCGTCCACCGAGCCGTTGTCGGCCAGGATGACCTGCGGCTTCTCACCGGTGGCGGTGGCCAGCGTGCTGATGAAGTGTTCAAGGTGCTCGCCGGGCGAGTAGGTCACCGTGACGACGGCCAGCTGCGGTTTTTTCGCCGCGGCGGGGGGTTGTCCGACAGAATCCGAGGGGCTCACGGGGGCCCAGGATAGTCGGAGATGGCGGTCAGTGCGTCGTTCAGTGCCTGCTTCCAGTGACGCAGTGGCGACAGGCCCGCGGCGGCCCACGAATTGCCCGAAAGGACCGAATATGCCGGGCGCGGAGCGGGTCTCGGGAAATCCTCGGTGCCGCAGGGCAGTACGCGTTCCGGGTCCGCGCCGAGGCCGGCGAAGACGGCCCGGGCCAGCTCGAACCAACTGGCCTGTCCGGCATTGGTGGCGTGCAGGATTCGGGGTGTAGTGGGATTGCCGGGCCGGCCCGCCAGTTCCAGCAGGCCCGCCGCGAGATCGCGCGCGTAGGTGGGCGACCCGATCTGGTCGCGCACCACGGTGATGGTGTCGCGCTCGCCTTCCAGCCGCCGCATGGTGGCCACGAAGTCGGCGCCCGCGCCGGTGTAGACCCACGCGGTGCGCACGATGTCCGCGTCGGCCGCGAACTCCAGAACCGCTTGCTCCCCAGCCAGTTTCGACCGCCCGTAGACCGTGGCCGGTCCGGTCGGATCATCCGGTTCGTACGGGTGCGTGCCGGTGCCGGGGAAGACGTAGTCGGTGGAGACGTGGATCAGCCGCGCGCCGTTCTCGGCGCACACCCGGGCCAGCACGCCCGGCCCGGTGGCGTTCACCGCGAAGGCGGCGTCCATGTCGGTCTCGGCCCGGTCGACGGCGGTGTAGGCGGCGCAGTTGATCAGCACATCACCGGGATTCACCAGCTTGCGCACGGCATCGGCGTCGGTGATGTCGAGATCGGTGTGGGCCACGCCACGTGCGCCGGGCGCGAGCGTCATCACTGCGCGCCCGAGCTGACCGCGCGCCCCCGTCACCAGCAGTCGCGCGGAATCCGGGCGCGGTCGGCCGGTGGTCGGGTTCACGTCATGGGCGGTCACGGCTGTCAGTCTGGCACGGACCCCGCACGACTCACGGAGCCGGCGATACGGCAACATCACCGCTACCGCCACTAGCCTGACTGGCGGGGGCCTTCCCATCGACGCGACCCCGCTCATCGGGGTCCGCTCGGCCGAAGACGCGAAAGGGAGATCGGGTTGCCGGACCGCACCTGGGCATCCACGCCGCTATCGCCGCGCTCCGGTACGGGATCGCGCGAGCTATGGGGTGGCGGTCCGGGCCGCGTGCTGGCCGCCGTGATCTCGGTGCTGGTGCTGACGGTGACCGGATTGGGCTGGCACAGCGTGGATCAGCTGGTGGCGGGCATCGAGCGGATCGGTAATCTGGGACTCGGCGGCGACAAGGCCGACGGCGCGACCGACATCCTGATGGTCGGCATCGACTCCCGCACCGACGCCCACGGAAACTCGCTCACCTCCGATGAATTGGCCATGCTGCACGCCGGCGACGACGGCGAGGGCGGGCTCAACACGGACACCATCGTGCTCATCCGGGTGCCCAACGACGGCAGCTCGGCGACCGCTATCTCCATCCCCCGCGACTCCTACGTCGACATCCCCGGGGTGGGCATGGGAAAGATCAACTCCGCCTACGGCATCACCAAGGCGACCATGGCGCAGAAGCTGATCGACAAGGGCACCGATCCGGCCCAGGCCGATCGTCAGTCGACGGAGGCCGGGCGGCAGGCGCTGGTCAAGACGGTGGCCAACCTCACCGGCATCACCGTCGACCACTACGCCGAGGTCGGGTTGCTGGGGTTCGTGCTGCTGACCGATGCCGTCGGCGGCGTCGAGGTGTGCCTGAACAATCCGGTGGACGAACCGCTTTCGGGCGCGGACTTTCCCGCCGGGGAGCAGAAGCTCGATGGCGCACACGCTTTGAGCTTCGTGCGCCAGCGCCACCAGCTGCCACGCGGCGACGTGGACCGGATCGTGCGCCAGCAGGTGTACATGGCGCAGCTCGTGCACCAGGTGCTCAGCGCCAAGACGCTCACCAGTCCCACCCGGCTGAAGGATCTCAGCGATGCCGTCGGCCGCACCGTCGTGCTCGACGACGGCTGGGATGTGATCGGGTTCCTGCACGAGCTGCAGGACCTGTCCGGCGGCCAGGTGAAGTTCGAGACCATCCCGGTCAAGGACCTCAACGGCTGGACCGAGAACGGCGAATCCGTGGTCCGAGTGGATCCGGCCGCGGTGCACAAGTACGTGGCCAAGGCGGTCGGCGACGCCCCGAGCGAGGGCGGGGTGGACCCGTCCACGGTGACCGTCGACGTCTACAACGCCTCGGGCACCGCCGGCCTGGCCGCGCAGGCGGCGCAGGCATTGGCGGCCAAGGGTTTCCGCACCGGCACGGTGGACAACTGGATCGGCGGCCCGATCCAGAGCAGCCGGGTGCTGGCGGCCTCGGGCGGCGACGACAAGGCGCGGGCGGTGGCGCAGGCGCTGGGCGGGCTGCCGGTGATGGCGGAGTCGGGACTGCCCCAGGGGGCGATTCGCGTGGTGCTGGCGACTGACTACGCTGGTCCGGGTTCGGCGACCGGCAGCGCCACCTTCGACTTCTCCGGAAGCAGTACGACCGCGACGCCGGTGCCGCCCGCCCCACCCATCGACGCCGGTACGAACGGACCGAAATGCGTGAACTGAACGAGACCCTCACCGAAGCGGTACTCGACCCCATCCTCGCCCGCGACCCCGCGGGCCCGCGCATCACCTACTACGACGACGCCACCGGCGCGCGGATCGAGCTGTCCGCGTTGACGCTGGCCAACTGGGCGGCCAAGACCGCCAATATGATTCGCGACGAATTCGGGCTGTCCTCCGGCGCCCGGGTCGCGGTGCTGCTCCCGGCGCACTGGCAGACCGCGGCCGTGCTGCTGGGCTGCTGGTGGGCGGGTGTGGAGGTGGTGCTGCACGCCGATCCCGACGCCGAGCTGGCGCTGGTCACCGCCGACCGCATCGACGAGGCCGACGGGATCGCGGAGGTCGCCGCCCTCTCTCTGGATCCGATGGGCATGCCGGTGCGCGATCTGCCGATCGGCGTCACCGACTACGCCACCGCGGTGCGCGTGCACGGCGACCAGTTCCATCCGCGCGGCATCGGCTGCGCGCTCGACGGCACCTCGGTCTCCGCCGTCCTCGACGAGGCCCGCAAATCCGCTGCCCGCCAGGGCTTCACCGCCGAGGACAGGGTGCTGTCGACCGCCTCCTGGGACACCCCGGCCGAACTCGTCGACGGGTTCGTGGCGGTGCTGGCCGCGGGTGCCTCGCTGGTCCAGGTCGCCAATCCCGACCCGGCCGCGCAGGAACGGCGCCTGACGTCGGAGCGGGTGACCGCCCAGCGCCGCTGAGCACGCCTTTCCGAGTACGGCCCTCCTACCGCGGTAGGAGGGTCTTTTCCCTCCTCAGGATGTTTCTCGTCCGCGGCGGTTTCCGTACGGTGGAATCATCCGACGACGAGGGAGTCCCGCGATGATGAGTCCGCGATATTGGACCCGGTGGTTGGTCGAGCACGGCGCCCCGCGGTGGGCGCTGCGACTGCAGGCGCGGCAGGACAACCCGTTCGCGAAACTGATCACCACCTCGGACGCGCTGCACGACCCGTACCCGCAGATCGAGGAGATTCGCCGCCGCGGCCGCCTGGTGCACAACCCGTACACCTGGGCCTCCGCCGACTACGAGCTGACCCGGGCCATCCTGCGTGACAATCGCTTCGGCGCATTCGGGCCCGACGGCGTGGATATGCCGGCGTGGCTGCGCGATCGGCTGAAGCGGGCGCAGACCCCGCCCAATCCGGTCGAACCGCCCTCGATGCTGATGATCGATCCGCCGGATCACACCCGCATCCGCAAGTCGGTGTCGGCGGCCTTCACCCCGCGCGCCGTCGGCCGGCTGCGCGACCGGGTGGAGTCGGTGACCGCCGAGCTGCTGGACGCGCTGCCGCCCAACGGCTCCGCCGATCTCATCGCGGATTTCGCCCAGCAGGTGCCGATCGCCATCATCACCGAGATGCTGGGCTTCCCGCAGGCCTCCCGCGACGAGTTCCTCAGCTGGGGTGACGCGGCCAGCCCGCTGCTGGACATCGGCATCTCCTGGCGGTCCTGGCGCGATGCCTACACGGCCATGGGTGTCATGGACAGCTATCTGAACGAGCACCTGGCCGAGCTGCGGCGCGCGCCCGGCGAGGACATCCTCTCCAGCCTGGTGACGGCCGGGGAACTGAACGAGCGCGAGCTCAAGGCGACCGCGAGCCTGCTGATGGGCGCGGGGTTCGAGACCACCGTCAACCTGATCGGCAACGGCATCGTCCAATTGCTCTCGCATCCCGAGCAATTGGCCATGCTGCGCGCGGACCCGGACCTGTGGCCGCAGGCCGTGGACGAGATCCTGCGCTTCGACCCGCCGGTCACCATGACCGCGCGAATCGCCCTGTGCGACGCCGAGGTCGGTGACTTCCGGCTCGAGGCGGGCACGGTGCTCGTGATGTCGCTGGCGGGCGCGAACCGGGATCCGAAGAAGTTCGAGGACCCCAACCGCTTCGACATCACCCGCGCCGATGCCCGCGAGCACCTGACGTTCTCCAGCGGCATCCACACCTGTCTGGGCGCGAGCCTGGCCCGGATGGAGGGCGCGTACGCGCTCCGCGCGCTGTTCGACAGCTTCCCCGACCTCACCCTGGCGGGCACGCCCGAACGCCGCCGGCTCTACACCCTGCACGGCTACGCGCACATGCCCGCCCGGCTGGGCCGGCGCGCCACCGCCACCGTGTGATCGATTGCGGCCCACCGTGTGATCGATTGTGGCTCAGTAGAACCCGACCACGTCGTCGCCCCACACGGTATTGCGATCGCGGTCGGGGTCGTCGATGACCCGGTCCATATTGTCGATGACCAGGGTGGTGCGGGTCGCGGCGCTGTAGGGCGGCCAGTGCTTGGAGCCGTCGATGGCGGCGGGCACGCCGTATTCGGCGAAGGCCAGCCAACGGCGCATCATGCGGCCCGAAACCTCCTGTGCCGCTTTGCGTCCGCCCAGCCAGAAGGTGGGGTCGTAGTCGAAGGAGCCGAAATTGCCGAAGACATAGGGCAATTCGGTCGCGTGGCCGGCGCCGACCCGGGCGGCCTTGAGCATCGGGGTGGCGTGGTCGAAGCGGTACATCCAGGTCGGCGAGTGCGCCGAATGCGCGTCGGCCACCCAGTGCGAGGGCATGCGGAAGGCGGCGTCGGTGGACATGGTGAGCGCGCCGCGCGGGGTGCTGGACTCGTAGGCGGAGGCGATCTCGGCCAGCCGCTCCGGCGACAGGCCGGGGTGTTCGGCGGCCACCCCGCGCAGCATGGCGTTCACCGCGTCCGGGGTGACCGGCATGATGGGCGAGCGGAACAGCCGGAACAGCGAGGCCTCGTCCTTGTTGGTGCCGATGATCAGCGGCACCCGGTGCGAACGGCCCTGCTGGAAGCGCTCGCTCGGGTACGCGGGCAGCAGGTTGCCGTCCACCACCGGCGCGGCGGCCAGCCGGCCGGGTTCGCGCAACGGCACCTCGTCGAGCAGGGCGCCGGCCGCGGTCACGATGCGTTCGATGGGCATGGTGAGCAGCTCGGCCGAATGGTCGGGGGTCAGCTCCAGCAGTTCCAGATAGCGCTTGGCCACCACGGCGGCGCGTTCGGGCCCGAAAACCGTGGTGGCGGGCGGGGATTGGGCGATGGCTCGGTGGAACAGGCCCGCCGACAGCGGTGAGGTGAGCAGCGCGGTGACACAGCCCGCGCCGGAGGATTCGCCGAAGATGGTGACATTGCCCGGATCACCGCCGAAGGCCGCGGCATTGTCGCGCACCCACTGCAGGGCGGCGATCTGGTCGTGCAGGCCCAGATTCGGGACGAATTCCTCGCCGAGCGAGGACAGGTCGAGGAAGCCCAGTGCGCCGAGCCGGTAGTTGACCGCGACCACGATCACGTCACCGGTCTCGGCCAGCCGCCGCCCGTCGTAGATGGCCTGGGCGGCGGTGCCCAAGCAGAAGGCCCCGCCGTGCAGCCACACCAGGACCGGGCGGAGTTCGTCCGCGTCGGCGACCGGGGCCCAGAGATCGAGCCAGAGGCAGTTCTCGCCCATGCGCAGGTTGGCGTCGACGGGCACGAAGCCCGGGGTCTGCGGAGCGACGTCACCGACGCGCACGCATTCGCGGATGCCGGTCCAGGATTGCGGGGGCTGGGGCAATCGGAAGCGATTGGGCCCGGCCGTGCTGGCGCCGTAGGGAATGCCGCGCCACAGCGCCACCGCACCGTCCAGCACACCGGACACCTCGCCGTTGGCGGTCCGTGCAACCGGCGCGCCATCACGTTCCGACAGCCTGTCGAAGAATCGAGTGCTCACCACACCTCCTCGTACTCCGTAGATCGAGGGTACTGGGTGGTCCCAGGTGCACCGCGGGATCGATGTCAGCGCGCCGCCGCTACGCCCGGGCGTCGTTTACGCTGGGCGGGTGCCGAGCTATGCGTATCGATGCCGCAGCTGCGGCAACACCTTCGAGCTGACCCGTCCCATGGCCGAGGCGTCCGCCCCTGCGACGTGCCCGGAGGGCCACGACGACACCGTCAAACTCCTGACCACCTTCGGGACCGTGACCCGCGGCGGCACCGCCCCCGCACCCGCGCCGGCCCCGTCGAGCGGTGGCGGCTGCTGTGGTGGCGGCTGCTGTAGCTGATCCGGCAGCCGGCGGAAGCAGCGGATTATATATGGTCCAATGCGGCGTCTTCTAGAGTTCGGCGAAACCGCGTAGACTTCCAGCAGGTCGGGACAGCATTTCTGGAGCCCTATCATGACCGAGAGAAAGAGTTCACGCACAAGGTTCGCACGGTTGGCGGCTGCTGTCGGTATCGCCGCACTTGCCGCGATTCCGGTCGCCGCAGCCGCGGCAAAAGCGCCTACGGCGCAAGCAACGACGCCCACGTCTGCAACCCAACTCGTCGACAACCCCGGTGGCGGTGACGGCCACGGCTGGGGTGGCGGTGGCGGCGGCCACGGCTGGGGTGGCGGTGGCGGCCACGGCTGGGGTAACGGCCCTGGTTGGGGTGGCGGCCACGGCTGGGGTTGGGGCGGCAACGGCTGGGGTTGGGGCGGCAACGGCTGGGGTTGGGGCGGCAACGGCTGGGGTTGGGGAAACGGCAATGGCTGGGGATGGAATCCCGGCTGGGGTGGCTGGGGCAGCTTCTAGCGCCGGTGATCGAGCCCGGACACGCACAGCGTGCCGGGCTCGGTCGCATCGAGTACCACCCATGTGAAGCCAGGTTCGACCAACTCGGCTGAAGCCGGTGACGAGATGAAGATCGTGTGTGTCGGTGGCGGGCCGGCTGGGTTGTACTTCGCTATTTCGATGAAGCGACGCGACCCGGCCCATGACATCACGGTGATCGACCGCGATCCTCCCGGATCCACTTACGGCTGGGGCGTCGTGTATTGGGACGATCTGCTCGACATTCTGTATCGGAATGACCCCGACAGCGCCCAGGCGGTGCGTGCCGGGTCGGTCGTATGGCGTGAACAGGCAATCCATGTGTGCGACAACGAGACCGCGCATTTCGCGGGCTACGGGTTCAGCATGGGGCGCGCGGCATTGCTCGACGTACTTTCGCGACGGGCGAGGGACCTGGGCGTCGACGTCCAGCACGGGCGAGACGTCGATGATCTGTCCGGCTTCGGCGATTTCGATCTCATCGTCGCCTCCGACGGCGCGAACAGCCGGATACGACAGCTGGGTGATCATCGTTTCGGCACGTCCGTCACACTCGGCGAGAATCGATATATCTGGCTCGGTACGGACAAGGTCTTCACCCGATTCACCTTCGCCTTCGAACACACCTCGGCCGGTTGGATCTGGTTCCATGCCTACCCATCGATTGCCGGAAGAATCAGCACCTGCATCGTCGAATGCCAACCGCAGACTTGGCATGGACTGGGATTCGATTCCCTGGACAACCTGGAGAACGTGCGGGTTCTGGAGAACATATTCGGCCGCCCTCTCGACGGTCACTCGTTGATCAGCAAGACACGAGGCGAATTCGCAAGGTGGAGCCGCTTTCCCGAGGTGACCAACAAGACCTGGTATCACGACAACGTGGTGCTGCTCGGCGATGCGGCGCACACGACGCACTTCACCATCGGCTCGGGCACCCGGTTGGCAATCGTCGACGCTATCGTGCTCGCACAGAACCTGTACGAGCATGCCGAGGTCGCCGACGCACTGAAGAATTACGATGCGCAGCGGCGCGCTGCGCTGCGCCCGATACAGGCCGCCGCCCGCACCAGCATGGTCTGGTTCGAACACGCCGACCGGTATCTCGACCGCGGCGCCGTGCAGTTCGCCTATGCGATGTCGGTTCGGCACGGGCTGCAAATGCCGTGGCGGTATCAGCTGCACCTGCTCACACAGGTACCCACGGTGCGCAGGATCCGGCGTGCCATCGACTCCGGACAGCGGTGGCGGCGGGCTGCGCGACGAGGGGAACTCGCGATGGCACCCCGCTCGAGCCGCTAGCTCGCCGGTTCGGTGTCCTTCTTGTCCGCGTGGCCGAGCGAGCGACCGGGTGCCACCCGGTCGCGGACGCGCTGCTTGAGGATGGCGATATCGGGAAAACCGCCGTCGGCCTTGCGTTCCCAGATCTGGTCACCGTCGACGGTGATGCGGAAGACGCCGCCCTCGCCGGGGATGAGGGCGACCTCGGACAGGTCGGTGGCGAAGGTGGTGAGCAACTCCTGAGCCATCCAGCTGGCGCGAAGCAGCCAGCGGCACTGCGTGCAGTATTCGATCGCGACGCGAGGCATGTCCGCGACCTTACCGGGCGGGCCCCGCGCGGCCGTTGGAGCGGGCCCGCTCGTGGTTGTTGGAGCGGGCCCGCTCGTGGTTGTTGGAGCGGGCCCGCTCATGGTTGTTGGAGCGGGCCCGCTCATGGCCCGGATCTGTCGGTGCCCTCGGATACAACTTTGCTCAACCGAGGAAGGGGGGATGGATGACCACCGCTTGGACCGCCGATCACGTCGGATCGCTCGCACCGGACGCCGCATCGCTGACCGCCGCGCGCAAGCTGCGTGGCAAGTGGAGCGGCACCGGCATTCACGACACCGCGCTGTGGGGACTGTGCAAGGGCAGCGGCAGCCGACCGTATCAAACCATCGTGGATCTGTCGGGGCCCGCGTACAAATGCACCTGCCCGAGTCGCAAGTTTCCGTGCAAACACGCACTGTCCCTGCTGTTGTCGTGGAGTGCGGGTGATGTGCCCGCCGCGGACACCGTGGCCGATTTCGCCGCCGACTGGCTGGGTGGCCGGGCCGCCCGCGCCGAAAAGCAGGCTGCGCCCGAGGCCAAGCCCGCCCGCGGCGCCGGGGCCGCCGCCGATCAGCGCCGCGCCCGGGTCACCGCGGGTCTGGCCGATCTGGACATCTGGCTCACCGACCAGGTGCGCACCGGCCTGGCGCAGTCGGATCGATCGATCCGGGCCTTCGAGACGGTGGCGGCCCGCATGGTCGACGCGCAGGCTCCCGGCATCGCCGCGACCCTGCGCCAGTTACCGCTCGCCACCACCCATTCCGAATGGCCTCGGCTACTGCTGCGCGAATACGCCCGCCTGCACCTGCTGACCGCCGCGCACGCCCGTCTCGACACCCTCTCCCCCGGCCTGCGCGCCAGCGTGCGCACTCACATCGGGTACCCCACGCCGGCCGACACGGTCCGCGCCGAACCTGCGGTCCGCGACCGCTGGCTGGTCCTGGGCATCCGGATCACCACCGAAGACGGCCTCTACACTCGCCGAGTCTGGTTGCGCGGCCGCACATCCGGCCGCTGGGCCCTGCTTGTCGACCACCACTACGGCAGCCCCGCCTTCCCGAACGACACCCCGGCCCCCGGCTTCCAGGTGGACGCGAACCTCCACTTCTACCCGAGCGCCACACCCCTGCGCGCCCTCTGGGGCGACCGCCACGAAGACATCCCCGAACCCTTCACCACCATCCCGCTGCATACTGCCGGTTCCCCGGACGGCGACGCCGCGGGGGGAGATGAAGCCACCGACCAGAATGTATGTCCCGCTACCGATCTCGCAGCGGATGCCGCCGCGCAGATCGCGCCGGGGCGATCCGCCGAAGCCGGGACCGACGCTTCGGACGCACGGGCTCGCTCGAACGCCAATGCAGCGCCGACGGGAGCGAATCTGGGAACCATTGCCGCTGCTCTCGCCGAGCAGGCGCGGGCGTTGGGGGCCGATCCGTTTCTGCGGTCGTGGCCGGTGCTGCTGGCCGAGGTCGTGCCCGTTCGGGGCGAAAAGGGCTGGTACATCGTGGAATCCGGTAGCGATGCGCTGCCGGTGGCGACCGCCGAAGGTGAGCCGTGGCGACTGCTCGGGCTCTCCGGCGGGCATCCGGTCACGGTGATCGGCGAGTGGACGGTGGACGGGTTGGTGCCGGTTGCGGCACTCGCCGCCGGGGCCATGGTGGATGTCGGTGTGGCACAGGGAAATCCGATGCCGATCCGGGGTGGCGTCGAGGATACCGCGAGTGCCGAGCTGGTTTCGGCGGCGCTCGTCGGCACGGCGCGACGTCAGGCCGACCTGTCGGGATTGGCGTCGCCGGTTGCCGCCGCGACGACCGCGTTGACCGGGGATCGGGCCGCGGTCCTGCTGGAATCGATTGCGCTGCAGGACTGTTTCGCACGCGGCGGTGTCTCGGCCATCTCGGCGGAGCGCAGCGCGGCCGCGGCCGATGACGGACGGCGGTTGCTGCCGGTGGCGGCGGGTGCGCGGCTGACCCACCTGCTGGCCGACAATTCGCCGTTCCTCGACGAGTGGTTCGCGCTGGCCGGGCCGCGGGACTTCCGCGCTCCGGACGGAATGGTCAGCGGCCTGCTGGATCGGGCCAAGGCGCTGGCGTCGCATCGGGAACCGCTGCTGCGGCTGGCGGGTGCGCGGGGTCGCTGGCTGGCCGCGCAGCATCCCGGCTGGAAGTCGCTGGTGCGGGCCGCCGCCGAGGACGAGAGCGTGTGGTCGCACGGCCGGGCCGCGGAGCGGCGCAGCTGGTTGTCGCAGCTGCGGCAGCGGGATGCGGCGGCCGCGCGGGCGGCACTGGCGGCGTCCTGGGGAACCGAGTCCGGGCCGGGCAAGGCCGAACTGCTGGCAGTGCTGGCGGACGGCCTCTCGCTCGACGATGAGGCGCTGCTGGAGACCGCCCTCGACGACCGGCGCGCTGAGGTGCGCCGGCTGGCCGCGGATCTGCTGGGGCGGCTGCCGGATTCGGCCTTCGCGCGGCGGATGGCCGGCCGGGCCGCGGCCTGGCTGAGTTTCGGTTCCCGGCCGGTGCGGCCGCAGCTGGTCACCACCGGCCCGGGCGTCCTCGACGAGGCGGCCCGGCGCGATGGTGTCGGAGATTCCTTCGGCTACACCGCCTATCGCGCCGACGGCGCCCCCGATCTGTCCACCGAATGGCTGCACCGGGTGGTGGCCGCCACGCCGCTGCGGCACTGGGAGCGGCTGCTCGGCCCGGCCGAGGAGGCGGTGCGGGTGCCCATGGCCGAGGGCATGCGCGGCCCCATGATCGCGGGCTGGTCGGATGCCGCGCTGGCACAACGGAATCCGGAGTGGGCCCAAGCGCTGTTCGGGGCCCTCTCCGGCGCGGACGCCCGCGACGCCGACACCGACAAGCTGCGCGAGCTGTTCGCGCTCCAGCCGGAGGCCGATCAGGTGCGCTACCTGCGTGGCCTGGATTCCAGCTGGCTGGCCGAGATCGAATCCATGCTGCGCGCCATGCCGCATCCGTGGCCCGGTCCAATGGCCGAGCACGTGCTGCGGCTGCTCACCGAGCGCGCCCAGCTGTGCGCCGACCGGCCGGGTGCGCCCAGCCTGGTGCCCGGCTCCTACCGGACGCTGTTCCGCGCGGCGTCCGCTCACTTCCCGGTGGCGGTGGCGGGCATGGTGTCCGGTATTGCCCGCCGGTGCGCGGATCCGTACTGGGAGCAGGCCTTCGACCAGCTCGCCCATGACCTCATCGACCGCAAGACAATGCTCGAGGAGCTGCAGTGACCATGATTCAGGAACGGGACGCCCTGCTGCGCCCGCACGCCGAACAGACCTTCGCCGACGAGCTGAAGGCCCTGGCCGCCACCGACGATCGCCCGCGTCCGCCCTCCTGGAAGCTGTCGCCGTGGGCGGTGGTCACCTACCTGCTGGGCGGCACGCTGGCCGACGGCACCGTGATCTCCCCCAAGTACGTGGGCCCGCGCCGGCTCATGGAGGTCGCGGTCGCCACCCTCGCCACCGATCGCGCGCTGCTGTTGATCGGCGTGCCCGGCACCGCGAAAACGTGGGTGTCGGAACACCTTTCGGCCGCCATCGCCGGGCATTCCACGCTGCTGGTGCAGGGCACCTCCGGCACCGCCGAGGAGGCCATCCGCTACGGCTGGAACTACGCCCGGCTGCTGGCCGAGGGTCCGAGCGAGGCCGCGCTGGTGCCCTCGCCCATCATGACCGCCATGCGCGCCGGCTCCATCGCGCGGCTCGAGGAGCTCACCCGCATCCCCTCGGATGTGCAGGACGCGCTGATCACGGTGCTGTCGGAGAAGACGCTGCCGGTGCCGGAACTGGGCATGGAGGTGCAGGCGGCCAAGGGCTTCAATGTGATCGCCACCGCCAATGACCGCGACCGCGGCGTCAACGAGCTCTCCTCGGCGCTGCGCCGCCGGTTCAATACCGTGGTGCTGCCGCTGCCGGCCGGCGAGGACGAGGAGGTCTCCATCGTGACCCGCCGCGTCGAACAGCTCGGCGCCGCACTGGAATTGCCCGCCGTCCCCGCGGCGGCCGAGGAGATCCGGCGCGTGGTGCGGGTCTTCCGCGAACTGCGCTCGGGCATGACCGAGGACGGGCGCACCAAGCTCAAGTCGCCGACGGGCACGCTGTCGACGGCCGAGGCGATCTCGGTGATCACCAATGGCATAGCGCTGGCCGCGCATTTCGGCGACGGCGTGCTGCGGCCCGCCGATATCGCGGGCGCGGTGCTGGGCGCGGTGGTCAAGGATCCCGTCGCCGACCAGGTGGTGTGGACCGAATACCTGGAGGCCGTGGTGCGGCAGCGCCCCGACTGGGCCGACTTCTACCGGGCCTGCCGCGAGGTGCACGAATGACCACTGCCGTCGCGGTGTCGACCGACGCCGGAGTGTCGACCGAGACGCGGGTGTTCGGTATCCGCCACCACGGGCCCGGTTCGGCACGCTCGCTCGCGCTGGCGCTGGCGCGATTCCGGCCGGACGCCATCCTCATCGAGGGGCCGTCCGATGCCGATCCGCTCATCGGCTACCTTGCGGCCGAGGGGATGTCGCCACCGGTGGCGCTGCTCGCCTATCAGCCCGACAGCCCGGCCAAGGCCGCGTTCTGGCCCTTCGCGACCTTCTCGCCGGAGTGGGTGGCGCTGCGGTACGCGGTGGACAACGGTGTGGCCGTGGGCTTCTGCGATCTGCCCGCGAATGTCGCGCTCGCGGTGGCGGACGAGCCGGGCGACCGGACCGATCCGCTGGCCATCCTGGCGGCCGCGGCCGGGTACGACGACGCCGAACGCTGGTGGGATGCCATCGTCGAATCCGCCTCGGACGCCGATATCTTCGCTGCCGTCAACGCGGCCATGGGCGCCTTGCGGGAGCACGCCGAGCACCTGGACGGTGCGACCGCCGGCCGGGAATCCGATTCCGTTGTCCCGGTCGAGGGGTCCGGGACAGCAGAGGAGGACGAACCGCTCTCGGAGGACGGACCGGTCTCCATCGAATCGGTGCGGATCACGGTGGACGCGCAGACGTTGCGGCGTGAGGCGCATATGCGGCAGATCATGCGAAAGGCCTTGAAGGACGGCGCACAGCGGCTGGCCGTGGTGTGCGGCGCGTGGCACGCGCCGGCACTGGAGGGCAAGCTGGGCCCGGCCGCGGCCGATGCCCGGATCCTCAAGGGCATGCCGAAGAGCAAGGCCACGCTGACCTGGGTGCCGTGGACGCATTCGCGGCTGGCGAGCTCGTCCGGCTACGGCGCGGGCATCACCTCGCCGGGCTGGTACCACCACCTGTTCACCGAGACCGAGCAGCCCATCGCGCGGTGGCTGACCAAGGTGGCGGGCACGCTGCGGGCCCACGATCTGCCGGTGTCCAGCGCGCACATCATCGAATCCGTCCGGCTGGCAGATACTCTCGCGACCATGCGGGGGCGGCCGCTGGCCGGGCTGTCGGAGGTCACCGAGGCCACCCGGTCGGTGCTGTGCGATGGCGACGAGACGCTGTTGCGGCTGGTCAGCACCGAACTGGTGGTGGGCGAGGCGCTGGGGACGGTCCCGGACGGGACGCCGACGGTGCCGCTGGAGGCGGATCTGCGGGCCCAGATCAGGACGCTGCGGCTGAAACAGCAGGCCCTGGAACGGACGGTGGATCTGGATCTGCGCACCGATGGCGGGCTGGCGAGATCGCGCCTGCTGCACCGGCTCCGGCTGCTGGGTATCGGGTGGGGCAAGCTGACCGACAGCCAGGTGCGCAATACCGGCACCTTCCGGGAGACCTGGACGCTGCGGTGGCGGCCGGAGCTGGCGATCTCGATCGTCGAGGCGTCGCGCTGGGGTACCACGCTGCCGTCGGCGGCCGAGGCGAAAATCCTCGATACGGCGCACGACCCGGACGCGACGGTCGGGAAGGTGGCGTCCGCGCTGGAGGAGGCGCTGCTGGCCGATCTCGGCGGGGCCACCGATGGGCTCATCGTGCGGCTGGAATCGGTTGCGGCACTGGATCACGACGTCACCCATCTGATGTCCGCGCTGCCCGGATTGCTGCGCATCGTGCGCTACGGCGATGTGCGCGGCACGGACAGCGCGGCGCTGACCCGGGTGGCGGACAGTCTGCTGGTTCGCAGTTGCGCGGGTCTGCCGGGCACGGTGACCGGGCTCGATGCCGATGCGTCCGCTGCGCTGCGGGCTCAGATCGATGCGGTGCATCTGGCGCTGTCGGCACGTGACGACGAATGGGCCACCGGGACTTGGCTGTCCACGCTGGAGACCCTCGCCGATCGCGATGACGTCAACGGCGGGATCGTCGGGCGCGCGGTCCGCCTGCTCTGCGATGCCGAGCGCATCGACGGCGCGGAATCCGGGCGCCGACTATCCGCGGCGCTGTCGGTCGGGCGCACCGCTCCCGACAAGGCGGCCTGGATCGACGGCTTCCTGGGCGGGCGCGGTCTGCTGCTGGTCCACGACCGAAACCTGTTGTCGCTCATCGACGATTGGTTGTGCGGGCTCGACGAGGCGCAGTTCGTCGCAACCCTGCCGCTGCTGCGCCGGACCTTCGGAGCGTTCGAATCCGGCGAGCGGCAGGCCATCGGCCAGGCCGTACGGCACGGCGCGCCAACGGCTTCGGGCGCCCGCAGCACCGACTACGACACCGGCCGCGGCGAGCTCGCCATGCGCGGGGCGGCCGAGATCCTCGGAGTGGCGCGATGACTGCACATCGAAACCGGGGCGTTGCCGAAACTTTCGAGGGGATGGTCATGAACGAGATCGACGAGGCACAGGGGCGGCGGTGGCGGCTGGTGCTCGGCAGCGCCGGCGAGGCCGGGCTCGGGGGCGACGGGCTGGGCAATGCCGACGATCAGGCGATGGATCGGGCGCTGGGGGCGCTCTACGATTCCGGCGGGCAGGGCGGGAGCGGGCGACGCTCGGGCGGGCTCGGGGGTTCCGCGCCGCAGGTGTCGCGGTGGCTGGGCGATATCCGCCGGTACTTCCCGTCGACGGTGGTGGAGGTGATGCAGCGGGACGCGGTGGATCGGCTCAACCTCACCGAATTGCTGCTCGAGCCCGAGCTTTTGGAGGCGGTCGAGCCGGATGTGCATCTGGTGGGGACACTGCTGAGCCTGAACCGGGTGATGCCGGAGACCACCAAGGCCACCGCCCGCATGGTGGTGGAGAAGGTGGTGCAGGAGATCGAGCGGCGGATCGCGGCGGCGACCGTGGCCGCCGTGGGCGGGGCGCTGAACCGGGCGGCGCGGGTGTCGCGGCCGAAGCTGCGGGATATCGACTGGGACCGGACCATTCGCAAGAACCTGGCGAACTATCTGCCCGAGCATCGGACCGTGGTGCCCGAGCGGCTGGTCGGGTACGGGCGCAAGGCGCAGGCGGTCAAACGGGATGTGGTGCTGGCCATCGATCAGTCGGGGTCCATGGCGTCGAGCGTGGTGTACGCCTCGGTGTTCGGCGCGGTGCTGGCGTCCATGCGGTCGCTGCGCACCTCGCTGGTGGTATTCGATACGGCCGTCGTGGATCTCACCGAGAAGCTGGCGGATCCGGTGGAGGTGCTGTTCGGCACGCAGCTGGGCGGCGGCACCGATATCAATCGCGCCATCGCCTACTCGCAGTCGCTCATCACCCGGCCGGCCGACACGCTGTTCGTGCTGATCTCCGACCTGTACGAGGGCGGCGTCCGCGCGGAGATGCTGCGGCGCATTCGCGCCATGAAGGAGGCCGGGGTGCAGGTGGTGGTGCTGCTGGCGCTCTCGGACGAGGGCGCTCCGGCCTACGACCGTGACAATGCGGCGGCGCTGACCGCGCTGGGTGTGCCCGCGTTCGCCTGCACTCCGGACCGCTTCCCCGACCTGCTCGCGGTGGCTCTGGATCGCGGCGATGTTGGGGCGTGGGCACACAAGGCTCTGCACTGCCAGACATAATGGGCACGCACCACGTGGTGACCCAGCCATGACGTGCACTGGATGATGGAAAGCCGCCCGGAGCGAAGCGGAGGGCAAAAAGATTCGGAGGGCTGATTTGCGCTCTGGTGATGTGTTCGCCGGTTACGTCATCGAACGCGAGCTCGGTCGCGGCGGTATGGGCTCGGTGTATCTGGCCAAGCATCCGCGGCTGCCGCGCATGACGGCGCTGAAGCTGCTGAATCAGGAGATGTTCGCCGACGACGAGATTCGCGCCCGCTTCATCCGCGAGGCGGATCTGGTCGCCCGGCTGGACCACCCGAATATCGTCACCGTGTACGACCGCGGTGACGAGGGCGAGCAGCTGTGGATCTCCATGCAGTACATCGACGGGATCAACGCCTCCTCGATCACCCCCGGCACGCTGCCGCCGCTGCGCGCTGCCCAGATCATCGGCGAGACCGCCAAGGCACTGGACTACGCGCACGGTCTGGGTGTCCTGCACCGCGATGTGAAGCCGGCCAATATCCTGCTGGCCCGCTCGTCGTCCAAAACCGGCTCCGGCGAACGTGTCTACCTGACCGACTTCGGCATCGCCCGCCTGCGTGATGACACCGGCCACCTCACCCAGACCGGCACGGTCACCGCCACGCTCGCCTACGCCTCGCCCGAGCAGTTGACCGGCGCGTCGCTCGACGGCCGCTCCGACCAGTACTCCCTGGCCTGCACGCTCTTCCAACTCCTCACCGGCACAGTCCCGTTCGAGGGCACCAGCCCCGCCGCGGTCATCCGCGGCCACCTCCAGCAGCCCCCGCCGCCGGCGAGCCCGCTCCGCCAGGCGCTGCCGCGCACCATCGACGCGGTCCTCACCAAGGCTCTCTCCAAGCGGCCGGCCGATCGGTACCGCTCCTGCGTCGAATTCGCCGCCGCCGCCGAACGTGCCCTCCAGGCGCCCCGCACCGCGGCGCCCCCGCGCCCGCCGACCCCCGCGCATCCGCAGCCGGTCGTCGCCCCGCGCCCGCCGACGCCCGTGCGCCCACAGCCGGTGATCCAGCAGCCGCCCAATCCGACACCGTCGACGCCGCGCCCGCTGGTGGGCCCAGGCCCGGGCCCGTCCTACCCGAACCAGGCCCCGTCCTACCCCAGCCCGGGCCCCGCGTACCCGGTCCCGCCCACGTCGAACCCGTCCTTTCCCAACCAGCCGATTCCGAATCAGCAGGTATCGACCCCGGCGTACACGAATCAGCCCGCGCCGCAAACCTTTTCGAATCCGGCGGTAGCCCCGGCCCCGTCGTACAACCAACCGCAGGCCTACACCCCGCGGACCAACCCACCCCCGACCTACACTCCCCCGCAACACAATTCGAACACGACGGCCTGGCTGATCGCCGCCATCGTCACCGTCCTGGTCATCGTCATCATCGTGATCGCGGTGATCATCAAGAGCAGCAAGTCCAAGGCCGACGCCCCGCAACACCCGGACACAGTCGTCACCCTCGCCTTCGCCGACGCCCTGACCCCCGACAACGCCCTGGGCGACAAGCCCTTCCACATCACCCTCTGAACCAGCCCTGCCGGCCAACCGAGTTCCACCACAGCCAGGCACCACCCGCCCGGCGGCGATGAGCCGTCGGCGGAGCAGCGGCCCCGCCGGTAGGCGTCGCAACGGGCGGCTTCGATGACGCACGTCAGAAATTCGGTGGTCGGATGCGCAATCACGCGGTCAGACTGCACCGGTGGCGACGACGGAAAGGGTTGGGCGGCCGCCGATCCGAGTCCAGGCGACCGGGTGGGCTCTGACCTCATGCGCACTGTTCGCGAGTTCCGGTCCGGTGGCCAAGGCGGTGATGGCGACGGGCTGGTCCCCGGCGGCGGTGACTTCGGTTCGGATCACGTTGGCCGCAGTATTCCTCGTCCCGGTGGTTGCCGTATTGCGGCCGTGGGCGCTGCGGTTCCGCCGTGCCGACCTGTGGTTACTGCTCGGCTATGGGGCGCTCGGCGTCGCCGGGGTGCAAATGTTGTTCTTCGTTGCGGTGGCCCGGATTCCGGTTGCGGTAGCGATGGTGCTGGTCAATCTCGCGCCCGTGCTGGTCGCGCTCTGGGTGCAGACAGCACGGCACACTCGACTGCCCGCGCCGGTTTGGCTGGGCATCGGATTGGCGCTGACCGGCTTGGCCCTGGTCGCACAGCTCTGGCAGAGCACCCACCTGAACATGCTCGGTCTTGCCGCCGGTCTGGGCTCGGCGATCTGCTCGGCCGGATACTTCCTGCTCGGCGAACACGGTGCCGGCAGGCACGACCCGGCCGGGCTGACTGCCCTCGGATTGACCATCGGCGCGGTGGTGGTGGCCGTGTTCACCCCGCCGTGGACGCTACCCACCCACTTACTCACAGCCCCTGCAGTATTGGGCGGTCTGCAGGCTCCGGTGTGGCTGCTCTTGCTGACCCTGGCCGTCGCCGGCACCGTGCTGCCCTACCTGGCCGGACTCCGAGCCCTCCGCGACCTGCCCTCAGCTCCGGCGAGCGTGCTGGCCGTGGTGGAACCGCTGGTCGCCGCCGTCCTGGCCTGGCTGCTGCTCGGCCAATCGCTCGGACCGACACAGATAGTCGGGGCGGTGATCATGCTGATCGGCGCAATACTCGTGCAACTGAACACCTCGAGGTAGTACGGGAAATAACGAATTCTCGTGATGTGGTGGGGTGGTCTTCAGCGGAAGTATTCATGCATGAGCAGCACAGAGATTCGCAACTCCCGCCCGACCGTTCTCGTCACCGGAGCGACCGGGGGCGTCGGTCGTCACCTTGTCTCCACCCTCCTCGCTCGCGGCGTCGCGGTCCGCGCGCTGACCCGTAAGCCCGAGGACGCCAACCTGCCCGAGGGGGTCGAGGTTGTCGCGGGTGATCTCGCTGACGCCTCGACCCTCGGGGCGCAGGTGTTCGAGGGTGTTGATCGCGCCTTCGTGTTCCCGGCGCGGGGCGTCGACACCTTCATGGAAGCGGCTGTGGCCGCTGGAGTGGACCGGTTCACGGTGTTGTCCTCGCTGGCCGCGGCGATGGAATTCCCCCGTGACCACGGCTCGGCGAGCCAGCTGCACCACAGTGCCGTGGAAGCCGCCGTCACCGAGCGCACCGACGGGTGGACGATCCTGCGCCCCGGCACCTTTGCCAACAACCTGCTCGAATGGCGGTGGCAGATCAGCTCGGGTGCGCCGATCCGGGCACCGTACCTGGCGTCCGCTCAGGCCCCGATCCACGAATTCGACGTCGCCGAGGCCGCGGCCGAGACGCTGCTGTCCGACGAGCACATCGGCCAGATCATCCCGATCACCGGCCCGCAGGCGCTCGCCCGCACCGAGCAGGTCGCCACCCTCAGCGCCGCGCTCGGCCGGGAGATCCCGCTGATCGAGATCACGGCCGACGAATTCCGCGCCGAGACAGCGCAATTCATCCCCGAGCCGATCATGAAGATGCTGCTCGACTACTGGAGCGACACCCTCACCACCCCCGACCGGGTGCGTCCCGCCACCGCGGTGACCGGCAAGCCCGGACGCACCCTCGCCGAGTGGGCCGAAGACCACCGCGCCGACTTCGGCGCCTGACAACTCCACCGATCACGTGGCCCGGCCATCCAGACCGGGCCACTCCGTCGTACCGTCGCCGCTCTCGCTTCACGATCCCCCTCCTTCCGCCGAGGGAGGGCAGTATGAGGAACCGGGGAGGTGAAGTTGTCAAGGCTGAGGACGGCACGTAAGCACTTGCAAAGGAACATGATTCGCCGGATGCAAGGCTGCATGAAGGGCTACGATCACGAGCGTTACTGGGCCGCCATCTCACCTGCGTGCCTGCCGTGAAGCGCATCGAACGGAGGCACAAGTGCCATTCGGACCGCGCGGGTCGCGGCATGAGCGCGCACTCGAGTTCGCTGGAGCCAGCCAGGTGATGTGGCCGCAGGGATGATCCCAGGGCGGTGCCGGGGCGAGCGGATGAGGTGAGGGAGCTGGCGCTATTTCGTCAGACCCAGCATCGCGGCCATGAGTCCGAAGTTCGCTGCAGGCTGTCAGTCGGTGCACAACCCTCTATCCCAGCCGTCCGACTTCATCTGGATGCGTTCGCCGGACTGTTGTTTCCACAGTGATTGCGCTTACCGCCGTCCTTTCGATGTTTTCATCGCGGGATCTTTCGAACGGTCGCCGAATCGCCGACGGGGTTGCGGCGAACCAGGCGAAATTCATCCGGTTCGCGCTACGAGGAGGTTGGGCGTGCCGATCGGGCGTGCCTGGTGAGGAATTCCAGCTCTACTCTGAGCACGTCGGAGTGGTCGATCCCGCCGTCATAGACGTCGTAATGCCCGCCGCGGCTGCGGTAGAGCTCGCCGCGGGGCGCTCGCGCGGCGGCCTGGGTGGCGGGTCCGGTAGGGGCCATGGTGTCGGATTCGGCGACGACCATCAGTAGGGGGCATTGGATTCGGTGGGCCGTTCGGACGGGGCGGTGGACGGCGATGTCGAGCAGTGATCGTGCGGTGATGCGGTTGGGCCAGGGCTCTCCGTCGGTCGGGGTGAGTCGATGTAGTCCAGTCAGTGAGTCGTTTGTCGCGATCACGCCGAGGCTGTCGGGTCCGACGCTGAGCGGCAGGTATTTCGGCGGGTTGCCGGCGACGCCCGAGAGCGCGTCTGCCACTGCGGTGGCGGTCAGGCGCAGCGCGCGCGGTGGAGCCACATTCCCCATCCCGGCCAAGCCGTCGACGAGGGGGCATTGCGCGATGGCTCCGGCCAGTGCCGGATCGGTGGCGGCGATATCGAGGATGTGCATGCCGGCGAAGGAGGTTCCCCAGATGAACAGCCGGTCGTTGTCGAGCGAGTCGTGGCGACGCGCCCACGCGAGGGCGGTGCGGTAGTCCTCGCGCTGGCGGCGGATCGACAGGAACTCGCGTGGTTCGCCGCCGGAGCGGCCCCAGTGCCGGTAGTCGAATACGAGGGCAGCAAAGCCGTTGTCGGCGAAGAACTCCGCGAACGGTGCCAGCCCGGCCGCCTTGACTCCGCCGATGCCGTGCGCCATCACCACCGTCGGATGCGGAGCCGGTGACGACGGCAGGTACAGCCAGCAGTCCAGTTCGGTGTCCGCGCCTGCGGGGATACGCACGTGCTCTCGGGTGGTGTTGGTCATCGCGGGTCCTTCGCCGTGGAGTCGACAGTGATGGTGCCGCCCGCGGAGCGGGCGAGATCGGGGCCGAACAATGCGCCGGGGGTGAACGCGCCGGGGCGGCCGTCGCCGCCGGCGAGCCGGGCCGCGACCGTGGCCGCGACCCGGCTGGTGAACGCGTAGCCCTCACCGGTCTGCAACCACGCCTGGCGTGTTTCCCCGCCCTCCCATTCCGCGCACGCGTACGCCCACGAGATCTCACCGGGCGTGCTCGGTGGTGTCAGTTGCCAGCGGTCGATGAGCCGGATCACGGTGCGCCGCAACGCATCCACCCGAAGCGCCGCGCCCACCATCGGCAGCGAGGCTCGCGCCATACGGCCGGTGGGCACCTCACTGGAAGTCGCGATCACCGCACCGGCGCCCGAGGCGCGCAGCGCCGCTACCAACTCACCGGTGGGTACCGCCACTGTGGCACGCGCGGTGCCGTCGGGCAGCGGAGTGTGTTGCAGGTGAGCGCCGAGCCGGGTCCGCACGAGGCGGCCGTCCCGGTAGATCAGCCCGCCGGTCGCCGCCGCATCCACCACGCTGGCCAGCACCGCCGGACCCAGGCCGTCCACGACGGGCATCGCCGCGACCCGGACCCGGATCGGGGCCGGGCGCCCCGCGCACAGCTCGTAGACCAGCGCTTCGCTGGCGAGGGTGCCGAATCCTGCACCGGTGACAAGGGTCGCCCCTGCGGCCCGGGCCGCCGAATCCAGCTCCAGCAATGACTGCACGGGCTGGAATTCGTTGGCCAGATCCACGTAGTGACTGCCCGCGGCCACACAAGCCTGCGCGGTCGGGACCGTCGTCGTACCGAACGGCCCGACCGTGTTGACGACGACGTCCGGTCTGCCCGCAGCGATTTCGCCGAGCGGATCATCGGTGACCAGCGTCCGTGGCGGTACCCCGCCCGACGCCTCGATCGTCGCGGCGGCCTCGGCCAGCCGCTGAGCATTGCGGCCGACCAGCACGATCCGATGCCCACCGGCACGTAATTCGGCACTGATGTTTCGCCCGGCGCGGCCGGTCGCGCCGATGATCCAGATTTCACCCATGCACATACGCTACGTTGTGTAGCGTATGTCTGGCAAGAGTTAATCCGATACAATCCGTAGCGTATGTCTGACAAGGGTAAATCCGCCGGGATGGGCCGCCCCCGCAATACGGCCCTGGACACCGCCATCGCCACCGCCGTCGAACAGCTGCTGCTGACAGACGGTTACAGCGCAGTCACCATCGACCGCGTCGCTACCGTGGCCGGTACCACACGCACCGCGCTGTACCGCCGCTTTCCTGGGCGCGTCGCCCTCATCGCCAGCGCCCTGGCCGGGCATTTCGGCACCGATCCAGCACCCGACACCGGTACCCTGCGCGGCGACCTGATCGAGCTGCAACGCCTACAGGTCGAGTTCTTCCGCACCCCGGTCGTCGCAGCAGGCATCGCCGGCCTGCTCGGCGACCTCAGCGGCGACCCGCAATGGAGTGCGTTGTTCCACGAAGCCTTCATGGCGCCACGCCGCCGATCGACCCAGGCAATGTTCCAACGCGCCGTCGACCGCGGCGAGATCCCACCGTTCACTCATCCCACCGTCGTCTCCGACATCCTGACCGGCCCCCTGCTGCTGCACGCAATGCTCCCCGCCACCGGCCCCCTCGACGACACCCTCGTCGCCGCCACCGTCGACGCAGCCCTGCACCTCCTCAACGTCGGTATTCGCGACGCGTAACCCGCCACACCCCGGAGCCTTCGGCCCCCGGCAGCCCGATATTCGAGCCGACTCGCCGCTGCCCACGTCGGTCGAGCAACTGGGCCGTGTGTGGCCATCACGCGACGCAGCAGATCAGCCGAACGCACGCTCTTCGGCCAGGCGGCAATGCGGGTCGCCGGCAGCGACATCCGGCGATCAGGGGAGCGCCACTGCGAAGTTGGGGTAGTTGCGGGCTGCGGCGCGGGCGGGGGCGAGGAGGTGGGTGGGGGCGTTCAGGGTCCAGATCACGAGACGGGCGGTCGGCGGGTAGTTGTCGAACTGCTTCCAGATGTCGTCTTCTGTTGTGGCGGTGAGAGGTTCGCGGATGACCGGCGAGGTGTCGACGGGGTGGGTAGTAAAGGTGCCGGAAAGGCGCAGTTCGAGGTAACCACGCGGGCCCGTCTCGGACTTGCGGGCGGGATGGGGGCTTCCCGCGTAGGAGGCCGGGCCGAGGTGGGTGCGCTGGTGGACGTGGCCCAGGGCCCAGTAGTCGTAGCCATGCGCGGCCAGCGTGGCGAGAGTGGTTGGGGCGCAGGCGCGGCGGCTGTGTTCGCCGGTGAGGCTGGTGTGGAGGAGGGCGATGTTGGTCGCGGCGGCGAGGGGCGTGGGGTAGCCGACGGCGAGGTCGCGGAGGTCGTCGCGGGCGGCGATGGATTGGGCGTGCAGGGCGATGCCGAGGTCGGGCCAGTGGTGGGTGGCAGGGTTGCCGGCGGGGGCGAGCCAGGTCGTGGGTGGGAGCCGGAGGTGTTGCGGGAGGGTGGATTCGGCGTCGTGGTTGCCCCAGATGAGGGCCACGGGGATGCCCGCATCGTGCAGGTCGGCCAGCGCCTGTTCGGCGGTGGCGAGGGCACGCGGGGTGGCTTCGTGCCGGTCGAAGAGGTCGCCGGCGAGGAGGACGCCGTCGTAGCGCTCGTCGAGAATCCGTTGCAGGAGAGCGGCGAAGGCGGCGTAGGCGTCCTCGACCGGATCGATGGCGGGGCATCCGGGATAGTCCGGGACCGCCCGCAGGCGGGCGCCCAGGTGGATATCGGCGACGTGTGCCAGCCGGATCATCGGGTGGACCGGTCGGTGAGGCAGCGCCGCCACCACTCCAGGATCACCAGGACAACGGTCGAGCTGAGCACGCCGATCACCGTCATGGCCATGGCCTCTGCACGGTGGCCCTGATCGAATTGGCCGAGAATCCACGGCGACAGCAGCGGCAGCGAGGACGGCCGCACCATCGAGGACGCGACGACCTCACGCACACCGAGCAGGAACGCCAGCAGCCAGCCCGCGACGATGCCGGGGACGAGCAGCGGAATCGTGATGCGGCGCAGGATCTGCCAGGTGTTCGCGCCCGCGGCGGCCGCGGCCGCCAGCAGGGTGTCGTCGATGGCGGCATAGGCGATCTTCACCTGCTGCAACGCCATGGGCAGGGTGATGACCACATAGGCGAGCACCACCATCGCGCGCGTGTTGTACGGCGTGACCGGCAGCCAGGGCGCGTTCCAGAAGAAGATGAAGCCGATGACCAGAACGATGGTGGGCACGGTGTCGGGCGCGATACCGAGCAGATCGACGCCTCGCCGGGCCGCGGATCGCGCCCGCGGCACGGCATCCCGGCCGCGCCGGACGATCACCAGGGCGCAGGCGACGGCCAGCACGGTCGTCACGGTGGCCGCGATGAAGGCCAGCACCACGCTGTTCTGCAGCGCCTCCAGCCCCCGGCCCGGACGCAGTACCCGCGCGAAGTAGTCGAAGGTGAGATTGTCCGGTGTCGGCGGTTTGGACCGCAGAATCGTCATGGCGCCCAGCAGGATCGCGATATACGGCACCACCACCGACACCAGCAGCACCAGGCCCGGCCACAGCAGCGCGGCCGCGGTCCAGCGACCGGTCCCGACGGTGGCGCGGCGCGCGGCGCGGCCGCCGAACCCGATATCGCGGCGGCTCACCCACTGCTGCAGCCCCCACACGGTCATGCCCATCGCCAGCAGCAGGCTCGACAATGCGGCGGCCCGCGGGAAATTCAGCGGGTCGATGGTGACGTTCCCGTAGATCTCCGACACCAGCACCGGGAAGCCGATCTGATTGCCGAGCGTGACCGGTGTGCCGAATTCGCCTGCGGCGCGGATGAACACGATCAACGCTCCCAGCGCATAGGTGGGTGTCAGCAGCGGGGCCAGCACCAGCCGCAGCCGCTGCCCGGCGGATGCCCCTGCCACCGCGGCCATTTCATCCGCGCTGGCGGGGATGGTGTCGAGCCGGTTGCGCAGCAGCAGGTACAGGAAGGTGAAGATTTCGCACGCCATGATGGCCGCCATCCCGACCGGGGTCTCCACCACCGCGCGCAACCCCGCGCCGAACGGCCCGAACCACCGCTCGGCGAGACCGTTGACGCGGGTGAAGTCCAGCCACGCCATGGCCGCCACATACGGCGGGGTGAGAAACGGGACCATGACGGCGATGTCGATCCACCGGTGCCGCCGCAGCGGCGTCCACGACATGAGGAAGGCGAGGGGCGCGGCCATCACGGTGGCGATGACCACGACCAGCACACCAAGCAAAACCGTATTGCCGACGATCCGCAGATTCGCCGATTCGGTGAGCTGCCCGAGCGCGGACGGCCGCCCGTCGTAGCCGGTCACCGCCCGGATGAGCACCGCCACCAGCGGCGCGGCCACACCGACCAGCAGCAACGCCAGCAGGGCGTAGACCCCGCCGCCGGTGCGCGGGCGGGTGGCCGCGCGACCGGGTGCGGCCTCGTCGAGGCGTGCGGTCACGCCGCGCCCAGATAGCGCTTGGTGAATTCGGCGAGCACGTCGCTGCCACTGCTCTTCACCTGGTCCCAGGTGAACGAAAGCTGCTTGACGTCCTCGTATTTGCGGGTGCCGTCGGCGACGGACACCTCGGGCCGCGCCGGAATCATCTTGTGCGCGGCCGAGATCTGCTGACCCTGCTGGGCGAACATGAAGTCGAGGAACGCCTTCGCCGCGGCCGGGTTCTTGGCGGTCTTCAACACGAACACCGGGCGCGGGGTGATGGTGGTGCCCGAGGACGGCGAGATCACCTGCAGCGGTTCGCCCTTGGCGATGGCGTCGTAGGCGGAGTAGTCGACGCCGCCCAGGATCACGGCGTGCGATCCGGCGGTGACATCGTCGAGGGCCGGACCGTTCGCCCCGTGCACCACCATGCCGTTGGCGAAGAGCTTGTCGAACCGCTCCCAAGTCTTGTCCTTGCCCCAGGCCGCGACCATGGCGGCGATCAGGTCACGGGCGGTGCCGGATTCACGTGGGTCGGGCATGATCACCTTGCCCTTGTAGTCCGGCCCGGCCAGATCGGCCCAGTCCTGCGGGCGGGCGGTGGTGGCCTTGGTATTGACCACCAGCGTCAGCGCCGAACCGTCGCGGCCGACGAAGGCGTCGTCCTTGCCGGCCCAGCCGGCGCGGATCTGGTCGGATCCGGCCGGGCGGTAGGGCAGGGTGCGGCCGTCGGCGGCGTACTTCGCGGCCGGGGTCCAGGAGGCCAGGTAGGCGATATCGGCCTGCGGATTCGCCCATTCGGCATCGAGTTTCGCGGTGATCTTGCCGGTCTCACCGGCGAAGACGTTCACCTTCACGCCGGACGCCTTGGTGAAGGCGGCCACCAGGTCGTCGGTGAGTTCCTGCGGGTTGGCCGAGTACAGGGTGAGTTCGCCCGACAGGCCCGCCGGGGCGGTCCAGGTGCTGGTGACCGCGGTCTTCGCGGTGTCATCGGCGGCCGAACCGCAACCGGCGAGTACGAGCGCCGACGCGAGCGTGGCCGCGGCGAAAGCGCGACGGGACATCGACATTTCGGGGATTCCTTTCGAAAAAGCCTGGTGGAGAGCGGGTTCAGGCAGCGGGAGTGACGACGTCGGCTGCCCGCACCGCCAGCCGCAGTTCGGTCCCGGCCGCGTGCGCACGCCGGTCCGGAACCGTCCAGAGCCGGTCGACGCCGTCGACCGCGCAGCGCAACTGATATGCGCCGCCGGTGAAGACGGACGACCGGACCGTCCCCGACACGGTCACTTCGTCTGGCGCGGCGGGCGTGTCGCCGAGGACCCGCACGGCCTCGGCGCGCACACCGCCACCGGACGGCAGCGGATTGAAGGTGCCGACGAACTCGGCCACGAACAGATCGGCGGGCCGGTGATACAGCTCCTCCGGACTACCGTGTTGCAGCACGCGCCCGGCCCGCATCACCACGATGCGGTCGGACATGCTCAACGCCTCCGCCTGATCGTGGGTGACGAAAACCGTGGTGAGACCCAATTCCGTGGTCAGCGAGCGAATCTCGGTGCGCAACTGCTCCCGCAGCGCCGCATCCAGCGCCGACAGCGGCTCGTCCATCAGCAGCAGGCTCGGCCGCGCCACCAGCGCCCGGGCGATGGCCACCCGCTGCTGCTGCCCGCCGGACAACTGATGTGGCATCTTCTCCGCCGCCGCGGCCAGCTCGACCCGCGCCAGCGCCTCGGCCACCCGCTGCCCCGCCTCGGCGCGCGCGACGCCGGTAACCCGCAGCGGGAACCCGACATTCGCCGCGACAGTCAGATGCGGCCACAACGCCAGGTCCTGGAACACCATCCCCAGACGCCTGCGCCGCGGCGGCACGAAATCCCCCCGCCCGACATCGCAGACCACCTCGTCACCGAGCCGAATCCGCCCCCGCTGCGGCCGATCCAACCCCGCCAGCAGCCGCAACAGCGTGGACTTCCCACACCCGGACGGCCCCAGCACCGACACGAACTCCCCGGGTTCGATCACCAGATCGGTGGGCAGCAAACCGGTCCCGTCCGAATAGGTACGGCTCAGTTCCTCCAGGACGACCCGCGTCCCGAGTCCCTCCCCGGCCACAGCAAACATGGCGGCTGACAGTAGGCAGCAAATCTGACTTCTTCGGGCGCGCCGGGTGAACGTCCGATGACAACTCGTCTCAGCCCCGGCAGCGAGGCCGCGGCAGCGGAGACGAAATGGGCCCCTCGGGATCGAAATCCCGAGGGGCCCAGATCGATCCGGAGTGCTTACAGGTCGGCGATGGCGGCCAGTGGGGGTGTGCGGGCGGCTCGCACGGCGGGCCAGAGGGCGGCGAGGACGCCGACCACGCCGGAGGCGAGGAGCATGAGCACGATTTGAACCCAGGGCACGGCGATGGTGGCAATGCCCAGGTCGGCAAGGGTTTTGAGGAAGCCTACGCCGAGAGCGAGGCCGAGGATGACGCCTACCACCGCGCCGAAGATGGCGATGAGCATGGATTCGAGATAGATGCTGCGGCGGACCTGGGCCCGCTGCATGCCCACCGCGCGGAGCATGCCGATTTCGCGGCGGCGCTCCACCACCGACAGGGCCAGCGTGTTGACGATGCCGAGGATGGCGATGACCACCGCCAGCGCCAGCAGGCCGTAGAGGATGGCCAGCAGGGTGTCGATCTGTTTGCCCTGGGCGCCCTTGAAGTCGTTGCGGTCCAGGACCTGGACGATGACGTACTGCTCGGTGGCCTTCTCCAGGTTCTTCCGCATGGCGGGGAGGTCGGCGCCGGGCTGGGCGGCGACCAGGACCAGGAAGCTGGACTGGTAGCTGACCGGAACCGTCTTCTGGTACAGGGCCATGGGGGTGACCATGTTCTGCAGCAGCTGGGTGTCCTTGTAGATGCCGGCGACGGTGACCTTGAACTTCTTGTAGTCCATGCTGGAGATCTCGACGCTCTCGCCGAGCTTCCAATCATGGTCGGAGGCATAGGTTTCCGACACCATGATGTCGTCGTCGCCGAGCTTGTCGGTGCCCTGCTCCACGGTGTAGTTGAGCACCTTGGCCATCGGCCCCTCGGGCGCGGTGCCGATCACCTGCTTGCCGTCGACCCTCAGGGCGACACCGTGGAAGGCCACCACGTCCTTGACCTGCGGCACCTGCCCGACGGTGGCGGTGGCGGCCAGCGGGACGCCGATGATGCCGCCGGGCGGCCCGGCCAGGATGTAGTCGGCCTTCACGCCCTTGTCGACCAGGTCGCTCACACTGGCCTTGGCCGAGGAGCCGAGCATGCCGATGGCGGACACCAGCATCAGGCCCAGGGTCAGCGCGAAAGCGGTCGCGGCGGTCCGGCGCGGATTGCGAATCGCGTTGTTGCGCGCCATCCTTCCGACCGGACCGAACGGCCGCACCAGCACACCCAGCCCGCTCACCACCGGTCGCGACAACGCCGGGGAGGCGAACAGCACCGCGAAAATCAGTGCGGCAGCGCCGATTCCGACCACCGTGGCCGCACTGCCGCCGGTGCCGCGCGCACCCAGCACCACCAGCACCGCGCCGGCCACCGCCAGCACCGCGCCGATAATGGTGCGCAGCCGCAACGACTCTCCGGCCGAGTTGGACTCCGAGCGCATCGCCTCCACCGGCGGCACCTTGGCCGCCCGCCGCGCCGGCGCGTACGCACTGAGCACCGTCACCACGGTGCCGACGCCGAGGGCCACCAGCACGGTGCGCGGCTGCAGCGACATGGTGCCGGTGGGCAGCCCCAGCTTGAAGGCATTCAGCAGCCCGGACAGGCCGAACGCCAGGCCGACGCCCGCCGCCAGACCCAGTGCGCTGCCGATCAATCCGACGATCAGCGACTCCCCCACCACCGACCGCGAGATCTGCCCGCGGCTCGCGCCGACCGCGCGCAGCAGCGCCAGCTCGCGCAGCCGCTGCGCCACCAGCATGGAGAAGGTGTTGTAGATGATGAACGTGCCCACCAGCAGTGCGATGGACCCGAACGCCAGCAGGAAGTAGTTGATGAACTTCAGCGCATTGCCGAGCTGCGCCTTGAGGTCGTCACGCACCTGCTGGGCGTCCTGCACCTTGTAGTCGGGCAGCGCCGCCTTGAGCCGATCGCGCAGATCATCGGCCTTCAACCCGGGCTGGGCCGCGATGTCCACGTACGCCACGTGCAGGCCGTCGGTGAACAGCTGGCGGGCCTGCGCATCCTCGAACTGCAGCGCGACGAACCCGCCGGTATTGGAGGCGTCGATGTCGTAGATGCCGGAGATGGTGACGTCGATATTGCCCTTGGACGGCACCAGCACCGTGGTGTGATCGCCGACCTTCAGCCCGGCCCGCTCCGCACCGCCCTTGTTGATGGCGACCTGACCCGGCTGGGCGGGCGGCACGCCGTCGATGAACTTGTCCGGCTCGGCCACCGACTTGCCCGGCGGCAGATACGACTGCCCGAAACTCGGTGCGCCACCGGTCTGTACGGCGTGCCCGTCCTTCAGCAGCACCACCGGGCCGTTGACGCTGGGCGCGACGGTCTTGACGCCGTCCAGGTGGGAGAGCTTGTCCACCACGTCGTTCGGCACACCGAGCGACTGCTGCTCCTTGGGCTGCACCCGCACGTCCACGCCCTTGGCCTGGGCGGCGAAGATGCCGTCGAAGGTGCTCTGCAACGTGTCGGTGAAGATGAATGACCCTGAGATGAAGGCGGTTCCGAGCACCACCGACAGCACGGTCAGCACCAGGCGCACCTTGTGCGCGGCGAGATTGCGCAAGGCGACCTTGCGCATCGGGGAGGCAGCCATCAGAGCGTCTCCAGCGACTTCATCTTGTCGAGCACGGAATCGGCGGTGGGCTCCCGCAATTCGTCCACGATCTGACCGTCGGCGAGGAAGACGACCCGGTCGGCGTAGGAGGCCGCGCGCGGATCGTGGGTCACGATCACCACCGTCTGCCCGAACTCGTTGACCGCCGCCCGCAGGATGCTGAGCACCTCACCGGAGGAGTGCGAGTCCAGGTTGCCGGTCGGCTCGTCACCGAAGATGATGTCCGGCTTGCCCGCCAGCGCGCGAGCACAGGCCACGCGCTGCTGCTGACCGCCCGACAGCTCGGCGGGCCGGTGGGTGAGCCGGTCGCCCAGGCCCAGGCGCTTGACCACCGTCGCCAGCCACTCCTCGTCGGTCTTGCGGTTCGCGATATCCAGCGGCAGCGTGATGTTCTCCAGCGCGGTCAGCGTGGGGACCAGATTGAACGCCTGGAAGACGAAGCCGATGCGGTCGCGGCGCAGCGTGGTCATCTGCTTGTCCGAGAGCTTGGTCAGGTCGGTGTCACCGATGTGGACCGCGCCCGCGGTGGCGGCATCGAGACCGGCCAGGCAGTGCATGAGGGTCGACTTGCCCGAGCCCGAGGGCCCCATGATCGCGGTGAACTCGCCCTTCGCGAACTCGGCCGTCACCCCGTCCAGCGCACGAACCTGTGTGTCGCCCGATCCGTAGATCTTCACAAGATCGGTCGCTCGGGCGGCGACCGCGGCCGTGCTCTGCTCGAGCGTGGCGGATTCCGAGACGTTCGAAGTCATGATGTCCAGTGTGTCTAGGTTCTGGGATGGACGCCATCCGGGATGTCCCGGATGCCGATGTCCTCACAGACTCCACACGAACACCCGCGTCGAAAAGCCCTCAATTGATGGGGGCGGACCGCCACCAATCCAGCAGCTGGTCGTCGGTGGCGAGGAAACCGGTGCTGTACATCAGGAAAGCGTGCTTGCCGTCCTGGGAGTGGAACTCCGTCACCAGGCGCGGACGCAGCAGGGCGCTGTCGCTGAGCTGGTAGTTCGTGTACAGGTTGCCGCGCACCTTGACGTCGGACCGGGAGAACCCCGACAGCGTGTTCAGGGCGTCCTCGGCATCGGCGGCCGACCGGTACATGACGAAGCGGTAGCTCGGGTGGCCGACACCGCCCGCACAGTTCCAGGCCACCGCCCAGTTGCCCAGGTCGGGATCGCCGGATCCGGTGTCGGGCGGGGGCGCGGAATGCTGGTAGGTCGAGCAGGCCGCGCCCTGGTAGCCGGTGCCGGAGTTCGAGTCGGCGTTCGGGTCGGACTGCGGCAGCATCTGCGGGAAGCGCTGGCTGAGCACCTGCGCGTCGGTGCCGGAATGCTCCGGGATACCGGCGGCGGGATCGGTGGTCTCGGTCGGGGTCGGCTCGTCGTCGGTGGTCGGCGTGGGCGCCTCGGAGGTGGTCGCCGGGGTGTGCGAGGTCCCACTCCGATCCAGCGCGGCCAGACACCCGCCGACCGCCACCAGCGGCAGCACCACGACGGCCGCCGCGCCCAGCAGGCAGCCCCGCAGCTTCGAACGCTTCTTCCGCGGCGGCGCCGAACGCGGCGCGGGCGGGGCGGGCGCCGGCGCCTGGGCGGTGTAGCGCATGGTCGCGGGCGGCTGCTGTCCGGGAACGGAATTCGGATCGACACCGTACGGGGTCGTCGGCGCGGGACCGAATTGCCCTGGCGCCGCCGGTGATCCGCCGGACTGCGCAACGAACGGCGAGTGCGCCACCACGGTGGCCCCGGCCGGATTCTCCAGCGCCTGCTGGGCGGCCGCGGCGAACTCGCCGCACGAATCGAACCGTCCCTCAGGGTGTTTGGCGAGCGCGCGGGCCAGCACGGCGTCCAGCGCCTGCGGCAGTCCGGCCCGCAGCGCGCTGACCGGCGGCGGCGCCTGATTGAGGTGACCGTGGATGATGCCCACCGGATGCTCGGCGGCGAACGGCACATCCCCGGTCAGCAACCGGAACAGCGTGCAGGCCAGCGAATACTGATCCGAGCGCGGATCCAGCGGCTGACCCGAGAGCTGCTCCGGGGAGGCATAGGTCAGCGTCGCGGTGAACGAGCCGGTCTGGGTCAGCTTGGTGGCGTCGTCGCGCAGGCGGGCAATGCCGAAGTCCGCCAGGAACACTCTCTCCTCGCCGTCCAGCCGTTCGAGCAGGATGTTGGCGGGCTTCACATCCCGGTGCAGCACGCCGCGGCGATGCGCGAAATCCAGGGCTCGCGCGGTCTCGGCGATGATCCGGATCGCCTGGTGCGGCGGCAGATTCGCGGCCTCCAGCTGGGACGCGTCGGGACCGTCGATGTAGCGCATGGCGATCCACGGCTGCGCGTCGTCGATGCCCCGGTCGTAGACCGGCACGATATTGGGGTGATCCAGCCGCGCGACGAGATCACCCTCCCGCTCGAACCGCCGCCGGATCTCGATATCGCCGAACACGTCCCGGCTCAGCAGCTTCAGCGCGATCAACCGCGGAAGACGGGGGTGCCGGGCCAGATACACCGACCCCATGCCGCCGCGGCCGAGTTCGCGTTCGATCTCGTAACCCGCGAACACTTCCCCAGCGCGCAGCACAACGTCCCTTTCTGAATAAATTTGCCTCCGCTTCGCTGCGGCGGGTTCGCGGCCCTGAAGGTCTCGTTCTTCCCTTCTCCGCTCCTCCGCTTCGCTTCCCCCGCTACGTCAGTCCAGAACAAGCGCTCCATCGACCTGTGCTCGGGCCGCGAACCAGATACTGCGCCGACCCTAGCCTGATCGAGCCGGGGTTTCGAATGCCGCAGCTCAGTTGATGGGGGCGTTCTTCCACCACTTCAGGACCGGATCGAGGCTGCCGGTGAGGCCGTCGGTGTACATGAGGTACTGGGTGCGGTTGTTGTCGCCGGTGAAGGCGGTCACCAGCCGTGGGTGGCTGTCGTCGGTGAGCTGGTAGTTGGTGTAGGTCTTGCCTCCGTTCGCGTCCTGCGACTTGGTGTCCGGGGTCAGACCGCTCAGGACGGTCTGCACGGTGGCGGCCGAGTCGTAGGCGAAGATGCGGTAGAAGGGATCGTTGTTGTTGCTGCCGCCGTAGCAGCGCCACTGCACCTTCCAGTCGCCGAAGTCCGGGGTGCCGTCGGTGGCGTCGGAGGAGACCGGCGAGTCGGCCACCCAGCAGGTCGCGCCGTTGTAGCCCTTGCCGCCGGTCTTGACCGCGGGCAACAGCTTCGGGAACTGCTTGGCCGCGACCGACCAGTCGATCTGCTGGGCGCCACCGGGCGCGGCGCCCGCCGAGGTGTTCACCACACTGCCCGGCGCACCACCGGCCTTGGTGCCGCCGGCCTTGCTGCCCGCCGCCGCGATCACCGCGACCACCACGATGAGCAGCACCACCACCGCCAGCACGATGCCGATGATGAGGCCGGTATTCGACTTCGCCGGCGCCGCCGGCCGATGCGCCCCCACCGGCGCGACCGGCGGACGCTGCGGCTGCCCCGGGCTCGGATAGGTGTAGGACGGCGGCTGGGTGTACTGATTGGTCCCGCGCCCGGTGTAGTTACCGGCGACCGGCTTGGGCGGGGCCGGATTGACCTGTGTCGGAGCCGGATACGGCACCGCCGGGGACGGCGGCGCGGTCTGCGGACGCGGGCCCGCGGTCGGCATGGGCGCACCGGTCATCGGCACACCGGTCGAGTACGAGCCTCCGGTCACCGGATTGCCGGTCTGCATGGCGCCACCCGTATACCTGGGCATACCGGTCGGCATGGCGCCCCCGGTCGGGGACGGCGCCACCGGGTTCGGCCCGCCGGTGTACGGCATGACCGGCATCGGCGGCGACGTGCGCTGCACCAGCGGAATGGCCGGCGCGCTCGGATTGGCCAGGGCGTGGCGGGCGGCGGCCGCGAAGTCGCTGCAGCTGGGGAACCGATCCTCGGGACGCTTGGCCATGGCCTTGGCGATCACCATGTCCAGGCTCGGCGGCAGCCCGCCGCGCGCACTGCCCAGCGGCGGCGGCGGATTCTGCAGATGCCCCTGGATGACGGCCGCCGGATTGGTCGCCGAGAACGGACCTGACCCGGTGAACAGCCAGAACAGCGTGCAGGCCAGCGAATACTGGTCGGAGCGGCCGTCCAGCGCGGAGCCGGTCAGCTGCTCGGGCGAGGCGTAGGCCAGGGTCGCGGTGAACGTCCCGGTCTGGGTGAGGTGACCGCTGTCGTCGCGCAGCCGCGCGATGCCGAAGTCGGTCAGGTACACCCGCTCGCCCTTACCGCCGGTGGAGCGGGCCAGCAGGATATTGGCGGGCTTCACATCCCGGTGCAGCACCTCGTTGCGGTGCGCGTAGTCCAGGGCGTCGGCCATCTCGGCGACGATCTGCACGGCCCGCTCGGGCGGCAGCGTCTGCGGATTCACGCTGGCGGCGTCGATGCCGTCGATGTACTGCATGGAGATCCACAGCTGGCCGTCCTCGAGCCCGCGGTCGTAGACGGTGACAATATTGTGGTGGTCCAGTTGCGCGACCAGGTCGGCCTCGCGCTCGAAGCGGGCGCGGACCTCCTTGTCGAAGACCATCTCCCGATTCAGCAGCTTGAGCGCCGTCATTCGCGGCAGCCGCGGATGCTTGGCCAGGTACACCGAACCCATGCCACCCCGGCCGAGCTGCCGTTCGATGACATACCCAGCAAAAACGTCACCGTTGGACAGCATGACGATCTCCCACTTCCCATTCCACGTGCCGGGACCCACCAGCGCGCGAGGTACCACAGACGATCGGCGTGATCGTTCGGGCCGATCCGAAAACACCGAAACTGTAGCCGATTCGCGGCCTACCGAACTATCTACGCGCAGTCCGCTAACGCAACACTCAACGTTTGCTTATCGCCGCTGGTGACCCGGTCTGCGCTGTCGGGGGTCGGGGATACGCTGGCCGCATGCGCATTGGAGCTCACGTCCGAATGGACAGCGACCCGATCGGCTTCGGCGAGAAGCTCGGGGCCGACGTCATCCAGATGTTCGTGGTGGATCCGCAGAGCTGGGACAAGCCCCAACCCCACCCGCGGGCCGAGGAGATCAAGGCCAGCGATATCGACCTGGTGGTGCACTCCTCCTATCAGATCAATGTGGCCAGCCTGAACAACCGGCTGCGCATGCCCTCGCGCAACGCGGTGGCGCAGCAGGCCAAGGCCGCCGCCGAGCTCGGCGCCTTCGGGCTGGTCGTGCACGGCGGCCACGTGCGCTCCGACGAGGAGATGGCCGAGGGATTCGTCAACTGGCGCAAGCTGTTCGAGCGGCAGCAGGACAAGGGCGGATTCGCGGTGCCCATCCTCATCGAGAACACGGCCGGCGGAAACCACGCCATGGCACGGTATTTCGACGATATCGGGCAGCTGTGGGACGCGGTCGGCGACTTCGGGGCCGGGTTCTGCCTCGACACCTGCCATGCCTGGGCGGGCGGTGAGGAACTGGTCGGGATCGTGGAGCGGATCAAGGGAATCACCGGGCGCATCGACCTGGTGCACCTGAACTCCTCGCGGGACGCCTTCGATTCGGGCGCGGACCGGCACGCCAACTTCGCCGACGGGACCATCGACCCGCAGTTGCTGGCCGAGGTGTGCCGCACGGCCGGAGCGCCGGTGATCCTGGAGACCCCCGCCGACGGTGTCGCCGACGACCTGGCCTATCTCCGCGAACACCTCGGGTAGTTCTGCGCGAACACCTCGGGTAGCGCCGGGCGTTCGCTCACGAGCCTTTCGATCCGGCTGATCCTGAACCTGTTTCACCGGACGCCCCGATGGTGTGCTGGTTATGGCTCGAATCCGGGCCGGACTCCATCGGGCGAAAGGCATTGTATGTCCGTCGATTACGCCATATCCAACCTCACTGTCGTGCAGCTGGGCAGCAAGATCGGCGCGCGCATCGACGGCGTGCGACTGGGCGGCGATCTGGATTCGGTGACCGTGCAGGGCATCCAGGACGCGCTGCACAAGCACAAGGTCATCTTCTTCCGCGGGCAGGAGCACCTGACCGAGGACGGGCAGTACGAGTTCGCGCAGCTGCTGGGCGCACCGACCACCCCGCACCCGACCGTCACCTCCAAGGGCGTCAAGACGCTGCCCATCGACTCCGAGTACGGCCGCGCCAACAGCTGGCACACCGACGTCACCTTCGTGGACCGGATTCCGAAGGCGTCCATCCTGCGCGCGGTGCACCTGCCGCCCTACGGCGGCTCCACTACCTGGGCCTCGACCGTGGCGGCCTACGACTCGCTGCCCGCGCCACTGCGGGCCCTCGTCGAGAACCTCCGCGCCCGCCACACCAATGCCTACGACTACGCCGCCGACCGCACCGAGGTCGCGCGCGGCGAGAACGCGCAGGTGACGGCCAATATCAAGGCCTACCGCGAGGAATTCGAGTCCACCTACTACGAGACCGAGCACCCGGTGGTGCGCGTGCACCCCGTCACCGGCGAACGCGCGCTGCTGCTCGGGCATTTCGTGAAGAACTTCGTCGGCTTCTCCGCCGCCGAATCGCAGGCCCTGTTCCAGCTGCTGCAGAACCGTGTCACCCGGTTGGAGAACACCACCCGCTGGAACTGGCAGCTCGGCGATGTGGCGATCTGGGACAACCGCGCCACCCAGCACTACGCCATCGACGACTACGACGGCCAGCCCCGCCGCCTCACCCGCATCACGCTCGCCGGCGACGTCCCGGTCGGCGTGAACGGAGAAACCAGCACCATCATCACCGGTAATGCCGAGCACTACTCGATCATCGAGGAGGTCGCACCCCGCGCCGCCTGAAGCTGTGTTTGATTTGCCCTCCGCTTCGCTCCGGGCGGGTTCGCGGCCCTGAAGGTCTCGTTCTTCCCTCCTCCGCTCCTCCGCTTCGCTCCCCCGCTCCGAGCGCGGGGAGGCGGAGCGCAGTCCAGAACGAGACGGGCCGCGAACCGACAGGGTGATCCGAAATTTCGTGGAGTCGTTGTAGGTTCCGCGATCGGCACGCCGGTGCAACTGTCCTCTCGACCGTCGCACCGGCTTCGCCGTTTTCGGGGTACGCCCATCGTGCAGACTGTGAGCATGGATATTCGGCCGCTCGACGGCGTTCGGGTTCTGGAACTGGGCAACTACGTGGCCGCGCCGACGGCAGGGCGGATCCTCGGGGACTTCGGGGCCGAGGTGATCAAGGTGGAGCGGCCGAAAACCGGTGATGAGCTGCGGAATTGGCGGCTCTACGGCGGTGGCACGTCGATGCTGTACCGGACGGTCAACCGGAACAAGAAGTCCATCACGCTGGATCTGCGCACCGAGGCCGGACGCAGGATCGTGCTGGATCTGATCGAACAGTGCGATGTGCTGCTGGAGAACTTCCGGCCCGGGATGCTCGAGAAGTGGGGGCTCGGGCCCGAGGTCCTCAACGAGGCCAATCCGAATCTGGTCATCACCCGCATCTCCGCGTACGGCCAGACCGGTCCGCTCGCGCAGCGGCCGGGCTTCGCGGCGGTGGCCGAAGCGGTCGGCGGGTTGCGCGAACTCGTGGGCGATCCGGACCGGCCGCCGGTGCGGGTCGGCGTGTCCATCGGCGATTCCATTGCCGGGATCTACGCCGCGTTCGGCACCGTGATGGCGCTGTTCCAGCGCGAGCGGGTGCAGCGGGTTCCCTTGGAGCAGCGCGTCATCGACGTGGCGCTCAACGAATCCATCCTGTCGGTCATGGAATCCCTGGTGCCCGACTATCTGGCCTACGGCATCAATCGCGAACGCGTCGGCGGGCGCATGGAGGGCATCGCGCCCAGCAACGCCTATCCGTGCAGCGACGGCACCAGCATCATCATCGGCGGCAATGGCGACGCCATCTTCCAGCGGTACATGCAGGTCATCGACCGTCCGGACCTCGCCGCCGATCCGGAGCTGCAGGACAATGCCGGACGCTGGCGCCACCGCGAGCGGCTCGACGCCTCGATCGCCGAGTGGACACGGGTGCGCACCCGCGAGGAGGCGCTGCGGGTGCTGGAGGCGGCCGCGATTCCGTGCGGGCCCATCTACACCGCCGCCGACATCGTCTCCGACGAGCAGTACCGGGCGCGCAATATGATCCAGCCCTTCCGGGTGGACGTGGGCGAGCCCGAACCCAAGGAGGTCGGCTTCCCGGGCATCGTCCCGGTGATCGGCGGCCGTTCGCTGCCCATCCGCAATGTCGGCCCGGACCTCGGCGAGCACACCCGCGAGGTGCTCACCGGCCTGCTCGGCCTGACCGACGCCGATATCGATGCCCTGGAGGCGAACTCATGACCCTGCGCGATGTCACGCTGCGCGACGGCCTGCAGCTCACCGGGAAAGTGCTGCCCACCGAGCGCAAGGTCCAGATCGCGCGGCAGCTGCTGGCGCTGGGCGTGCCCGAGCTGGAGATCGGATCCATGGCGCGCCCGGATCTGGTGCCGCCCATGGCCAATACCCTCGATCTGGTCGCCCGGCTCACGCCCGCGGAACTGGAACGCTGCTGGGTCTGGGTGGCCACACCCCGGCACGTGGCGCGGGCCGCGGAGGCCGGCGTGCGCAATTTCCAGTACTGCTTCTCGGTGTCGGATGCGCACAACAAGGCCAATATCGGCCGCACCACCGAGGACAGCCTGGCCGCCATGCCGGAGGCGGTGCGGCTCGCGGCGGAGGCGGGCGGGCGCATTCAGCTCTGTCTGGCAACGGCTTTCACCTGCCCGTTCGACGGGCCCATGGATCCCGCGCGGGTCCTGGCCATCGCCGCCGATCCGCGCACCGAGGGGTCGGCGGACATCGTGGTGGCCGATACCCTCGGCCAGGCCCATCCGGGTCAGGTCGGCGGGCTCATCGGGGCGGTGGCCGCGACCGGGCACTGGGGAACGCCACAGCACCGCATCGTTTTTCACGGTCACGACACCTGGGGCATGGGCGTCGCGAATTCCCTGGCGGCCCTGGCCGCCGGCGCGGCCGTGGTGGACGGTTCGCTGGGTGGGCTGGGCGGGTGTCCTTTCGCGCCGGGCGCCTCCGGCAACACCTCGAGCGAGGATCTGCTGTTCGCTACCCGTCCGGAATGGTTTACCCCGTCCGTATTGTCGGATCTGGTGGGGATTTCCGAAGAGTTGCTGATGGAACTCGCTGAGCCCAACCGATCCCGGACGATTGAGGGCGCACGATCCGAAGCCGAAGCATTCGAATGGGTAATTGCCGCAAATGACTAATTCGCGGAGAATTAGCCAGTGTGCGCGTCGGCCCGAAGTTTGAGCAACACCAAACCCGCGGTGCAGGCGAGAATCAGTCCGGCGACGGTGATTTCGACGCGTAGCCCGGCAATGCCGAGTACCGCGCCGGCGAGCCCACCCAGGAAGATCAGCCAGGCGACGACGCGGGCCAGGATTGCCGACATCCGCAGCCCGGGGGCCGCAGGTTCTCCTGCACGCGCCGATGCGCGCAGCGGAGATGCCGAAAATGCACCCATCATCCACTCCTCGATGACGCCCGCCGGGTCTCGCGATTCTTCGGCGCGCCCCTCGGCAAATTTCGAGCGTCTCACGTGTAACTTTGGACACACATTACGGCTCTGCAACGGAAAGTCCATACGACACGTGCCCAAAACGCGGCGAGTTTACTAATTCGATATCTGAATCATGGCTGTTTGAGATATTTCCGAGGCCTACGGAATCGCCTGTGCTGTCCGGTTATCGAACCGACCACCCGCCTGGCCCCGCCCTGCGGCCTCCGTTAGGGTGAGCCCACTCGACACGAATCAGGAGTGCCACCAATGGACGGCAGCAACGCCGGCGCGGACGAGCGCGGCCTCACCCCGCTGCGTCACCTGCCCAAGCCCGTGGCGGGTGCCGCCGCAGCGGTCGGCGTGGTGTCGGCCGGGCTCATTCTCCTGGGCGCCTGCGGCCTCGGGCACACCGACACCTACGTCGCGCCGCCGCCGCTGAACGCCGATCTGCAAGCGGCGCCGGTGACTTCGACGAACAGCAGCGCGAGCACCACGCCCGCCGTCGTCATCCCGCCGTCCCCCACCTGGCGGGTGGCCGCCGACCAGCCTTCCCGGCGCGCGCCGATCTCCACCATCACGGGCACCCCGGACGACCCGGCCGCGGACCCGAATGCGAGCACCCGCTCCACGCCGTCGCGCGCCACCACCACGCGCCCGGCCACCACCGAAAGCCCGCGCGCCACAACCGAACTGCCGGTCACCACGGTCCCGCCGACCGCCCTCCCGACCACGGATCACCCGGCCTCGGACAACTCCGACGGGTAGCGCGGCCGGTCCCCCACCGAGCTCACCAGTCGCCGTCTTCGACCGGAGCGCCCTTCTGGTCGCCGAGCTGGTGTACCTGGCCCGGGGCCGGCGGCTGCCACGGTTCGTGGTCGTCGCCCAGCCAGTCACCGACCGGAGCCACCGCGGTGAGCGGGTCGGCGGGGGCCAGATCGGTTGCGTCCGAATCGAAGTGGTCGAACCAGGGTAGGCCCGCCTCGGTGTAGGCCCTGCGGTCGACCGGGGACGGCGGTGCGGCCTCGCCGGTGATCCGCTGCCAGTCGGGCGGGGTCACCAGATGGACGAAGATGCGGCCGGCAGGATCGGTGGCCCAATCCGTCAGGGCGCGTTCGTCTTTGTAGATCTCCTGCCGCATGGTGCCGCCGACCCCGAGACCCACGGCGGTGGCCCGCTTACGCGGTGCGGCGCGCGCGAACAGCCCGCGTTCGCCGCTGCCCGGTGCGGGCGGCGGGGGCGGCGGAGCTCCGAACCCGGGCGGCTGGCCACCGGCCGGAGCGGGCATACCGGGCGGCTGGGGCCCGAGCATGGGAACGTCATCCCCGTACGAGATCGCCCGCACCCGTTCACGATCGGCTTCCATCGTCTTGCGCCAGCGCGCGAGCTCGACCTCGTTCAACGCGAAGTTCTGGAGCTGGATGCCGCCATGGGTCTCCTCGCCGGTGACCTGACCCTCGACGCTCGCACCCAATCCCAGTGGCACCGCCACGAATTGGCGGATGGTGCCGGTGCCGGAGTTGATGCCGTCCAGCCAGGGCTGTTCGGGCAGCACCACCCCCACCGGGCAACACCACGGTGTTCCCGTCCAGCCGTACTGCTTCTCCTCCCGTACCCGAACCCTACGCCCGCCCCATCCGTCCCCGACACCGAAATTCCAGCTTCGCGCCCCTCGGCACCACCGAGAGCAGGAGCGAGCACAAGCACACCGAGATCCACTGTGCACCAGTGAATTCTGCGTCGGCCAACGCACCCGCTCCGGGGTGGAGCGGGGCGCGGCCTCGGTGGTGCGGGTCAGAACTCCACGAGGGTGTAGTCGCCCACGCGGTCGGTGAGAACACGCAGGTGTTCCAGGTCGCCACCCAGGGTGCGGGCGATGGCGGTGAGACGGGCAACGTAGTGACTGACCGGATATTCGGTCGTGATGCCGATACCGCCGTGCATCTGGATGGACTCTTGGCCGATGTGGCGGGCGGAGCGGCCGACCTGCAGCCGGGCGCGCGACGCCGCCACCCGGTCGGCGGAACCGTCGGCGACGGCGGCCGTGGCGTACAGGCTCATGCTGCGCGCGAGTTCCAGGGACACATACATATTGGCGGCACGCTGGGTCAGGGTCTGGAACTTGGACAGCGTGACGCCGAACTGCTTGCGCGTCCTCAGGTATTCGGCGGTCAGCCGCAGGGCCTCCTCCATCGCGCCGAGGGATTCGGCGCACAGGCTCGCCTGCGCCGCCACCTCCACCGCGTCCACCACCGGCTGCGCGTCACCGCCGTCGCCGAGGAGTTCGGCTGCGGCGGAGGCGAATTCGAGCTGCGCACCGCGACGCTCGTCGAAGGTGCGGTAGGGGGTGCTGGTGACGCCCTCGGCGTCGGCCGCGATCAGGAACAGGCCGATGCCGCCGCCGGGAAGGGCGGCGCTGACCACCAGCTGATCGGCGCAGTCACCGTGCGGGACGGGGTTCTTGACGCCGGTGATCCGATAGCCGTCACCGTCGCGGACCGCAGTGGTGGCCAGTTCGGTTGCGGGCCACCGGGTGCCGGGTTCCTGGTGCGCGAAGGCCAGCAGGGTCTCGCCGCCGACGAGCGCGGGCAGCACGCGCTGCCGCTGGTCGGCGGTGCCGGCGCGGGCCACCAGCCCGCCGGGTACGAGCACGGCGTCGAGGAAGGGCTCGGGGGCATTGCGGCGGCCGATCTCCTCCATGACCACCATGGTCTCGACCGGCCCGGCGCCCACGCCGCCGTCCTCCTCGTCGAAAGCCAGTCCGAGGACGCCCAATTCGGCGAGCTGCCGCCAGACGTCGCGGTTCCAGCCGAGGTCGGTGTCGGTGACCTTCAGGCGGGTCTCCGGGTCGTAGGCGCGGCCCAGCAGATCCCGGACCGTGTCCCGCAGCATGACCTGTTCATCGGTGAGTTCGAAATCCATGGCGGCGGCTCACAATCCGAGAATGGTGGAGGCGATGATGGTGCGCTGCACCTCGCTGGAGCCTCCGTAGATGGTGGTCTTGCGGAAGTTGAGATAGCCGGGACCGCTGCGCTGCGCCCAGCCGGGCGAGGCGATGTCCCCGGCGTTCACCGGCAGCGCGTCCGGCCCGGCGACGTCCAGCAGCAGCTCGGTGGCGGCCTGCTGCAGCTCCGAACCGCGCAGCTTCAGCACCGACGAGGCCGGATTCGGCTTGCCGTCATTGGAATTGGAGACCACGCGCATGAGCGTGAGCTCCAGCGCCAGCAGCTCGTTCTCGATCTCGGCCACGCGCGCGGCGAACGCCGGGTCCTCGAGCAGCGTGCCGTCGCCCGAACGGATCTGCGCCGCATACTCTTTCGCGACGCCCAGCTTCACCTTGGTGCGGCCCACACCGGTGATGCCGGTGCGCTCGTTGCCGAGCAGGAACTTGGCGTAGGTCCAGCCCATGTTCTCCTCGCCGACCAGCTGATCGGCGGGCACTCGGACGTTCTCGAAGAAGACCTCGTTGACCTCGTGGTGGCCATCGATGAGCTTGATCGGCCGGATGGTCACGCCGGGGCTCTTGACGTCGAAGAGCAGCATCGAGATACCGGCCTGCTTCTTGACGGTCGGGTCGGTGCGCACCAGGCAGAAGATCCAGTCGGCGTACTGGGCCAGGGTGGTCCAGATCTTCTGGCCGTTGACGATGTAGGAGTCGCCGTCGCGCACCGCGGTGGTGCGCACCGCCGCCAGGTCCGAGCCCGCGTCGGGCTCGGAAAAGCCCTGGCACCACCAGATGTCGAGATTGGCGGTGGCCGGCAGGAAGCGCTGCTTGAGCTCCTCGGAGCCGAACTGGGCGATGACCGGGCCGATCATCTGGGCGTTGAAGGTGAGCGGCTCCGGCACCGAGGCCAGCTGCATCTCGTCCTCCCAGATGTGCAGCTGCATGGGCGACCAGTCGCGGCCGCCCCACTGCACCGGCCACTTGGGCACGGCCAGGCCGTTCTCGTTGAGGATGCGGTGGGTGGTGACGATGTCATCGCGAGAGAGCTCGTGACCGTATTTCATGCGGTCACGGATCTCCGCCGGGATCTTGGTCCGGTAGACCTCGCGCAGGTCGTCCCGGAATTTCACCTCATCGGGTGATAGGGCCAGCTTCATTGCTTCTCCCGAGCGTCGCTGTGATGTCGCCATCAAACTTACCCCCCGGTAATGGTCTGATTGTCACCCGTATCACACCGACCGGACGGCCCGGGGCGCTCGGCTCGCAGCGACTCGACATCCCGGCTCTCGAGCTGAGCTGGTAGGTTGCCCAGGAATCCGATACCCGAATTCCGGGACGTCGGGCTGTTGTGGCTCGGCGAGAATATCGACGCAGGAGCAGCACGAGTGAACGGTTGGACTCTGTCCCGGCGCGCCCTGGCGGTCGCCGCCCTCACGGCCGCGGCCACCGTCGGCGCGACCAGCGCGGCCACCGCCGACCAGCCGAAGACGCCCGTCGAGAGCGGCATCGACCAGCTCACCCAGGCCGTCGGCGACAATGCCGCCGGCCGGGCCGCGGTCGCCGACGTCGCCCGATCGGCCCAGCTGATCGCCGCCGCGAAGCTGGAGAACGTTCAGTTCACGCCGTTCTCGTACCTGGCGCCCACCCTCGGCTGCGGCTTCAACATGCCGTTCAGCCTGACCTCGGCGATGGCCGTCACCGGTCCCAACACCTCGGTGTCGCTGCCGCCGGGCAATGTCAGCTTCCAGGTCATGGCGCAGCAGAACGGTTTTCCGACCGCCTCCGGCCTGAGCGTGGCCTGGCTGAATGTGAACAACGGCCGCAGCGGCATCACCGCCCTCGACGACCAGACCGAGTACAACCTGCCCTCGCTGTCGAAGACCGTCGATGCCGGCGCGGGCACCGTCGTCGCCTCGCTGTGGGGCACCATCGACTACCCGGGCGCGCGCTGCGTGGTGCTGCCGACCGTCGGCCTGTTCACCGTGTCCGACACTCCGCCCGCCCAGCCTGCCGCCCCCGCCACCCCGGACGCCTCGGCCCCGACCACCTCGGCCGCCCCGGCGACTCCGCCGACTCCGGCACAGGCTCCCGACGCCGCCCCCGCCGCGGGCGCGCCCGGAACCAACTGACCTACGGCGACGCCGCACCCTCGAAAACGCAACGCCCGCATCCCTTCCGGATGCGGGCGTTGATCGTTTCAAGCGGCGGGCTCAGAACCGCGGCTTGCGCCGGGCCTCCGGGCGCTTGCCCTCGCGGCGCGGGGCGCGGCTCATGGAGCGCCCTCCGGGCGGGCCCTGGTCCAGCTGGAGGTCGATGAGCTGACCACTGATCCGGGTTCGGCTCAGAGCATTCAGGGTTTCCTTGGACAGGTCGGCCGGCAGCTCCACCAGCGAGTGGTCCGGACGGATGCTGATGTGGCCGAAGTCGCTGCGGCGCAGGCCACCCTCATTGGCGATGGCGCCCACGATCGCGCCGGGGGCGACCTTGTGGCGCTTGCCGACCGAGATGCGATAGGTGACAAGCTCCGCGCCGGTCTGGCGATGCCGGGACGGACCGCTCGGCTCGCGACGCTCGCGGGGACCGCGTTCGCGGTCACGGTCGTCGAAGGAACGCGGGGCGCGTTCGCGGCGCTCGCGCGCGGTCGGCTCCGGATCGGGCTCCATGAAGAAGTTGTCGCCGTCGTGACCGCCCACCGCGAGCGCCGCGGCGATGTCCACCAGCGGGATATTGTGCTCGCGCTCGTAGTCCTCGATCAGCTTGCGGAACAGCGGCAGATTGGCCGAGGTCAGATTCTCGGTGATGGTGTCGCCGAACTTCTGCACGCGCTGGGCGTTCACGTCCTCGACGCTGGGCAGCTGCATCTCGGTGACCTGCTGGCGGGTGGCGCGCTCGATGGCGTCGAGCAGCCGGCGCTCGCGCGGGGCCACGAACAGCAGCGCGTCACCGGAGCGGCCCGCGCGGCCGGTGCGGCCGATGCGGTGCACGTAGGACTCGGTGTCGTGCGGGATGTCGTAGTTGACGACGTGCGAGATGCGTTCCACGTCCAGGCCGCGCGCGGCCACGTCGGTGGCGACCAGGATGTCGAGCACACCGGACTTGAGCTGGCCGATGGTGCGCTCACGCTGGGCCTGCGCGATGTCGCCGTTGATGGCGGCCGCGGAATACCCACGCGCGCGCAGCTTTTCGGCCAGCTCCTCGGTGGCCTGCTTGGTGCGCACGAAGATGATCATGGCCTCGAAGGATTCGACCTCGAGGATGCGGGTCAGCGCGTCCAGCTTGCGCTGATACGACACCAGCACCCAGCGCTGGGTGATATTGGTGTTCGTCGACGTCTTGGTCTTGACGGTGATCTCGGTCGGGTTCTTCAGGTACTGCTTGGAGATCTTGCGGATGGCCGACGGCATGGTCGCCGAGAACAGCGCGACCTGCTTCTCGTCGGGCGTGTCGGCGAGGATGCGCTCGACATCGTCCTGGAAGCCCATCTTGAGCATCTCGTCGGCCTCGTCGAGCACCAGGTACTGCAGCTGCGACAGGTCCAGGGTGCCGCGCTCGAGGTGGTCGATGACGCGGCCCGGCGTGCCGACGACCACCTGCGCACCGCGCTTCAGACCGGACAGCTGCACCGCGTAGTTCTGACCGCCGTAGATGGGCAGCACATGCAGGCCGGGAATGTGCACCGCGTAGCGGCCGAACGCCTCGGCGACCTGGATGGCCAGCTCCCGGGTCGGGGCCAGCACCAGCGCCTTCGGGGCCTTGCCGGTCATCTCGATGCCCATGAGGATCGGGATGGCGAAGGCCGCGGTCTTGCCGGTACCGGTCTGGGCCAGGCCCACCACGTCCGCGCCGTCGAGCAGCGGCGGAATCGTCGCCGCCTGGATGGGCGACGGCGATTCGTAGCCGACATCGGCGATGGCCCGCAGGATGCGGTCATCGATACCCAAATCAGCGAAGGACGGGCCGGAAACGTCCCTCTCGTCGTCAGTGGGAACGCTGTCGGCCGGTGAGGTACTCATTGCCACGGATTTTACTGCCTGCTAGCTGCGGGCTTGACCATCGGGTGAATACCCTGGGAGTCGTGCAACCGGACAACCCGCCCGCGCCCGCCGCCCCGACGCCCTCGAGTTCCGTGTCCGGACTCGGAAATCCCGAACCCGCTCCCGCTCGCAACTACGTCACCGGAACCCTGGCCACCGCCGATGCGGGCAGCTCGGGAGCAGTGGTGACGGCCGTGCACGAAACGGCCGCCGCGGCGGAGCGGCCCGCCGGGACCGAACCGGCCGGGTCGGTGGATGTGGCGGTGGTGCAGTTCGATCCGTACACCGACACCGTGGCCAATCTCACCGCCCTGCGCGCGGAGGTCAAGGCCGCCAGCGAACTCGGAGCGAAGGTGGTGGTGGCGCCCGAGTATTCGATGTTCGCCACCAAGCGCCTCGACGATCGGGTGCTGGCCGCCGCGGAACCGCTCACCGGACCGTTCGTCACCGGATTGCGCGGTATCGCAGCCGAATTCGGGGTGCACGTGGTAGCCGGCGTGGTCGAGTCCGGGGGCCCGGACCAGCCCGCCGGGCACGTCTACAACACCCTCGTCGCCGCCTCGCCCGACGCCGAATTCGCGGCCGTCTACCGGAAGGTGCACCTGTACGACGCTTTCGGATCGCGCGAATCCGATCTGCTCATTCCCGGCCCGCTGGACCAGTCCCAGACCTTCACCGTGGACGGCGTGGTGTTCGGGCTGCAGACCTGCTTCGATCTGCGCTTTCCCGAAGGCATTCGCCGGCTGGCCGCCGCGGGCGCGCACGTGCTGCTGCTGCCCGCCCAGTGGATTCCCGGTCCCGGCAAGGTCGATCAGTGGACCACGCTGCTGCGCGCCCGGGCCATCGAGAACACCATGTACGTCGCCGCCGCCGACCAGGCCGGACCGCGCGGGTCCGGCGCCTCCATGATCGTCTCCCCCACCGGCGCGGTGCTGGCCGAACTCGGCGACCAGCCGGGCATCGCCACCGCCCACATCGACCTGCACCACCTCACCGAGGTCCGCACGACGAATCCGAGCCTGGCGCTGCGCCGGTACACCATCCGCGGCGAGTGACCGGCGCGTGGGCGAGAGCCCACGGAACTAGACTGAACAGCGATGATCTATCCGGATCGGGCGGCCGCCGGACGCGCGCTGGGTGGGGTGCTGGGGCACCTGCGCGCGGCGGATCCGCTGGTGCTGGGGCTGCCCCGGGGCGGGGTGCCGGTGGCCGTGGCGGTGCGCGACGTGATCGGTGGCGACCTCGATGTGCTGCTGGTACGCAAGCTCGGGGTGCCGTGGCAGCCGGAACTGGCCATGGGGGCCATCGGGGAGGACGACGTCCGGGTGCTGAACTACGACGTGGTGCGGCATACCGGGGTGACGCCCGATCAGCTGGCGGACATCGAGCTCGTCGAGCGGGCCGAACTGGAGCGCCGCCGCGGGATACTGCGGGCCGGGCCGCCGATCGACCTGAAGGACCGGACCGTGGTGATCGTGGACGACGGCATGGCGACCGGCGCGACCGTCGCCGCCGCCTGTGAGATCGCCGGGCTGCACGAACCGCGCCGGGTGGTGGTGGCGGTGCCGGTGTCCTCGGTCGAAGCGCTGCACCGGATCCGGGAGATCGCCGACGAGGTGGTGTGCCCACTGGTGCCGCGGGCCCTCGGCGGAGTGGGCGGGGCCTACCGGGACTTCCATCAGCTCACCGATGCGGAAGTGGTGAAGCTGTTGCGCCCCACCGCTTCCCGGGATACGGATCAGTGAACCTCGGTGATGCCCGTGCGGTGTCGCTGCGCGAGGTCGGCGTAGAAGCTCGGATTGGTCTTGACCCACAGTTCGGCCGGGGTGCCCGCGAGCGGCTTCTTGACCTGGGCGGGTGAGCCGGCGGCCAGCACGCCATCGGGAATCTCCTGCCCCGGGCCGACCAGCGAGTGCGCGGCGATCATGACGCCGCTGCCGATCTTGGCCATGTCCAGGACCGTACTGCCATTGCCCACAATCGATTCCGCGCCCAACGTCGCGCCGTGGAACACCACCGAGTGCGCGATCGTCGAACCCGCGCCGATCTCCACGGTGACGTCCTGCGGCACGTGGATCACGGCGTTGTCCTGCACGTTCGCGCGTTCCCGAATGATGATGGGCGCCAGGTCCGCACGCAGCACCGCGCCGTACCAGACCGAGGCGCCCGCCTCGACGCGCACATCGCCGATCAGGGTCGCGGTGGGCGCGATGAACGCGGTCGGATCGACCGTCGGACGCTTGCCTTCGAATTCGTAGAGGGGCACGCCCTCACCGTAATCCTCAGGACCAGCGCGAATCCTTCAGACCAGCGAGCGGGCGTGCACGAATTCGACGATCTCCGCGGTGACCTCGGCGTGCGCGGGCTCGTGCAGCAGGTCGTGGCCGGCATTGGGGTAGGTCTGGAAACGCGCGCCGACCTGGGCCGACCACTCCCGCACCGGTTCCACCGGCGCCCGGCGATCATCCGCGCCGTGCACGATCAGCACCGGCAGGCCCGCGGGCAGCCGCGGTCCCGGCCAGTCCGACTCCTGCTCGGTCGCCAGTGCGGCACGCGAGCGGGAACCGCCCTGGGCGCGAGCATGATTCGCGGGTTCGGCGCCGCGGGCGGACTTCGGGGACCTGCCCTCCAGCACCGCCTTGGGCGTCCCGCACAGCACCAGTCCGGCGAAGTCGCCCGGCTGCGCGTCACGCAGCACGGCCAGCGTGGTGGCCGCGCCCAGGGAGTGACCCATCAGGAACGGGGTGGAAGTCGCGTGTGCGTGCACCTGGTCGAGGAACAGCCGGGCGTCGGCGGCCAGCTCGTGGATCGTGCCCGGCCTTTCGGGATCTCCTTCGCTGAGTCCGTGCCCGGAGGTGTCCAGGGCCCAGAGTTCGATGCCGCGGGCGGCCAGCGCCCGCGCGAATCGATGGTAGTGCGCGCTGTGCTGGCCGATTCCGGGTAAGAACGCCAGGACGGCCTGTGCATCATCGAGCTGCCATCGGCGGTAGTGAAGGCGGCCGCGAGCGCCCGCTAGGTAGAGCATCGGCAGATTGTGACAGACGCGCACAGGTTGCGGGGCCGCTCGAAACAAGCGACTGGCGAGTAACGAGCGAACCTGCCGGACAGCGACGCGCCGCCGGGCGGCCCACGGGGCGACACGCCGGAATGGCGATGCGATTTCTGGCGTCCGACCGGGCCTCGAGCCGCTGTCGGCGGCTGCGGGGCGCGCGAGTCGCGTTGTCTCCCAACATCGCCCGCAAACGCGTGCTGACGTGGGCGGGTCATGACGGGTCCGGACGGGTGCGCGCGCCGCACCTGGCAGCACATCACACCGCCCGCAGTCATTACGCTATGGCCCGACTCGGCCACGTGACGACGACCCCCGGCCGGGTGCGGGTGTCGGCGGAGGAGAGGCACAGGAGGGCCGCGATTGATGCTGTTCGGTGATCGTGTCGTGTGCAGCACCGGAGACCTGGTGGCGGCGGCGCGTTGTGAGTTCGCGCTGCTGCGCGCGCTCGACGCCGAACTGGGACTGGTGACGCCGGTCGAGTTCCCGTCGCCCGGCACGCTCACGCGCACCCCCGACCCGGCCGTCGAACACCGCCTCGCCGACCTACGCGACCGGTACGGGCCGGGCGTCACCCGCATCCGCCTCTCCGAGCCCGCGGCCGACGCCCTCGCCACGACCGCGCTCGTCTCCGAGGACCTGCGCGAGCGCGCGCTGGCCGGACTGCGGGACGCGCACGACCGGACGCTGACGGCACTGCGGGCGGAGGCCGAGGCGGTCGCGGGCGGCGTGGTGTTCGACGGGGACTTCGTGGCGCGCTGCGAATTCCTGGTGCGCGATCACGCCCCCGAGGGACACGACTACATCGTGGCCGGGGTCGCGGGCCGGCGCGGCGGGATCGCGACCCTGCTGGGCCTGGCCGCCGCCGCGGAGGCCCTGCGGCGCAACGGTTTCCGGTCCGCGCCGCAGGTACGAGTGTGGGAGGACGGCGTCCCGGTCACGTACACGCTCGCGGACATGGCGGTCGTCTACCAAGCGCGGCGGGCGCGGCTGAACCTCATCGTCGACACCAAGCTCGGCGAGCTACTCCCCGTGCAGTGGGGTGACCGGCGCTTCCTGGCATGCGGCCACTGCCCCACCTGCACAACCGAACTCGAGACCCGCCGGGATCTGCTGCTGGTGGCGGGAATGCGCCCGGCCACCCGCGCCCACCTGCGCGACGCGGGGATCACCACCGTCGACCGGCTGGCCGTCGCCGACGCCGCCGTCACCGGCATCCCGTCCGCCACCCTGACCACCCTGCGCCGCCAGGCCGAGGTCCAGATCCTGCGCGAGCGCACCGGCCGTCCGGTGCACGCCCTCATCGATCCGGCCGCACTGGCCGCCCTGCCCGCGCCGACCCGTGGCGACCTGTTCGTCAGCGTCACCCCGGTCAATCCCCCCGACACCGCCGACCTCCCGCGCGCGGGGTCCGGAATCGCCCGCACCGCAGGCGATGTGATCGTGCAGATCAGCGCGCTCGAACCGGCCGACCGGGCGCCGGCGGACCACCCGGCCGCGCAGGCCCTCCGCGTGGTCGAAACCTCCTCCGCGCCGGCGATATTCGTCCAGGAACCAGCGGAATCGGCCGACGGTGAGCAGTTCGCCGAACAGCGCGGCAGCGCCGCGGTCGCGACCTTCGAGCAGGGGCCCGGGGTGAGCACGGTCGCGCTGGGATTCGTGCCCGCGCCCGCCGTGCCGAAACCCGCGCGCACCTTCGTCATTCGAGCCGACGGCCCGGACACTCTCGGTCACGGGAGCCGTTCCCGCCGCCGCGACGACGCGGACGCGCTGCTGGAGTTCCTGATCGAGCGCCAGCGCGAATGCCCGGATCTGCGGATCCACCACTATCGCGGCGATCTGCGCGGCCTGCTGCACACCATCGGCGAACGCGATTCCGAGGGTGAGGATGTGGTGGCGGAGCTGCTACCCGCGCTGGCCGACCTGTACCCGGTGGTGCGGGCGGCGCTGGTGGTCGGCGAGCGGTCCTACGACCTGCACCAACTGCCGCCCAATCAGGAGGAGAGCGGCGGCGGCGCGGAAGCCGTACTCCGACTGCGGGATTGGCTGCTCGACCTGGCCGCCGGGCACGAGGTCCGGCCCAGCCGGCGGTGGTCCTACGACTACGCCGAGACGGGGCCCGACGAAATCGAGGCGGCCCTGCGGGAATTCGCGGAGAGCGACGGCGCGGAACGCGGCCCGGCGCAGGAGGCGGCCGGGCTCGCGGCGGCGGCGCTGGGCTATCACCGGCGCGAGCGGCGGCCGCTGCGCTGGGCGCACGACGACCGGCTCGACCATCCGGTGGCCGAATGGGCCGACACCGCAGGGGTTCTCGTCGCCGACTCCGGTTCGGTCGACACCGACTGGCACAGCACCGGCCAGCAGCCCATGCGGCGCTACCTGACCCTCAGCGGCCGGCTGGGCACCGGCAACGCACCGCCACCGGGCACAGCGGTGCTCACCCTCTACGACCGCCCCGCGCCCGGCATGACGGTCACCCCGGGCCTGCGCGCGGCGGCACACGCCACCGTCCTCGGCTGCGCGCTGGACACCAATTTCGAGGATGTGGTGCGGGTGGTGGAGATGCTGCCCGAGGGCTGCGAACCCTACGCCGAGCTGCCCGCGGCCATCGCGCCCTGCCCGCCCGACCACGACATCCATCTCGCGGAAGCCTTGGAGGACACCGCACATCAGCTGCTGGTGACCCTCCCCCAGGTGCCCGAGACCGCCGTCTTCGACATCCTGTGCCGCCGCCCGCCCCGGCTGCGCGCGGGCACGGCGCTGCCCGAGGTGTTCGGCGATCACGCCGCCGCCGTCACCGCCGCCGTCCTGGATCTCGACAATTCGTATGTGGCCGTGCAGGGCCCGCCCGGCACCGGCAAGACCGACACCACCGCGCGCGCCGTGGAACGGCTCGTCACCCGCTACCGGTGGCGGGTCGGCGTGGTGGCGCGCTCGCACCAGGTGGTCGAGCACGTGCTCGACGCCGTGGTGCAGGTGGGTGTGCTGCCGGAGCTCGTCGCCAAGGCCGACAGCCGGGCGGTGGCGCCGGAATGGCTGCCCATCGAGGCCTCGCGCTATCCGCGCTTCCTCGACAATGCCGTGAACGGCTGTGTGGTGGGCGGACTTTCGAGCGACTTCACCGATCCCGAGCGCATCGCGCGCGACAGCCTGGACCTGCTGGTCATCGTGGACGCCGGGAAATTCCCGCTGGCCGAGGCGGTGGCCGTGGCCGTGTGCGCCCGGAATCTGCTGCTGGTCGGCGACCCCGCGCCGCCGACGGGACACGGCGCGCATCCCGAGCCGATCGCCGAATCCGTGCTGGGCCGGCTGCTCGGCGCGCACCGCACCCTGCCCGCCGCCTACGGCTACTTCCTGGACCGCACCTGGCGCATGCATCCGCGTATGTGTGGCCCGGTGTCGCGGCTGCGCTACGACAATCGGCTGCGCTCCAATGAAACCGTCACCCTTGCAAGGGAACTCGACGGCATTCCACCCGGCGTGCGCACCGTGCCGGTGGAGCATCACGGCAACAGCACCGAATCCGCCGAGGAGGCACGGGAAATCGTGCGCCAGGTGCGCACGCTGCTCGGATTGCCCTGGCACACCGGCGCACTCACCCGCCGCCTGCATCCACATGACATCCTGGTGGTGGCCCCCTACCACGCCCAGGTGGCGCGCATCCGGACCCTGCTGTCGCGGGCCCGCATCGAGGACGTCCTGGTCGGCACGCCCGACCACTTCCAGGGCCGCGAGGCCGCGGTGGTGCTGGTCTCCATGACCACCTCCGCGCCCGAGGACGCCCCGCACGGGATCGGCGCGCTGCTGTCGCGGCACTGGCTGACCAGCGCGATCTCGCGGGCCATGTGGTCGGCGATCATCGTGCGCTCGCCGCTGCTGACCGAATACCTCCCGGCCACCACCGCCGAGCTGTCCGACCTGGCCGCGTTACTGCAGCTCGACCGGGTCTAGCCCGGGCCCGGCTCCCTCGGCTCAGCCGAAGCAGTGCCCTTCACCGCGATAGGTGGGCACCGTGGTGCGGCTGCCGTCCCCATCGATCAGATGCACCTCGTTGAAGCGCTCGCACAGCTCGCCCGCCTTGGCGTGCCGGAACCAGACCCGGTCGCCGATCTCCAGGCCGTCGGCGCCCGTCAGCGGGGTCTGCACCTCGCCCGCGCCCTCGGTCCCGATCAGTTTCAAGCCCAAGGGCCACACCGGTTTCGGCACCCGCGAGGCCCCGGTCGGCCCGGAGGCGATGTAGCCGCCGGAGAAGACAGTGGCGATGCCCGGCGCCGGCCGGCGCAGCACCGGCGTGGCGAAGTACATGGACGGCCGCGGCGCCAGATTGCGGTAGCCGTCGAACAGGGTCGGCAGGTACAGGCCCGAACCCGCGGTCACCTCGGTGACGCCCGGGTCGGTAATGCTGACCTCGATGGACCCGGTGCCGCCGGAGTTGACCAGCTCGAGTTCACCGACCGTCGACCGCACCGCCTCCAGCACCTGGCGGCGGCGCTTCCCGATCTCCGCCGCAGACGCCCACTTCACCAGGCGCACAGCGGGATTGGTGTCCGGAAGACCCGCGATCTGAGCCTCGTAGGTCATCACGCCGACGACCCGGAAACCGCGGGAACGGGTTTCGGCGGCCAGCCGGGCGGCCTGCTCGGGGGTGCGGATGGGCGAACGGCGCACACCCAGGTGCAGTGGGCCGAGGCGCAGGGAGGCGTCCACATCCAGACACACACGGGGAGAGACCTTTTCACTGCCGACGGCCTCGCGAATCAGGTCGAGCTGGGCGGTGTCGTCGACCATGAGGGTGATGGAGTCCAGCAGCAACTGGTCGGAGGCGAGTTCCGCCAGGGCGTGCCGGTCGGCGGTGGGATAGCCGAGCAGTACATCGCGCGCGCCCTCCCGGACCAGCCAGATGGCTTCGCGCAGTGAGTAACCCATGATGCCCGCGAAGCCGCCGGAGGCGGTGAGCTTGGGCCCGAGGACTTCCTCGAGAACGGCGCGGCAGCGCACGGATTTGCTGGCCACCCGGATCGGTACGCCGCGGGCGCGGCGCACCAGATCGTCGGCATTGGCGCGCAGGGCGGTCATATCGACCGCGGCGAGCGGAGGTTCGAGGTCTGCGGTGGCCGCGTGCAGCCCGCTGATCGGCGACGAATCGGTCACCAGATCATTCGACCATGAACCTGGTCAATCGTCCAGCATTAAGTTTCGGGGCAGGCCGGGTGTGTCAGGGCAGGTCGACGGCCTTGGTCGACAGGTACGAGACCAGGTCGTCCAGCACCACCAGTGAGATCTCGTCATCACAGTCGGCCAGCCAGCGCAGCACCATGCCCTGAATGACGGCCAGTAGATAGGCGGCGATGGCATCCACCGGCTCCAGCCACTGGGTTCCCGAGCGGCTGGCGCAGTGGTCCAGGAAGGACGTCACGTCGGCGTCCAGCTCCCGGAACATGGCCGTGGCGACCGGGTCCGGGACACAGGTGGCCTGGTTCTCCCAACGCCGCCGCAGCACCGCCAGGGTGGACTCGTAGGCACGGATCTGCCGGTCCGGAGAGGATTTCAAGATCGGCCACAGCGTGCTGAGTCCCGCGTGCAGCAGGATGCGCAGGGCACGATTACCCCTGAAATCAAGCGACACGGCCGCGGTCTCGATGGCCTCGGTCATGGCCGGACGAAGTCCGACCTGGGTGATTTCTCCACTTGCGCTCAACGACGACTCCCTTTGGCAAAGAACTCGCGCACCTCGCCTGCGCGGCTCGCTCAACGGGTGTTGCAGATCGGCACTGATCTCCGGCTTGTACGCCGACGTACCCGTTCAACGGGTATTGATGTTACGTCTTTTTCTGGCCCGGCAACCAGCTTTGATAGCTGATTCCATACCTCAAGAATGTTTTGTTACCTAATTGGAACAGGCTTGCGACCGGATGGGAATGATCAAATTGAACGATCGCCCGGTAAAGCCGTTGTTTGGACCGGACGGTATTTTATCGGCGGGTGTGCGATGAAACATAGCGGGTGTGCGCGAACCCACAACGCTCCACTGTTCGACACTCTGGCGTTACCCGCCCACCGATAGCCTGACCGGGTGACTTCTGCGCGCCATGACCAATTCCTGATCTCCGGCACCTTCAATTTCCGTGATCTCGGCGGCGCCCGCACCGCGGGCGGTTCCACCATGCGGGACGGAGTGCTGCTGCGGTCCGCCCAGCTCAGCCGGCTCGACGAGACGGGCCTCACCACCCTCGGCAAGCTGGGCGTCACCGACGTCCACGACCTGCGCGGGTTCGCCGAGATCGACCACATCGGCCACGACGTCGTCCCGGACGGCGTGCGTTTGAAGGTCACCCCCTTCGACCCCCGCATGGGCGAGACCCCGCCGCACGAGGCGCGCCGCCACAGCAGCGCCTCCGGCCACATGCTCGAGGTCTACCGGCTCTTCCCCGCCCTGCCCGAGGCGCACGTCGCCATCCGATCGCTCGCCGACTCCGTGCTGAACGGCACCGCGCTGGTGCACTGCGCCGCGGGCAAGGACCGCACCGGGTGGGCCGTGGCCACACTGCTGCGGGCGGTCGATGTCATCGAAGAGGACATTTACGCCGACTACCTGCTCAGCAATGACGCTGTCCCCACCCTGCGCGCATTGATGACCGCGGGCACCGACGAGGAACTCTCCGACGATCTGCTCGGCGTCCGCCCCGAATACCTGGAGTCGGGCACCAACTCCATGAACGCCATGTACGGCGGCCTGGACGGCTATCTCGCCGAGATCGGCATCACCCAGGAGCTGCGCGACGCGCTGCGCGCCCGGATGCTCGTCTGACCGCTGCGGTTGTTCTCCGTGGCAGCGCGCGATCAGTCCGCGTTCGACCGGCGGACCAGGCCGTTGCGGTCGATGCTGACCTGGTTTCCGGTGTGGAACCAGGAGCCGGTGAAGCGGGACTCGGTGGTCTGCGGGTCGTTCCAGTAGCGGGGGCTGACATTCGGCCCCCGGCACAGCAGCTCGCCGTGGCCGACGGCCGCGAGCGGGCCCCACAGCGCGAGTTCGGTTCCGCCGAAGGCGAATCCGAGCGCGTCCCGGCCCGGAGCGGTGTCGTCACGGGCCAGCCCGATGCCGGAGGTCTCGGTCGCGCCCCACACCGACCACTGCCGGGCCTCCCCGAAGACCGCACGCAGGGAGTTGGCGACGGATTCGGAGGTGGCCGGGTCGGCGGCGGCCAGTTCGGCGCGATGCCCGGCACTGCAGATCTGCCGGACCCGCTCCACCCGCAGCCCGGCCAGGCCGGGCAGCAGTCCGGCGAAGATGCGCGGGGTCGCGGCGACCATGTCGATGCGTTCGGCGACAAGGGCTTCCGGCACCGCGGACCGGTCGGGGGTGAGCACCACGGTGCCGCCGACCGCGAAGGTGGGCAGCAGCTGGTCGACGCAGCCGCTGGCGTGCGCGAGCGGCAGCAGCACCAGATTGCGCAGGCCGTCGGTGGGCAGATCCAGCGCGCCGACCACGGAACGGACCGCGGAGAGCAGGTTCTCGTTGGTCAGCTCCACCCCGCGCGGGCCCGCCCCGGAGCAGGGGCTGGTGTAGCTGAGCAGTGCCAGTTCGCCGAGGGACGCGCCGTCGTCGATGAAGGCCGCGCCGTCGGGCAGCGCGTCGCGGAAGCCCGCCGCGCGGCCGCCGCCGTCGAGTACGAAGTCGGCGCGGGCGTCGTGAATCACGCGGTCCGCCACGGCATCCGGCAGGCCGTCGTGAACCAGCACCGGCACCGCCCCGGAGAGCAGCGCGCCCAGGAACGCCTGCACCCAGCGGGCGCCGACCGGCATGCGGACCGCGACCCGGTCGCCGTAGCCGATGCCGTGTTCCTGCAGGCCGCCGGCGATGCGGGAGGCCGAGTACCAGAGTTCGCGGTAGGTGAGCCGGGGGCCGCCTATCTCGACCACGGCCTCGCGGGCGGCGAAGGTGTGGACCTGGACGTCGAGGAGTTCGGTGAGCGCGGGCCTGAGGTTGCCGTAGCGCAGGATGCCGTCGGCGGCGCGGGCAAGCGGGTTGTCGCACCAGCCGTTTCGCGTCTGCGGATATTCCACGAGTAACTGCGACATCGTCGTCCCTCCGGGTACCTCGAAGCCCTGCAGGCAAGAGTGACTATATGATGCAGATCACATCGATGGGCGGATTGTCGGCAAACGGATGTCAGGCTTTCACACCACGGAAACAGATCGCCGCCCGATCAACCCCACATTCCCCCGATCGGGCGTGCGGAAACATCGAATTTGCGGTGTCTTCGCAACAGTCGCACCGGGATTCCCCGCCGGGCGGTCTCGTGCCACCCCGATCCCATACCACTGCAGGTAACGGGCTTGACACGCCCGGGCGGCAGCCGACACGCACGGACGCACACAGTCGATCGTGTTGTTCTTCGAGCAGAAGCGCGGCCGCGGCCCGGCCGATCGGCGCCTACTGGCCCGTGTACGTGGCCTTTCCGGGGCCGACCTCGAGGAAGCTGCGCACCGCGCCCCGCAGATCCGCGGTGCCGAAAAGTTGCCCGGACACCTCCGGAGTCACCGAATCCGCGTGCGCCACACCACCGGAGCGCCAGGCCTCGATGATCGCCTTGGTGGCGGCGTGCGCGCGGGTCGGGCCCTCGGCGAGCCGGGCCAGCAGCGCCCGGGCCGCGGTGTCGACATCCTCGTGCACCGCATTGACCACACCCCACTCGGCCATGGTGGCGGCGGAGTAGGTGTCACCGGTCATGACGAACTCGCGGGCGCGGCCGGAACCGGCGCGCTCGGCCAGCCGCTGCGGGCCGCCCATCGACGGGGTCAGGCCGACCACGGTCTCCACCAGGCCGAACTTGGCCTTGGGCGCGGCCAGGATGATGTCGCAGGCCAGCGACATCTCGAAGGCCGCGGTCAGGGTCAGCGAGTGCGCGGCGAAGATGACCGGGCAGGGCAGCGCCTCCAGCGGGTGGATGATGCGCGCGAACAGGGTCCGCCACAGCTGCGCGCCCTCCGCCTCCGACAGGCCGTCGAAGACGTGCACGTCGACGCCGCCGGAGACCAGCTTGCCGTCGGCGCGGATCAGCAGCGCGCGGGGCGGATTCGCCGACAGCTCGTCGATATCCGCGGCCAGCGTGTCCATCAGGGCCTTGTCGAAGAGGTTCAGCGGCGGATTGTCGATGGTGAGGATCGCCGCGTCCGCGCCGCCGTCGGTGACGATGCGCTCCAGGCGGGTGGGCTTCGAGTCAGTCATGACCCTGAATGTATGCGGACGCTTACTTTTGCGACAGAGCGGACGGGAAATTTCGCCGAGACAACTAACCTGATCATGTGACGACCTCGAAATCCGAGCCGGGGACCTACGTCGAACCGGGCGAATTCAAGCGCGATACGAACTACATCGAGACACGGATCACCGCCGACGGCCGGGACGGGTATCCGGTCGAGCCCGGCCGGTATCGGCTGGTGGCGGCGCGGGCTTGTCCGTGGGCCAATCGCACGCTCATCGTGCGGCGGCTGCTCGGACTGGAATCGGTGCTGTCGCTGGGACTGTGCGGGCCCACCCACGACAAGCGCAGCTGGACCTTCGATCTGGATCCGGGCGAAGTGGATCCGGTGCTGGGCATCCACTTCCTGCAGGACGCCTACTTCAAGCGGTTCCCCGACTATCCGCGCGGCATCACCGTGCCCGCCATCGTGGACGAGCGCACCGGCGCGGTCGTCACCAACGACTACGCGCAGATGACCCTCGACTTCTCCACCGAGTGGGCGCAGTACCACCGGCCCGGCGCGCCGCGGCTGTATCCGGAAGACCTTCGCGCGGAGATAGATTCGGTGAACCGCCGCGTCTACACCGAGGTCAACAACGGCGTGTACCGGTGCGGGTTCGCGGGCGGGCAGGACGCCTACGACGCCGCCTACGACCGGCTCTTCACCGCGCTCGACTGGCTGTCCGAGCGACTGGCGACCCAGCGGTACCTGGTGGGCGACACCATCACCGAGGCAGACGTCCGGCTGTTCACGACCCTGGCCCGGTTCGATCCGGTCTATCACGGCCACTTCAAGTGCAATCGGCAGAAACTCACCGAGATGCCGGTGCTGTGGGCCTACGCCCGCGACCTCTACCAGACCCCAGGGTTCGGCGACACGATCGACTTCGTGCAGATCAAGCAGCACTACTACATCGTGCACACCGACATCAACCCGACCCGGGTGGTGCCCAAGGGGCCCGAGCTCGGCAACTGGCTGACCCCGCACGGCCGGGAAGCCTTGGGCGGCAGGCCCTTCGGCGACGGTACCCCGCCGCCCCCGCCGGTCGAGGCCGAGCGCGTGCCCGCAGGACACGCCCCGGCCCGACCCGGCTACTCGCCGGCCGCACCCCGGTAGGTGCCGAAGCTCCAGTAGACGCCTTCGGGGTCGCGGCAGGTGAAACCCCGTGACTCGTAATCGGTTTCATCGCGCAGCTCGCGGGTGATGGTGGCGCCCGCGGCCTGCGCCCGGGCGTACAGGGCGTCCGCGTCGTCGACGGCGATGTACACCGAGCCGACGCCGGGCGGCTGGCAGTTCAGCGCCATGCCCTCGCGGACGCCGCCGAGCATGATGGCGCCGCCGCCCGGCCAGGCGAGTTCGGCGTGCGCGACGGTGTCGCCCTCGTCGTAGCGGGCGGTGGTCTCGAAGCCGAAGGCACGCTCCAGGAATGCGATGGCGGCCGGGGCGTCGCGGTAGACCAGGGTCGGCCAGACGACGGTGCCGGTCTCGATGGGAGTTGTCGTTTCGCTCATGGGACTAGCCTCCGACCTCGGCGGCCTGCTGGTCTTGGACGAATGGGAACTCCTCGCGTTCCCGCCACACCGACGGCGGCATGCCCGCGAGTTCTCGCCATTCGCGGGCCATGTGCGCCTGGTCGTAGTACCCGGCGGCGGCCGCCACCTCGGCGAGCGGGGGCAGGATCGAGTCCCGCAGCAGGCGGTGCGAGCGTTCGAAGCGCGCCACCCGGGCGGCGTCCTTGGGGGTGATGCCGAATTCGGCACTGAAGCGGCTGCCGAGATGTCTTCGGCTCCAGCCGATCTCGTCGGCCACGGCGGCCACCCGCACCGCCGGGTCGGGGCCCGACAGCAGCGTCCAGGCGTGGGTCAGCTCGGCATCCCAGTGCACCGGATCCACCTGGCGCAGCAGGATTTCATCGATGACGGCGAAGCGCCGCGGCCACGAGCGCACCGACGACAGCCGCTCCCGCAGCTCCGTCGCGCGCGGCCCGAGCACGTCGGCCAGATCCACGATCCACGACCCGAACGCCGCCGCGGGCATCCCGAACAGCGCCCGGCAGCCCAGCGGCGTGAGGTTCAGCTGTACCCCGTGCTGGAACCCGTTGTGCGCGATCACCGCCGGCCGCACCGTGAGCCCGCTGGCCAGCATGTCCCAGTGACCGCCCGCCTGCTCCGGATGCGAGGACACCGGCACGTGGATGGGCTCGTCGATGGTGATGATCACGGTCAGCGCCGCCGCGGGCATCCCGACATGCGTACCCGGCGCGAAGCCGTGCAGCAGATAGCCCTCGTACCCGAGGACGTACGCGCGTAATCGCGGGTCGGGCACTCCCGACGCGCCTTCGGACACGCCTGCCACGCCGTCCACCCTAGGCCGATGGTCTCCCGCGTGGGCCCCTTCCGGAACCGGTCTATCTCGCGAATCGTTGTCGAGGTGCCATAGAGTTTCGGTCTGGAGGACCGCACGAAGAAGGGGTTGTCGTCGATGTTCAAGACCGGGCTCGAAAAGGCGGTCGTCTCGCTGCTCGACAACGGGTCCCAGGTACAGGCCCCGGCTGTCACGAAATACGTGGGCAAGCTGCGGGATGCGCATCCGGGTGAGACTCCCGGGCAGATCATCGCCCGCATCGAGAAGCTCTACCTCAATACCGTGACCACCTCCGGCACGGCGGTCGGCGCGACCGCGGCGGTGCCGGGCGTCGGGACGGTGGCGTCGCTGGCGGCCATGAGCGCGGAGACCGCTTTCTTCCTGGAGGCGTCCGCGGTGTTCACCCTGGCGGTGGCGGCCGTGCACGGAGTCGCGCCCGAGGACAAGGAGCGCCGCCGCGCCCTGGTGCTGGCCGTGGTGCTCGGCGAGAGCGGCATGGAGATCGTGCAGAAGAGCGTCGGGCACTCGGCCGCGAACTGGGGCGGGCTGCTGGCGGGCAAGATCCCCGGCCTGAGCGCCATGAACGATTCGCTGCTCAAACGGTTCATGATCCAGTTCATCGCCAAACGCGGCGCGCTCATGGTCGGCAAGGTGATTCCGGCCGGAATCGGCGCGGCCATCGGCGGATTCGGCAACCGGGCGATCGGGCGCGGCGTGGTCGACAATGCCCGCAGGGCGTTCGGCGCGCCGCCGCTGACCTGGCCCCAGCCCCTGGTCATCGACGCCGATCCGCTGCCCGCGGTGGAGGCGCCGACCCGGACCCGGCAGCCGTGAGCGCGCGGCCGCTCGCCTTCGCCGCCGGAGGCCTGACCAAGACCTTCGAGAGCGTCACCGCGGTCGAGGACGTGAGCTTCGTGGTGCCCGCCGGCAAGGTGGCCGCCCTGGTGGGCCCCAACGGCGCGGGCAAATCCACGGTGCTGCGCATGCTGCTCGGACTGCTCACCCCCACCTCCGGAACCGCGAGCGTGGGCGGACCCGGCTCCGGCGTGCGGGCCGGACGCCAGGTGGTGGGGGCCATGCTGAATCCGCGCGGCCTGCACCCGGCCCGCCGGGTGTTCGCCCAGCTGCGCGTCTACGCCTCAGCCGCAGGCGTTTCCGATGCCCGGGCGGAGGAACTGCTGGCGCTGGTGCGGCTCACCGATGCCGCCGACCAGCGCATCGGCGGCCTGCCGGAGGGCATGCGGACCCGGCTGGCGCTGGCCGTCGCGCTGCTCGGCGATCCGCCGCTGCTGGTACTCGACGATCCGGCCGCCGGGCTCGATATCGGGGAGACCGCCTGGCTCAACGACTATCTGCGCGGCCACGCCCGCCGCGGCGGCACCGTGCTGCTCACCTCCCGCATACTCAGCACCGTGCTGCCCATCGCCGACGAGCTCCTGGTGCTGGACCGCGGCCGCATCGCCTACCAGGGCAGCCCGGCCCGGCTGCGCCGCAGCCACCCGGACCGGCTGCTGGTGAAGGCCTCCAGCCCGATCGCGCTGGCCACCACCCTGGCCGCGCAGGGTTTCACCGACGCGGTCATGCGGCCCGACGGCCGCCTCGCCATCGCGGAAGCCTCGCTCTCGCAGCTGGAATCGGCCGCTTCCACGGCTCGCGTCCAGCTCACCGAGATCACCCCCGAACACATTCATCCCGACCAGGTCCTGGCCGCCCTCACCCACAGCGGGCCCCCGTCCCCCACGTACCCGGGCCCGGCCGCCTACCGGACGTATCGGTGAAGTCGTTGCGCCACAACGCTATCCGCCATGGGAACACGGTCCGCCGCCGGGCCGACGACCTCCCGCGAAAGGACATTCGATGATCCTCACTGTGCCGCCGGTGGTGGTCCGGGCCGCGAATTCCGAAGTGCGGAAGGTGACTTCGGTGCGGTCGAACTGGCTGATCGGCGGCGGGGTCATCGTGGCGGGCGTGATCGCGTTCGTGGCGCTGGGCACCGGATTCCAGCCCGGCGACGAGCATGCGCAGGGCTTCAGCTCCGGATCCGGCTGGGCGGCGCTGCTGACCACCTGGGTGCTGGTGCTCACGGTCGCGGCGGCGGCCACCTTCGGGGCGCTGGGTGCCGGCACCGAATTCCAGTCCGGATCGCTGGCGATGAGCTCGCTGTACACCCCCGACCGCACCCTCCTGCTCGGCGCGAAACTCGCGGTGGCGGGGGCGTTCTCGCTCGGCACCGTGCTGCTGATGGAGGTGCTGGGCGGGGCCGCCATGCGGCTGGCCGGCGGCTCCCGGGTGCCCCTGGACGGCGGTTTCTTCGGCGTACTGATCGGGGTGGCGCTGGCGGCGGTGTGCTGGGCGGTGATCGGCACCGCGATCGGTGTCGTGTTGCGCTCACCCACCCGGGCGCTGGCCGCCGTGCTGGGCTGGGCCGTGCTGGAGCCGCTGATCTGGATCACCGCACGCGCCATCGGATTCGGCGGGCTGGCGGCCGTCCTGCCGGTGTCCTCGACGGTCGGGGCGATCAGTGGCGGCCGTTACGCCAAGAGCGCGCTCATCGCGCCGACCCCGGCCGCCATGGCGCTGCTGGTGCTGTGGAGCGCCGCGGCGGGTGCGGCGGCCTGGTGGATGCTCACCCGCCGCGACCTCTGATCAGGCGCGGCCGGAGAACAACCGCCGCCACACCTCGTGATCGGTGCGCGGGCCGCCGGGAGTGTCCGCGCCGTACCTCGCGATGAGGCCCGGCAGGTCCAGCGGGAGGCTCGGCGCGGTCATGGCGGCCAGCTCCACTTCCACCGCGGAGTCGGGAACCAGCCAGCAGACCTCGAATTCGATGCCGTCGGGGTCGGCGGCGTAGAGGGCCTTGGTGGAGGCGTGGTCGGAAGCCCCGGTGAGCGCGCCCGCCGCGACCAGGGCGTCGCGCACCCGCTGCAGTTCGCTCAGCGTGTCCACCTCCCAGGCCAGGTGATAGAGGCCGACCCGGCCGGTGCGGTGCGGGACCGACGGGTCCGGCGACTGGAACAGACCGAGGTCGTGGTCGTTGGCCGACCCGGCCGCCTGCAGGAACGCCCCGCCCGGAAATCCGCCGGGCAGCCGGCGAAAGCCCAGCACCTCGCTGTAGAAGGCGACCGAGCGCTCCACGTCGGAGACGAACAGGACGGCGTGATTGAGACGCTGAATCGGCATGGGGGCGACTCCGTTTCGAAGGACCGTGACGGTCCAGCCGACCACGGCGCGCCGCGCCGCACAAGCCACCGTCCCGGCACACTGGACAGGGCGGCACGACGACGGGAACAAAGTGGGGGTGGGGAGACAGTTGTTCTCCGGGATGACTTCGAAGGATGTGAACAGGGTGCGCGGCTGGCTGCGCAGGTTGTGGGAACGGTGCGCCGGGCACCCGTGGATGCTGTCCGGGCTGGGGCTGGCCATCGTGCTCGGCGCGGTCGTGGAGGTGACCGGGCCGCTGCTGGCCAAGCGCGCCCTCGACGGCGCGACCGCCGGGAACACCGGCATCATCGCGGCCATGGCCGTGGCGCTGGGCGTGCTCGCGGTCGGCCGCTTCCTCGCCTCCTTCGGGCGGCGCATGCTCGCCGGGCGGCTCGCCCTCGACGTCCAGCACGAACTGCGCGTGGATCTGCTGTCCGCGCTGCAACGGCTGGACGGGCCCGGACAGGACGGGCTGCGCACCGGGCAGGTCATCTCGCGCTCGATCAGTGACCTGACCCTGGTGCAGGGCCTGCTGGCGATGGGTCCCTGGTCCGCGGTGGCGGCACTGCAATTCGTGCTGGCCGCGGGCGTCATGCTGTGGCTCTCGCCGCCGCTGGCCCTGGCCGCGCTGCTGGTGGTGCCGGTGCTGGCGCTGGTGGTCTACCGGGTGCGGCCGCGGCTGTACGCGGCCACCTGGTCCGCGCAGCAGCGCGCCGCCGACCTGGCCCAGCATGTCGAGGAGACCGTCACCGGTGTGCGCGTGGTGAAGGGCTTCGGGCAGGAGGCCCGCATGGTCGACGTGCTCGAACAGCACGGCCGCACGCTGTACGCCGAGCGCATGCGCGCCGCCCAGATCGATGCTCGCTTCAGCCCCACCCTGGGATCGATTCCGCAGGCCGGTCTGGTCGCGGTGATCGCGGCGGGCGGGCTGCTCGCCTTCCACGGCAGCATCGGACTCGGAACCTTCCTGGCCTTCGTCGCCTATGTGTCGACGATGACCAACTCCACCCGGATCGTGTCGTATGTGGTGGTCATGGCGCAGCTGACGCGCGCGGCGGCCGAACGCGTGAATCAGGTCATCGACAGCGCGCCCGAACGCATCGATCCGGAGCACCCGGTGGCGGTGCCCGAGGGACCGCTCGGCATCGAAATCGACGATCTCACCTTCGGTTTCGAGCCCGGCCGACCCGTACTGCGCGACTTCACACTGAACATCGCACCCGGCGAGACGGTGGCCGTCATCGGCCCGGCGGGCTCGGGCAAATCCACCCTGAGCCTGCTGCTGCCCCGCTTCTACTCCCCCGGCTCCGGCCGGATCACCCTGTACGGCAAGGACTCCCGCGCCGACATCGCCGACCTGCGCGCCGCCGACCTGCGCTCGGCGGTCGGCGTGGTCTTCGACGAGGCCTTCCTGCTCTCGGACACCATTGCCGCCAATATCGCCCTCGGCCGGCCCGAGTCCACCGAGGCGGAGATCCAGGCCGCCGCCAAACAGGCCGCAGCCGACGACTTCATCAACGCCCTGCCCGATGGCTACGAGACCGTGGTCGGCGAACGCGGCCTGACCCTCTCCGGCGGTCAGCGGCAGCGCATCGCGCTGGCCCGCGCCCTGCTCGCCGACCCGCGCATCCTGGTCCTCGACGACGCCACCTCCGCGGTGGACGCCGTCACCGAGGCCGCCATCTTCGCCTCCCTCCCCGCCGATTCCGGACGCACCACCCTCATCCTGGCCCACCGCGAATCCACCCTCGCCCACGCCGACCGCGTGATCCGGCTGCCCGCACCGGAATCCGGCGATGAGCAGGTATCGGTGATTGCGGACGCGCGGGACGTGACCGCGGAAACGGCTGCCGGAAGCCGGCATTCGGTCGATCGGGACACGCCGGCGGAAGTGCGGCGGGTGCTGGGGAAGCTGCCGCCGGCCACCGAGCGGCCGGGGCTGGACGCGGCCGAGCTGCGCGAGCCCGACCCGGGCTTCCGGCTGAGTCATGCGCTGCGGCTGGTGAAGTGGCTGGTCGCCGGCACCATGGTGCTGCTCGCGCTGAACGCGGTGGTCGGCGTGGGCTTCCCGTCCGTGGTGCGGTACGCGGTGGACTCGGGCGTCGGCAAGCACGACGGCTGGGCGCTGGTGCGGGCCACCGTGATCGGGGCCGTGCTGGTCGGGCTCGGCTGGCTGGTCGCCTCGACCTCACTGCTGTGGAGCAACCGGGCCGGGGAGCGCGTGCTCTTCGGGCTGCGGGTCCGCAGCTATGCCCACCTGCAGCGGCTCGGGCTCGACTTCTACGAGCGAGAACTGTCCGGCCGCATCATGACCCGGATGACGACCGACATCGACGCCCTGTCCACCTTCATGCAGACCGGACTGCCGGACGCGCTCGTCGCGCTGCTGACGGTGGCCGGCATCGCGGTGGCACTGCTGGTGATCGACTTCCAGCTGGCGCTGGTCGTGTTCGTGACGCTGCCGCCGCTGCTCCTGGCCACCTGGTGGTTCCGCAAGGTCTCCGATTCCGCCTACAGTGCCGCGCGCGAACATTCGGCCACCGTGAACGCCGACTTCGCCGAGAATGTCGCGGGTCTGCGGGTGGTGCAGGCCAATCGGCACGAGGCCATCTCCGCACGCCGGTTCGCCGGGTACTCCGACAATTTCCGGGTCAGCCGGATGCTGGCCCAGCGGGCCATCGCCACCTTCTTCGCCTTCGTCGGCATGTGGGCGGATCTGGCGCTGGCGTCGGTGGTCTTCACCGGGGCGTGGGCGGTCGCGCACGGGTCCACCACGCCGGGCACGCTGGTGGCGTTCGTGCTCTATCTGCAGCTGCTGTTCGGGCCGATCATGCAGCTGTCGCAACTGTTCGACGGGTATCAGCAGGCACGAGTCGGGTTGCGGCGCATCGGGGAACTGCTGCGGACCCGGTCATCCATCGCGCCGGACCCCGCGGACGCGGCGCCCATCGACGGGCGGCTGCGCGGGGAGGTCGTCTTCGACAATGTCCGCTTCCAGTACCCGGGCGCGGTGCGGCCCGCGCTCGAGGGCGTCAGCCTGACCATCCCGGCGGGCGGCAGCCTGGCACTGGTCGGCGAGACCGGCGCGGGCAAGTCGACCATCGTGAAGCTGCTTGCCCGGCTCTATGACATGCCCCGGACACCGGGTGACCACACAGCCCGGACAACGGGTGACGGGAATCACGAACTTTCCCGCAGTGTTACGCCGTTCTCCATAGCGGATATGCATGACAGTGGCCATGATCCGGACGGCACCGGCGCAATTCGCGTGGACGGCGTGGATATTCGCGACTATCGGCTCGCCGAGTTCCGCTCGCGGCTCGGCGTGGTCCCTCAGGAAGCTCACCTGTTCACCGGCGACATCGCCAGCAACATTGCATTTGGCAAACCTTTTGCGAGTCCCGGGGAAATCGAGGCGGCCGCCGCCGCGGTCGGGGCGCTGGACGCCATCACTGCCCTGCCCCAGGGCATGCGGCAGCCGGTCGGCGAACGCGGACGCGGGCTCTCCGCCGGTCAGCGGCAGCTCATCGCCCTGGCCCGCGCCGAACTGGTCCGCCCCGATCTGCTGTTGCTCGACGAGGCCACGGCCGTGCTGGATCCGGCCGCCGAGGCATCGGTGCTGGTCGCGAACGAATCGGTGACGCGCGGCCGCACCTCGGTCATCGTCGCGCACCGGCTGGCGACCGCCGCCCAGGCCGATCGGATCGCCGTCGTGCAGCACGGCCGGATCAGCGAAATCGGCGGCCACGACGAACTCCTCGCGGCACAGGGCCCGTACTCGCGTTTGTGGGCTGCGGCGCAGGCGACGGAAGGAATATTCTCGGGCGAGGACGAGTCGTCATCAGAGAATGTGTCCGCTCGGTGGTAGCCATGCCCGACGGCGAACAGGGGTGGGCATATCCTCAGTGGGGGCGCATCGGCGCGCATCCGCCGATTACCCGTGCCGGGCACGTCACAAACGTCGCAGCGCGAAGAACGAAATGAGGCGAACACCTGCTGTGAGCAGCTCAACAGACCAGTTCGGACAGAACCAGTGGCTTGTCGACGAGATGTACCAGAAGTACAAGCAAGACCCCTCGTCCGTCGATGAGAGCTGGCACGAGTTCCTGGCGGACTACACGCCGGAGAACACTGCCGAGATTGGTAACAACAGCCAGGCGGCCGCCGCCGTCGCTCCGGCACCCGCCGCAGTGCCTACTGCCCCCGGACCCGCCCAGAGCGCCCCCGCCGTGAATTCCACCCCCGTCGCCACCCCCGCCCCGGCCGCCCCCGCCCCGGCTCCGGCCCCCGCCCAGGTGCGCACCCCCCAGACCACTCCCGCCCCCAGCTCCAACGCGGCCCCGACCTCGGGCGGCCCCAAGCCCACCGCCGAGGACGAGACCAAGGTGCTGCGCGGTCCCGCCGCGGCCGTCGTCAAGAACATGTCGGCGTCGCTGGCCATCCCCACCGCGACCTCGGTGCGTGCCATCCCGGCCAAGCTGATGATCGACAACCGCCTGGTCATCAACAACCACCTGGCCCGTACCCGCGGTGGCAAGATCTCCTTCACCCACCTGCTGGGTTACGCGATCGTGCAGGGCATCAAGGCCTTCCCGAACATGAACCGGCACTTCGCCGAGGTCGACGGGAAGCCGAACGCGGTCACCCCCGCGCACACCAATCTCGGTCTGGCCATCGACCTTCCGGGCAAGGACGGCAGCCGTGCGCTGGCGGTCGCGGCCATCAAGAACGCCGAGGGCATGACCTTCGCGCAGTTCCACAGCGCGTACGAGGACGTCGTGCGCCGCGCCCGTGACGGCAAGCTGACCAACGACGACTTCGCCGGTGTCACCATCTCGCTGACCAACCCCGGCACCATCGGCACCAACCACTCGGTGCCGCGCCTCATGCTGGGCCAGGGCGCGATCATCGGCGCGGGCGCCATGGAGTACCCGGCCGAGTTCCAGGGCATGAGCGACCAGCAGCTCGCCGAAATGGGTATCGGCAAGCTGATGACGCTGACCTCCACCTACGACCACCGCATCATCCAGGGCGCGGAGTCCGGCGACTTCCTGCGGACCGTCCACAACCTGCTGATCTCGGACGAGTTCTACGACGAGATCTTCCACGGCATGGGTGTCCCCTACGAGCCGGTGCGCTGGCGCAAGGACATTCAGGAACGCGGCATCGACAAGTCGACCCGCGTGCAGGAGATGATCAACGCGTACCGCAGCCGCGGCCACCTGATGGCCGACACCGACCCGCTGCGGCTGGTGAAGGACAAGTTCCGCTCGCACCCTGACCTGGATGTCACCCAGCACGGCCTGACCCTGTGGGACCTGGACCGCGAATTCAATGTCGCGGGCTTCCACGGCCAGGAGCGCATGAAGCTGCGCGACGTGCTGTCCATCCTGCGCGACGCCTACGCCCGCCACGTGGGTGTGGAGTACACCCACATCCTGGATCCCGAGCAGCTCAAGTGGATTCAGGAACGCGTGGAGCAGAAGCACGCGAAACCCACTGTGGCCGAGCAGAAGTACATCATGTCCCGGCTCAATGCGGCCGAGGCGTTCGAGACCTTCCTGCAGACCAAGTACGTGGGCCAGAAGCGCTTCTCGCTGGAAGGCGCCGAGTCGGTCATCCCGATGATGGACGCCGTCATCGACCAGTGCGCCGAGTACGCCCTCGACGAGGTCATCATCGGTATGCCGCACCGCGGCCGCCTGAACGTGCTGGCCAATATCGTCGGCAAGCCCTACTCGAAGATCTTCACCGAGTTCGAGGGCAACATGAACCCGGCCGCCACCCACGGCTCCGGCGACGTGAAGTACCACCTCGGCGCGCGCGGCACCTACCTGCAGATGTTCGGCGACAACGAGATCGAGGTCTCGCTGACCGCCAACCCCTCCCACCTCGAGGCCGTCGACCCGGTGCTGGAGGGTCTGGTCCGCGCCAAGCAGGACCTGCTCACCAAGGAAGACATCGTCACCAAGGGTGAAGAGGCGCGGTCGTTCTCGGTCGTGCCGCTGATGCTGCACGGTGACGCGGCCTTCGCCGGCCAGGGCGTGGTGGCCGAGACCCTGAACCTGTCGGGTCTGCGCGGCTACCGCACCGGTGGCACCGTGCACATCGTGGTGAACAACCAGATCGGCTTCACCACCGCGCCGGAGTACTCGCGCTCCACCGAATACTCCACCGACATCGCGAAGTTCATCGGCGCCCCGATCTTCCACGTGAACGGCGACGACCCGGAAGCCTGTGTGTGGGTGGCCAAGCTGGCCGTCGACTACAAGCAGAAGTTCAAGCGCGACGTCGTGATCGACATGATCTGCTACCGCCGCCGCGGCCACAACGAGGGCGACGACCCGTCGATGACCCAGCCGGGCATGTACGACGTGATCGACACCAAGCGCTCGGTCCGCAAGGCGTACACCGAGAGCCTGATCGGCCGTGGCGACATCTCCATGAAGGAAGCCGAAGACGCCCTGCGTGACTACCAGGGTCAGCTGGAGCGGATCTTCAACGAGGTGCGCGAGCTGGAGAAGTTCCCGCCGGAGCCGTCGGAGTCGGTCGAGGACGAGCAGCAGCTGCCGCCGAACCTGGTGACCTCCGTGGACAAGACGGTGCTGCAGCGCATCGGCGACGCGTTCGTGAACGTGCCCGAGGGCTTCAGCGTGCACCCGCGCGTCAAGCCGGTGCTGGAGAAGCGCCGCGAGATGGCCTACGAGGGCAAGGTCGACTGGGCCATGGCCGAGCTGCTGGCCTTCGGCACGCTCATCGACGAGGGCAAGGCCGTCCGCCTGACCGGTCAGGACTCCCGCCGCGGCACCTTCTCGCAGCGGCATTCGGTGATCATCGACCGCAAGAACGGTGACGAGTACACCCCGCTGCACAATATCGGGTCGAAGAACCCGGGCTGGTTCGCGGTGCACGACTCGGCGCTGTCCGAGTACGCCGCTGTCGGTTTCGAGTACGGCTACTCGCTGGGCAACCCGGACGCACTCGTCCTGTGGGAGGCGCAGTTCGGTGACTTCGTCAACGGCGCGCAGTCCATCATCGACGAGTTCATCTCCTCCGGCGAGGCCAAGTGGGGTCAGCTCTCCGAGGTCGTGCTGCTGCTGCCGCACGGTCACGAGGGCCAGGGCCCGGACCACACCTCGGGTCGTATCGAGCGCTTCCTGCAGCTGTGTGCCGAGGGTTCGATGACGGTGGCGGTTCCGTCCACCCCGTCGAACTACTTCCACCTGCTGCGCCGCCACGCCCTGGACGGCATCCGCCGCCCGCTGGTGGTCTTCACCCCGAAGTCCATGCTGCGCAACAAGGCCGTGATCTCCGAGGTCGAGGACTTCACGGACAACAAGTTCCGCACCGTGCTCGAGGAGCCCACCTACGAGTCGGGCGACGGCGACCGCGCCAAGGTCAAGCGCGTGCTGCTCACCTCCGGCAAGATCTACTACGAGCTGGTGGCCGAGAAGAAGAAGCACAACCGCGACGACGTGGCCATCGTGCGCGTCGAGCAGCTGTACCCGATTCCGAAGTTCCGTCTGAACGAGGCGCTGGAGCAGTACCCCAACGCCGGCGATCTGGCGTGGGTCCAGGAGGAGCCGGCCAACCAGGGCGCGTGGCCGTTCTTCGGCCTGAACCTGCCGGAGATCCTGCCCGCCCGCTTCGGCAAGCTGCGCCGCATCTCGCGCCGCGCCATGTCGGCCCCGTCCTCGGGTTCGTCCAAGGTGCACGCGGTGGAGCAGCAGGAGATCATCGACGAGGCGTTCTCCCCGACCGCATAATTCGGCCGGATCGCGGTGAAACGAAGCCGCCCGCTGGATCTTTCGATCCGGCGGGCGGCTTTTCCGTTGCGGGAGTGCGGTAGGCGAGCGGCAAGGGTTGCCTCGGCCTTGTTCCGCATCGTATATTCCACGTGGAATATTTGGTACGGAGGATGTCGGTGACCCGCGATAGCGTCACCGGGAATGGAGGTCCAGGTGACCCGGAAGCAGTCGACACCGGCACTCACGCCCTTGGCGATGCTGGTCCTCGCGCTGCTGGAGGAACGTCCGATGCACCCGTACGAGATGTATCAACTGCTCTTGAGCCGACACGAGGACGAGTTCGTGAAGATCAAACCGGGCTCGCTCTACCACGCCGTGGCCCGGCTGGCCGACCAGGAACTACTGGCCGCCGAGAGCACCGATCGGGCCGGCAACCGGCCGGAACGAACCACCTACCGCATTCGCACCGCCGGGCGCGAGGCGCTGCGCACCCGAATCCGGGACCTGCTGCGCGAGCCGGCCCGGGAGTATCCGGTCTTCGTGACCGGATTGGCCGAAGCGCACAATTTACCCCTGGACGAGGTCATCGATGCCCTCCGCGAACGCGTCGCCTCGATCGACGCCCGGCTCGCCGAGCTCGAGACGATCCACGACCTGGCGGCCGCCTCCGACGTGCCGCGGCGGTACTGGGCCCGCGTGGACTATATACGCGCGCAGAACACCGCCGAAGTCGAATGGCTGCGTGGATTCATCGCCGAGATCGAGAGCGGCGACATCGAATGGGAGACCTTCGACGAGTCCGGCGAACGCATCGACATCACGAACCACACCCCGAGATAGGAACCCGAATCCGTGTCCACTCAACGCAATCCGTGGCTGGCGCTATACGCGCTGGTCGTCGGGTTCTTCATGATCCTGCTGGACATGACCATCGTCGCGGTGGCCAATCCGGCGATCATGAAAGACCTGCAGGCCGATGTCTCCCAGGTCATCTGGGTCACCTCCGCCTACCTGCTGGCCTACGCGGTGCCGCTGCTGGTCACCGGCCGGCTCGGAGATCGCTTCGGCCCCAAGAACATCTATCTCGGCGGCCTGGCCGTGTTCACCCTGGCCTCGCTGTGGTGTGCCGAGTCGACGAGCATCAACATGCTGATCGCGGCCCGCGCCGTGCAGGGCCTGGGCGCGGCGCTCATGACGCCGCAGACCATGGCGGTCATCACCCGCACCTTCCCGCCGGACAAGCGCGGCGCGGCCATGGGCCTGTGGGGCGGCGTGGCCGGTCTGGCCACCCTGGTCGGCCCGATCCTGGGCGGCGTGCTGGTGGACTGGCAGGGCTGGCAGTGGATCTTCTACGTGAACGTGCCGATCGGCATCATCGCCTTCGCCCTGGCCTTCTGGCTGGTGCCGTCGCTGCCCACCAACGACCACAAGTTCGACCTGGTCGGCGTGGTGCTCTCGGGCGTCGGCATGTTCCTGCTGGTGTTCGGCATCCAGGAGGGCAACAGCCACCACTGGGACGCCTGGATCTGGGCCATGATCATCGCCGGCGTGGCGGTGCTCGCGCTGTTCATCGTCAACCAGGCTCGCAATACCGGTGAGCCGCTGGTGCCGCTGAGCCTGTTCAAGGACCGCAACTTCGCGCTGTCCAACCTGGCCATCGCGGCCATGGGCGCGGCGGTGACCAGTGTGTTCGTGCCCGCCTACTTCTATCTGCAGCAGGTACACGACATGACGCCGACGCGCTCGGCACTGGTGTTCGCGCCCATGGCGATTCTGACCGGTGTGTTCGCGCCGATCATCGGCAAGATCTCGGACAAGGTCGCGCCGCGCGTCATTCCGACCATCGGTTTCGCGCTCTTCGCGGCGACCCTGTTCGGGTTCGGCGTCCTGATGAAGCCGGACGGCTCGATCCCGCTGTTCATGATCGTCGGCGGTATCTCCGGTATCGCCAATGCCTGCATCTGGGCGCCGCTGGCCACCACCGCCACCCACAACCTGCCGGTGCAGCAGGCCGGTGCGGGCGCGGGCGTCTACAACACCACCCGTCAGATCGGTTCGGTGCTCGGTTCGGCCACGATCAGCGCACTGCTCTCGGCTCGCATCTCGGCGCAGGGCCTGCCCAGCGGCCCGATCGGCGAGGGCGGCGGCAAGAGCCTGAGCAGCCTGCCGGCCGAGGTCCGAGGTCCCATCCTGGAGAAGCTCAGCACCGCGCTGAGCCAGTCCATCTACCTGCCCGCCCTGATCCTGTTGATCGGCGTCGCCGCCTCGGCGCTGTTCATCGGGCACGGCAAGGCGGAGGGCGATGAGCGCGACGATATGGCGAAGGCCGATATCGGGGTGCACTGATCCGCTGACATTCGAAAAGCGCTGTCCGCCGGGGCCTTCCCGGCGGGCAGCGCTGTCCGTGCGGTCGGAGCGGCAGGCTCGCTGGATTCCGCTGTGCCCTCAGCCGATTCGCACGGTGAGCGAGGGATATCCGGTCGCGCCGTCGGGCACGACGTCCTGTTCCCTGTCGGTCTGGGTCTCCCCGGTGCCGTCGGTCGCACGCGCCCATACCGTGTGCACGCCGGTGCTGCCGGTGGCGTCCCAGTCGTAGGCCCACTGCACCCAGGTGTCGATGGACGGGGCCACCGCCAGCCGGGCGGGCCGCCAATCCCCTTGATCGATACGGACTTCCACGCCGCGAATGCCGCGATGCTGCGCCCATGCCACGCCCGCGATGGTGACCTTGCCCGGGGCGATGGTGCCGCGGCCTCGGGGGGTGTCGATACGGCATTCGGTCTTGATCGGGCCCTTGGCCGACCAGCCGCGCTTGGTCCAGAACGCCTCGGCGCGATCGAATCTGGTGATCTCCAGCTCGGTCACCCATTTGGTGGCCGACACGTAGCCGTACAGCCCGGGCACCACCAGCCGCGCGGGATAGCCGTGCGCGGTGGGCAGCGGTTCGCCGTTCATACCGACGGCCAGCATGGCGTCGCGGCCGTCCATCAGCACGGCGAGCGGGCTGCCCGCGGTGAAGCCGTCGATGCTGTGCGAGAGCACCATGTCGGCGTCGGGGTGCGGTCCGGCGGCGGTGATCAGCTCGTCGAGCCGATAGCCGAGCCAGCGGGCATTGCCGATCAGATCGCCGCCGACCGGATTGGACACGCAGGCCAGCGTGACCAGCCGTTCGATGGGGGTCTTGGCGGCGAGATCGGCGTAGCTCAAATGGATCTCGCGATCGACCATGCCGTGGATGCGCAGTGACCAGTCGTCCTTGCTGACCTGCGGCACGGTGAGTGCGGTGTCGATGCGATAGAAGTCGGCGTTCGAGGTGAGATACGGCGTCAGGCCCGGAATCTGCAGATCCGCGCCCGGCTCGATCGACGGCTCCGCGCCGGTGGGCGTCGGCAGCTGCACATCCGCGCGCTCGGCCGACACATCCCGCGACCGCAGACCGATGATCCGTCCCGCGATACCGCCGACCGCCGCGGCCACGCCCGTGATCACCATCCCGCGCACCACCAGCCGCCGCTCCACCGCCAGCTCGGCGGGCGAAAGCCGCTGCGGCTCGGCGGTTTCCGCATCCGCGGCGGTCGCGGCGAATTCTCCGAACCGGGTGACCCGGCCGATCAGGCTGCGCAACACCAGGATTCCGGCGACCATGCCGAGAATGGAAGGGAAGGCCCAGGTCCAGGTCGCATTGGGGCGACCGAGCGCGGCGATGGTGGACAGCAGCCCGAAGATCGCGAACAGGATCGACCCGAGCGGCCGCCGCTCCCGCTCCACGATCCCGGCGACCGCGGCCAGCACCACCGCGACCACACCCATGCACACGAACAGCAGCACTTTGTCATTGGTGCCGACCAGGCCGATGATCCACTCCCGGAACCCGTCCGGCGTGTGGTCGACGATCCACGCTCCGACCGCCTGCAAGGGCGTGCTGTCGGGGCTGACCAGCACGGACACCAGCTCCGCCACACCCAGGGTGACGCCGCCGGCGACAATTCCGCCGGCCGTCCGTAATCCGCGATCCGCCACGAAACCGACCCTACTGCGCGGGTCGGCTCGTGGAACGGCTCGAAGGATTACGGAAGCGTGACGCCCGGGGTCCGCAGCGCCATGGCGGCGATCACGGCCATGACCAGCAGACTGCCGCCCGCCACCGCGAAGGCGTGGTGCAGGCCGGTCACGCTCAGGGCCGGTCCCGAATAGGCCAGCGCGCCCAGCACCGCGACCCCGAGCACCTGACCCAGCTGCCGCAGCGCATTGTGCACCGAGGAGGCCATGCCCGCGCGGTGCGGATGCACGGCGGCCAGTACGGTCGCGGTCATCGGGGTCAGGCACAGCCCGATGCCGAAGCCGCCCACCGCCAGCATCCACCAGATCGAGCCGATGCCGGTGTCGCGCTGCACGGTCAGCAGGCCCGCGACGGCCAGACCACCGAGGGTCAGTCCGGTCACCATGGGAATCCGGGGGCCGAAGCGGCCGACCAGTCGTCCGGACAGTGGTGTCGCCAGTGCGAACGCGACCCCGATGGCGCATACATCGAGCCCGGCCCGGACCGCCGAATGTCCTTGCACCTGCTGGAAATACGCGCTGAGGTACACGATCAGCCCGACGAAGGCGAAGAACGCCACCGCACCGGCCAGGTTCGCGGCGGCGAAGCCGCGGTGGCCGAACAGCGTGAGATCCACCAGCGGATCGGCGTGCCGCCGCTCCCAGCGCACGAACACCACCGCGGCGACGGCGGCCAGCCCGAACGCGGCCAGGATCGGCGCGGAGGCCCAGCCCTGACCGCGGCCCTCGATCAATCCGAACGAGAGCGCGGCGATGGCCGTCGTGGTCAGCAGCGCGCCCTGCCAGTCGAACCGGCCGGTGGCCGGTGTGCGGGGCAGGCGCGGCACGACCAGCGCGGCGACCGTCGCGAACACGGCGACCAGCGGCACGTTCAGCAGCAGCACCCAGCGCCAGCCCAATCCCGTCACGACGACACCGCCCAGAATCGGCCCCACCGCCAGCGCCAGGCCGGACGAGGTCGACCAGGCCCCGATCGCGACCGCGCGCTCGCGTTCGTCCGGGAAGGCGGCGCGGACGACGGCGAGGCTGGTGGGCACCAGCAGGGCGGGGCCGACGCCCTGAATCACGCGGCCCGCCAACAGCATCGGGATATTCGGTGCCAGGCCCGCGATCAGCGCGCCGAGTGCGAAGGTCAGCATGCCCAGGAGGAAGACGCCCTTGCGGCCGAACCGGTCGCCGAGTCCGCCGCTGAGCATCAGCAGGCTGGCATAGACCAGGACGTAGGCATTGACGATCCACTCGGTGGCGGTAGCGTCCGCGTGCAGGTCACGGCCGATGGTCGGCAGCGCCACGCTCATGACGGTGGTGGACAGGACGGCCAGGAACTGACCGCCGGTGACGGCCACCAGCGTGATCCAGGGATTGGCTGCGGCCGTGGGAGCTTCGGGACGGGCGGGAACGTGCAGTGCGGTCATAGTCGAACGGTAGGACCGCCCGGTCATAGCTTCCACGACCAAAAGTGCTATACGCCAATGCCTCTAGAGTTATAAGCGTGGATCTGCTGCAGCTGCGCTATTTCCGGATGGTGGCCCGCACCGAGAACATCACCCGGGTGGCGGAGGAACTCCGGGTGGCCCAGCCCTCGCTGAGCCGGACCATCACCCGGCTCGAAAACGAGCTGGGCGTACCGCTTTTCGACCGGCAGGGACGACGGCTGCGGCTGAACCGCTTCGGCGCGGCCTTCCTCGCGCGGGTGGATCGCGCCCTGGACGAACTCGACGGTGCCCGCCGGGAGCTCGACGATCTGGCCGGGCTGGAGCGGGGTGCGATCACGATCGGGGCGGAGAATCTACGCGTCGTCCAGAACGTGATCGCGGACTTCCTGCAGGCGTATCCCGGTGTGCGCGTTCAGCTGTTCTCGGGCACCGCCGCGCAGGTGTCGGCCCGGCTGGCGGCCGGCGACCTCGATCTCGGGGTGGTGTCGCTGACGCCGGACGCACCCGGCCTGGCCGGGCAGGAATTGCTGGACGAGGAAGTGCTGCTGGCCGTTTCGCCCAGCCACCGGCTCGCCGACCGGGGTCGGGTCACGGTCGCCGAGCTGGCGACCGAACCCTTCATCACGACCTCACCCGACTACTGGCAACGCACTGTGCTGGATCGCGTCTTCGCCCGCGCCGGGCTGCGCCCCACGATCGTCTGCGAGGGCGACGAGCCCTCCGCGATCCGTGGCCTGATCGCCACCGGCTTCGGCATCGGCCTGCTCCCGGCCATGGCGCGCGATTACTCCGGCCCGGCGGTGGCCTGGCTGCATCTCGACGACGTCTACTGCCGCCGCACCCTGCACCTCGTTTGGCGCACGGACGCCTATCTGCCGCTGGCCGCCAGGCGTTTTCGCGAACTCGCGGCCGACCGCTTCGCGAAGGACCGGCCCGGCGGGCCGGAGTGAATCACATCTGCGCGCTGCCGGTGTAGTTGATCATCCACGGCACCGAGAACTTGTCGGTGACCATGGCGAACGCCTCGGCCCACTGCACCTGGCCCAGCGGCATGGACACGGATCCGCCCGGTGCGAGCTCGTTGAACAGCCGCTCGGCCTCGGCGGCCGACTCGACCTCGACCTGCACGGTGAAACCCGGCTTGGAGTTGTCGATCTCGCTGCCGGGCGGGCAGTCGGAGACCATGAGGATATTGGTCTCGCTCAGCGGCAGCTGGGCATTGGCGACCCGGTTCAGCACGTCCTCGGGCATCTCCGGCGGGGTCTCACCCATGTCGCGGAAGCGGACGATGGTCGCCTCGCCGCCGAAGACGGACTGGTAGAAAGTGATGGCCTCTTCGGCATTGCCATTGAAGAGCAGGTACGGGTTCAGCGCGGGCATGGGTTCCTCCTCGATCGTTTTCGGGCAGGTGCGGCGGCACCCGGAAGGTAGGACTCGGGGGCCACGCGAAAATCATCGGCCCCCGCCCGGGAAATTCGGGTGAACCGGCGGGGAATTCGGTGAATCAGTCGGTGGCGCGGTGGCGCTGGTAGTAGCGGGCGACCCGGACGCGGTTGCCGCACCGCTCGGGCGAGCACCACTGGCGGCGCGGATGCGCGGGCAGGAAGAGCATGACGCAGTCCTCCGCACCGCACTGCCGCAGGCGATCGACGGCCGGATCGGTGAGCAGGGTCGCGGCGGCATCGGCCAGGTGCGCGGCCAGCCGGGCGCCCGGATCGCCGAGACGCGCCACGGTTTCGGTGACGGCATCGCCGTTCCAGTCCAGGCGGCGAATGGCGGGTGCGGCCGACTGCGCCTCGGCGAGGCCGCGCAGTGCGGCAGCCGGCGGGCGGTGGCCGTGCAGCATCGCGTCCAGCGCCGCGGCGGTGTGGTCGCGTACCGCGTGGACGGCGGCCAAGTCGGCCCCGGTGAGGCGCTGCGGCGGCGGCTCGGGTAGGCGATCGGCCTCCAGGCGCAGCCAATCCGCCAGCTGCTCAGGGGTTTCCAGCAGGTCGGCTCCGGCGGGCCGGGTGTTCACCAGGTCCAGTGCGAGGGGTTCACCGATCAACGGTTCGAGATCAGCCACGTCGCTAATGCTACCTCGAGCCGTTGACACATTAGCCGGAATCGGCGTAGAACTAATGCAACATCGCCGACAGAAAGCATGTGAAGCCGTGAGCGCACTCCCCCAGGTCCTGCACCCGCTCTCCACCGTCCGGCACGGCCGCCTCGAGGTCGATGGCGTCGAGGTCTTCTACCGGGAGTCGGCGCCCGCCCGCGCGGACGCCCCGGTCCTGTTGCTACTGCACGGTTTTCCCACCGCGTCCCACCAGTTCCGCCGCCTCATCGACGCCCTGGGCGACCGCTACCGCCTCATCGCTCCCGACTATCCCGGTTTCGGAAACACCGTCGCCCCCGCGGATTTCGACTACAGCTTCGACCGCCTGGCCGACATCACCGAGGGTTTCGTCCAGCGGCTGGGCCTGACCAGCTTCGCCATGTACATCTTCGACTTCGGAGCGCCCATCGGCCTGCGCCTGGCCACCCGGCATCCGGAGTGGATCACCGGTCTCATCGTCCAGAACGGCAATGCCTACGAAGCCGGTTTGTCCGAGGCCGCACAGGGTTTCGTGGCCCTGCGCCCCGACCATGAGGGCGACGAGGAGGTCATCCGCGGCCTGCTCACCCCCGAGGGCACCCGCGGCCAATACGAAACCGGCGTCTCCGACCCGGCCCTGCTCGACCCCGATGCCTGGACCCTGGACCAGCACTACCTCGATCTCCCCGGCCGCAAGGAAGCCCAGGTCGCCCTGGCCTTCGACTACAAGTCGAACGTGGCCCGCTACCCCGAATGGCAGTCCTGGCTCCGCACCTACACTCCCCCCACCCTCATCACGTGGGGCGCGAACGACCCCTTCTTCCCCGCCCCGGGCGCGCACGCCTACCTGGCCGACCTCCCCGATGCCGAACTCCACCTGTTCGATACGGGGCACTTCGCCCTGGAAACCCACGTCTCCGAAATCGCCGGGCTCATCGCCGATTTCCTCGACCGCCTACCCACACCCGCACGGTGACGCGAGGGACCTCGGCCCGTCACGGCGACAGGCCCCGCGCGGGCGGGGCCTGTCGAATGATGTTGGCGGCGTGGATCAGTGGGTTTCGCGGGGCGCGTGCGGGAGCAGGAAGGCCAGGCAGAAGGCCGTGACGCCGAGCCCGAGGCCGACGAGCGTGACGTGCTCCATGCCGATCAGGGCATTGCCGCGCGGGGTGCCGCCGAGGTGGGTGAAGCGGTTGAAGAACACGGTGCCCAGCACCGCGACGCCGAGCGCGCCGGCCAGCTGCTGCACCGATTCCAGCAGGCCCGAGGCCGAGCCGACCTCGTCGTCCTCGATCTCGCCGATGATGATGCTGAACATCGGGACGAACACCATGCCCATACCGAATCCGACGACCAGCAGCGGACCCGCCAGCTCCCAGGCATTCAGGCCGGTACCGACCAGGTGCAGCACCGCGTACAGGCCGGCCAATCCGGCGGTCATGATTCCGACGCCCAGGTGCAGCACCTTGCGGCCCAGCTTCGGGGCCTCCGCGCCGATCGCGGAACCGAAGAAGGAGCCGAGGGCCCAGGCCGCCATAGCGATGCTCGCGCCGATCGGGCTGTAACCGAAGCCGAGCTGCAGCATCAGGCCCAGGCCGAGCGAGAAGCCGATGATGCCGATGAAGAACACCGTCTCGAAAAGCACTCCGGCACTGTAGGACCGGCGGCCGAACACGCTCAGCCGCACCAGCGGGGTCCGGCCGGCGGCGGTCCGGAACCGCTGCTGCGCAACGAAGATCCCGAGCACCGCGACACCGATCACCGGCATGATCAGGCTCCAGGCCGGCCAGCCGTGCTCACGACCCTGCCTGAGCGGATAAATCAGCAGCCCGACACCCGAACCGGCCAGGACGACACCGAGCAGATCGAGCCCGCCGGTGCGGTCCCCGCCGCGCCGGGGCAGCGCCGCGATACCCCCGATCAGGGCGAAGAGCCCGAGCGGCACATTGATCCAGAAGATCGACCGCCAGCCGGTGCCGAGCAGATCCACCTTGATGAGCAGCCCGGCGACGATCGGCCCGAGAATGCTCGCGACGCCGAGGGTGGCGCCGAACGCCGCCCATGCCCGGGGCTGATCCGCGGTATCCGGGAACAGATCCCGGATCATCCCCAGGCACTGCGGCACCATCACGGTGGCCGCCGCGGCCTGCGCGACCCGCCCACCGATCAGCGCCTCCGGCGACGCGGCCAGCGAGCAGGCCACCGAGGCGAGCACGAATCCGACTGTGCCGCCGAGGAACATCCGCCGGCGCCCGAACAGGTCGCCGAACCGTCCGCCGGTCAGCAGCCCGACCGCCAGCACCAGCGTGTAGGCCGCGGCGATCCACTGCATCGTGGCGTAGCTGCCGCCCAGATCGCGCCGGATCATCGGCAGCGCGACGTTCACGACATTGGTGTCGAGCATGTTCATCAGAGTCGCGCCGATGATCGCGGACAGGCCCAGCCACCGGCGGGCGGGTGCGGCGAGTGGAGTGGATACAGCCGTGACGGGCGGTGTGAGGGCGGTGGCGGTGGACATTGCGGACTCCTTTCGATGGAGCAATAGTATCCACAACACTAGTTTCCAGGCAACTAGTTTCGGGGATATGCCGGAGCGCGACCCGGGACCGGCAGGAGGACGCCGGACCCGCGAGCCGGGATCACGAGGCGGTGTGGCCGATCCCGTTGTCGCTCATGGCATCAATGCTTCCGGTAAACACCGGGCCGCCACATCACGAGGATTCGTTATTCACCGGTGCACCCGCGGCCGTGACCCGGGAACGCGAAGGGGCCCGCGGAAATCCGCGGGCCCCTTGCCTTTCCGGATGTCTCCGGAGCCGATCAGGAGTTGTAGATCGCGTCCACGTCGGCCGCGTACTGCTTCATGACGACGGCACGCTTCAGCGACAGCTTCGGGGTGAGCTCGCCACCCTCCTGGGTCCAGTCGACCGGCAGGATGCGGACCTTCTTGATCGCCTCGGCGTGCGACACCAGCTTGTTGGTGGCCGCGACCGCGTCATTGATCTCGCCGACCAGGGCCGGGTTCTCGATGACGTGCTCGATCGGGGTGTCGGCGGGAATCCCGTTGCGCGCCTTCCACGCCGGCAGGGCTTCCGGGTCGAGGGTGACGAGGGCGCCGATGAAGGGCTGCCCGTCGCCGACCACCATGACCTGACTGATCAGCGCGTTCTGGCGCAGCGAGTCCTCGAGCATGGCCGGGGAGACGTTCTTGCCGCCGGCGGTGACCAGGATTTCCTTCTTGCGGCCGGTGATCGAGACGAAGCCCTGCTCGTCGATGGCGCCGAGGTCACCGGTCTTGAACCAGCCGTCGGCGTCGAAGGCGTCGGCGCTGGCCTCGGGGTTGTTCCAGTAGCCGCCGAACACGACCGGACCACGGATGAGCAGCTCGCCGTCCTCGGCGACCTTGGCGCCGTGGCCGGGCAGCGGGCGGCCGACCGAACCGACCTTGATGTACTTGGGGGTGTTCACGCTGACGGCGGCGGTGGATTCGGTGAGGCCGTAGCCCTCGTAGATGGTGACGCCGGCGCCGCGGAAGTAGTGGCCCAGGCGCGCGCCCAGCGGGCCGCCGCCGGAGACGGCGGACTCGCACTGACCGCCCATGGCCTCGCGCAGCTTGGAGAAGACCAGCTTGTCCAACACCATGTGCTGCAGCTTGAGCACGATGTTCGGGCCGCCGTTCTCCAGCGACTCGCTGTACTGGATGGCGATCTCGGTGGCGTAGTCGAAGATCTTGCCCTTGCCGCCGTCGTGCGCCTTCTGCTTGGCGCCGTTGAACACCTTCTCGAAGACGCGCGGCACCGAGAGGATGAAGTTCGGCTTGTACTGCCCGAACTGCTCGACCAGGGTGGACCAGTCGGCGGTGTGGGCCACGGTGACACCGGCGTCGAAGGCGGCCAGCGCGACCGCGCGGGCGAAGACGTGGGCCAGCGGCAGGAACAGCAGCGACTTGCGGCCGGGCAGCAGGAACTCGCTCATGGCGGAGCGGTCGGCGGCCGACTCGGCGTACAGGTTGGCGTGCGAGAGCATGACGCCCTTGGGCCGGCCGGTGGTGCCGGAGGTGTAGATGAGGGTCGCCGGGGAGGCGGCCTTCACCTGGGCGCGGCGCTCGTGCACGACGGCGTCGTCGAGGTCGGTGCCACGGGCGACGAGGTCGGCGATGGCGCCCTTGTCGATCTGCAGGACTTCCTTCAGATTGCCCAGTCCGCCTTCGATTTCCGCGATGGTGGCGCGGTGCTTGTCGTTCTGGACGACGGTGAGCTTGGTGGCCGAGTCCTCGAGGATCCAGCGCGCCTGCTCGGCGGAGGAGGAGTCGTAGATGGCGACGGTGCAGCCGCCGGCCGCCCAGATGGCGAAGTCGAGCACGACCCACTCGTAGCTGGTCTGGGCCATGATGGCGACGCGGTCACCGAGTTCGACGCCGGAGGCCACCAGGCCCTTGGCCACCTCGGTCACGGTCTTCGCGAACGTCGCCGCCGTGACGTCGTTCCAGCCGCCCTTGCCATCCGGGGTATTGAAGACGACCAGGTTGGGCGTCTTCTCCGCATGCCGGAACGCGCCGTCCGACATGTTGGCGTTCTCCGGAATGGTGTAGGTAGCCGGGACTTCGAACTCTCGCATCGCTGCCCTTCCACAGTGGGTTTACTGGCGGGTAATCTACGCCACGCTCACAGGTAACTCCCGGCGGACCGCCCGAACCAGTGATCGGACGGTCCCGCGTTATGTCTTTTCCCTATCCTATTGACCGGCTCTGCGCTGGTCGAAGGGCGTGCCGGAGGAACTGTCCGAGCTCGACGGTCACGGCCGCGGCGGGGGCCACGAGGCTCGCCTGCAACTGGGCGACGTGCCACAGTCCCCGGGTCTCGGTGAACTCGGCCGGCACCCCGACCGCCCGCAGCTGCGCGACCAGCCGCGTGCACTGGGCGTGCAGCAATTCGTCCACGTCGGCCTGGACATAGGTGGGCGGCAGCCCGGACAGGTCGGCGAGCAGCGGCGCGTACCCGGTGTCGGTGCAGTCGCCCGCACCCAGATAGGCGGCGGCACAGGCCCGCGACCACGGCTTGTTGATGACCAGATCGCGGTTCCGGACCGGTAGCTCGTTCGGGTCGGCCCAGGGCGCGATCAGGCCGAGTGCGGCCGGAACCAGCCGGTGCCGGTCGCGCAGCCGCAGCGCCAGCGCCAGCGAGAGGCCGCCGCCGGCCGAATCACCGGCCACCGCAATATGTTCCGGCCGGTATCCGGCGGCCACCAGGTCCAGGAAGGCCGCCTCGGCATCGTCGAGCGCCGCCGGAAACGGGTGCTCGGGAGCCAGCCGGTAGTCCAGAACCTGGACGGCGCAACCGGTTTCCCGCGCCAGATAGGCCGCCAGCGACCGGTGCGTGGCCGGCGAGCAGACGGTGTAACCGCCGCCGTGCAGGTACAGCACGGTGGCGTTGTCGGAGACCGGCCCGACCGTCACGCGTTCGGCCGGGCGGCCACCGAGTTCGACGTGCTCCACGTGGGTGCCCCGCGGCGGGCGCTGCGCCACCGAGCCCCAATCCATCAGCGCCCGTTGGACACTGAACGGCAGCCGGCGGTTGAGCACGATCCGGAAGAGCGGATTCAACGCGGCGCGGACGATGGGCAACGGCAGTGTCACATCGGGCATGACCGAGCGTCCTCTATTCGTCTCTGGCTTACGGCTGGAAGCGCTTCTGCACCACGGCGGAGATGCGCTGGTAGTACGAGGCGGTGGTGCGTACGAACAGGTCGAGGGCCTTGGCCTCCCAGCCGATGAGCACCCGGCCGTGGCCCTTGCGGACGGCCTCGGTAATGGTCTGCGCGGCCATTTCCGGGGTGTGCAGGGCCAGCTTGCTGTCGAAGAGGGCGGCCACGTTCTTCTGGTTGAGGCCCTCGGCGACGGTGGCATTGCGGGCGACGGCGGTCTTGATGCCGCCGGGGTGCACGCAGGTCACCTTGACCGGGGTGCCGTTCATGAGCATTTCCTGGCGCAGCGCCTCGGTGAAGCCGCGGACCGCGAATTTGGCCGAGTTGTAGGCACTCTGGCCGGGGACCGCGATCAGGCCGAAGAGGCTGGACACGTTGACCACGTGGCCGTCGCCGGATTCGATGAGGAACGGCAGGAACGCCTTGGTGCCGTTGACGACGCCCCAGAAGTCGACGTCCATGATGCGCTCGATGTCCTTGAAGGCGGTGTCGAGCACATCGCCGTGGTGGGCGATGCCGGCATTGTTGTAGATCTGGTTGACCTTGCCGAAGTCCTTCTTCACCTCATCGGCGTAGAGCAGCACGGCCTCGCGCTCGGCCACGTTGAGCCGGTCGGATTTGACCTTGACGCCGTATTTCTCACAGCGTCGCACGGTTTCGGCGAGGCCCTCGGCGTCGATGTCGGACAGTGCCAGGTGCGCGCCGCGCCGGGCCAGGTTCTCCGCCAGGGCGCGGCCGATGCCGGAACCCGCGCCGGTGATCACGCAGACCTTGTCCTTGAAGTAAGCGTCATTGCTCACGGTTACCGCCTTCGGTTGTCCGGGTTGGGTGACTAGTCGGCCTGTGCGACAGGCTCGGTGGTCGTGTCGTACGCCGAGACATCGAAGTGCTCGAGCAGAGTGCGGAACCGGAAGGTGAAGTCCGGCCACAGTGTGGTGTTGTTGCCGTGCTTGTCGAGATACCAGGAGGCGCAGCCGCCGGTGCTCCACACCGCACCTTCCAGTTTGCGCTGCAGGCCGGCGTTGTATTCGTCCTGCACGTCCTTGCGGACCTCGACGGTCCGCAGGCGCAGCTTGTCGAACTGCGCGATGGCGTCGGAGATGTAGTTGATCTGCGATTCCAGCATGAACACCATCGAGGTGTGCCCCAGGCCCACGTTCGGGCCCAACATGAAGAACATGTTGGGGTAGTTGTTGATGGCCGAGCCCTTGTAGCCCTGCTGGCCGATGGTGTCGAAGACCTCGGAGAGCGTGCGGCCGTCGCGGCCGGTGACGGTGTCGTAGACCGGCGAGTCGGTGACGTGGAAGCCGGTGGCCACGATGATGGCGTCGACCTCGCGCTCGGTGCCGTCCTTGGTGACGATGGAGCCCGGACGGATCTCCTTGATCCCGTCGGTCACCACGTCGACATTGTCGCGGCTCAGCGCCGGGTAGTACTCGTTGGAGATCAGCATGCGCTTGCAGCCGATGCGGAAGTTCGGGGTGACCTTGCGGCGCAGCTCCGGATCGCGTACCTCGGCGAACAGCTTGGCGCGGGCGATGGCCTCGAGGCCGAGCATGGCGGGCGGGAACTTGGCCAGCCCGACCACCTGGGTCTCGCGGGCGGCGTAGATCCCGGCGCGGTAGAGGCTGCGCAGCGCGGGAATGTGCTTGAGCGCGAACTTCTCCGGGGCCAGGTACTCGCGGTCCACGCGGGGCAGCAGCCAGGGCGCGGTGCGCTGGTACACGTCCAGGCGCGCGACCTGGCCGGCGATGCTGGGGACGATCTGGATGGCGGAGGCGCCGGTGCCGATGACGGCGACGCGCTTGCCGGTCAGGTCGGAGTCGTGGTTCCAGCGGGCGGAGTGGAAGATCTCGCCCTGGAAGTCGTTGATGCCCTTGATGTCCGGCAGGTTGGGCTCGCAGAGCGCGCCGACGGCGGAGACCAGGATGTCGGCGGTGAAGGGGCCCTGGCTGGTCTGAATCTCCCAGCGGGCGTCTTCGGCGTTCCACCGGGCGCCGGTCATCTCGCAGTCGAAGATGTGCCGGTCGCGCACGCCGTACTTGTCGGCGACGCCCTGGATGTAGCGCTGGATCTCCGGCTGCTTGGAGAACGAGCGGGACCACTCCGGGTTGAGCGCGAACGAGTAGGAGTACAGCTGGGAGGGCACGTCGCAGGCCGCGCCCGGGTAGGTGTTGTCGCGCCAGGTGCCGCCGACATCGCTGCCACGCTCCAGCACGAGGTAATCGGTGCGCCCCTGCTGGCTCAGCCGGATGGCCAGGCCCAGGCCCGAGAACCCGCTGCCGACGATGATCACGCGGGAGTGCCGGACCGGCCGGTTGCCGACAGCTTTGTCTGTAACCTTGCGACTCATGTATCCGAGCGTAGGGTCTTATTGAGCGGGAGTCAACAGTATTGACTCACGTTCAGTAAGACCTGAGACATGACAAGATGGCCTGACGTTGGACCGATGACCAAGGAGCGCGCCGTGAGCAGCAGACCGGACAGCCGGGGCAAACGCGTGCGCCTGAGCCCCGCCGAACGTCGCGAGCAGTTGATCACACTCGGCGCCCGCATGCTGGGTGAACGTGCCCTGGACGACATCTCCATCGGCGAGATCGCCGAGCAGGCCGGCATCTCGCGCGGCCTACTGTTCCACTATTTCCCCACCAAGCAGGATTTCCACCTGGCGATCATCCAGCACGCCAATGCCGAACTGCTGGAACGCACCTCGCCCGACCCGACGCTGGCGCTGTTCGACATGCTCCGCGACTCGGTCGAGCGCTACATCGACTACGTCACCGAGAACCGCACGTCCTACCTGGCCCTGCTCCGCGGCCCGGCCAGCGCCAGCCCCGAACTGGTCGCCCTGGTCGACGCCACCCGGATGGCCCTGGTGGACCGCATCATCGCCGAGGCCCCCATCCCCGCCGACGACCCCGACCGCCCCCGCCTGGGCCTGGCCGTTCGCGGCTGGATCGCCTTCGTCGAGGAAACCACCCTGACCTGGCTCCGCGAGGAACCCATCACCCGGGAGGCCCTGGTCGACATGCTCGTCGCCTCCCTCCCGGCCCTGGCCCTCAACGCGGATCTCGCTGCGGCCCTGCGGCAGTGACGCGGGAACCTAACGGACTCTGACCGCGAACGCGATGGCCGGCTCGTCCCGGTCCGGCCACCGCCCCGTCACGGCGGCGACGATGAGCGCGGCCGCCACTGAGCTGTGGACAAGGGTCAGTGCGCGATAGAGCTCGTCGACCGCTGTACATCCGGACGGTATTTCGGGTGCCGACATCGGTCACACCTCCCGAGGGTTTTGCCCCAGATCCATGATGGGGAGACTCCTCGAGGGTGACACGGTGCGGGTGTACGAACGCCTGAAAAATCAGGTCTCTCAGCAGGATTTCGGGAATCATTCATCCAATTCCGCGAATCGACGCAGTTTTTCGAGATCCCGGACGTGGACGTGCCGGTTGTTCAGGCGCACCAGGTCGGCCTCCCGCATCTCGCGCATGGCCAGCCCCACCGCGTCCACACCCGCGCCGACGAGATTGCCGAGCTCCTCGTAGGACAGTCGCACGGTGATCTCCCACCCCGCTTCCACACGCCGCCCGCAGGATTCGACGAATTCGACCAGCAGGCGGGCGAGCCGGATGTGCACGTGGCAGCCGCCGAAGTCCAGGCGCCGCTGATCGGACCAGGCCAGCCGATCCGCCAGCGAGCGGCACAGCACCAGCGAACCGTCCGGATGGGATTCCAGGAACGCCATGAACACCGATCCCGGAATGCGGTGCGCGATGGTGGCGGTGCACACCGTCGCGGTATTGGACCGTGGCGAATCCGGTACCAGCGCACCCAGTTCGCCGATCACGTCGCCGCTGACCCGGATCGCGAAGAGCTTGCCGTCGGCCGCGGTGATCTTCACGCAGGCCGACAGCGTGCGATCCCGCGAGCGCAGCAGGTACACCGTGGTGCCGGGTTCGCCCTGGCGCATGAGCACGGTGCCCGGCGGGCAGTAGGTCTGCACGCCGAGCTGGAGCAGGTCCTGGCGGCTGCGCGCGCACAGCCGTTCCATGAAAGTCCCCGTAGGCCAGGGCCAATCGCCCAGATGCCCGCCGCCTGGTGGGTTCACAGTCGTATCCGGTTCCGTACCGCCGTGGGAAGCTGCCCCCGATCCATCCACGGTAGGCGAGCGAAACCGGTTGCGACGCAGGGGACGCCGAGGTGTTATGGATTCACGACCGGACGGGGGTCACAGGGCGTGCGCGTCGAGCCAGACCCGGGCGACGGCGGCGGGGACGGCGCCCTGGTCGTGGACCTGGTGGATCATGTCGGCCAGGTCGGTGGTGGTGAGTTCGCCGGCGACATAGTTGAGTTTGCGGAGTTGCTGGTCGGTCAGGGCGGATTTGCGGATGACCGGGAGGACCATGGCGGCGCGGAAGGCGTAGTCGGGGTCGGCGAGTGGGGCGAGGTCGGCGCCGCCGTCGGGGAGGAAGGCGGGCGGGCCGGGGAGGACGGCCAGCTGGATTTCCCCGTCTGAGAGGGCTTTTCGCAGGTCGGTATCGGAATCGAAGGTGACCGGGTGGGTGATCGCGCAGTGATAGACGGTGCGCAGCGGGTCCAGGACGTCGCGTTGCGGGTCGAGCGGGGCGCGCAGGGCGTCCAGCGGCGCACCGGTGTCGATGCCGATGGTGAGCTCGGCGCAGCGCGCGCCCAGGTCCTTCAGCGAGGTCGGCAGGCCGTCGGGGCGGGCGGCGGCGGCGACCACGGTGGGGCGCAGGTCGGTGCCGTCGGCGGCATCGGAGTCGACGACGCCCTCCGGAAGCGCCTTGGACAGAGCCGCATTCACCTCGTCCGGTTTGGTGGCGGTCGCGGTGGAGTCCAGGGCGGTCAGCAGATCTCCGCTGACATCGCCGAACAGCGCGATCCGGTCGGCGTCGAGGGCCGCGAGCAGATCGGTGCGCTGTCCGATCCGATCCTCGACCCGGGTGTGCAGTCCGGTGCGGGTCAGCGCGCCCGCATAGATCTCGGCGATCATCATCGATTCCGCCGAATTCCCCGCTCCCACCGTCAATACCGGTCCGGTGCCCGAGCTGCCGCAGGCCACCGCGGCCGCGGCGACCGCGACGACCAGCAGCGCCGACCCGAGGCGGGGCCGTCGCGCGAGGCGGAGCGAGCGGGTGCGACGGCGGAGGGCGCGCGGTGCGGAGGAGTCTGTGCCGGACACGCGCAACAGTCTGCCGCCCCACCCCTCCCCGGTGCGAAACCGACCCGCGCATGAGCGCACCGCGGAGTTCCGCGCAGCTCGAGCCGAGAGGTTCCGCCGCTGGAAACGACCCGGCAGGATGGCTCGACCGTATCCGCCAAATGCACGAAACCGACCACAGGTAGGCAACGTTCGCAGGAACAGCCGGGCAATATGGACAGTTGAGTCTGTTTCAGGGGTGGAATCCGCCCCGCCCGCGCAGGCACCCCGCTCGGAAGGACGACAGTGCACTCGCTCATCACCACCCGCGCCGACGGCAGGCGCACCGCCCGGACCGTACTCCGAATTCTGGCCGCGTCGGTGGCGCTGGCCGCGGCCATGGCGCTGTCCGCCTGTGGCGGCACCAAGTCCAATCCGCTCGGCGGTGGCGGCGACTGCGGCAGCGACGCCAACAAAGTGACTGTCGGCTCGGCCAACTTCCCGGAATCCGAGACGGTGGCCGATGTCTACGCGGAAGCCTTGCGCACCAACGGTTTCGGTATCGACACCAAGCTCAATATCGGCAGCCGGGAAGCCTACGTCCCCGCGCTGAAGCAGTGCGCCATCACCCTCATCCCGGACTACACCGGCAATCTGCTGCAGTACCTGGACAAGTCGAGCACCGCCACCACCCCGGACGAGGTGAACGCGGCACTGACCAAGGCGCTCGGCGATCAGCTCGCCATCGGCACCCCTGCGCCCGGTGAGGACTCCGACGCCGTCGTGGTCACCAAGGCCACCGCCGACAAGTGGAACCTGACGAGCATCGCCGACCTGGCCGCGCACTCGGCCGAGGTGAAATTGGCCGCGCCCGCGGAGTTCTCCGAGCGCCCCGGCGGCCTGCCCGGCCTGAAGAAGAACTACGGCCTGGACATCGCGGCCGCGAACTTCGTGCCGATCGCCGACGGCGGCGGCCCCGCCACCGTGAAGGCGCTGACCGAGGGCCAGGTCACCGCGGCCGACATCTTCACCACCTCCCCCGCCATCGCCGCCAACAACCTGGTGGTGCTGACCGACCCGAAGCACAACTTCCCGCCGCAGAACGTGGCGCCGCTCTACAACACCGCCAAGAAGAGCGACAAGCTGACGAAGGTGCTCGACGCGGTCTCGGCGAAACTGACCACCGCCGAACTCATCTCGCTCAATACCGCCGTCTCCGGCAGCAGCAAGACCGAACCGGCCGCCGCCGCCAAGCAGTGGGTGGCCGCGCAGGGGCTCGACAAGCCGATCGCCTAGGGAGGGCCGAGCACGGTGTCCGACATCGAATTCACCGGCGTCAGCAAGACGTATCCGGACGGCACCACCGCCGTCCACGACCTCGACCTGCGCATCGAATCCGGGTCGTTCACCGTGTTCGTCGGGCCGTCCGGCTGCGGCAAGACCACCTCCATGCGCATGATCAACCGCATGATCGGCCCCACCACGGGCACCATCACCGTTGGCGGGCGGGACATCTCGCACAGCAATCCGGTCGAGCTGCGGCTCGGCATCGGCTACGTGATCCAGAACGCGGGCCTGCTGCCGCACCGCACCGTGGTCGACAATGTGGCCACCGTGCCGGTGCTGCGCGGGCAGTCGCGTCGCGCGGCCCGCCGGGCGGCGCTCGAGGTGATGGACCGGGTCGGGCTGGATCGTGGCCTGGCGCAACGCTATCCGGCGCAGCTGTCGGGTGGCCAGCAGCAGCGCGTGGGCGTGGCCCGGGCGCTGGCCGCGGACCCGCCGATCCTGCTGATGGACGAACCGTTCAGCGCCGTCGACCCGGTGGTCCGCACCGAACTCCAGAACGAGATGCTGCGGCTGCAGGCCGAACTGCACAAGACCATCGTCTTCGTCACCCACGATATCGACGAGGCCATCAAGCTCGGCGACCACATCGCCGTCTTCGGCCCCGGCGGCTACCTCCAGCAGCACGATGTGCCGCGGACCGTACTCGCCCAGCCCGCCACCGACTTCGTGGCCGGCTTCGTGGGCCGCGACCGCGGCTACCGGGAGCTGTCCTTCCGGGCGGCCGATGCCGTTCCGCTGCACGAACTCTCGACGGTCACGCCGGAGGAGGTGCCCGGCGTCCGGCTGGAGCTGGGCGAATGGCGGCTGGTCATCGACCGGGCCAAGCGGCCCATGGGCTGGATCGACACCACCGGCGTGGAGGGCGTGCGCGCCGGGCACGCGCTGACCGACAGCATGGCCGCGGGCGGCTCGCTCTTCCCGCAGGACGGCGATCTGCGCCAGGCGCTCGACTCCGCCATCTCCTCGCCCTCGGAAATCGGTGTGGCGGTGGATGATTCCGGGGCGGCGGTGGGCGCGATCTACGCGCGCGACGTGCTGGAGCAGCTGCACCGGCAGCGCACCGCCGAGGAGGCCGAACGCAATCGGGTCTTCTTCGAGGAGCCCCGGTGAGGTACCTCCTCGACAATTTCGACGAGATCGCCGGATACGCCCGCACCCATCTGTATCTGGCGCTGCTGCCGCTACTGCTGGGCCTGGTGATCGCGATCCCGGCGGGCGCGCTGGCGCATCGGGCGCGCTGGCTGCGGCGGGTCACCACCACGGCCGCCAGTGTCGCGTACACGATTCCGTCGCTGGCGCTGTTCGTCATTCTTCCGCCGCTGCTGGGCCTCGGCGTCATCGATCCGCTGAATGTGGTTATCGCGCTGACCATCTACTCGGTGGCGCTGCTCATCACGGCGGTCCCCACCGCCCTGGATTCGGTGCCCGCCGACACCCTCGACGCCGCCGACGCCATCGGCTACCCGCGCTGGCGGCGGGTGCTCACCGTCGACTTCCCGCTCGCCCTACCGGTTTTCATGGCCAACCTGCGGGTCGTGGCCGTCACCAATATCTCGATGGTGACCGTCGGCGCGCTGATCGGCGTCGGCGGGCTCGGCAAGCTGTTCACCCAGGGCTATCAGCGCGACTATCCGGATGAGATCGTCGCGGGCATCATCGTGGTGCTGGTGCTGGCCCTGATCGTGGACCGCCTGCTGTACCTGGTCGGCCGGGTGGCGACGCCGTGGCTGAAAGGGCGTGCGGCATGAACCTCTTCCTGGATGCCTGGCACTTCCTCACCGACGGCGCGAACTGGTCCGGCCCGGCCGGCATCGGACGCCGCATTCTCGAACACCTCTGGTACAGCCTGCTGGCCGTGGGCCTGTCGGCCGTGATCGCGGTGCCGATCGGCCTGCTGATCGGGCACACCCGCCGCGGGTCGGCCCTGATCGTCGGCTTCGCCAACTCCATGCGCGCGCTGCCGACCTTGGGCGTGCTGACCTTCGTGGTGCTGCTCATGGGTCTGGGCCTGACCCCGCCGCTGCTGGCGCTGCTCACCGTCGGCATTCCGCCGCTGCTGGCGGGCGCGTACGCGGGCATCGCGAATGTGGACCCGATCGTGGTCGACGCCTCGCGGGCCGTGGGCATGAGCGAACCCCGGGTGCTGCTGCGGGTCGAGCTGCCCAATGCCATGCCGGTGCTGCTCAGCGGCGTGCGCGCGGCCACCCTGCAGGTGGTGGCGACCGCGACCATCGCCGCGTACGTGAATCTGGGCGGGCTGGGCCGCTACATCTTCGACGGCATCAGCCTCTACCGCTACGACAAGGTGCTCGTGGGCGCGATCCTGGTGGCCGCGCTGGCGCTGATTCTGGACGGTCTGCTGGCGTTCGTGGTGTGGCTGAGCGTGCCGGGAACCGGCCGGTTGCGCCGGGTCACGGGTCGCTTCAGAAACACGCGCATTGACCTTCCGGTGTGATCGGGGTCACGATGTCTCCTGGCACACCCATCCCGAGACAGGAGGTTGCAGTGAAGGCTCGCGACATCATGCACCGGAGTGCGGAATGCATCCCCGCTGATGAAACCCTGGATCGCGCCGCTCAGCTGATGCGCAACATGGACGTCGGCGCGCTCCCCATCTGTGAGGGCGACACGCTGATCGGCATGCTCACCGACCGTGACATCGTCGTGCACTGCGTCGCCATGGGACACGACCCCAGCCGGGTCCGAGCCGGTGATCTGGCCCAGGGCCGCGTCTGGTCGGTCGATGTCGACACGGATATGAGTACCGTCCTGGACGTCATGGAGCAGAACCAGATCAAGCGCATGCCGGTGCTCGACATGCGCAAGGGCAATCAATTGGTCGGCATGATCTGTGAGTCCGACCTCGCCAAGAACATCACCGACAGGCAGCTGGCGGAATTCATCACCGCCGTGGCTGTCCCGCACTAGAACCAGGGAAGCGTCCCGGTTCGCAGCGGATTCACAGGCGCAGGCCTGAGAATTGCCGGGTGCAACCGGGACGCATTCTTGTCATCGAAGACGCCGAGGCCATTCGGGCCGCGGTAGGAGCCGGACTGTCCGCCGCGGGGCACGAGGTGCTCACGCGTGCGGACGGCGGCCTGCTGGAACAGGACCTGGCCCAGTTCCGGCCCGATGTCGTGGTCCTCGATGTGATGCTGCCCGGCCGCGACGGCTTCGCCCTGCTGGAATCGGTGCGGGCCCGCTCGGCGGCGGGCGTGGTCATGCTCACCGCTCGCGACGGCGTCGAGGACCGGGTGCGCGGACTGCGCGCCGGATCCGACGACTACGTGGTGAAACCCTTCGACCTCGTCGAACTGGTGGCGCGGGTGGACGCGCTGCTGCGGCGAATGGGAAAACTCCAGAGCCGCATCATGATCGGCGACCTCGAGGTGGACGTGGACGCCGGTGGCGCGCGGCGGGCCGGGCACGAGCTCACCCTGACCGCCACCGAATTCAAGCTGCTGGCCTACCTGGCCGCGCAGCGGGACCGGGTACTCACCAAGACCCAGATCCTCACGGCCGTCTGGGGATACGAGGACTACGACCCCAACCTGGTCGAGGTGCACGTGAGCGCGCTGCGCCGCAAACTCGAGGAACACGGTGAGCGGGTGGTGCACACCGTGCGCGGCCTCGGCTACACGCTGCGGGTGCCGCGGTGAGGACGGTCTCGCTGCGCGGCCGCGTAACCCTCACGGCCGCACTGGTTTCCGGTGTCGTCCTGGTGCTGGTCGCGCTGAGCGTGCACGCGCTGTTCGGGGTGGTGGTGACCCGCAGCGAGAACACCGTGCTCACCGACCGCGCCCAGCTGGCCAGACAGCTCGCGCAGGAAGGGGTTTCGCCGGAGGACCTGATCACCCGGGTGGACACGCATTCGGTGCGGGTCCGGCTGGTACTGCCCGACGGACGCACCTTCGGCAGCCTCGACCACCGGCTGGCGGAGGACAGCACCACCAAGACCCGCCTCATCAAACTCACCGGGCCCGGAACGCTCAACGACGGCCGGCTCACCCTGCAGGTGGACACGCCGCTGATCGCCCGGGTGCAGTCGCGGCTGGGACTGCTGCTGGCCCTGGCCACCACCGGGGCCATCGCGGTGATCTCGCTCGGGCTCTGGTTCGGGGTGCGCCGTGCGCTCGCGCCCCTGGACGCCATGACCCGGCTGGCCCGCGATATCGCACACGGCCACCTCGGCCGCCGCCTCGAACCATCCCGCACCGATACCGAATTGGGCCGCACCGCAGCCGCTTTCGACGAGATGCTGGATGCTCTGGAGGGCGCGCTGCGCGACACCGCCGCCGCCGAGGCCCGCGCCCGCGCCTCCGAACAGCGCATCCGGGTGTTCGTCGGCGACGCCGCTCACGAACTGCGCACCCCCATCACCGGCGTGCGCTCGCTGGCCGAGGCGGTGTTCCAGCAGCCCGCGGACACCGATCCCGAGGACCGCCAGCGCATGCTGCTGCTCCTGGTCCGGGAGACCCAGCGCGCGGGCCGCCTGGTCGACGACCTGCTGGACCTGGCCCGTATCGACGCCGGTCTGCAGCTGCGGCTCGAACCGGTGGACCTGTCCGAGCTGACCGCCCCGCATCTCGACCGCATGCGAATGCTGCACCCGCACACCGAATTCCGGCTCACCGGCGAGGCGGCCACCGTGCCCGCCGATCCCGAGCGCATCAGCCAGATCCTCACCAACCTGTGCAGCAATGCCTGCCAGGCCATGAAGGACGACGGCAGCGTCACCGTCGAGCTGCGCGCGTATGCCGATGCCGTCGACGTCGTCGTCTCCGACAGCGGCCCCGGCATTCCGGCCGGGGATCGCGAGCGTATCTTCGACCGCCTGGTCCGTCTCGACCATGCCCGCCACCATCGACCCGACGGATCGGGTCTGGGCCTGGCCATCGCGCGCGGCCTGGCCCGTGCGCACGGCGGCGACCTGACCTGCGCCGACCCCGCCCCCGGCACGCCCGGAGCCGTCTTCGTCCTCCGCCTGCCACGCAGCGCACCGCCGGCTCGCCCGTGATCACCGGGGTTGCCGGGGTGTGGCTGAAGATCACCTGAAGATGGCCGGTCGATTCAGGCCGCCTTCAGCTTTCGCGGGCAGATTCGGTGGGACCACAACCCACGAACCTGGAGTGAGAATGAAACGCACCCTCGCCGCGGCCCTGGTCGGCGCCGCCGGAGCGGCCGCCATCGCCCTGGCCGTGCCGGGCACCGCCTCCGCTGACACGCCGCAGTGCAGCCCGCAGGCCGCGGCCGCTGCCCGCGCGGACGCCGCCCCCAAGGTGGCCGCCTACCTCGCGCAGCATCCGGATGTGGCCGCCGAGATCGCCAAGGTGAAGACCCTGCCCAAGGACCAGCGCCGCGCCGAACGGCAGGCGTGGCGGCAGGCCAACCCGCAGGAGGCGCAGGACCTGAAGGCCGCCCGCCAGGCCGTGATCGACTACCACAAGGCCTGCGGACGCCACAGGTAAGCGGTCACCACGTACGGGCCCGGTCGAAATGACCGGGCCCGGTGCGCATTTCGGCGCCCTTTCGATCGATCAGACGCGGGACAGATCGAACTTCCCCGCCATGACCGCGCCCACGAAGGCATCCCACTGACCGGCGGTGAAGACATGCGCCGGTCCAGCGGGATTCTTGGAGTCACGAACACCGACCCGGCCCCCGACCAGGAACGCCGCTTCGACACACTCCTTGCCGCCGCCGCTCTTACTACTCTTGAACCAAAGCGCTTCGCGTAGTTCGTCGTTCACAGATACTCCCTTACTGCATTACGCACCAGTTGCCTGCTGCTCATCTCGTCCAACGCTGCTCGCTGGAGAATCCTGAAGGCGGATGCGTAGCTTTCAACGATGTCCGACTTCTCCGTGTACATGTCCGTCGAGAACCCCTCTCCGTACACAGTCGGCGGCTCGGCCGGATCGCCTCGGCTGTCGAGCTTCGCCTCGAGGATCACGAATGGACCGGTCTGACGACCCGTCGGCATTCCCGCGGAGAACGGAAGGACCCGGAGGGAGACGTTGGGCCGGGTGCTGGCTGTGGCGAGGTACTCGAGCTGGTTTGCCATTACCTTCGGCCCTCCGATGACTCTGCGCAACACAGTTTCTCCGAGGATGACGTTGAACTGGATCGGGTTGACATCACGTGTGATGGCGCGTTGTCGCCGGGCCTTCAACTCGAGTCTGCCGCCGAGCTTGGCTTCGTCGTCATCGGGATAGGCGTCGCTGGTCAGGACCCGTGCATAGGGACGAGTCTGGAGCAGGCCAGGTACCAGATCCGGCTGGAACGACGTCACTATCCGGGCGTTGTATTCCATGTCGACATACAGCCGGAAGTCTTCGGGGATAACCGAACCGAACTCGTGATACCAGCTCTTGACTGCCGCCTGCTGCGCCATGGCACGCAGGGTGACCGCCCAGTGGTCGTCGACCTCGTACAGACTGATCAGCTTGTCCAGGTCGTGTATGCGGATCTTGGCCGTTTCGCCGACCTCGATCCGCTGGAGAGTGCTTGTGCCCCACTCCATGACCTTCGCCGCCTGACTCAGAGTCAACTTCGCTGCCTCCCGCGCTTCGCGCAGGTACCGCCCCAACTGGCGGCGCGTGAGGGTACTCGTGTTCTCGGGCATGGGTTTTCCCGTTCTGATGCCGTCGCGGTTCCCAGATTTCGCGGGCCTTGATTTCAGGATCGAGAAAATCGTCCCACCGACTTCGGGACACGCGCTGGGGAAACAGGAAACTCGATCTGGATTTCCAGTTTTCAGTTTTCATTCCGCCGGAACAGGAGTGAGCTTCGAGGCAGACCACGACGCCGCCGAGAGGACTTCAGATGGTCACCTACCCGCAAACGGTCGAAGGATGGGTCGCCGACGGTTGTCACAACGGCCGCATCTGGCCGGTCAGTCGCCAACGCGCCGAAGGGATTCTGGTAATCCACGCCGCCTGCGAGCCGCCGTGCCCGCGCTCGGAGAGTGCCCGCAAGTATCTCGAGGGAGGTGCGAGCCGATGCCCACATGCGCAGGCATGACCGGTGAGAGTCCGGTCGAACGGCAGGTGTGGCTGTACCGGGAGCTCTACGGTCTGCCCTGTCGGATATCGGGCACCCGAATCACGCTGTCCACCAGCGATGTCAGCGCGATCAATGCGCCGAGCGGCCTGGCGGCGCTGATCGACGATGAACTGTTCTGGAGCAAGAAGGTCACGCCGATCCTGGACGAGGGCACCGGCAGCGGCGACCTGATCCTCCTGGCCGCCGCGAGCCCACTCGACATGACCGGCTGCGCCGTCGATCTCCGCCGCCGCGCGCAGTGCGAGTTCCTACCGCCGGGAAGGCAAATCGCCCTCCCCTCCATGCTCCCGCCCAGCGGACCCGAGCCCCACTGGTTCAGATACCCGCAGTCGGAGATGCTCCAGCCCATCACTGCGGTCCTACGCGCGATTCGCATCGTCCTCCGCGACATCCCCCGCACCTACCCCACCTAGCCACGAGAGGACATCATGCTCACCGAAATCATCACCACTGCAACAACTTTCATGTTCCTCGCATGGCATCTCGCGCAGACCGGCCGACGATACCTCCCCGGCCCACGCATCCCCGACCACCACTCGGTCGCCGCAATCCGAGCCCGCATCGAAGGCGAAAAGCGCGTGGCCGCAGCCTCGAGACGCGAGGCCGCCCGATTGGCGACCCCCTCACGACCGCAACATGACAACCCAGCCGACCGCCACCCCAGAACCGTTCTACCTTCGGCATACAAGGCTTGGGCAACGGCATCCACGGCGGAATCAACGTCTTTCCGCCTGCACGACAGCCCGCACGGGGGCAGGGATGGGGCAGCGGCACCCGTCAGCGAACGCATATGAGTCGTCACACCGCGCGGCGCTCCAATTGGGTACCGCGGCGCGGCCCAATCGACATCAGGTCGCTCGGCTCGTCCAGTTCCAGACGGTGCCAACGGCCGCGCGGTACGACGTAGGCGCGGCCGGCTGTCAAACGGACGAGATCCTCTGTCGCGCCGACGGTCTCGGGCCGGAGATACATTCGGATACTGCCGGTCAGCACGCCCACCAGTTCATCGCCCGCGGGATGCATCTCCCACAGGTCGCCGTGGACCTCCGCATCGGTCTCGACGTGGAACATGGCTACTGTCCAGCCGTCCACGTCGCCCTGCATGCGGCGTTGCTCGGTCAGCAGTTGCCCGTCGGCGAGTAGTCGCACGCCGCGCTCGAACAAGTTGACGACGTCGGATTCCATTGGTGTTTCCTTTCTTTCGAGCACCCGGCGCAGCAGATCCGGGTACTTTGTGTACACGTACACAAAATACCCGACGCATCCTCTACCTGTCGATACCCTCGTGCCAAGATGATCGAGTGAGCACTCGCACCGGACGCCCCTCCCGCCTGTCGCGCGTTCAGATCGTGTCCGCGGCGCGCGACCTCGTCGAGGCACAGGGCGTCGAGACGCTGACCATGCGCCGCCTTGCGACCGAACTGGGCGCGACCCCGATGGCCGTATACCGGCATGTACGCGACAAGCAGGAACTGCTCCTGCTTGTCCTCGACGACATCGCCGCAGGAATGCGCCGCCCCGAACTCCCCACCGACCCGCGGGACCGCGTCGTGGTCACAGCGCTGGCCATGCACGCCACCCTGGCCGAGGTGCCCTGGATCGTCGAGGTCCTCACCGGCGACGAGTTCTTCGCCCCCGCAGCGCTCTGGTACAGCGAGACGATCATCGACGCCGCCATGACCTGCGGCCTCAGCGCCGACGACGCGGTATACGCCTACCGAACGATCTGGTACTACACCGCGGGGAACCTGATCGTCCGCGCCTCCACAGCCAGCCGTGACACGGACCGGATCACCTTCCGCGACAAGGTGTTCGCCGAACTGGACCCTGAAACCCTGCCGCGCTTGGCCGCACTCGGCGAACGCTACGTGGAACTCGCCGCCAGGGACACCTACGAGCAGGGCCTGCGCGCCCTGGTCGCGGGTCTGCTCGCACCGCCCACCTGAACCCGCACCGCATACCGCGCTGACCGAACCAGCCAGCGCGAGCGCTCCAAAAATCAACGAGCTGAGATCATTTCACCCGATTGGGCCCGCCGGGCACCTGGATCAAATCCTGGCCGGGATCCGATCCTGACACCAGTCTCTTACCAGCCGAATGCAGCGCGTCTTGTTGGTCTGGTGAACCCGGCGCGCCTCAGCAGCGGGCACGCGATCAGCTCTCGTGCCGGGCCGCGTCCACGATCCACGCCGCGATCTGGGCGCGAGAGGTGAACCCGAGCTTGGTCAGGATGTGCTCGACGTGGGCATCTGCGGTGCGCTGGGAGATCACCAGCCGGGATGCTATCTGCTTGTTGGTGAGCCCTTCGGCGACCAGGTCGGCCACCTGGCGTTCACGTTTGGTCAATGTCGTCCCGCCGGCGGACGGTGTGCCGGCCGGTTGTTCTTCGTTCAGCGCGTAGGCGACCACGGCGTTGATTCTCATTGCGTGGCCGCGTCGCCACGCCGCATCGAAGCGCGCTTCACCGAGCGCGCGGCGCACGACGCGCTCGCAGTCGAGGTGGGCCTCGACCATCTGCGGGAAGTAGATCGCCGCGCCGGGGGCGGTCTGCATCATGTTTGCCGCGGCGCCCATCAGCACGGCGGATCGCTGGTCGTCGGTGCCGGCCGCGATCCACGCCAGCACTTCGAGATCGAGCGCCGCGACGAGAAGGCTGCGCATGCACTGGTTGAGCCGCAGCGATTCCCGCAGCAAATCCTGTGCGCGGGAGTTCTCACCCTGCTGCCACGCCGCGATCCCGGTCATCCCCAGAACGGTCGACCGGAACAACGACTCGCCGCACGCCTCGGTGATGGCCAGGATCCGCTGATGGCACTCGGCTGCCCGTCCGGTGTCGCCCTGCTGCGCGTACGCCACACCGAGCAACAGCAGCGCAACAATGTGCAGACATCCTCGCGGGTCGGAGCTCAGCACCTCGATGGCTCGATCGATACACGACACCGCGCGCGCGGTCTCATTGAGATAGAGAGCCAGATCACCCTCCGCAGAGGCGATCAGCGCCTGATTCATGGGCGTGGGGTCGCGCTCGGCGAGCACACGCCCCTGCGCGAGCAGGGTGGCTGCCGTCTCGAGGTCCCATTGCCGCGTGGCCATGAAGACGCTGGCGTACAACGCCCGGACCTGGTCGGTTGTCGAACGTGCGCAGGGATGGGCCAGGGCGCGGTCGAGCCAGCGGCGGCCTTCACCGAACAAGCCACGGAAACTCCAGAACACGAAGGAGGCGGCGGTGATGCGCAGCCCCGCTTCGGCTGACTGCTCGGTCTGGTCGGACATGCAGAATTCGAGCACGGCACGGATGTTCGCCTGCTCGCGGTCGAGCCGGGCCATCCAGTCGAGTTGCCGGTCGCTGATCAAGTCGGCCTCGGCATCGAGCACCAGCCGTCGGTACCAGTCCCGGTGCCGACGCTGCAGATCCTCGTCCGCGCCGGCCTCCCGCAGCTTGTCCTGCCCGTAGGCCCGTACGGTGTCGAGCATCCGGAAGCGGACCGCACCCTCGGGTTCTTCCCTGATCACCACCGATTTGTCCACCAGCCAGGACAGCACATCGAGCAGCTCTGCCGCCTCGGTGTCGGCACCGCACACCGCCTCGACGGCGTCGAGTTCGAAACCACCGGCGAACACCGACAACCGGGCCCACAGCCGCTGCTCGGCCGGTGTGCACAGCTGATAGCTCCAGTCGATGCACCACCGCAGGGTCTGCTGCCGTGTCGGCGCGGTGCGGTGGCCCCGGGTGAGCAGCGCGAACCGGTCGGTGAGCCGCTGCAGGATCTGCTCCGGCGACATCGTGCGCATCCGGGCCGCCGCGAGTTCGATCGCCAGTGGCAGCCCGTCCAGCCGGGAACAGATCCCGACCACGGCGGCCTTGTTCTCCTCGGTCAGCGCGAATCCGGGCACGACCGCCGCGGCGCGATCGCCGAACAGCGTCACCGCATCGTATTTGCGCAGCTCTCGTAGCGTCGGCTCGCGGCCGGCGGCAGGAACGCTCAGCGGCAGCAGCCGCCGCACCGCTTCTCCGCCGATATCCAGCGGCTCGCGGCTGGTGACCAGGATTCGCAATCCCGGACACTCCGACAACAACGTCACGGCCAGGCTTGCCATCGACTCGGCAACCTGCTCGCAATTGTCTACGACGAGCAGGGTTTCACGGGATCGCAGAAAATCGACCAGCGCGTCGTGGCCCGGCCGGGCCGAATCGACCCGCACGCCCAGCGCGGCAGCGGCGATGGGAGCCACCAGCGTCGGATCACGCACGTCGGCCAGATCGATCGCCCACACCCCATCGGCGAAATCGCATCGAACAGCCGAGGCCGCCTGCAGCGCCAGCCGGGTCTTGCCCACGCCACCCATCCCGGCCAGCGTCACCAGCCTCGACGCGGTCAGCAGGTGCTTGAGATCGGTCAGCTCGGCGCGCCTGTTGACGAAGCTGGTCAACTCGGGCAGCACGTTGCCGCTGCGTCCTATGGTTCGCGACGAGGTTCCGACCGCACGCAACTCCTCCGCTACCGTCATGCTCACGTCACGGCGGGTACGGTTCGCGGCGTCGTCGATCATCAGCCGCGCGCAATACTCTCGGTATCGCTGTGAGCACCGGACATGATCAACTCACCTTTCGACGGTGCCCAGCCTATCGCCCATGACGAGCGGACATCCAGCTATTCGACGGTTGCGGGCACGACTACCCACGGGTGCCTCCGCGCCGACCGCGAACACCGGGAAGCAATCCCATGGCGTCGATATCCGAGGTCCTCACCACCGCCCTGGTACATCGCGACCACGACCGGCGGACGGCGCGGTGGCCACCGACGTCGGCATGGCCGTGTTCCGCACAGCGGCCCTGAAGGTCCTCTACTGGCTCGAGAAGATCCGTTGGCGGTCAACGGTTCTCGTGCTGGTCGGCACGCACATGCGCGCGCATTCCTTGGAGGCCGAACAGAATCAGTAGTTCGACCGTTCCGCCGTCGGCGCTGCCCAGCCAGTGCGGCAACGAGGTGTCGAACTCTGCGGCTTCGCCGGGTGGCAGTGTCAGGTCGCGTTCGCCGACCACCAGCCGGAGGCGACCGTTGAGCACGTACAGCCATTCGAAGCCGTCGTGCGTCTGCGGTGTCGGGTCGAGCGGTTCCGGCTGGGCGGGGATGACCATTTTGAACGCCTGTATGCCACCCGGTCGCCGGGACAGCGGCACGAAGATCATCCCGGACCGCCGGATCGGCTTCAGGTGGATCCGCGGATCACCGGTGCGCGGGGCGCCGACGAGGTCGTCCAGGGGAACGTCGTAGGTGCGGGCCAGCGGCAACAGCAACTCCAGGGTCGCGCGGCGCTGCCCACTCTCCAGCCGGGACAGCGTGCTCTCCGACACCCCGGTCCGCGTCGCGAGGTCGGCGAGGGTGATCCCGCGGGCGCGACGCAGCGCACGCAGTCTCGGTCCCACTGCGTCGAGCACATCGTCGATTTCGCGGTCCACGAGGCCATCTTGCCGGAACCGCAAGATTGCGTGCCAGGTCCGGGTGGCCGCGGCGAGACTGGGCGCCTCCCGACCGGAGGAGTCCCCGATGAACGCCAGCACTGCGAAGCGCCGGACACGCCGCAAGGACACCCCGCCGCCGCGAACCGGAACCGACGAGATCGAAGTCCTGCGCGGTCCTCCGCGAACTGATCGACGGCACAACCGGGCGCTGACTTCTACTCCAGGCGAGGAACACATGATCACCACAGGCCGGACTCCGATGCACGGCTTCCTCCGATCAGCCCGCGCGGTGGCGGTCGCCGCGCTCGCCCTGCTGATCACAATGGGCGCGGCGGCCTGCTCTCCGGCCGCCCCCGATATCGCCCCCTACGCTGTCGCCACCCAGGGCGACCCCGCGTTCGAGAAAACCTTCCGGCACGAGTTCGCCGACGTCGATGGTGTCCGTATGCACTATGTGACCGGGGGCAGTGGCTCGCCGGTGGTGCTGATCCACGGTTGGCCGCAGACCTGGTACGGCTGGTGGCCGATCATGCCGGCACTCGCCGAAGGCCACACCGTCTACGCCGTCGACCTCCCCGGACTGGGCGACAGCACCGGCTCACCGACCGGCTACGACAAGGCCACCCTGGCCCGGTATGTGCACGCCCTCATCGCCGATCGGCTCGGAGTGCGGGATGCCCGCGTTGTCGGGCACGACTTCGGCGCCGCGGTGGCCTTCGAGTACGCCGCCCAGTACCCCGGCGACACGGCGCGCCTCGGCTACCTCGACCTACCGCTACCCGGGCCGGCGATCGACGCGCCGACCTACCGCTCATTGAGCTGGCACATAGCCTTTCACTCCCAGCGGCGAGTCCCCGAAACGGTCGTCGGCGACCACGTCCGCGAGTACCTGGCCCTGTTCTACCCGCAGGTCTCCTTCGGCGGCACGGCATTCGGCGGCACCTCGGACCGATCGCCCTTCACGGACGCCGAAATCGACGAGTACGCAAGAACATACAGTCGGCCCGAGAAACTGGCAGGCGGCTTCGACCTCTACCGGGCCCTGGACAAAGACGTACGCGACACCGTGGCAGCAACACCAACTCCCGTCCCGACCCTCCTCATGACCGCGCAGGGCCAACTCGACGCGATCCGAGCGACCGTCGCACCGCGCATAACCAACATCGTGCGTGCGGTCGACGTGCCACACGCAGGACACTGGCTCGTCGAGGAGAATCCCCAGTTCGTCGCGGCGGAACTCCAGCACTTCCTCTCCTGACAACCCCACCGCTTCCCCGGTGCCATCGATTCGCAGTTCGCTGAACGCCCTCGAAATCAATCGGGCCCCTGCCCTTTCGACATAAATCGATTGCGACAAGATCCGGGGTGCCGCACAATAGGCGGCCGATGCCAGGACCTGCGGAAATGCGGAATCAGCGGCGACTGGGTGGGAGAGAACCGGGCGAATGGGTGGTTCATGTTCGATGTGATCATTGCCGGGTGCGGGCCGACCGGTGCGATGCTGGCCGCTGAACTGCGACTGCACGATGTGCGGGTACTCGCGCTGGAGAAGGAACCCGAGCCCGTATCCATCGTGCGCATAGTCGGTCTGCATATTCGCAGTATCGAGCTGATGGCGATGCGCGGACTGCTGGATCGCATTCTCGAACGCGGAAGACCGCGTCCGGTCGGCGGTATCTTCGCCGCCATCCCCAAACCCGCTCCCGAGGGACTGGATTCCGCGCACGCCTATCTGCTGGGCATCCCGCAGCCGGTCGTGAATCATCTACTCGAAGAACATGCGATCGCACTGGGTGCGCAGGTTCGGAGCGGTTGTGCGGTGGCCGGTTTCGAGCAGGACGACGAAGGTGTGACCGTCGAGCTGGCGGACGGGGAGCGGCTGCGGTCGCGTTACCTCGTCGGCTGTGACGGCGCGCGCAGTACGGTGCGCAAACTGCTCGGCGTCGGCTTCCCCGGCGAGCCCGCACGGACCGAGACGCTGATGGGCGAGATGGAAGTGGGTGTGCCGCAAGAGGAAATCGCCGCCAAGGTCACCGAAATCCGCGAGACCAATAAGGTCTTCAGTCTCGGGCCCTTCGGCAAAGGGGTCTATCGCGTCGTCGTCCCTACCAAGGGAGTCAGCGAGGATCGCGCGGAACCACCCACCCTCGAGGATTTCAAACAAGGGTTGCGCGACATCGCCGGAACCGATTTCGGCGTGCACTCCCCGCGCTGGTTGTCCCGCTTCGGGGATGCCACCCGGCTGGCCGAACGCTATCGGGTCGGGCGGGTGCTGCTGGCCGGCGATGCGGCGCACATCCATCCGCCCACCGGCGGTCAGGGCCTCAACCTGGGCGTTCAGGACGCGTTCAACCTCGGCTGGAAACTGGCCGCGGAGATCCGCGGCTGGGCGCCGGAAGCATTGCTGGACACCTACCAGACCGAACGTCATCCGGTCGCCGAAGACGTTCTGGACAACACCCGCGCCCAGATGGAACTGCTGTCCACCGAACCGGGCCCGCAGGCCGTGCGCAGGCTGCTCACCGAACTCATGGACTTCGACGAGGTGAACCGCCATCTGATCGAGAAGATCACCGCGATCGACATCCGCTACGACTTCGGCGACGGCCCCGACCTGCTCGGCCGCCGGCTGCGCGATATCGACCTGAAACAGGGCCGCCTCTACGACCAACTACATCGGGGCCGCGGCCTGGTACTCGACCGCACCGAACGCCTGACCGTCGAGGGCTGGTCGGACCGAGTCGACCTCATCGCGGATCCCACTGCGGCACTGGATGTTCCGGCCATCCTGCTCCGCCCCGACGGCCACGTCGCCTGGATCGGCGAGAACCAGCAGGACCTGAACGACCACCTCGCCCGCTGGTTCGGCAAGCCCGCCAACTGATTTCAAGCGGCGGCCGAAAGCCCGGTCGGCTACTCCTGGGGCTTCGCCCAGCGGCCGCGGGCCTGCTGGATGTGGTCGCGCATGAAGTGTTCGACGGCGTCCTGATCGCGGGATTCGAGTAGGTCGACGATGGTGAGATGCTCGCGGGCGACGTCGACCAGTTCGCCTTTCTGAGCCAGGGAGGCGAGGCCGAACAGGCGGGTGTGGTCCCGCAGGTCGGAGACCAGGTCGTTGAGGCGCGGGTTGTCGGCGTAGCCGAGCAGGGTCAGATGGAAGATCTGGTCGGCCGCCGTGTATTCCACCAGGTCTCCGCTTTCGGCGCCTTCGACGATCTTCTCGGCGAGGGCGCGCAGGTGCGGTATATCCGATTCGGGAATCAGCGGGGTGACCTCGCGGACCACCGGCGGTTCCAGCAGCAGCCGGATGCGGGTGATGTCGTCGAGGTCCTTCTCGGCCACCTCGGTGACCCGGAATCCCTTGTTGGGCACAATCGAGATGAGGTTCTCCCGGGCCAGATCCTGCATGGCCTCGCGGACCGGGGTGGCCGACACTCCGAACCGCGCGCCGAGCGTGGGTGCGGAATACACCACGCCGGGCTCCATTTCACCGGCGATGATGGCCGCGCGCAGTGCCCGCGAGACCTTCTCGCGCAGGCTGACCTTCTCCACCTGGGTGAACTGGTCGATACTCACGTGGTCGGCTCCCCTGCCCGTGATCGATGGATTCGATCGGTTCACGACATTCTATGCCATGTCACGTGGCATAGCTGTCGCCCCCGCGACACCCGGCCCGCGGTCGGCGCAGGCGTCCTCATCGCGCGGCCTCGGCATCGACCGACCGCAGCGACTTGCCGGCGGTCTCCTTCGCCAGCCCGACCGCCAGCACCGAGATCGCCGCGGCCACAATCAGATACAGCGAGATCGGCACCGAGCTGTGGAAGCGGTCGAACAGGCTGATGGCGATCAGCGGGGCCAGCGATCCGGCCAGAATCGGCGCGACCTGATAGCAGAACGACAGGGCCGTATATCGCACATGCGTCGGGAACATCTCGGTCATGAGCGCGGAATACGGTGCGTAGGTGAGGGATTCGACGGCCAGACCGAGGGTGATGGCCACAATGATGACGGCGTAGTTCCCGGTGTCCATCATCGGGAAGGCCAGGAAGCCCCAGCCGGCGGTGAGCACGGCCCCGGTGAGATAGACCGGCCGCCGCCCGATCACATCCGACAGCAGGCCCGCCGCCGGAATCATGAAGAAGTGCAACAGGTGCGCCACCAGCATGAGCGCCAGGATCGGCGCGGTGTCCACGTGCACGGCGAGTTTGAGGTAAGTGATCGAGAAGGTCACCACGAGGTAGTAGAGAATGTTCTCCGCGAAGCGCGCGCCGATGCCGATCAGCACCTGGCGCCAGTGATGGCGCAGTACTTCGATGATGCCGAGCGCGTGGCGCCGGTCGGCGTCCAACCGCTGCTGCGCCTCGCGGAAGATCGGTGCGTCGTCGACGCTGGAGCGCACCCAGTAGCCGATCAGCACGACGACGGCCGACAGCCAGAAGCCGACCCGCCAACCCCACGAAAGAAACTGCGCGTCGGACAGATTCGCCGACAGCACCAGCATGACCACGGTCGCCAGGACATTGCCCAGCGGCACGCCCGACTGCGGCCAGCTCGCCCAGAACCCACGCCGGTGGTCGGGGCTGTGCTCGCTGACCAGCAGCACCGCCCCGCCCCATTCGCCGCCGAACGCGAAGCCCTGGATCAGGCGCAGGGTCACCAGCAGCACCGGGGCCCAGTAGCCGATGGCGGCGAAGGTGGGCAGGCAGCCCATCAGGAACGTGGTGATGCCCACCACGACCAGGCTCAGCTGCAGCAACGCCTTGCGTCCGACGCGATCTCCGAAGTGCCCGAACAGGATTCCGCCGAAGGGCCGGGCCAGGAACCCGACGGCGTAGAGCGCGAAGGCGGCGATGATCCCGTCGACGGCATTGCCGCTGGAACGGAAGAACACCTCCCCGAAGACCAGCGCGGATGCGGTGCCGTAGAGGAAGAATTCGTACCACTCGGCGACCGCGCCGACCATGGCCGCGGCCACGATCCGGCGCAGTGCGGTCGGTGGGGTAGTCGTGCCCGGATCGGATTGCCGGGCTGTCGCGGAGTCGTCAACTGCGGTCATGCGCCACCTTCACCTGTGATGTGTGACATTGCACCATAGGGTGGTGACCCCGATCACGCAAGTGGTTGACCGGGTATGACCCCATCACTTACGGTCAGTGCAATGTCACACGTCACATGGTGACAGGCGGCCGGGGCGCTCTCCCCGGACTCTCACCCGATGGAGGCTCACATGTCCGAAACCACCACGTCGCCGGCGAACAAGCCCTGGCACGGGGTGATCGTCGCGACCACCCTGCCGTTCACCGAGGATCTCTCGGTCGACTACGACGCCTACGCCGAGCACGTACGGTGGCTGGCGGCCAACGGCTGCCACGGCGTGAGCCCCAACGGCTCGCTCGGGGAGTACCAGACCCTCGACGACACCGAACGCGCCCGGGTGGTCACCACCGCCATCGAGGCCGCGCCGCAAGGCTTCACGGTCATGCCCGGCATCGCCGCCTACGGCGCGCTGCAAGCGCGCAAATGGGCCGAGCAGGCCGCCGAGGCCGGCGCCCAGTGCGTCATGCTGTTGCCGCCCAACATCTATCGGGGCAATCGGGAGGTCGTCCTCGATCACTATCGGACGGTGGCGGCGGTCGGTCTACCCGTCGTGGCCTACAACAATCCGATCGACACCCGCATCGACCTCACCCCGGACCTGCTGGCCGAACTGCACGCCGAGGGGCTGATCGTCGGCGTCAAGGAGTTCACCGGCGATGTCCGGCGTTTCTACGAAATCAAGGAACTGGCACCGGAACTCGACGTGCTGATCGGCTCCGACGACGTGGTGCTGGAACTGGGCATCGCGGGTGCGGTCGGCTGGGTGGCCGGCTACCCCAACGCCATTCCGCAGGTGACCGTGGAGCTGTACAACGCGGCGGTCAACCGCGATCTGGACAAGGCGCTGCCGCTGTACCGGGAACTGCATCCGCTGCTGCGCTGGGACTCCAAAACCGAATTCGTCCACGCCATCAAGCTGTCGATGGACCTGGCCGGGCGACCCGGCGGCGCGTGCCGGCCGCCGCGGATTCCGCTCGCCCCCGGGCTGACCGCCCAGATCACCGCCGACACCGCGGCGGTGCTGGCCAAGGGTTACCGGTAATCCACAGGCGAACAGGCGAATTCGGGAAACGAGGACAACACGATGATCGACACGACAGCCGGATCGATCGCCGACACCACGGCGGCCGAGGTCGACGCCACGGTCGCCGCCGCGGCCGCGGCCGCCCCGGCGTGGGCGGCGCTGGGTGCGGCCGGTCGCGCTCGGGCGCTGACCGACCTCGCCGACCGGCTCGACGCCCGCGCCGCGGAGCTGATCGCCATGGCGCGGAACGAAACCCGGTTGAGCGAGGCGCGGCTGACCGGCGAGTTGCGGCGCACCACGTTTCAGCTGCGCCTGTTCGCCGAGACCGTGCGCGACGGCGGTTACCTCGACGTGCGCATCGACACCGCCGACGCCGAGTGGCCGATGGGTGCGCCGCGCCCGGATCTGCGCCGGATGAACATTCCGCTCGGCCCGGTCGTCAATTTCGCGGCGAGCAATTTCCCCTTCGCCTTCTCCGTCGCGGGTGGCGATACGGCCGCCGCGCTGGCCGCCGGGTGCCCGGTCATCGTCAAGGCCAGCCCGGGCCATCCATTGCTGTCACGCGCGGTCGGCGCGATCGTCACCGAGGCGCTGGCCGAAAACCAGGCTCCGAGCGGAACTTTCGGCCTGGTGTTCGGTGTCGACGCGGGCGTGCGGGCGCTGACCCACACCGCCGTCACCGCGGCCGCGTTCACCGGCTCCACCCGGGGCGGGCGCGCACTGTTCGACATCGCCGCCGCGCGACCGGTGCCGATTCCCTTCTACGGTGAATTGGGTTCCGTCAATCCGGTTTTCGTCACCGCTGCGGCCGCGGGATCACGGGCCGCCGAGATCGCCGCCGGACTGCTGGGCACGCTGTCGGCCAGTGCCGGACAGCTGTGCACCAAGCCGGGGATCATCGCGGTCCCGGACGGGTCGCCGCTGCTCGCCGAACTGGCCCGGTCGGCACCCGAGCCGACCGGTGACATGCTCAATGCCGCGATCGAGGCCGGATTCGTCGGGGCCGTCGAACAATTGCGCACGCACCCGCGGGTACGGATCCTGAGCGGCGGCGCGGCGGGGCGCACCCTGCTGCTGACCACCACCGCCCAGGACGTGCTCGCCGATCCGGAAACGCTGATACACGAGATGTTCGGCCCCGCAGCACTGGTGGTGACCTATCGGGAGACCGCCGAACTGCTCGAGCTGGCCCGCGCGGTGAGCGGGCAGCTGACGGTCTCGGTCTTCGGCGACCAGGCCGACGGCACCGCTCGCGCCCTGCTCGCCGAGGCGGCGGGCGCGGCGGGCCGGGTGTTGTGGAACAGCTGGCCCACCGGCCTGTCGGTGACCTACGCGCAGCAGCACGGCGGGCCGTATCCGGCGACCACCGCGCCCGCATCGACCTCGGTGGGCACCGCCTCGATCGCCCGGTTCCTGCGTCCGGTGGTGTTCCAGTCGGTGCCGCCGGAGCTGTTGCCGCCGGAATTGCGCGACGACAATCCGCTGGGTGTGCCTCGATCGGTGAACGGGGCACGGGCGCAATGACATTCGACACGTCCGGCACATCGTCCGTGAGGGGGACCGATGTGCTGATCATCGGCGGCGGCGTGATCGGCTGCGCGCTCGCCGACCGGCTCGCCGTGGCGGGCCTGTCGGTGCGGATCTGTGAGGCGGGCGAGGTGGCTTCCGGGACCACGGCGCACGGCGAGGGCAACGTGCTGGTCTCGGACAAGGGCCCCGGTCCGGAGCTGGAGCTGGCGCGACTGTCGCGGCGGCTGTGGCCCGAGACGCTCGCGCGCATCGCCGAACGGCTGCCCCGGGCGGTCGCGGCCGTCGAGTGGGAACCCAAGGGTGGCATCGTCGTAGCGACCACCGACGCGGGTGCGTCCGCACTCGCCGCCTTCGCCGACGGCCAGCGCGCGGTCGGTGTGCACTGCGCCGATCTCGGCGCGGCCGCGCTCGCGGCGGCCGAGCCGGCGCTCACCACCGAGGTGAGCGGCGCGGTCCACTACCCCGACGACGCGCAGGTCCAGCCGGTCGGCGCGGCCTCGGCACTGCTCGCCGCCGCGACCGCGGGCGGGGCGATCGTCGAAACCCGGTGCGCTGTCACCGGTTCGATCGTCAGCGGCGATCGGCTGCTGGGCGTGCGGACCACGCGCGGCGACCGGTTCGCCGATGTGGTGATCAATGCCGCCGGGCCGTGGTCGGGTCCGGTGGCGGCGGTGCTGGGCGCGCCGATCGCGGTCAAACCGCGCCGCGGCGATGTGCTGATCACCGCTCCGCTGCCGCCGACCGTCTTCCACAAGGTCTACGACGCGGATTACGTCGGCGCGGTGGGCAGTTCGGATACCGCGCTGCAATCCTCGGCCGTGGTGGAGTCCACCCGGGGTGGCCCGCTGCTGATCGGATCCTCGCGGCGGCAGGCCGGATTCGACGACCGGATCCGCCCCGACAGCCTCGCCGCCATCGCGCGCAAGGCACTGCGCCTGTTCCCGATGCTGGCGGACGTCGCGATCATGCGCGCCTACGGCGGTTTCCGTCCCTACGTCGACGACCACCTCCCGGTGATCGGCCCGGATCCGCGCCTGCCCGGACTGTGGCACGCGACCGGCCACGAGGGCGCGGGCATCGGGCTCGCGCCCGGCACCGCGCAGCTGGTCGCCTCCGCCCTCACCGGCCGGCCCGACGAGATCGACATCGCGGCCTTCACCGTCGACCGACCGGCGGTCATCACCTCGAGCACGGAGTACGTCTCACCATGAGCCCCCATCTGATTCCCCCGGACCGCGACCGCCTCGGCCGCGCGGACCGGCCGCTGACCATCCGCGCCGACGGCGTCGAGGTGGCGGGTGTGCACGGTCAGACCCTGGCCACGGTGCTGCTCGCCGCCGGGCGCACACACTGGCGCACCGCGCGCGACGGCGGTGGCCGCGGCGTGTTCTGCGGTATCGGCGTCTGCTTCGACTGCGTGGCGACCGTCAACGGGGTGCCGGACGTGCGCCTGTGCCGCCGCCCGGCGCGCGACGGCGACACCGTCACCAGTCAGAGCCGAGCGGGCGGGAGTGAGCGATGAACCGGCATGTGGTGGTCATCGGTGGTGGTCCGGCGGGCACGGCGGCCGCCGAAGCGGCGCTGCGGCACGGCGCGTCGGTGACGCTGATCGACTCCAACGAGGCGCTCGGCGGCCAGTACAACCGCCGCATACCGGCGGCCTACGGAGTCCGCCGGCCGCTGGCCATCGGGCACGGGTACGCGGCCGCCGAGCGCCGGGCCCGGCTCCTGGCCGAGCATCCGCGCTGCGAGTATCTGGCCCGGGCGGCGGTGTACCACCTCGAACGCCACCCCGAGGGCAGTTGTCCCACAGTGCGATTGCTCATCGGCCTCGAGGGCGATCGCCGTACGCATCGGGCGGTGCGCGGGGACGCGCTGATCATCGCGACCGGAGCCTACGACCGCGTGTGCCCGTTCCCCGGCTGGGATCTGCCCGGCGTCTACACCGGCGGGGCCGCGCAGACCCTCGCGAAAGCCCAGCGGCTGCTCATCGGGCGGTCCGTGCTGGTGTCGGGTACCGGGCCGTTCCTGCTCCCGGTCGCCCACTCCCTGGCCGATGGCGGCGCGCGGGTCCGGGCGGTGCTCGAGGCCAATCCGGCCCGGGCGATCCTGCGGCACTGGGCCGCCCGTCCGTGGGAGCTGCGACACAGTGCCGGCAAGGCGGCCGAACTGATCGAGTACGCGGGTTCCGGTCTGCGCCATCGGATTCCGGTGCGCACCTCGACCGCGGTGGTCGCGGTCGCGGGCGACGGCCGGGTCGAAGAGGCGACCGTGGCCCGGCTCGACGAACACTGGGCACCGGTGCCGGGTAGCCATACGACCATCGCGGTGGACGCGGTCGCGGTCTCGCACGGCTTCACTCCGCAGCACGAACTCGCGGTGGCCGCGGGCGCGCGCCTGACAGCCGACGGGTTCGTCAGCGTCGACCGGGATCAGCGGACGAGCGCCGACATGGTCTGGGCGGCAGGTGAACTCACCGGAATCGGTGGGGCGCAGGTCGCGGCGGTCGAGGGCGTCGTCGCCGGGATCGCGGCCGCGGGTGGCGATCCGAGCGCCGAGCGCGGCCTGCGCACCCGCCACCGCACCGCCCGGCGGTTCATCGCCCGGCTCGCCGCCGCGCATCCGATCGGCACCGAGGCGGTGGCCTGGTCCCGCCCCGAAACCGTGATCTGCCGGTGCGAGAACACCACCCGGGAGGAGCTGACCACGGCCTGGGCGGGCGCTGCGGGCGAGAGCTACCGGGCCGCCAAACTGGCCACCCGCGCCGGGCTCGGGCCGTGCCAGGGCCGCATCTGCGGCACCGCCGTCGCCGCCCTGCGCGCCGCGCAGTCCGCCGGTACCGACGATCCGGCCCTCGGCGGCCAATGCCGCTACGGCACAGCGGATCTCGCTCCCACCGGCCTGGCCACCGCCACCCCCGCCTGGCGTCCGCTGGCCGCCGTCGTGCGATTGCGCGAACTCGCCGAACTCGACACCGAAGGGCAATCCTGATGCACAGCAGCAGAATCATCTCCGCCATCGACACTCACACCGAAGGTATGCCCACCCGGGTGGTCACCGGCGGGGTCGGTCCGATTCCGGGTGACACCATGGCCGATCGGCGCGACTACTTCCTCGAGAATCTGGACGGCCTGCGGAAATTCCTGGTCAACGAGCCGCGCGGGCACGCGTCGATGAGCGGGGCCATCCTGCAACCGGCCACCACCGCCGACGGGCACTACGGGGTGCTGTTCATCGAGGTGAGCGGGCTGCTGCCGATGTGCGGGCACGGGACCATCGGTGTGGCGACCGCGCTGGTGGAGGCGGGCATGGTGCCGGTGACCGAACCGGTTACCGAGATCCGCCTGGACACTCCCGCCGGACGCGTCGTCGCGACCGTGAATATCACAGCGGGCCATGCCGATTCGGTGGCGCTGCGCAATGTCCCGGCCTACTGCGACAGCCTCGACAACGAGGTGGAGGTGCCCGGGATCGGCACCGTCCGCTACGACATGGCCTACGGTGGAAACTTCTACGCCATCGTCGATCTCGGCAAGCTCGGGATACCGTTCGACCGCGCCCAACAGGATCGGATCCTCGACGCCGGCCTGCGAATCATGGCCGCCGTCAATGAATTCCGGCGTCCGGTGCATCTGGAGGACGAGCGGATCGGCGGATGCAAGCACGTCCTGTTCCTGGATCCGGCCTCCGAACCCGCGCACACCCGCAATGCCATGGCCATCCACCCGGGCTGGTTCGACCGCTCGCCCTGCGGCACCGGCACCTCCGCGCTGCTGGCCCGCCAGCACGCCCGCGGTCTGCTCTCCGATGGGCAAGTGCTGCGCAACGACTCGTTCATCGGCACCACCTTCCACGCCCGCGCGGTCGAGACCGTCAGCGTCGCCGGACATCCCGCCGTGGTGCCGGAGATCACCGGTCGCGCGTGGTTGACCGGCACGGCCAATTACCTGCTCGACCCGGCCGATCCGTTCCCCGAGGGCTTCGTCTTCTGAGAGGGCTTCGTCTTCCGAGGCTCGCGACTCCCCCGCCGTCCACCACCCCTAGTTGAAGAATCACCACCTGAAAGGCGCGACAATGTCTGTCGTCACCCGCCGCCCACGCCCGCCCATCACCCTCGCCGGAGTCATGCGGCGAATGCCCGTCACCGATGCCGATTCCGGCGATTTCACCAAGAGCATGGGCCTGTGGCAACTGGTCGCGCTGAGCCTGGGCGGTCTGGTCGGCGCGGGAGTGTTCTCCCTGGCCGGTGTCGTGGCCAACCAGGTGGCGGGTCCGGCCGTGCTGATCTCCTTCGCCATCGCGGTCGTGGCTTCCGGCGCGGCGGGACTCTGCTACGCCGAATTCGCGGGCATGGTACCGAAGGCCGGTTCGGCTTACACGTATTCGTATGTGGCGCTGGGCGAGATCATCGGATTCATGATCGGCTGGGATCTGCTGCTCGAGTACACCGCCATCGTGTCGGTGGTGGCGATCGCGGTCTCGGGCTACCTGAACTACATCACCCATTACATCGGATTCGATCTGCCGACCTGGGCGCTCGGCGCGCCCGGCACCGGCGAGGGCCGCAAGATCGACCTGTTCGCGGTCGTTCTCTGCCTGCTGCTGGCCTATCTGCTCTCGCGTGGTACCCGTGAATCCGCCCGTGTGCAAACGGGATTGGTGGCGGTGAAGGTGTTGATCGTGGCCATTGTCGTCGTCGCCGGCGCGTTCCACATCAAGGCGGGCAACTACACGCCGTTCTTCCCGTTCGGGGTCGGCGGCGCGGTTTCCGGTGCGGCACTGGCGTTCTTCGCGGTCTACGGTTATGACGCCATGAGCGCGGCCGCCGAGGAATCCACGGACGGCAAGAAGCTGCTGCCCAAGGCCATCCTGATCAGTCTCGGCATCGCCTCGGTCGTCTACCTGCTGGTGTGCCTGGTCATCGTCGGCATGGTGAACTACACCGATATCGATGTGGCCGCGCCGTTCTCCAGCGCCTTCGACACCGTGGGCATGGGCATCCTGGGCCTGGTCATCGCGGTCGGCGCGGTCGTCGGCGTCACCACCTCCGCGTTCGCCAATATGCTCGCCGTCACCCGCGTCGGCTTCGCCATGAGCCGAGACGGCCTGCTGCCCAACTACTTCGGCAAGACCGGCGAACGCAAGGTGCCCACCCGCGTCATCTGGCCGGTCGGCGTCGTCTCCGCGCTCATCGCCGGCTTCCTCCCGATCCGCGAGGCCGCCGAACTCACCAACGTCGGCATCCTCATGGCCTTCATCGTGGTGGCGCTCGGCGTCATGCGCCTGCGCCGCACCCGCCCCGACGCCGACCGCACCTTCCGCACCCCCTGGGTGCCGGTCGTCCCCCTCATCGGCATCGGCTTCTCGATCTGGCTCATCAGCCACCTCGACATCGTGACCTGGATCCGCTTCGTCGTCTGGCTGCTCCTCGGTCTCGCCCTCTACGCCACCTTCGGCTACCGCAACTCGACGCTGAACAGGACCGGGATCGACACCGCCTCTGTGCCGATCGAGGACTGAGCCCCGCCACAGCACAGCGTCGCCCACGGACAACTGCCCGTGGGCGACTCGTGGATCCGTCCACTCCGCGGGGTGGAATTTCGCTGTGGGACACGATGGCTCAGAGCCGGTTCGTCCAGCGCTTCGGTGCCGGGGCTGCCCGAATCGACCGGTTGGCCGCTATTTCACCTGCCCGTGATCACGGCTGGTTGGTGACCCACCCCTGTACGGCGTCGATGAAGTCCGGGCCGCCCATGACGTATCCGCCGACGGTTGCACCGATCAGCGCACCCACGGGGATGCTGAGACCCCAGATCAGGGGAATCATCGCCCCGAGGATGCCGCCCACGATGGCGCCGACGGCGATGCCGGGCAGGTTCTTGTTGACCTGCTCCTTGAGCCGGTCGTAGGAGTTGATTTCCTTCAGTTGCGCAATATCTTCTGCCGTCGGAGTCGGCGTCAGCGTCACGGTGCGGCCATCCGCACCGATGTGCTGTGCAATCGCGATCGAACGCCCGTCGACGGCGAGCCATTGCGGCACTTCGGTTACCGCCGCTCCGTCGCCGGACTCGAGCACCACCGCACCATTCTGCGCGACCTCGAACTTGCCATTCTCGACAGTGGCGACAACTGCCCTGTCGACTGGCGAAACGGTGATCTGGTAATTGATTCCATGATCCACACCGGAAGTCGTGTCCTCCGCAGTCGGCTGTTCCGTTAGGGCCGGCTCTGCATGGGCGGTTGCCGCACTGATACCCACGGCCGAGATTGCCATGAAAACGGCAGCGGTGATTTTCCCGAACGTCATTCGTCGAACCCTCCACTCAGCTACCCCTGATGGGCGGACCGAGTCAGAACCTTAGACGTCGAATTCAATGGTGTGTGGTACGCCACACGCAGTTCGAAGTCGCTGCACTCCCGTTTCCCATGCGATCGGCCGAAAAGCCGCATTACGCGCGGTCCGAATCGGACAGAGCGGGCGCGACCCGCAGCGAGACCAAATGCGGCCCAGGACATCCTCTTCTCGAATGCCGTCTGCGCCACACAGGCAGCGGTCACTCTCGGTCGTGTGCTTGGCTGACATCTGACCACTCGAGTTGTGTCGATACGGCGGGTCGCGATGGGAAGACTCGCAGGGGGGCAGATGAGGCAGATCTTGTTCGCGGCGATGATCGCTCTGGCAGTGTCGATCACGTTGACGCCGCTGTTGATCCGGTTGTTCACCCGGAAGAAACTCGGTCAGGAGATCCGCGCCGAAGGACCCAGCAGCCACCAAGCCAAACGCGGAACGCCCACCATGGGCGGGATCGCCATCGTGATCGGCATGTGGGCGGGTTACCTGGGCTCGCATCTGATCGGCTTGCGCTATAACGCATCCGGAGTCACGGCATCCGGACTGCTGGTTCTGGGTCTCGCCACCGCGCTGGGTGTGGTCGGATTTCTCGACGATTTCATCAAACTCTACAAGCGGCGCAATCTCGGGCTGACCGCCCGCGGCAAGTACGTCGGCCAATTCGGTGCCGCGATCATTTTCGGCGTCCTGGCACTGCGCTTCCCCGATAGCACCGGCCTGACCCCGGCCAGCAGGCACCTGTCGATCCTGCGCGATGTCGGCTGGCTGTCGTTCGTCCCGGCGTTGTTCCTGCTGGCGGCGTGCATCATGGTGGTCGCGTGGTCGAACGCCGTGAACATCACCGACGGGCTCGACGGTCTGGCCGCGGGATCGATGGGCCTGACCCTGGGTGCCTATGTGCTGATCACGTTCTGGCAGTTCACCAACGCGTGCACGACCCGTCCCGGGGTGGGGTGCTACACGGTTCGCGACCCGCTCGATCTGGCCCTGGTCAGCGCTGCGGCGGGTGGGGCCTGCGTCGGGTTCCTGTGGTGGAACGCGGCACCGGCGAAGATCTTCATGGGCGATACCGGATCGCTGGCGTTGGGTGGGCTGCTGGCCGGGCTGTCCATCACGACCCGCACCGAACTGCTCATGGTCGTGATCGGTGCATTGTTCTGCGCCGAGATCCTCTCGGTTCTGTTGCAGATCGTCGTCTTCCGGACCACCCGCCGGCGCCTGTTCCGCATAGCCCCGATGCACCACCACTTCGAACTCAGCAGCTGGCCCGAGACCACGGTATCCATCCGATTCTGGCTGCTCACAGCAATTTCCGCAGCTACCGGCCTGATGCTGTTCTATGGAGAACACCTCGCAGCCACCCGATAGGGAAAACATCCGCAACCGCCGCGCTGTTCGGACCGGCCACGCGGCACACCCGAAGATCCACGGGCGGCGATCATCTCGGGCGGCCGCGCACCTGCCGAACGCACTGAAACGCCGAGTTTCGGACGACCGGTGCAATCCCGCACAATCCGCTGTGGAACAGCAGTTCCACGCCAATTCCTCAGCTGTAGTGCGCGTTTAGAACGGCTGGGTTGGCTGTTCATGCGCGCATGGCAGCGTGCTCTTCTGCCGCTTCCCGCGCCGACCGAACCGGCCACGGGTGAGCTGACATTGCGACGGCGCCGGCACAGCGCGGAACCGGCTGCCCTACGAAGGTTCGGAATCCGCCACTGCCGGAGCATCGGTGTGGACCAGGTCGTAAACGTACGACCGATCGCCCTTGAAGCTCACCCACACTCCTTCGGGCGGAAGGTCACCCCGCCCGGCATCATCGAATGGACGACTCGACACTGCGGCCTCCGCAGTGCACACCACCCATCCGAAATCGGGAAGCCGCCGACACCAGATGTCGAGGTCGACCCGCTTATACGACGGAAAACCGTGCGCGTCCCCGTCGCGGACGAACTCATAGGTCAACCCATCCACCCGCCGCACGAAGCGCATACCCAGCATCAAGCCATCCTCGACGACGAACTTTGCCACGCACCGACAATCTCGAACAGACCATGGAACTGCTCACCGGCGGCTCCGACGACGGTTACGAATACTCGATGTCAGAACCTCACGCAGTTCTATCACCCCCTGGATTTGCTGGGTGAATGGAACCGCGCCTACGGCCGCCGCGGGTTCCTGCAATATCAGTTCTCCATGCCCTTCGGCGCCGAACCACAGCTCGCGGCCGCGGTGCGCGCGATCGCGCACTCCGGCCACCGGTCGTTCCTGAACGTGTTCAAGCGCATGGGCGCCGCCAACCCGGCCCCACTGTCGTGGCCGCACCCAGGGTTCATGCTCAGCCTGGACTTCCCACTCAAACCCGGACTCGGCGAATTCTGTGCCGAACTCGACCAGCGGGTCCTCGACGCAGGCGGACGCTTGTACTTCGCCAAAGACTCCCGCACCACCCCGGAAATGGTCCGCGCGATGTACCCGCGGCTCGAGGAATGGCGACGCGTCCGCGACAGTATCGACCCCGAACGGATCTTCGTCTCCGACCTCGCCCGCCGCCTGCACCTCATCGACGACAACCTCGTCCACACAGGCCACTGATCACCGGCAAGCGTTGCCTACCAGGAAAATACGGGTAGGCAACACCTAGCCCAACGCCCTCTTCTACCGCATGGCGCGCTGACCGAACCGGCCAGCGCGGAGCATCGGAAGATCAACGGGCAGAGCGCCGTACGACCGCCGGCGGTGCGCGCTCATGTCGAATGCCCTACATCGGAGCGGCTCAGGCGTTGATCCACCAGCCGAGAGGGTTGTCGTCTTCGTCGTAGACGTTGCCGTACCCCCATGCACAGCCGTGCTCGGTCGCCCACCCCTCGATTACACCCTCTATCGCGGGAAAACCGACCGCGACCGGCACTGTGATCACGATGAATCGTCGGTCGGGCGGCATCTCGACCACTCCGCCGAGTCGCTCGAATCCCGCAGTGAGAGTGCTGATCCCGGCATCGGAGGGCGGCATACCTGTCGGGTAGGCCCTCAGGCAGAGGTTTCCCCCACGGCGCAGTACCTCGAAACCGCCGTCGTCGAAGACGCGAAGATGGTCTCCGGCGGCGAAATCGTAGGTCAGGCCGGGACTGCCGAGAATCTCATAGTCGTTGTGCTCCAGGAGCTTTGCGGGAAGTACCTCGTAGACAGGTGCCCCGGCAGCGCCTGCCCCAGCAAGCACCCGGACGTGTGTATGGCCGCGGGCACTCCGATCATCTGACACGGGTGGATTCTGTCATCACACTCCCGCGACAGGCAGCCCCGAAACGTGCGGTACCAGAGCCATGATCTCGCTCCGTGGCATCCAGCCGCCGAGCCTCCGCGAAAACCGGTTGGCGGACCACGGCGACCACTGCTACTTTCCTGAAGGCCGTGCCAGAGAACGAGGAGGTGGTACCTGTGAACGCAGTATCGACATGGGTGCTCCCCTCCGGGGTCACGGTCGGGCGATAGGTCGTCCGGGAGCGCCGTTCAGCAGCACTCCCGAAAGGCACGACCGTGCAATTCAATTCCGAAAAGCGCCTCGACGACGACAGCGTCCTCGAGCGTGAATTCACTCTCGGCGAGATCCACGGCATACTGTGGACGCCCGGATCCGCATCCACACCGGCCCCGCTGATCCTGCTCGGCCACCCCGGTGGACTGCAGAAGCTGTACCCCCGACTGGTGGCCCGGGCCCGGCACGCCGTGGCGGAAGGCTTCGCCGCGGCCACGATCGAACTCCCCGGCAGCGGTGACCGGCCCCGTTCCGCCGTCACCGATCAGGCTCGCGCCGACCTGCAGCGGGCGTTGAAGGCCGGCGAACCGGTCACCGACGAAATCGTCGAACGTCTCATTCTCCCGCTGGTCGAACAGGCAGTTCCCGAGTGGCGAGCCACCCTGGACGCCCTCCTGGCGTTGCCCGAGATCGGCGGCCCGGTCGGGTACTCGGGAGGGGTGATCGCCCTCGGCCTCCGGCTGGCGGTGGTCGAGCCGCGCATCTGCGCCGCCCGCCTGTTCGCCGGGAGTTTCGTGCCCCGCAGCATGTTCGCCGAGGCCCGGCAGGTCACCATTCCGCTGCAGGTCCTGTTGCAGTGGGACGACGAGGGAAACGACCGGCAGATGGCCTTGGACCTGTTCGACGCCTTCGGCTCCAAGGAGAAGGCGCTGCACGCCAATATGGGCGGGCATACCGGCGTCCCGGCGTCCGAGGCGGATGAAGGGAGCCGGTTCTTCACCCGGCACCTGAAGTGAGGCCGGCCTGTCAGGCCGGCAGCAGGCGATAGGAGCTGTCGGCCAGGCCACCGCCATCGAGGACAGGTCCCGACCCTCCTCGATGGCGTTGGCCGGCAGACGCGAGTTGCTCTTTGCAATTCTGATCGGCTACTGGCTCCCTCTTGGTCAACCCGTGGTGGTGGGCGTGGGGTTAGCCCACCTGGTGGGTGGGTCGGGCCGCCTCTGGATACCGTGATGTCGTCAGTGGGGACGGTGAACGAGGCCGTGTTGGTGGGCGTAGACGACGGCGTGGATGCGGTCGCGCACACCGAGTTTGGCGAGGACTCGGGAGACGTGGGTTTTGACCGTTTCCTCGCCGACGCCCAGGGCGGCGGCGATCTCGCTGTTGCTGCGGGCATCTGCCACCAGTAGGAGTACCTCACGTTCGCGGGCCGTGAGTTGCGCCAGCTCCGGTGGCTCGACCGGCGGGGCGATGCCGGTCACCAGGCGGGTGGCCAGGCGGCGCGTCATGGACGGGTCGATGACGGCGTCGCCGCGCACGGCCACCCGGATGGCAGCCACGAGTTCTTCGGGCGGAAGGCTTTTCAGCAGGAAGCCGCTGGCCCCGGCCGACAGCGCGCGATGCAGGTTGGCCTCGCTGTCGTAGGTGGTGAGCACGAGCACCCGGGTGCCGCCCGCCGCCACGATGGCGGCGGTGGCGGCGAGCCCGTCCAGCTTCGGCATGCGCACATCCAGGATCGCCACGTCCGGATGGGTGCGGGCGGCCGCCTCGATGGCGGCACGGCCGTCGCCCACCTCGGCCACGCACTCCAGATCCGGGTGCGCGTCCACCACCGCGCGCAGACCGGAGCGGAACACGGTGTGGTCGTCGGCGATCAGGATGGTGATGCTCATACGGCTCCGATCGGCTGTGCGGACCCCATGGGCATCATGCGGTCCCGATGGGCACGGAAACCCGGATGACCCAACGGGTTCCGGACGGGTCGGCACCGTAGGCGACGGTGCCGTCGAACAGTTCGACCCGGCGGCGGATCCCGTCCAGGCCACGCGGCACCCCGGTGTTGCTCTCCAGGGCCGCAATGGGATTCGTCTCGCGCAACTCCACCGCGCCCGGGAGATAACCTATCTCCAGCGCGGCCGCATCACGCCCGTGCCGCAGCGCATTGGTCAGCAGCTCCTGAACCACCCGGTAGAGCATGACGTCCAGCGACTCGGGCAGCACCGGCGGCTCACCCGAAACCGTCACGTGCACAGTCAATCCGGCGTCCCGCACCCGCTGCACCAGATCCTCGATATCGGCCAGGCCGGGCTGCCGCTCGCCCTCGTCGTCGCGGCCGTGCAGCAGGTCCAGCTGCCGGCGCAGATCCACCATGGCGGCGCGGCTGCTCGACTCCACCGCGGACACCGACCGCGCCGCCGCCTCGGTATCGGTGCGGGACAGCGCCATTCGCGCCACCCCGGCATGAATCCCGATGGCGCTCACATGATGCGAGATGACGTCGTGCAGATCCCGGGCGATGGCCTCGCGCTCATCGGCCAGCGCCCGGTCCAGCGCCGCCCGCTGCTCCTGCTGCCGCAGGCTCTCCCGCTGCTCCAGCTCCGCGATATAGGCCCCGCGCGCCGCGGTGTACCGGCCCACCAGCCAGGGCACCACGCCCGCGCCCAGCGCGAAGATCGCCAGCCGGATCGGATTGTTGGCGCCCGCGATGGCCGCCACCAGGTTCACCGTCAGCGAGCCGCCGGCCAGCAGCAGCACGGTCAGCACCGAGCTGAGCCCGCTCAGCCACGCACCCGCCTGATACCCCGCGACCAGGAAACCGACATCGAAAACCCGTGCGGTGATGCCGTAGTGGTGGGCGAACAGCGCCACCGCCACCTTCACCACCACCTGCGCCACCGCCACCGCGGCCGCCGTCGAGGCGGGCGCGGCCAGCGCCAGATCCGCGGCCACCGTGGCCAGCGTCAGGATCGCGGCCAGCGCGGGCGCGGCGCCGAAGGCCCCGCACATCACCATCTGGGCGCCGTCCAGCGCCGCCGCGACGGCGGCCACCAGCAGCGACTGCCGGGCCAGCGACCTGGTCACATCCATGGCCGCACGGTACCCCGGAGACCGGCCGTCCCCCGTGTGGGGGACGCGGAATCCCCCGTCGGCGCGACGATCCGCGCGCGCCGCCGAACTAGCGTCGAGCACATGCCAGCAGCCCGACCGCCCCGCCGAGGAGCACGCCCGTGAATGCCGACCTGTTCATCTACGCCCTGCCGGCGTTCGCGCTGCTCATGTTGATCGAATGGATCGGCAACCGGCGCGACCCGGACCGCCCGGCCAATGGCATCGACCGCCGCGACACCACCTCCAACATCGCCACCTTTTTGCTCGGCCGCATTGCCAAACCGATTCTGGCGCAGGTGATTCCGTTCTCCGGCGTGGTGCTGGCCGCGCACTTCACCCCGCTGCACCTGTCACCGGCGCACTGGTGGGTGTGGGTGCTGGGCCTGATCGTCACCGATTTCTGCTACTACTGGGCGCACCGCGCCGACCACCGGGTGCGGCTGCTGTGGACCTCGCACAGCGTCCACCACTCCAGCCGGTTCTTCAACTTCTCCACCGCCATCCGGCTGCCCTGGGCGCATCCGGCCGCCAATATCGTGCGCGGCCTGTGCTGGGTGCCCGCGGCACTGCTGGGCTTTCCGGCCTGGATGGTGTTCGCCCTGCAGTCGCTGGGGCTGCTCTACCAGTTCCCGATCCACACCCAGCGCGTGAAAACCCTGTGGCGGCCCCTCGAATTCGTGTTCAACACCCCGGCCCACCACCGCGTGCACCACGGCTCCAACCAGCCGTATCTGGACACCAATTACGGTGGCATCCTGATCATCTGGGATCGCCTGTTCGGCAGCTTCGCCGCGGAAACCGAACCGATTCGCTACGGGTTGACCAAGGACATCGAAACCGACAATCCGATCAAGGTCAATTACACCGAACTCGTCGATCTGGTCCGTGATGTCCGGACTGCCCGAACCTGGCGCGGCCGTCTCGGATATATCTTCGGCCCGCCCGGCTGGCACGAGAATGCCGCCACCCCCGACCTCGAAAAGGTCTCGGCCGCGGTCTAGTCCAATAAGAAAAGGGGCGCTTCGTCTTACGACGAAGCGCCCCTTTCGTTGCTCGGCGAGTGGCTACGCCACACCCTCCGCGCGAGCCGCGTTGCCGACGGCCTCGGCGACGGCCGGCGCGACCCGCGGGTCCAGCGGGCTCGGGATGATCTTGTCCACGGACAGCTCACCGGCCACCACGTTGAAGATCGCCTCGGCCGCGGCCACCTTCATGCCCTCGGTGATGCGGCGCGCACCGACATCCAGCGCGCCCTTGAAGACGCCCGGGAAGGCCAGCACATTGTTGATCTGGTTCGGGAAGTCGCTGCGGCCGGTGGCCACAATGGCGGCGTACTTCTTGGCCACCTCGGGGTGGATCTCCGGGTCCGGGTTCGACATGGCGAACACGATGGACTCGGGAGCCATCGACGCGATGAGCTCCTCGGCGATGGTGCCCGCCGACAGGCCCAGGAACACGTCCGCGCCCGCCAGCGCCTCGGCCGCGCCGCCGGTGAGGCCGCGCGGGTTGGTGCGCTGCGCCAGTTCGGCCTTCACGCTGTTGAGATCGCCGCGGTCCCGGCTCACGATGCCCTTGGAGTCGAGCACGACGATGTCGGAAACCCCTGCGGCCAGCAGGATGTCGGTACACGCCACACCGGCCGCGCCGGCGCCGGACACGACGACCTTCAGGCCGGACATGTCGCGGCCCTGCACCGCGGCCGCACCCTTGAGGGCGGCCAGCACCACGATGGCGGTGCCGTGCTGGTCGTCGTGCATGACCGGGCAGTCGAGGGCCTCGACGACGCGCTTCTCGATCTCGAAGCAGCGCGGCGCGGAGATGTCCTCCAGGTTGACCGCGCCGAAGCTCGGGCGCAGGCGGATCAGGGTCTCGACGATCTCGTCGACGTCCTTGGTGTCCAGCACGATCGGGATCGAGTCCAGACCGGCGAACTTCTTGAACAGCGCCGCCTTGCCCTCCATCACCGGCAGCGAGGCGCGCGGGCCGATGTTGCCCAGGCCCAGCACGGCGGTGCCGTCGGAGACGACCACGACCAGGCGCTCGGCCCAGGTGTAGGTCTTGGCCAGACTCTCGTCCTTGTGAATGCCGCGGCAGACCTGCGCCACGCCCGGGGTGTAGGCGATGGACAGATCACGCTGGGTGTCGAGCGGAGCGGTGAGTTCGACCGAGAGCTTGCCGCCAAGGTGCCCGGCGAAAATTTCTTCCGTGGTGATGTCGGACAGGTTCGCCCCATTGGACGCGGGGGCCTCGGTGGCATTCACTGCTTCAGTCACGGGTGACACGATTTCACTCCTGATCGGTTCGGACTCAACCGTTTGACGGTTACCGTTCGGTAATAGCGGAATTTGTGGTTTCGGTGCTCATATATCTTTTGCCGCAGCCGCGTTCAGCGACGTCGACACCACTTCCGAGCCACTTCGTGGAAACCTTGCCACCTCATCGTGGCGACGCATACAAAGTATTACGGCATTGCGAGAAGTGTGTCGCGGCAGCGCAGATCGTCGAGCGAGAACCGGAGGGGTGTGTCCGGGCGATACAGCCGGGGTGACCTCGTGTGAACCCGCGAGTCGGGGTTCGTGATCACCGAGTGTCCCGGGCCGGGCGGTGGCTGCGGCCGGGATCGGCCCATTCTGCCAGTCGCTGCGACGGCCTGCCAAATCGCCCCCGGGTCCGTCGCGTCGCCTCACCATCGTTGAAGGGTAAGGCAGTCGAATCACGCCGAGATGAACAGGAACTCGCTGGTCGGAACCTGAACTCGGAGAACTGTCACAACGCGGTCGCGGCGGCGGCTGTGAGCTGTCAAGCGGGGGTTGCACCCACCGCTGTGAGGTCCGGCCGGACCCAGACACTGCCGAGACCCCCGGAGAGCAACCGTACGCGCCAGTCGCTTCCGGCGCCCGGATGGTCGGTGCGGCGATGCATGCCGCGGGTCTCGGTGCGGGCCAGGGCGGAGTACTTGGTCCAGCGGGCGACGGCCAGCAGCGCGGCGGCCTGCCGGGCGGGCAGGCGATCGGGTCCCTTTCCGCCGAGCGCCAATTCGACGCCGGGCCACATGCCGTCCAGTTCGCCGATGCTGTCGCGCAGGCTGCCGTCGCTGCGCCAGTAGCTGCGCCGCAGCGGCAGCGTGTGCTCCTGGACCAGGCCGACCACCGCGCGCGGATCGAGGCGCGCCCGGTCGCCCAGGCCCGCGCCGGGCACCGGGCGCGCCTTGCCGAGCTTGCGACGGCCCACGGCGAAATCGGCCGCGCCCGCGCCCGCCCAGACGCCGGAGGAGATGGCCCACGCGCCATTCTGGCCGCCGAACCCGCTGACCGCCCCGGTGATGGGCTCCCGGGTGGTGACGTCGCCCGCGCCGTAGAGGCCGGGAACCGTGGTCGCGCAGTCGGGTCCGGTCAGCCGCAGCCCGCCGGTGCCGCGCACCGTGCCCTCCAGCACCGCGCACAGCGGCACCTGACCGGTCAGGCTCGGCCCGTGCCGCTGCAGCTCCGCGCGCACCGCCTCGGGCAGTTCGTCCAGCGCGGCGTAGACCCGCCGCCCGTCGGCGATGGCCGCGAAAGCCTGTGCCCGCGAACCGCATCCCTGCCCCCACAGCACCGCCCGCGACTCGTCGTAGAGGGTGGCGAAGTGCATGACCTGGTCGGAGGCGAATACCGCGGCCACCGGGCGGCCGCCCAGCGGCGGCGAATCGGCCACCGGGGTCAGCGAATACGCGTTGGAGAACTCCATGCCGGACAGCTCGGCCCCCGCCTCGGCCCCCATCAGCAGCCCGTCACCGGTGTCCACATCGGTGCCGGCGCCACCGGAGAGGAAGGCACAGCCGCCGGTGGCCAGCACCACCGCGCGCGCCCGGACGGTCCAGCCGCGGAAGTCGCCACCCTGTGTCACACCTGCCGCGCCGGACACGACGCCGTCGCGGTCGGTGATGAGCTGGAGTGCGGGATGGTGGTCGAGGATGCGGATCCCCGCGATCACCATGCTGCGCCGCAGCCGGCCCAGATACTTCGCGCCGTCGAGATAGACCCGCGCCGGGCGCTCGGCGTGTTCACCCCGGAACCGGAAGCCGCCGGTCACCAGCTGGCCGACACGCCGATGGGTCTCCTCCAGCACCCGGTACATCCACTCCGGGTCCCCCAGCCCGCCGCCGTGCGCGAAGTTCTGCCGCACGGCCTCGTCCCGGGCCGGACCGGGCGGAATGTTCCAGAGCGTGACCCCGCCCCGCGCCGTGGGGCCGCTGCTGCCGCAGCGGCCCTTGTCGGCGACCAATACCCGCGCGCCCGCAGCGGCAGCGGCCAGCGCGGCCCAGGCTCCGGCCGGGCCACCTCCCAGCACCAGCACATCGGCGTCGAATTCGGTCATATCGACAAATGTTCGACGACGGTTCACTCACTCGCAACCGTTATGCGTATTTCAATTCCACCACTGCGCCCAGAGCAGATATCCGGCTATCACGAAAACGACCAAACATCCGAAAAAAGCCGCAAAACCCCGATGTCTATCCGCATAAATTTGGGCGGCCAGCACGGCTGCCGCCGCGGTCACATGCCACGTCACCGCCGCCCACCCGGGGCCCGGAAAACCGCGCCGAACACCGATGATCGCGGTGGTGGCGACCGTGGCCGCCAGCACCAGCGTGCCCCCCGCGACCACTCCGCTCAGGCCCCGGACCACTCTCATGCGGTGATCACCGGGACTCCGCTCGCTTTGCCCACGATTTCCTCGAATTGCGTTGGGTCGGTGGTGAATTCGCCGAGCCGAATGGTCTTGTTGGCGCCGTGGTAATCCGAGGAGCCGGTCGTCAGCAGACCCAGCTCGGCAGCCAGCCCGCGCAGCACCTCGCGGTCCTCCGCACTGTGGTCGGGGTGATCGAGTTCCAGGCCGCCCAGCCCGAACTCGGTCAGCTCGCGAATGTGGTCCAGCGCCAGCAGCCGCCCGCGCTTGCGAGCCCGGGCGTGCGCCACCACACTCACGCCGCCGGCCGAGGCCACCATTTCGACGGCCCGCCGCAGCGGCGTGTCGGCCTTCTCGACGTAGTAGCGGCCGTGCGGGGCCAGCAGATCCTGGAACGCGGCGTCCACGGTCGGCACCACCCCGGCCTGCACCAGCGCCCGGGCCAGATGCGGGCGACCCGCCGACGGGCCCACCGACGCCATGACCGCGTCCGGATCGATGGGCAGGCCGTCGGCGGCCATCTGCTCGGCCATGGCCCGCAGCCGCACCACCCGCTCGGCGCGCAACCGCTCCCGCTCCTGCGCGAAGGACTCGTCCTCGGGGTCGAACAGGTAGGCCAGCAGGTGCACCGGCACCGGATAGCCGTCCTCCCCCAGCCCGACGCACGACATCTCCATGCCACGCACCAGCGTCAGGCCCGGAGGGAGCGCGGCGGCGGCCTCGGCCCAGCCGGAGGTGGTGTCGTGATCGGTCAGGGCCACGACGTCGAGACCGGCAGCAGCGGCGTTCGCGATCAGTTCGGCCGGGGTGTCCGTGCCGTCGGACGCGTTGGAATGGGTGTGGAGATCGATGCGCACGCCCCCTATATTGCCTGCGGCCCGAACCATCGCCAGGGGGCGGGACGATTAGCATCCTTGATGTGTCCTCGATACCGCCGCTGCCGTCCTTCCACTGGCCCGGGCGGTCCGGCGAGCCGCGCGACCCCGCCAAGATGCCCGTCCGTCACGGCCGGATCGTCGACTGCGCGGTCTACGTCGAGGGGGTGCGGCTGTTCGAGCACAGCTCCTACAAGAACGCGCTGGCCGAAGTGCGCGAACGCCACGAAGGATTCGTCTGGCTCGGACTGCTCGAACCCGGCAAGGAACTCATGGCCGATATCGCGCAGACCTTCGGCCTGCACGAACTCGCCGTCGAGGACGCGGTCAAGGCGCAGCAGCGGCCCAAACTCGAACGCTACGACGACATCCTGTTCCTGGTGCTGCGCACGGTGCGCTACGTCGAGCACGAGCTCAGCACGGTCAGCGAGATCGTCGACACCGGCGAGATCATGGTGTTCGCGGGACCCGATTTCGTGATCACCGTCCGCCACGGTGAGCACACCGAATTGAGCGGTGTGCGCAAGGATCTCGAAGCCGACCCGCGCCAGCTCGCGCTGGGGCCCGGCGCGGTCCTGCACGCGGTGGCCGACCGCGTGGTCGACTCCTATGTGGAGGTCACGGCGGCGATCGAGGAGGATGTGGACGCCATCGAGGAGGCCGTCTTCACCCCTGCGAACAAGCTCCAGATCGACGCCATCTACCAGCTGAAACGTGAAGTGGTGGAACTGCGCCGGGCCGTCAAGCCGCTCGGGCTGCCGCTGCAGGTGCTCACCCACGACACCACCCTGCCGCTGCCGAAGGAGATCCGCCGCTACCTGCGCGACGTGACCGACCACCACACCGCGGTCACCGAGCAGATCATCGATTTCAACGAATCGCTCAGCGCCCTCATCAATGCCGCGCTGGCCAAGGTGAGCATTCAGCAGAACACCGATATGCGCAAGATCTCCGCCTACGCCGCCATGGCCGCCGTGCCGACCATGATCGCGGGCGTCTACGGCATGAATTTCGAACACATGCCGGAACTCTCGTGGACCTACGGATACCCCATCGTGATCGCGGTGATGGTCGGCCTGTGCGCCCTGCTGTACGCGAATTTCCATCGCAACAACTGGCTTTGAGCACCGAACGCCACCAGCGGCTTTGCCGACCGCCTCGACGCGCCCGCCGCCGGGTTGCTATGAATGCGGCTGTGTTCATGATGAGGACTTCGCCGGTCCGCGGCCGGATGGCTTGGTGGACAGCAATATTCGGGCTTCTCCTGGCCGTGCCGGTGCCCGCCGCGGCCGGCCCGGCAGCCGACTCCTACGTCGACGCCCTCGCCGATGCCGCACCGGCACCCACCCTTCAATGGACCGACTGCGATTCCGGATTCTCCTGTGCGACAGCGCGAGTGCCACTGGACTATGCGCATCCCGAAGCCCGATCGATCGACCTGGCCGTGATCAAACTCCCCGCCGCCGACCCGGCCCGGCGGATCGGCACGCTCTTCGTCAACTTCGGCGGCCCCGGCCGGTCCGGGGTGCAGCGGCTGCGGGAACGGGCGCACTGGTCGTGGCTGTTCTCCGACGAGCTGCGCGCCCGCTTCGATCTGGTGTCCTGGGATACCCGCGGCAGTGCGAACAGCGCACCGGTGCACTGTTTTCCGGATGCGACCGCGCAGCAGCTGTTCTTCGCCACCTATCCCCCGATGCCGGGCACGCCCGACGCGGAGCCGCCGTTCTTCGCGGCCGCGAAGACGCTGGCGGACAACTGCGGACAGCGTGCCGCCGACCTGCTGCCGCACCTGTCGACCGAGAACACCGCACGGGATCTGGATCTGCTGCGCCGGGCCGTCGGCGACGACAAACTGACGTACCACGGCATTTCGTACGGCACCTACCTCGGCGCGTTGTACGCCAACATGTTTCCCGGCCGGGTCCGCGCCCTCGCGCTGGACGGCTCGATGGACTTCCGCGGCAACGCCCTCGGTCTCGACGACGCCGCCGCCGACCAGCCCATCGACACCCGCCAGGACGTGGCCACCGGAATCGCGGGCGCGTTCGACGCCATGCTCGACGCCTGCGTGGCGGCCGGGCCCGAATGCGCCTTCTCCCAGGGAGATCCGCGGGAGAAATGGCAGCGGATCCTGGAACGGGTACGGCGCGAACCGATCTCGTGGAACGGCAAACGCTACGACTACGGCACCGTGGTGGCCGCGGCGGGCCAGCTGTCCAATCCGGCCGGCTGGCCGCAGGTCGCCGCCACCCTGCAACTTCTCTACGACCTGCGCAACACCCCGTATCAGCCGACCGATGTGCTCGCCGAGACCGCGGCCCTGGTGCGGCAGGTGGCCGACATCGGCACGGGCAGCTCGCAGGGCCTGGGCGGCACCGGCGCCAACACCTACGACGACAACTACACCGAGGCCTTCCACGGCGTCCAGTGCGCCGACAGCCGGGTGCCGCGCGACGAGCGGCGCTACAGCGCCCTCGCGATCAGTGAGGACCAGCGGGTGCCCGTCTTCGGCCGGCTCGGCGTCCTGGACGCACTGACCTGCGCCTACTGGCCGCAGACCGCCGTGCACCCCTACTCCGGACCGTGGAATCGGCCGACCGCCCCGATCCTGGTGATCAACAGTCGCAATGATCCCGCGACACCGCTGGCCGGAGCCGCCGCCGGCGCGGCGGAACTGTCGGACGCGCACCTACTGGTGGTGGAGGGAGCCGGGCACAGCAGCATGTACGTGCACAGCAAATGCTCGGAGGCCGCGAAACGCGACTATCTCATCGCGGGAACGCTGCCGGCCGCCGGCGCGACCTGTCCGATCGACGGCAACCCGTTCGATTAGAGCGACGCAGCGGTCGATCAGAGCGACGCTGCGGCCCGGGCGGGATCACGCACATCGATTCCCGCCTCGGCCCAGGCGTCGCGCAACGCCGCCGCGCCGCGAATCCGCACCCACGCCGCCTCCGTCGCGGTGATCGGCGCGACCGTCAGGAACCGCACGGGCTCAGCGGGTTCCGGCAGCTCCACCTCCGGGATGTCGCTCGCGCCCAGTAGCGCCGCGGTGAACGGCGCGTTGGTCCACAACGGTTCTCCCAGATCGAGCAGCGCATCCGCCTGCAGCACAACACCTTCCACCGCGGGCGCCGCCACCAGCACACCCAGCGTGCGGGTCAGCCCCGAACCCGCGCCCACACCGCCGCGCAGCGTCAGCACCAGCTCCGCGCGCGGCCCGCGCACCGGATCGGCCAGCGCCGCAGCCGGATCCGTCATCGGATGCCGGGAACCGCCCAGCGTGGCGTAGTGCACGAACTCACCGTCCGGGATACGCAGGATGTCGATGGGCTCCAAACCCAGGAACGTCACCGACGCCGCGTCCGCGGACTCCACCTCGAAATGACCGAGCACCGCGGCCCGGACCTGATCCAGTACCTCCATGGATCTAGATGGCCAGCCTGGCGAGCATGTCGCGCGCCTGCTCGGCGGTCTTCGGGTCGCACAGCACGTCGTAGCGGCCGGCCACCAGCTGCATGGTGGAGGCGAAGTCGCGCTGGCCCCGGGTGGCCGCGTACGGGATGGACGCGGAGATGAGGCCGAAGATGATGCCGCCGACCAGGCCGACCACCAGCGGGCCGATCGCCCCGCCGGAGGTGAACATGCTCAGCAGCAGACCCAGGAACAGGCCCAGCCAGGCGCCCGAAACCATGCCGCCGCCAATGACCTTTCCCCAGGTCAGCCGGTACAGCACCCGCTCGACCTGCATGAGGTCGACGCCGACGATGGTCACGCCCTCCACCGGGAACTGGTTGTCGGCCAGGTAGTCGACCGCCCGCTGCGCCTCGGCATAGGTCGGGTAGGAGCCGACCGGCCAGCCCGACGGTGGCGTCGGCAGGCCGGGACGGCCCCGGCTCGGATTCCCCATGGGATTCGTCATGACTCCATCATGCTATTTCGCGTCGACGGACGCCGATTCGCCGTGCCCGATTCGAAGAGCAGGCGTGGTTCGCGCCATTCCGGCCGCCCTGCCCTTGTCAGCGATCACCTGAGCCATCTTCGCGCTGGCCTCGTCGATCATCTCGTCACCGAGCATCACCGCGCCCCGCGCGCCGCCCTCGGCCGAGGTGTGGAACGCGTAGGCGTCGAGGATCTCCTCGGCCCGGTCGTAGTCGGCCTGGCGCGGGCTGAAGATCTCGTTGCAGGCGGTGATCTGATCCGGGTGCAGCACCCACTTGCCGTCGAAACCCAGTGCGGCCGTGCGGGATGCGTTGCGGCGGAAGCCGTCGATATCGCGGACCGCCAGGTAGGGGCCGTCGATGGCCTGCAGGCCGTGGGCGCGGGCCGCCAGCAGGATCGTCATATAGATGTGGTGATAGGCGTCACCCGGCTCGTAGCCCTCGGGCTGCTCGCCGACCACCAGGGTGCGCATATTGATCGAGGCCATGAAGTCGGCGGGCCCGAACACCAGGGTCTGCACCCGCGGGCTCGCGGTGGCGATGGCGTCGATATTGCGCAGCCCGAGCGCGTTCTCGATCTGCGGTTCGATCCCGATCCGGCCGACCGGCAGCCCGTTGGCCTTCTCCAGCTGGGTCAGCAGCAGGTCCAGGGCCTGCACCTGCCCGGAGTCGGTGACCTTCGGCAGCAGGATGGCGTCCAGCTCCGAGCCCGCGCCCTCCACCACCGTGATGACGTCGGCATAGGTGTGTTCGGTGGTCCAATCGTTGACCCGCACAACGCGGATCTGGGCGCCCCAGCCGCCGGAGTTGAGGGCCGCCACGATGTTCGCCCGCGCGGCCTCCTTCGCCGCCGGCGCGACCGCGTCCTCGAGATCCAGGAACACCTCGTCGGCGGGCAGTCCCTTGGCCTTCTCGATCATGCGCGGGTTGCTGCCGGGCACGGCGAGCACCGATCGGCGCGATGTCATGGCTCACTCCTTCACGTGGCGCGACATTTAGGACGCGTTCGACCCACTAGCCTTACCAAACATGGCAGCGACGAAGGTTTTCGCCGCCCGGTTGGCGGGCTTGGTGGTACTGGGACCGGACGGCGAGTCTATCGGCCGCCTCCGGGACATCGTGATCTCGATACGCTATGACCGCCAGCAACCCCGAGTCCTGGGCGTTCTCGTCGAATTGCCCACCCGGAAGCGGATTTTCGTGCCCATGCTGCGGGTGCAGACCATCGACCCCGGCGCGATCACCCTCACCACGGGCACCATCAGCGTGCGCCGCTTCGAGCAGCGGCCCGGCGAGCTGCTGGCCATCGCGCAGATCCTCGACTCCACCGTCCGCGTCGCGGATCCGGAGTTGCCGCACCTGTCCGGCGCCGACGTGGTGGTGGTCGACCTGGGCATCGAGCAGGGCCGTACCCGTGACTGGGTGGTCTCCCGGGTGGCCGTGCGCGAACGCCGCCGTCTGGGTGTCGGCTTCGGGCGGCGTGGCGCGGTGCACGTGGTCGACTGGGCGCAGGTGCGCGGGCTCACCCAGACCGAGCTCAACATGCCGGGCCAGGACGTCACCCAGCTGCTCGCGCAATTCGAGGGCATGCGCCCGGCCGATGTCGCGCACATGCTGCGCGAACTGCCGCAGAAGCGCCGCATCGAGGTCGCCTCCGCCTTCGACGACGAACGTCTCGCCGACGTGGTCCAGGAACTGCCCGAGAACGACCAGGTGGAGTTGCTCGAACAGCTCGGTGTGGAACGCGCCGCCGACCTGCTCGAGGCCATGGACCCCGACGACGCCGCCGACCTGCTGGGCGAACTGCCCGAGGGCGAGGCGGAATCGCTGCTGGCGCTGATGGATCCGGAGGACTCCGAACCGGTGCGCCGTCTGCTCGAGCACGCGCCCTACACGGCGGGTGGTCTGATGACGCCCGACGCGATCGTCATCACCGCCTCCACCACGGTCGCCGAGGCGCTGGCCCGCATCCGCGATCCCGAGCTGACCCCGGCCCTGGCGTCGATGGCCTTCGTGGTGCGTCCCCCCACGGCCACCCCGACCGGCCGCTACCTGGGCTGTGTGCACTTCCAGCAGCTGCTGCGGGAACCGCCCGCCAACCTGGTCGGCGGCATCGTCGACACCGATCTGGTGCAGCTGCGGCCCGATGCCCCGCTCACCGCCGTGACCCGCTATTTCGCCACCTACAACCTGGTGTGCGGGCCGGTGGTGGACGCGGAGAATCATCTCTTGGGAGCCGTCACCGTCGACGACGTGCTCGACCACCTGCTGCCCGAGGACTGGCGCGAGCAGGACGAAGACCAACACGATGCACACGGCATGCCCGTGATCGAGGGGACGGGAGGCCGCGCATGAGCGAGCGGCTCGAAAAACTCAGCGCCCGCCAGCGTTTGGAGACCCCGCTCGAGACCCGCTTCCGCGGCCTCGACTGGGATCCCGAGGCGATGGCCCGTTCCAGCGAAAAGGTGGCCCGCTTCCTGGGCACCGGCCGCTACCTGGTGATCCAGACCGTCATCGTGGTGGTGTGGATCCTGCTCAATGTGTTCGCGCTGCGGCTGCAGTGGGACCCGTATCCGTTCATCCTGTTGAATCTGGCGTTCTCCACCCAGGCCGCCTACGCCGCACCGCTGATCCTGCTGGCGCAGAACCGCCAGGACAATCGCGATCGGGTCTCGCTCGAGGAGGACCGGACACGAGCGGCCCAGACGAAAGCCGACACCGAATTCCTGGCGCGTGAGCTCGCCGCGCTGCGGCTGGCCGTCGGCGAGGTCGCCACGCGCGACTACGTGCGCCGGGAACTGGACGACATCAAGGAATCCCTGGTCAGATTGGAGAAACTGACAGTCGGCGACGAGGTCGCGAAGGTCAAGAAAGCAAAGAAGAGTACCGATCGGAAGACTGATGAGGTCGCAATTTCGGCACAAAAAGATGGCGACTGACCACCGAAGTTGTTCCGATCGAGCTGACTCATGGGTAACCTGGATCACGTTGTTCCGAGCGACCGACCCAGACACCGCCGCTGTATGAGTGTTACCACGGGGCACCGGCCGCACGACTGAGGGGATTGTGTGGTGGCGAAGAGAATTTCTGCTCCGGTGACAGCGTCGGCACTGTTGATTGCGGGCCTGGTCACCGCCGGTTCCGCCACCAATACGACCGTCCACACCGTGGCCCCGCAGGCCGCGCCGGACGCATTGCTGGCGGCCGCCGCGACGCACAACACGAGCGTGAACAGTCCCGCCGACACCCCCTCCGACCAGACCGTCGGCCTGGTTCCGGCGGCTCCGGAGGCCCCCCGCAAACTCAGCGCAATGACCCCGCCCGCCGACGGCTCGCCGCTCTTCGGCGGCACCGTGCCGCTGCAGGACATCGCGCTGCCCGGCGGCAGTGGCGTGCTGGGCATTCCGGAGATCGTGCTGGCCGCCTACCGCAATGCCGAACTGGCGCTGCAGTCTTCGGACCCGAACTGCCATCTGCCCTGGTACCTGCTGGCCGGCATCGGCCGCATCGAGTCCAACCACGCCAACAACGGCCGCACCGACGCCGCGGGCACCACGGTCTCGCCCATCTACGGCCCGGCCCTGGACGGGACGCTGCCCGGCAACGAGATCATCAAGGCCAGCGACGGCAGTTTCGTGCGGGCTATCGGCCCCATGCAGTTCCTGCCCAGCACCTGGTCGGTGTACGCCGCCAATGGAAAGGGCAGCGGCACACCGGATCCCAACAATGTCTTCGACGCGGCGCTGGCGGCGGGCAAGTACCTGTGCTCGGGCGGTATGGACCTGGCCGATCCGCAGCAGCAGCTCAGGGCCGTGCTGCGCTACAACAATTCGGTGTCGTACGCGGCCAACGTGCTCAGCTGGGCCAACGCCTACAAGACCGGCGGCGCCCCGCAGCGGGTGAGCATCTCGCCGGATCTGGTGCCCAACAACTACCTTCCGGTCAACGGCCCCGATATCTCGGTGGCCTCCACCACGATTCCGGCCACCGAGGCGCCCGACACCACGCGGCAGTCCACCACGCCGACGCCGACCCAGGTGATGATCACCATCCCGGGCCTGCCGCCGATCCCGTGCGGCATCTTCTGCCCGGCTCCAGTGGTGCCCGCGAATCCCTGTGAGCAGGTGATGGTTCCGGCGCAGCAGCCGGATCAGAAGGCCGACAAGGTCCCCGGCGACCCGGACACCGATGACAAGACCAAGCCCGAGGACGCCGCCAAGGCCGAGAACGGCAAGCCGGCCGAGCAGCAGTTCGGACCCGACGGCAAGCCGGTGGTCAAGGATCAGCCCGCCGTCACCACCTGCAACACCCAGACGGGTCAGCAGGGCCAGAAGCCGCAGGATCAGCCGCAGCAGGCCGTCCAGCAACCGCAGGACCAGCAAACGGTCACGCCCTCCGGGACGCCCGAGCCCGAGGCCGTGGCCCCGGCCGAAACCACTCCGGACGCCACCACGACCACCACCCCGGCCCCCGGCATCACGCTGCCGTTCGGCATCACGATTCCGCTTCCGGCGCCGGCCCCCGCGCCCGCCCCGTAACGATGGTGTGATTCGCGAGTTTCGTCGCGCCGCTCCGGAACTCGCGTCTGACTTGCGTTTCCTTCAAATCCTGAGAGTTGGTCACGAAGGGGTAACAGGAAGGTCTCGGATAAGGTAACCTGACCTTCGTTGCATCACCCCGGTATCAACCGATGGCAATGGAGGGTCACCACACAGTGGGTCGTCACCGCAAACCCCCGGTCCCGAAAGTTCGCCGTGGATCGGTCATCGCATTGACCGGGCTCGTGCCCGCCGGACTGGCCACAGTTACCGGAGCCGGCGACGGGAACATCGCCGACAAGCTCGCGGCTACCGTCCAGCACCAGCTGTCGAACGACAGCGAGGAACAACTACCCAAACCCGAGGCAGCCGTAATACCGGCCGCCGCACCGGAACCGCTGCTGCACGAGGCCAAACAGGTTGCGCCCGTTGGTCCTCCGGAGGTCAAGTCCGTCGCCCAGCCGGACGGCCGGGTGCCGTCGGCGCGCGCCGCCGGGCCGCTCGGCATGCCGGGCGTCGCGCAGGACGCCTACGAGAACGCGGAACGCATTCTCGCCGTGGAGAATCCGACCTGCAATATGCCGTGGAACCTGCTGGCCGGCATCGGCCGGGTCGAATCCACCCACGGCTACGGCAAAATCGACGACAACGGCTACCCGCTCGAATCCGTCTACGGCCCGATCCTGGACGGCAGGCTGGCCGGGAACAACGTGGTCGCGACCTCCGACGGCGGCGACCTGGACGGCTTGTCCGGCAGCTACCGCCGCGCCGTGGGCCCCATGCAGTTCCTGCCCGAAACCTGGCGCAAGTACGCGGCCGACGGCAATGGCGACGGCGTCGCCGATCCTCAGAACATGTACGACGCCGCGCTCACCGCCGGCAAGTACCTCTGCTCGGGCGGCCTCGACATGCATGATCCGGGCCAGCAGACCCGGGCCATCCTGCGCTACAACAACTCCATGGCCTACGTCGCGAACGTCATGGCGTGGGAGACCGCGTACGGCTCGGGGATCTCCCCGGCGGCCGCCGCGCTGCCTCGCATCTAGACCACGCCACCCACGCATCCGACCACGCCCTGCACACCCGCCCCGGGTATAAGCGGAGGGCGAAAACGGCACGGCCGACGGCGCTCCTAGACTTGGGCACATGCCAGTGGTTATGGAATCGGATGTGCGGGTCGCGCTCGCGAAGGTGATCGACCCGGAAATCCGGAAGCCGATCACCGAGCTGGGCATGGTGAAGAGCGTCGAGGTCGGCGCGGATAGCGGTGTCCACGTTGTGATCTACCTGACGACATCGGCCTGCCCGATGAAATCCGCCATCCAGGAACGGGTCACGAAGGCCGTCGCCGACGTGGCCGGAGTCGGCGCCATCACGGTCGAGCTGGACGTCATGAGCGACGAGCAGCGCACCGAACTGCGCCGCAAGCTGCGCGGTGACGCCGCGGAACCGGTCATCCCCTTCGCCCAGCCCGGCTCGCTCACCCGCGTCTACGCGGTCGCCTCCGGCAAGGGCGGCGTCGGAAAGTCCTCGGTCACCGTCAATCTCGCCGCCGCCATGGCCGCCAAGGGCCTCTCGGTGGGCGTGCTCGACGCCGACATCTACGGCCACAGCGTGCCCCGCATGCTGGGCACCGAGCAGCGGCCCACCCAGGTCGAGCGCATGATCCTGCCGCCCATCGCGCACGACGTGAAGGTCATCTCGATCTCCATGTTCACCCAGGGCAACACCCCCGTGGTGTGGCGCGGCCCGATGCTGCACCGCGCGCTGCAGCAGTTCCTGGCCGACGTCTTCTGGGGCGACCTCGACATCCTGCTGCTGGACCTGCCGCCCGGCACCGGCGACGTGGCCATCTCGCTGGCCCAGCTCATTCCGAACGCGGAGATCCTGGTCGTGACGACCCCGCAGCTGGCCGCCGCCGAGGTCGCCGAGCGCGCGGGCTCCATCGCCCTGCAGACCCGCCAGCGCATCGCCGGTGTCATCGAGAACATGTCCTGGCTCGATCTGCCCGACGGCACCCGCATGGAGCTCTACGGCGCCGGCGGCGGCCAGACCGTGGCCGACAACCTGACCCGCGCCATCGGCGCGAATGTCCCGCTGCTGGGCCAGATCCCGATCGAGCAGCAGCTGCGCGAGGCCGGCGACGAGGGCACCCCCATCGTGCTGCGCGCCCCGGAGAGCCCATCGGGCAAGGCCCTGCTCGACATCGCCGACAAACTGTCCGTCCGCCGACGCGGCCTGGCCGGCATGTCCCTCTCCATCGACACCACCCGCCACCTGTAGCAATCACGATCAGGGAGCTCTCAGCGCGGAATTCGCCCGAATCCCGCGCCGAGAGCTCCCTGACTTTGTTCTCCCTTTGGGGGAGTGCGGAATTCGAGGGCGCGTTTCCGCCAGGGGTACGGGCGGACTGCGCCGCGGGCGGGCCCTAAGCTCGGGGCATGCTCACGATGCTGCTGTACGTGCTGATCGTCGGATTGGTCGCCGCGCTGCTGTTCCTGGTGGCCAGTGCGATCTTCGGGCGGTCGGAGGAGCTCGGGCCGCTGCCGGAGGGGACGACCGTCACCGTGCTGCCCGCAGCGGGGATCAGCGGCTGCGATGTGCGGACACTGCGCTTCCAGCAGGTGTTCCGGGGGTACAAGGCGGGCGAGGTGGACTGGGCCCTGACCCGGCTCGCCGCACGCATCGACGAACTCGAAGGCGAACTCGCCCGCGTGACCGGAGCGGAGGCCGCGGCGGAGCAGACGGCCGAGCCCGGCGCCAATTCGCAGTCCGGACCGGGCGAGGCGGCGGTCCCCCAGGTGCTCCCGGCCGAACCGGGCGTCCCGACGGAGCACGGCGAAGAGCCGGGCACGCGGTGACCGCGGACGCGAGCACCGACGGACTGATTCGGTGCGGATGGGCGGAGGGGTCCCAGCTTTATCGGGATTACCACGATCAGGAGTGGGGACGACCGCTGCACGGCGATGACGCGCTATTCGAACGAATGTGCCTCGAGGCGTTTCAGTCGGGGTTGGCGTGGATCACGATTTTGCGGAAGCGGCCCGCCTTCCGGACCGCATTCCAGGGCTTCGCGATCGAACGGGTCGCGGGGTTCGGGGATGCCGATGTGGAACGCCTCATGGCGGATCCCAGCATTGTTCGCAATCGGGCCAAAATACTGGCGAGCGTCCACAATGCGCGAGTTGCCCGCGATCTCGGCGAGAGCCTCGACGCCCTGCTCTGGTCCTATGCCCCGGCCCCGCGCAAGCGCCCGCGGAGCACGTCCGATGTGCCCGCTGTCACAACCGAAAGCACCGCTCTCGCAAAAGAACTCAAGCGACGCGGGTTCAAATTCGTGGGACCCACGACCGCATACGCACTCATGCAGGCGACGGGGATGGTAGACGATCACATCGCCGATTGCTGGGTGAATGTCGGTACTCGCTGAACGCCACGACGGTCGGTTTTTGGAACTCAGGTACCCGCCCCGATCCGCGATAGGGAAGAATGGGCATGGTGTAGCCCGCCACATGCCGGCGGGCTGCCTGGTTGGTGACAACTGGAGTTCCATGAAAGTGCGCAGCAGACCGCGCAGATCTGGAGGGAGCAGAGGATGGCGGCCATGAAGCCCCGCACCGGGGACGGTCCCCTCGAGGCAACCAAGGAAGGGCGTGGAATCGTGATGCGGGTTCCACTCGAGGGTGGCGGGCGTCTGGTCGTCGAGCTCACGCCGGATGAAGCCGCGGCGCTCGGTGACGAACTCGTCAAAGTCACCAGCTGATCGATCGACTCGCCGGTGCCGGTGAGCCCAACTCCCGGGACTCTCAGGGGCTTCGCCCCCGAACCCCCTCGAGAATCCCGGGGGCTCCCAGGCTTACCGGTACCACGGTGAACAACAACTCATATCCCCCCATAGTCGGCACTGCCGAGCCCTCCCCCACGGAACGGCTCCTGGCCTGCGCCGACCTGCTGGCCTGCCCACAGTGCGGCCTGCCCCTCACGGCTCCCGTCGCCGACCCCGCGGCCGGCGACCCGCCCGCCCGCACCCTGCGCTGCCCGCACGGCCACAGCTTCGACCTGGCCAAGCAGGGCTACATCAGCCTCCTCACCGGCGCGTCCACCAAAATGACCGGCGACACCCCGGCCATGCTCGACGCCCGCACCGCCTTTCAAGCCGCAGGGCATTTCGCCCCCATCGCCGCCGCCATGGCCGAGACCGTCGCAGCAGCCCTTCCCCACCGCAACATCGAACCCGCCATCACCACCCCCCACCCCGTAACTGATTCCGACACAGCAGTATTCGGAGCGGACTCCCCCACGGCTGCCACCTCGCCCACGCACGCGCCCGCAGTCCAGCAGCACGGTGGCACCGCCGACCCGGCGAGCTCCCACATTCCACGCAAACCCGGCCCAGCCACGCCGACCCGGCATCGACGCCTCCGCCCCGGAACCCTCGCACCCGGAATGACCGTCACTTCGGCCTCCGCAGCACGACTCGCCACCACCCTCCTCTCCGCGGGCGGCGGCCCGGCACTGCTCGAGATCGGAGCGGGGACCGGGTATTACCTGGCGGCCGTGCTGGATGCCGTACCGGGAGCTCGGGGAGTCGCCCTCGACGTGTCGAAGGCGGCGGCGCGGCGGGCGGCTCGGGCGCATGCGCGGGGCGGGTCGGTGCTGGCCGATGCGTGGCGGGGGCTGCCGGTGCGGGATGGCGTGATGGGGGCGGTGGTGTCGGTGTTCGCGCCGCGGAATGCGGACGAGGTGGCGCGCGTGCTGGGGGACGAGGGGCGGTTCGTGGTGGTGACGCCGACCTCGCGGCATCTGGGTGAGCTGATCGAGCCGCTCGGGATGGTGAGTGTGGATGCGGCCAAGGCGGATCGGCTCGCCGAATCGCTCGGGGAGCGGTTCGAGCTGGTGGGACACGACGCGGTCGAGTACACGATGGAGCTCTCGCACGAGGATGTGGCGAATGTGGCGGCCATGGGGCCGTCGGCGTTTCATGCGGCCGAGGGGCGGGCGGAACAGATTGCGGCCCTGCCTGATCCGATGCCGGTGACCGCGTCGGTCACGATCTCGGTGTATCGCCCACGCTGAGCCCGAGCGGTTCCGGAGGTTTCGGGCGGTTCGGGAGCAGGTCGAGGAGGTTGTGGACCAGGGGGCGGGTGTCGTCCGCCCGGGTGGCGATGTAAATCGTTGTGGCCGCGTCGGTTTCGGCGAGGGGGATGATGCGGACCGAGTCGGGGGCGGTGAAGGTGGCGCTGCGTGGGGCGATGGTGACGCCGAGGCCCGCGGCGACCAGGTAGAGGATGATGGTCCAGTTGGTGGCCTCCTGGACGATGCGAGGGCGGCGGCCGGATTCCAGCAGCGGCGCGAGGTTCTTCTCGTAGGCCAGTCCGCCCGCGGCGCGCGGGAAGAAGACCAGCGGGTTCTCGGCGAGTTCGGCGCCGGTGAGGGTGGCGCGTCCGGCGGCGGGGTGGTCGGCGGGGAGGATCGCCACGAACGGCTCGGTCATGAGGGGGACGGTGACGGTGCCGGGTTGCTCGTCGGGGTCGCGGACGATGGCCATGTCGAGAGTGCCGTTGGCGAGGCGCTCCATCAGGTGGCTGGTGAACCCTTCGACCAGGTCGACCTGCACAAGCGGGAAGCGTTCGCGGAATTCGCGGACCCCGCGCAGCGGTTCGAGCGGCAGCACCGAGGGGACGAAGCCCAGGTGGAGCGTGCCCTGACTGCCCTGGCCGATGCGGGTGACCTCGGCCAGGTCGCGTTCGGCGTGACCGAGCAGGGCGCGGGCGCGCTCGCGCAGCACGATTCCCGCGGCAGTGAGCACGACGGTCCGCGAGGTGCGGTCGAAGAGCCGGGTTCCGAGCAGGGTTTCCAGGCGCTGGATCTGCTGGGTGAGGGCGGGCTGGGCGATGTGCAGGCGGGCGGCGGCCCGCCCGAAGTGCAGTTCCTCCGCGACCGCCAGGAAGTAGCGCAGGTGCCGCAGCTCCACACCGGGGTTCATAAGTTGATCATATCGATCGCAGCTATCAAGTATTGGACGTTATGGTTCGACGTCCGACATGCTTTCCTGGTGACTCAGCAGACGGAAGCCCGCGCCCCGGAACTCGATTCGATCGTGGTCGCGCCGATGTCCTCGCCCGATGACGCCCGTGCCTTCAAGGACCTGAACCTGGAGTGGATCGAGACCATCTTCTCGGTCGAGCCCGCCGACCTGGCCACCCTCGACGATCCGCAGGCCATCGTCGATCACGGCGGCGAGGTGCTGATCGCCCGGCTGGACGGCGAGGCCGTCGGCTGTGTCGCCCTGGTCCAGGAGGAGCTGGGCGTGTTCGAACTGTCGAAAATGGCCGTGTCGCCGCGCTTCCGGGGCCGCGGCATCGGCCGGGTGGTGCTGGCCACCGCCATCGAGCGGGTGCGCGATCTGGGCGCGACGGAGTTCTTCCTGGCCAGCAATGCCCGGCTGGCCAGCGCCGTGCACCTGTACGAGGCCATGGGTTTCGTGCACGTGCCGCCCTCGGAGCTGCCGCCCAGTCCCTATGACCGGGCCGATGTGTTCATGCGGTTTCCCCTGACCGCCTGAACCGGCGCCCGGCTATCCCTTGCGGACCAGGTCGTAGATGTGCGCGGTGCGCGCGGCGATCCGGTTCCAGTCGAAGGCGCCGATCGCCCGGTCGCGGCCGGCCGCTCCCATCGCGGCGGCCGTGACCGGGTCCGCCGCAATGGTGTTCACCGCGCGGGCGAGGCCGCGCTCGTAGTCCCGGGGCGCGGTCTCGTCGTAGTGGACCAGCCGCCCGGTCTCCCCGGGCACCACCACCTCCGGAATCCCGCCCACATTCGAGGCAACCACGGCGGTCCCGCAGGCCATGGCCTCCAGGTTCACGATGCCCAGCGGCTCGTACACCGACGGGCACACGAAAACCGTTGCGGCCGCGAGCACCTGCCGCACCAGCTCGGTGGGCAGCATCTCCTTGATCCAGAACACGCCGTCGCGGTCGGCCCGCAGCGCCCGCACCGACGCCGCCACCTCGGCCTCCATGGCGGGTGTGTCGGCGGCCCCGGCCAGCAGCACCAGCTGAATGTCCGGATCCAGATGCCGGGCCGCGGCCAGCAGATGCGAGACGCCCTTCTGCCTGGTGATGCGCCCGACGAATGCCGCGATGGGCCGCCCCTGGGACACGCCGAGTTCGGTGAGCACGTCCCGCGAGCCGGACGCGGGACCGCCCGGATGCCAGACGTCGGCGTCGATGCCGTTGTGCACCACGTGGACTTTGGCGGGGTCGATGTCGGGGTAGGCGGCGAGCACATCGGCGCGCATGCCCGCGCTCACCGCGATGACGGCGTCGGCGTGGGTCATGGCATTGTGTTCCGACCACGAGGACAGCCGGTAGCCCCCGCCGAGTTGCTCGGCCTTCCACGGCCGCCGCGGTTCCAGTGAATGCGCGGTCAGCACGTGCGGAATCCCGTACAGCTCCCCGGCCAGATGCCCCGCGAGCCCGGTGTACCAGGTGTGCGAGTGCACCACGTCGGCGAAGCTCGCGGCCTCGGCCATGCGCAGCTGCGCGGACATCATCTGCAACGCGGAATTCGCCGCGTAGAGCATCGGATCCGGTTGGTGCACCACGGCATCCGCGCGCGCGACCCCCATGCAGTGCACGGTGACATCGCACAGCCGCCGCAACCGCGGTACAAGTTCGGTGACGTGCACCCCCGCCCCGCCGTACACCTCCGGCGGGTATTCGCGGGTCATCAGGGCCACTCGCAGTCCGCGAGCTCCGTCCGCGCGGTAACTCACCGGTCCAAACTAAACGTTAGCTCGCGGGCTAACCAATCGAGGTGGCCCGCAAGATCGCGATGAACACGGCACCAGCTGGACATTCCGTGTTCGGGCACAACCGGTAGTTTCAGGAGTGTGAGGAGCCAGCCGCACGTACTCGGGATCGTGCTCGCCGGTGGCGAGGGCAAGCGACTCTTTCCGCTCACCAAGGACCGCGCCAAGCCCGCGGTTCCCTTCGGCGGCGCGTACCGGCTCATCGACTTCGTGCTGTCGAATCTGGTGAATGCGGGTTACCTGCGCATTTGCGTACTGACGCAGTACAAGTCGCATTCGCTGGACCGGCATATCTCCCAGACCTGGCGGCTGTCGGGCTTCGGCGGGGAGTACATCACCCCGGTGCCGGCGCAGCAGCGGCTGGGCCCGCGCTGGTACACCGGCAGCGCGGACGCGATCATGCAGTCGCTGAACCTGATCTACGACGAGGACCCGGAGTACATCGTGGTCTTCGGCGCGGACCACGTGTACCGGATGGATCCGGAGCAAATGGTGCAGGCGCACATCGACTCCGGTGCGGGCGTGACGGTGGCGGGCATCCGGGTGCCGCGCAGTACGGCGAGCGCCTTCGGCTGCATCGATTCCGACGAATCCGGCCGCATCATCGGCTTTCTAGAGAAGCCGGTGCACCCGCCCGGCACCCCCGACGATCCGAATGTCACCTTCGCCTCGATGGGCAACTACGTGTTCAGCACCAAGGTGCTGGTGGACGCCATCCGCGCCGACGCCGACGACAACGACTCCGACCACGACATGGGCGGCGACATCATTCCGAGCCTGGTGCGTTCGGGCGCGGCCGCGGTCTACGACTTCTCCACCAATGTGGTGCCCGGCGCGACCGAGCGCAGCCGCGGTTACTGGCGCGATGTCGGCACCATCGACGCCTTCTACGAGGCGCACATGGATCTGGTGTCGGTGGATCCGGTCTTCGATCTCTACAACAAGCACTGGCCGATTCGCGGTGCGGCCGAGAATCTGCCGCCCGCCAAGTTCGGCCGCGGCGGCCTGGCCCAGGAGTCGATCGTGGGCGCGGGCAGCATTCTGTCGGCGGCGACGGTGCGCAATTCGGTGCTGTTCTCGAATGTGCTGGTGGAGGACGGTGCGACGGTGGAGGGCAGTGTGCTCATGCCGGGCGCGCGGATCGGCCGGGGTGCGGTGGTGCGGCACGCCATTCTGGACAAGAACGTGGTGGTGACGGAGGGCGAGATCATCGGCGTGGACCGGGATCGGGATCGGGAGCGTTTCGCGGTGAGCAATGGCGGCGTGGTGACCGTCGGCAAGGGCATCTGGGTCTGACTACCAGGCGTTTCAATCCATCCGGCCGGGCGAGCGACACGGATAAGAGTGGACATCCGGCCGATGCTGGTCCGAAAATCTGTGCATGGAGCGCCGCCGCCGACGGGCCGCGCGGGAGGGATCACCATGCGCCGTCCGGCACGTGTCGTCACTGCCATCACCTGCCTCGCCTTGACCGCCCTGCTGTCCGGATGCGGTAGGTCCGGCACCCCGGTTCCCGGTGAGCTGGATGTCCGCACCCTGGACACCGGGTCCTATCCGGTGAACCGCTACACCTACGACCGCAACAACGGCGGCAAGGGCAACACCATCGAGGGCATCCGCATGACCGCGGCCGTCGCCCCGGCGGTGAAGATCGACTCCCATCTCAATATCGGCCGCGGCGGCGTGGTGCTGTCCACGGTCGACGACGTGGTGAATGTCAGCCACCTGTCCTCCGCGGTCAAGAGTGTGCTGACCAACCGCGGCTTCGTAGCCGGTTTCGCGGCCAGCGGCTCGGACCGCGAGGACGTCAACGACAATCCGGATCCGAACGGCACCACCATCACCACCCGCGTGCTGCGCTTCCCGTCCGCCGACAATGCCAAGCTGGCCGCCCGCGAACTCGAGGACGCCGACTTCAATGTCGCGCTGAACGTGAACCAGAAGCTCACCCTGCCCGACTATCCGGACGCCTACGCGCACTGGCGGCCGGGCGTGCCGAACATCGGATTGACCATGGCGCGCAAGGACTTCGTGATCTCGCTGTTCATCCTGCGTCCCAGCGCCGATCAGAAGGATCTGCTGTCCTGGGCCAAGAAGACCCTCGACGCCCAGGTCCCGACGCTGGACGCCTTCCAGGAGACCCCGAACGACCAGATCTCGCAGCTGCCGGTCGATCCCGATCGCCTGCTGGCCCGCACCCTGGTGACCGACCGCGACCACAAGACCGTCGATCCCGACGATTTCGCGGTGTTCCCGGCCAATTGGCTCATCCTGCCCTCCGACGACATGGCCTACTGGACCAAGCTGGTGTCCGATGGCGGTGCGGACGAAATGTCCAGCGCGGACGGTAATTTCGTCATCCGGCTGCGAGATGGCAAGGCGAGCACGGATTTCGTGACCGGCATGATCAGCAACCTGCAGGAGTCCGCGACCAGCGGGCCGGACAAGGTGCCCGACGTCAAGTGCGTGCACCGCACCTCGGACAAGACGCCGAGCCGCTGCTACGTCAGCTACAAGCAGTACGTGGGCGTGGTGAACGGGACCAATGATTCCGACGCCCAGAAGAAGGCGGCCGCGCAGTACGCGCTGCTGGCCAACAGCCTGTAGCGGATCCGGTGCGGCGCTTCAGAATCGGAGGATGTCCGCGTCCAGCAGCCGCCAGGCGGCGGACCGGGACACGGGACGGTGCGACCGCTCCTCGTGCGGCTGCGGAGTGACATCGGCCGGCGCGCGATCCCCGGCGCACCGGCAATCCGGCTCCGCTGCCGCGCGGTCCTTGTCGCAGGCGTCCGGGCGCACCGCGGCCGCGCTACGCGAGACCGAGTGCCCGGTGCGGGTGCGCCCGCTGCGTGGCGAACTGTCGTCGCGGAACCAGTAGTCGCGAAAACCGAACGGCTGCAGCAGCGCTCGCAGGAAGGCGGCGCCGTCCTCGGGCAGCACGGTGCGGTTCTCGCCGAGAATGTCGACGCCCTGGTGGTACCAGACGCGGGCAACCAGTCCTTCGACCGGGTCCACTGTCCGGAAGGTGGCGCGACCGTCCGCGGCGAGCCGGAATTCGGCGATGCGCCGCCACTGCCCGGCCTCGCGGAAGTACAACCCGACCACGGCCGGGAACCGCTGCCCCATGGGTACCCCCACTCGTCGAACTATTCCCGTGGAGTATCCGCGCCGACGGTCCGGAAACCTCGATACGACCGTTCAGTTCGGATACCCGGGTACCGGAGTTCGCGCACCGCAGAACGGTTCACACGTACTGGTCGTCGTCGGCACGTACCGCGACGCGTGGTCGTCGAAACGGGCTCCGCTGATCAGTAGCAGTACCAGCAGACCCATGCAGATGATGCCGCCGAAGAAAACCAGTGCGGGCCAGAGCCATCCGGCCGGTAGGTGTACCCCGAGGGCGAGTCCCTCGAACATATCCCCCACCTCCTAGCAAAAATCGATCCCCCTCTGCTGTACCACCGCGTCACCGGCCGAATCCAGACCTCAGCACTGCCCCTGCACCGCCCACCCCGCCCGATCACCGTACCCGCACCGGCAACCAAGGATTCGCTGGCGACGGAACGCGGGGCCACCCCGGCACACCGGGTCACCGCGAACGCCCGCACCGGCGGGTCCGGTGCGGGCGTTCGCGGAGGTGTCGCACTAGGCGGATCGGAGGTCGCGGCGGCGGAATGCCATGAGCCCCACCGTGATCAATGCCACGTCCACGAGCACGAGCACCACCAGCGGGGTGGCGGTGAACGCCTCGCCGGGCACCTTCGGGGCGTGCTCGAACGGGTTCAGATCGCGGAACCACTGGGGTGCGCCCGCGAGCGAGCCCAGCAGGAAGACCGCGATGGCGGCGGTGAGGAAACCCCACGCCACGGTCGACCAGCGGGGCAGCAGACCGAACAACAGGACGGTGATGGCGGTGAAGGTCCACACCGCAGGCACCTGCACCAGCGCGGCCCCCAGCACCTGACCGGTCTTCTGACCGACGTCACCGGCGGCGCGACCGTAGATCAGGCCGCCGAGCAGGCCCGACACCGCGAGCGCCAGTGCGGGTCCGAGCAGGGCGAACGTCAGATGCGAAGCCACCCAACGGGTTCGGGAGACCGCACCGGTGAGCACGGCTTCCGCGTGCGCGGTGCTCTCCTCGGAGTGCAGCCGCAGCGCCGCCGACACCGAGTAGGCCGCCGCACCCAGCGCGACCATGGTGAACGCGTAGCTGATCAGCGACTTCTCCAGCGATTCGGAACCGCCCATGCGGGTGATCAGATCGCGAATGGTCTGGCTGCTGCCCAGTTGCTTGCCGACGCCGTTCGTCACGCTGCCGATCATCAACCCGTACAGCCCGAGTCCGACCGTCCAGGCCAGCAGCGTCCCGCGCTGCAGCCGCCAGGCGAGTCCGAGCGGGCCGCCCAGCGCGGGCCCGGCCGCGAGTGCGCCCGGCCGCTCCGCGATCAGGCCGGCACCGGTATCCCGGTGCGCCAGTAGGTAATACGCGACGACGGTCAGCACGGTCGCGGTGAGCAGGTGCAGCAGCAGCACCGCGAAGTGATCGCCCGCGAACGCCCGCACCTGCAGCGACCAGCCCTGCGGGGCCAGCCAGGTGAGCGGGCTGGTCGGGCCCGCCGCGGCACGCACGTCACCGACTGCGCGCAGCGTGTACGTCACACCCAGCACCGCGAAGGCGATACCGCGCGCCACCCGGGCGCTGGCCGACAGCTGGGCGGCGATCGCGGCCACCGAGGCGAACACGATGCCCGACCCGGCCATCGCCAGACCGAAGGCCAGCGAGCCGGAACGCGGAACGGAAGTGCTCGCGATGCTGGCGAATCCGATCAGCCCGGTGGCCAGCGCGCCACCGTAGGCCACGATCAGCGCCGCGGTCAGTCCGGCGAACCGCCCGACCCGCGTCGAGGCCAGCAGTTCGGTACGCCCGGTCTCCTCGTCGGCCCGGGTGTGCCGGATGACGGTCAGGATGGTGGCCACGCCGATGAGCGTGAAGAACATCCCGGCCTTCCAGACGCCCGAGGCGCCGAGGCTGGTGTTGTAGATCGGCCCGTACATCGCCAGTTCGGCAGGGTTCGACAGGATGCCGTCGGCGAAGCCTTGGAAGTCGGCGGGCGTGTGGTAGATCTTCTCGAGGCTCTTGATATACACGCTGCCCAGCGGCAGCGACAGCAACAGCACCCACAGCGGCAGAATGATCCGGTCGCGCCGCAGATACAGCCGCAGCAGCTGCCAGGTCCCGGTGAAATCCCCCGCGAATAACGGTGTTTCGAACGCGCGGGGCGCGGTGGCGGTGACCGCGGTCATTTCGACACCCGCTCGCGCTCGTCGGCCGGAGCCCGACCATCGAGCGAATAGTGGCGCAGGAATAGCTCTTCCAGCGTCGGCGGCTGGCTGACCAGGCTGCGCACACCGGCGTCGCCGAGCACCCGGATCAACTCACCCAGGTGTTCACTGTCCACCTGGGCATGCAGGGTATTGCCCTCGACGCTGATGTCCTCGACTCCCGGGATGCGGCTGAGATCGCCTGGGCTGCGGACCATTTCGGCGGTGATGGAGGTGCGCGAGAGATGCCGCATCTGGGCCAGCGTGCCGGTCTCGACGGTCTTGCCCGCCCGGATGATGGTCACCCGCTCACACAGCCGCTCCACCTCGGACAGAATGTGGCTGGACAGCAGCACCGTGGTGCCGCGCGCCACCGCCTCGGCCACGCACTCGTTGAACACCTGCTCCATCAGTGGATCCAGGCCCGAGGTCGGCTCGTCCAGCAGGAACAGCCGGGCGTTCGACGAGAACGCCGACACCAGAGCCACTTTCTGCCGGTTGCCCTTGGAGTAGGTGCGCGCTTTCTTGCTCGGATCCAGCTCGAAACGCTGGATCAGCTCGGCGCGGCGATCCTGATCGATCCCGCCGCGCATGCGCGCCAGCAGATCGATGGTCTCACCGCCGGACAGCGACGGCCACAGCGTGACATCGCCCGGGACATAGGCGATGTCACGGTGCAGCGCGACCGCGTCCGTCCACGGATCCCGGCCCAGCACCACGGCCTCGCCGGAGGTGCGCGACAGGATGCCCAGCAGGATGCGGATGGTGGTGGACTTCCCGGCCCCGTTCGGCCCGAGGAAACCGTGCACCTCGCCCTCGGCGACCTCGAGGTCGAGACCGTCCAGGGCTCGCACCTGCCCGAAGTTCTTGTGCAGATCCCGGACTTCGATCACGGGATTGGCAGGAACGTTCATCGAATCTCCTTGTAGGAAAACGACGTTGATGGGTTATTGCTCAGTACTGGTCAATGCGTCCAGCGCCGTGGAATCGGTGAGCATGCCGTGGGTGTAGATCTCCAGCGCGGGCAGCATCATGCGCTCGGCGTATTCGCGCAGCGCCTTGCGGAAGTCGACGGGACCCGACTGCTCCGCCGCGTAGAGCTGCAGGAACATCATCATGCCGCCGCCGTTGTTGGTGGCCACGTAACGCGCGGTGGCCCGCACGTCGCGCATCGGCTTGATGGACCCGCCCGCGACGCCCGCGCGCAGGTACTGCTCGGTGTCCTCGACCATGTGCTCGAAGAAGGTCTTCATCAGCGACCCGCCCGCCTGAAAGCTGCGCATCAGGTAGGCCATACCCGGGGCGAACTCCTCGATCTCGGCCAGCTGGCGCATGAGCCCGCCGGGCGAGGGGTTCTCGATGTACTCCATCTTGGCGGCCCGGATCGTCTCCCGGACCCACTCGTCGCACGCCTCCCGCAGCCCGTCCTTGGACCCGAAATGGTGATTGACCAGCCCGGCAGAGACTCCCGCCGCAGCCGCGATGGCCCGCACGCCGACCCCGAACCCTTGCTCCCCGAACACGGTGATCGCGGCGTCGCGAATCCGGGCCCGGGTTGTCAGATCGTCGGTTGAACGCATGTTTAATACCTTAAACACATGTTCAAGCAGAGGGCAAGGGCCTTTCGGCTCGAGTCGCGAGGATTTACGAAATCCAGACGTCCGGGCACTTCGTCACCGGGGACTTTCCGCGCCGGGAAAGCTGTCCGACCGCAGTTGTTGCCACGCGGACTATCGCCGCGCGGAACGCCACGGTGGAATCGAATTCCACACCGGGCGTTGAGTTTTCACCCGCACGCAGCGCAGAATCTCACCCGCGCGCAGCGCTGAATCTCACCCGCGCGCAGCGCTGAATCTCACCCGCGCGCAGCGCAGAGCAGCCCGTCGCCGACCGGGATCAGCACGCTCGTCAGGTCCGGATCCTCGGCGATCGCGCGGGTCGCCGCCCGCACGGCCATGGTCTGCGGGTCGCGCTGGGCGGGGTCCGGGACCCGACCCCCGAGCAGGGCATTGTGCAGCAGGATCGCGCCGCCATCCCGCAGCAGCCGCACCGCCTGCGCCACATACTGCGGGTGCTCGAGCGGGGCGGCATCGATGAAGACCAGGTCGTAGGCCCCATCGGCGAGCCGCGGCAGCACATCCAGGGCCCGCCCGTTGATGAGCCGGGTGCGCGCCGGCGCGATCTCGGCCGACCGGAACGCCTCGCGGGCCGCGCGCTGATGCTCGGGCTCGGAGTCGATGGTGGTCAGGGTGCCGTCCTCGCGCATGCCGTCCAGCAGCCACAGCCCGCTCACCCCGGCCCCGGTGCCGACCTCGACCACGGCCCGCGCCCCGAGCAGCTGGGAATACATGCTGAGCAGCGCGCCGACCGCCGGCGCGACCGGGGCCGCGCCGAGTTCGAGGGCGCGCTCGCGCGCACCGACGAGGATGTCGTCCTCGGCGACGGATTCCTCCACGTAGGCGAGGTTGCGCTGCAGGTTCTGTGCCGCGGGAGTCTGGCTCACGAAGTAGAGGCTAATGGCGATACACCGGTAAGGCGTGGCGGTGACCGGCCGGTGTGGCGATTTTTCTCAGGTGTCCCTCAGCCTCTGCATACAGCGGCCTCATCACGACCCGCCAGAGTAATGCTCACGCCAGGCCAGCGACCGCGGGCTCGGAATCGGGAACAGCTGATCCAGCAGATTGGTTGTCCTCGATATCGGGTCCACGGTCCCGAGTAGGAGGTAACCCCATCCACATGGTCGACGCGGCGCGTGAACACGCCAACACTCTGCACCCGCAGATCAAGCCGCTGGACAGCGACACCGCGCTGGACAGCGACCTCATCCCGTCCCCCGCCGATGACGAGGCCGCCCTGTCCGGGACCGCAGCCTTCGACGCCACCGGCGATCGCTCCGTCATGCCGACCTGGGACGAGCTGGTCCGCGAGCACGCCGATCGCGTGTATCGCCTGGCCTACCGCCTCACCGGTGACCCGCAGGACGCCGAGGATCTGACCCAGGAAACCTTCATCCGGGTCTTCCGGTCCCTGCAGAACTATCAGCCCGGCACCTTCGAGGGCTGGCTGCACCGCATCACCACGAACCTGTTCCTGGACATGGTCCGCCGTCGCAACCGCATCCGCATGGAGGCGCTGCCGGAGGATTACGACCGGGTGCCCTCCGAGGGTCCGGGTCCCGAGCAGGCCTATCACGACGCCAACCTGGATCCGGATCTGCAGTCCGCGCTGGACTCGCTGGCCCCGGAGTTCCGTGCCGCGGTCGTGCTCTGTGACATCGAAGGTCTGTCGTACGAGGAGATCGGCGCGACGCTGGGCGTCAAGCTGGGTACCGTGCGCAGCCGCATCCACCGAGGACGTCAGGCACTGCGCGAGCACCTCGAGCATAATGGGATTGAGCGGCGATTCGCCGCCACCGAAAACGTCGGGTGAGCCGCGGGCACTGCGCCCGCGCTTCCTGGACACCACGCCCGCGGGCAGGTGTCGCCCGAACAGCTCGAGTCGTCCGGAAGGGTGTGCAGCGTATGAGTGGCGAGGACCGACCGCACCGTCGTCCCCCGCGTTTCGCCCCCACCGAGCATCTGGCCAGTGAGGCCATCGCCGCCTATGTGGACGGCGAGCTGCGGATGAACGCGTACCTGCGTGCCGCCCACCATATTTCCGTGTGCCGCGAGTGCGCGGCCGAGGTGGATGCCCAGCAGCAGGCCCGGATCGCGCTGCGGCAGTCCTCGGATCAGATCTCCGCGCCGCTGAGCCTGCACGACACGCTCAGCCGGATTCCGCGGGCGTTGCTGCAGGAGTGCGGTAATCACCAGACTCCCGACCCCGCCGACCGCGATCGGGGTCCGCTGGCGCGCGGCATGAGTTCCTTCGGCCTGCGCCAAGATTCGTTCGACAGCAGGCGGTGGACGTCATGGTGGCGCAAGTAGAGTCCATAGCGTGACCACCGAATCGAAGAACACGGGCCCGGGGCCCGAGCGGGATGCGGTTTCCGATTCGGCGGCCAATCGGGGGAACCTGAGGCCGTCGGACGCACCGGTGCTGGGGCCGCGGCCGGTCCTGCGGCCACATGTGGACACCCACACCGCGCGTGCCTTCCGCCGCCCGAACGGTCAGCACGGCTCGTTCGCGGCGCGGCCGAAGGGTGCCGCCGGGGCCGCGCCGCAGGGGGATACCGAGATTCAGAATCGCCCGCCGGACGCGGTGCTGGCGGAGGCGTTCGGTCGTCCGGAGGGTTCGACCGATCAGCTGCAGCGGGACCCGGAGGCAAAGACCGAGACGACCGCCCCGGCCGCGCCCGCCGATCCGTGGCGGGACCCGAATTCGGCCGCGCGCCTGGGCACTCCGGCCGTGGCGCAGGCCCGGCCGCAGGCGCTGACGCCCGGACCCAAGCTGGGTGCACGGGAGGTGCTGTTCGGTGGCCGAGTGTCCTGGCAGGCGCTGGCGCTGCTCGCGGTCATCGCGGCGGTCATCGGTTTGCTCGGCGGGTTCGTGGGGGCGTTCACCGGCTCGTCGGCCTCCGCGCTGACCTCGCGCAAGGTGGCGCTGCAGTCCGCACCCGCGGTCAGCGAATCGCACAACCAGATCACCAAGGTGGTCAATGCCGTCATGCCCGCGGTGGTCACCGTCCGGGCGTGGCTGGGCGACACCGGATCCACGGGCTCGGGCGTGGTGATCGACGGGGCCGGCTACATCGTCACCAACAATCACGTGATCTCGCTGGCCGCCAATGACAAGTCGGGCAAGGCCAAGCTCGATGTGGTGTTCTCCGACGGCTCGCGGGTGCCGACCCAGATCGTGGGCCGCGACACCAAGTCGGATCTGGCGGTGCTGAAGGTCGATGTGAAGAACCTGTCGGTGATCCAGCTCGGCAATTCCAATGACGTGCAGGTCGGCGACGACGTGCTGGCCCTGGGTTCGCCGCTGGGCCTGGAGAAGACGGTCACCTCCGGCATCGTGTCGGCGCTGCACCGGCCGGTGAAGGTGGGCGGCGAGGGCACCGACACCGATGCCACCCTGGACGCCGTGCAGACCGACGCCGCCATCAACCACGGCAACTCCGGTGGCGCGCTGGTGGACATGCAGGGCCGGCTGGTCGGCATCAACTCGGCGATCAAGTCCGAGAGCGGCGGTTCGGTGGGCCTGGGCTTCGCGATTCCGGTGGATCAGGTCAAGCGGATCTCGCAGGCGCTGATCCGGGACGGCTCGGTGCACCACCCGCGGCTGGGAGTCAGCGCCAAGACCAAGATCGTCGCCAATGACGTGATGAGCGGCGCGGCGGTGGCCGATGTGCAGGCCGGTAGCCCGGCGGCCAAGGCGGGCATCGTGGAGGGCGACGTGATCGTGAAGGTCGGCGATCGCGATGTGTCGGGTCCGGAGGAGCTGACGGTTGCGGTGCAGTCGCACGAGATCGGGCAGACCGTGACGGTGCGCCTGATTCGCGACGGCCGCGAGGTCGATGTCCCGGTCACCCTGGAATCGGACTAGTCGGTAGTAATGAATCGACGCAGGTGCGGCGGCGAAAACTTCGGGATCGGACAAAGGTAGCCTGGAGCCGTGTTCAGCAATATCGGCTGGGGCGAGATGCTCATTCTGCTCGTCGCCGCACTTGTGATTCTGGGTCCGGAGCGTCTGCCCGGCGCCGTTCGCTGGACCGCGCACGCTCTCAAACAGGCGCGCGATTACGCCACCGGCGCGACTCAGCAATTGCGCAATGAGCTCGGCCCGGAATTCGACGAGATCCGGAAACCGTTGGAGCAGTTGAACGAACTGCGCAGTATGAATCCGCGATCCATGGTCACCAAACACCTGCTCGACGGGGACGACTCAATCCTGAACAGCTTCAATGACCTGACCAGTTTCGACAAGCCGGTGAGCTCCCCGAACAGCGGAAACGGTTACACCAACAGCGGATCCGGCCCGCTTTCGATGCCGAAGGAACAAAAACCGCTGGAGCGCAACGAACGTCCGCCGGTGGATCCGGACGCCACCTGAGATCAAATATGTCGACCGGACTTGACGCATGATGCTGTCCAGCTATCTAGACTGCGCACATGTCGGCCGACGAGGTGGCCCGGGTATTCGCGATCGAGGACAAGGTCGAACGCCTGAAAGCCGCCACCGAAGGCGTGGCAGCCGCGCAGCAGCAGATCAATGAGCTGACTCGCATCCGCCGCGCCGTCATCCGCGAACTGCATGCCGAGGGCTGGACGTTCGCGAGAATAGGTGCGGCCGCGGGACTTTCCCGCGCCCGCATCCACCAGGTGAGTACGCAAGGGCCAGTACCGGAAGGTTTGTTCTTCGGGCACGGGCCGCTCACCATCCTCACCCCGGACGTCCGCAGCACGACGCGCGCCATCGCCCTCGTGGGTGCGCCCGATGCCGCGGCGCCGCACCGGCTGGTCGAGCTACTGCGGGAACTCGGCTTCACCGCCAATGTCCAGCGCTTCCTGCCGGGCCGCCCGCTCGACCTCGACCGGGACGGCCTGATCGTGCTCGGCGGGCCCGAATTGTCGCCCAGTCTGCGGTATCTCGTGGCTGCGGACCCGCGCCTGCGCCGCACGGTGGCGCGCGCCGGGCGGGTACGCCGGGGCATCGAGGACCGGGCCGCCCGCCGCGTCTACCGCCCGGGCGGCACCGAGCCCTACGACATCGCCTACCTGGCCCGCCTCCCCCGCCCGGACGGCAAGGGCAGCGTGCTGGTCATCGACGGCCTGCACCCGCCCGCCTCGCTGGGCGCGATCCGGTTGCTGGCAACCAGACTCGCGACCCTGCACGAGCGCGCGAGCACCCATCCGTTCTCGGCGGTGGTCGGCGTCCGGTACGACCGCTCCACCGGCGAACCGATCGAGGCCGACCTGCTGACGCCGATCTACCGCCACGACCGCTAGCCGGATCCATGGCCGACATGATGGCGCGCAACGGAATCCAGCGAGGCGGCGCGGGCGAGGGCAGTGCGCCGCCGCCCGGCCCCTCGAGGTCAGGCGGCGGCCTCCTCCGGGCGGAGGGTGTTCATCGGGGGGCGGTCGGCCAGCGAGACTTCGGTGGCGTGGGCGATGAATTCGCCTGCGACCATGGGGAACTGGGTCAGGGCCGCGCCGGAGTCCTGAATTCCGCTGCGGCCCAGGACGGTGCCCAGGATCTGGCGGCTCATGACGCCCAGGTCGGCCAGCGGGCGGTTGCGGTGCTGACGGACGCCGAGATTGACCTGGCCGATGCTGGACAGGCCCAGCAGGTCGTAAGTGTCGAGCAGCAGGCCGATTTCGACGCCGTAGCCCGGCGCGAACGGTACCGAGGTGAGCAGTTCGCGGGTGCCGGCGTACTCACCGCCCAAGGGCTGCAGCACATTCGACAGTTCGGGCCGCAGCGCGGCCAGCAGCGGGCGGGCCACCAGTTCGGTGACGCGGCCGCCGCCGTGGTGGTCCACCGATTCGCCGGTGCGCAGCGGGCGGCGGTAGTACGCCTTGACCAGGTGCATGCCGTCGACGGTGAGCAGCGGGCCCAGCAGCCTGGGGACGAAGTTGGGGTCGGGGTCGATGAGGTCGGAGTCCACGAAGGCGATGATGTCGCCGCTGGTGACAGCCAGCGAGCGCCACAGGCATTCGCCCTTGCCGGGGACGGGGTCGAGTTCGGGGACGGCTTGTTCGCGGGTCACCACGGTGGCTCCGGCCGCCTGTGCACGGGCGGCGGTGGCGTCGGTGGACCCGGAGTCGAGGACGACGAGTTCGTCCACCAGCGTGCCGAGCAGGGGCCGGATGCTGGCCACCACGGCGGCGACGGTGGCTTCCTCGTTGAGGGCGGGCAGCACCACCGAGACGGTGCGGTCGCCCTTGGCGGCGGTGAGTTCCGCCACCGTCCAGTCGGGGCTGTCGAAGGTGTTGGTGTTCACCCAGTCTGTTTTCATGCGAGACCTCGCAGGGTACGGGCGGGTGGGCGGTGACCCTGGATGGCGGCGATCATGTCCACCACCCGGCGGGTGTGAGCCACCTCGTGCACTCGAAAGACGCGAGCACCCGCGGCGGCCGACCAAGCAGTCGCTGCCAATGTGCCCTCCAATCGTTCGGACAGCTCGACGACACCAAGAGTCTCTCCGATGAAATCCTTATTGCTCAGCGCCATCAAGACGGGCCATCCGGTTTTCACAAGAACGTCTATCGCACGCAACAATTCGAGCCCGTGATAGGTGTTTTTGCCGAAATCATGGGTCGGATCGATCAAAATCGAGTCCTTGGCCACCCCTGCCGCCGCAGCATTTTCGGCCGCGGCCACCACCGTCTCGGTGACCTCGGTCACCACATCCGTGTACCGGACCCGATGCGGACGGGTCCGTGGAATCGCACCCCCGGTGTGTGAGCACACAATTCCTACGCCCAGTTCGGCGGCGACGCCGACCAGTTCCGGGTCCGCCCCCGCCCAGGTGTCGTTGATCAGATCCGCGCCCTCGGCCACCGCGGCCCGGGCCACGTCGGCACGCCAGGTGTCCACGCTGATGAGCAGATCCGGGTAGCGCTCGCGAATGGCCGCCACGAACGGCACCACCCGGCGGGCCTCCTCGACGTTGTCCACCTCGGCGCCCGGACCGGCCTTGACCCCGCCGATATCGACCAGATCTGCGCCCTTGGCGACGGCCCTGTCGACGGCCCGCATGGCGGCCTCGTCGCTGAACGTCGCGCCTCGGTCATAGAAGGAGTCCGGCGTCCGGTTCACGATCGCCATGACAAGCGCCCGATCCGTCGCCACCGGCTTCCCGCACAATGTCGGCAACGGCGCACACATGCCCTCGACTGTACCGAGGGCTGTGGCGCCACTGCTGGGCAGCCGACCGGAACCGGGCTCCGACCGGCTGCTGTTCAGTTGCCGGGCGCACGCCCCGCGGCGACGTCGGCGGCGTATTCGGAGTATGCGGGAACGTAGCCCTCGGTGCGGCCCGCGAGGACGTAGAGGGTGCTCTCGTCGTCGGGGGTGTAGCCCTCCTTGCGCAGTTCCACCTTCCGGTTCTTGAAGGTGGAGGTCTGCTCCAGCTCCGGCACCACACGGATGAACAGCGGCACGGCGTAGGTCGGCAGATGGTCGTAGAGCACCTTGGCGGCGACCTTGCCGTCGAAGTGCCCACCCTCGTGCAGCGTCACCGCGGCCATGCCCGCCTTGCCGTCGGTGCCCGGGATGTCGACGCCGAAAACGACCGCCTGCGTGACCGAGTCGATGCCGTCGAAGGCGCCCTCGACCTCGGTGGTGGCGACGTTCTCGCCCTTCCAGCGGAAGGTGTCACCGAGGCGGTCCACGAACGCGATGTGGCCCCAGCGCTGGTCGCGCACCAGGTCGCCGGTGTCGAACCAGCAGTCGCCGGGCTCGAAACCGTCTCGCACGAGCTTGGATTCGGTGGCGGAGGCGTCGGTGTAGCCGTCGAAGGGCGAGCTCGTGGTGACCTTGGCGAGCAGCAGCCCGACCCCGCCCGGCGGCACCCGGCGCAGGCGGCCGTCCGGGTGGCGCAATGCCTTGCCGGTGGCGTCGTCGTATTCGACGATGGCGAAGGGCAGCGGGGTGAAGCCGGCGGTCCGGGCAACCGAGAAAGCGTTGATGAAGGCGATGTTTCCCTCACTGGCCCCGTAGAACTCGACGATCCGCTCGATGCCGAAGCGCTGTTGGAACTCGTCCCAGAGCTCGGGCCGCAGGCCGTTGCCGACGCAGAGCCGGACGCTGTGCGCACGGTCGGCGGGCTTGGCCGGTTGGTTCAGCAGGTAGCGGCACAGCTCGCCGATATAGATGAACGCGGTGGCCTGATTGGCGATGACCTCGTCCCAGAAGCGGGTGGCCGAGAACTTGCGGCCCAGCGCGAAGGTCGCACCGCCCGCGATCACCGAGGACAGCGCCACCGTGAGCGCGTTGTTGTGGTACAGCGGCAGACAGCAGTACAGCGTGTCCCGGCCGTCGAGCCGGACGCCGAGCCCGCCGATGCCGGCCATGGACTTGGTCCAGCGCAGGTGGGTCATGACGCTGGCCTTGGGCAGCCCGGTGGTGCCGGAGGTGAAGATCAGGTAGGCGCGTTCCTTGGCGGTGATCTGTTCGGTCACAGCCGGATTCGAGGCGTCGGCGGTGCGGGCCTCGGCGGCCAGCTGCTCGGACCAGAGCAGGGCGGGCCGGGCCTCGGTGAGGGTGTCGAGGGCGTCGGCGCACTCCTCGCCGATCACGTCCAGCACCGAGTTCAGCAGCCCGAAGCTGTGCTGCAGCACCACGTCCCGCTGATTGTGGTTGAGCAGGCCCGCGGTGGCGCCGAGTTTCACGGTGGCGAGCACGGTGAACAGCGCCTCGGCGCGATTGACCATCAGGATGCCGACCACGTCGCCGCGCTCGACCCCGTGCGCGGCGAGCACCTTCGCGTACCGGTTGACCTCGGCATTGGCCTCGCCCCAGGTGTACACGCGCCCTTCGAATTTCAGGAAGGGCCGGTCCGGATGCCTGGCCGCGCCGCGCTGGAAGAACAGCCCGATGGACGCCTTGTCGCCGGATTTCACCAGCATGTGCAGGACATTGCGGAGCATGCCGGGGGCCTGCATCGCCATGCCGGGCAGACCGCGGGCCAGGTCGAGCAGGCTCACCGTCGAACGGACATCGGTATTCACTTCGCTGTGCTCCTCGCGCTCACGTCCCCCGCTGCCCACCCTTACCGATTCGCCCGATCTTGTCGAGTGAAACCATCCGGTTTCTCAACGGCCCGGACGCAGCGCCTCGAAAGCGGAGTCGAAGTCCTTGGTCACCAGCACCCGATCGATCGCTTCGCGGCCCGCGTACCCGCGCAGCCGCAGCCCCTCGACCCACTCGAACAGGCCCGCGTAGTGGTCCTGCGGATCGAGCACCACCACCGGCTTGGCGTGCACGCCCAGGTAGGCCCCGGTCCAGGTCTCGAAGAGTTCCTCGAGCGTGCCGATGCCGCCGGGCAGGGTCAGGAAGGCGTCGGCGCGGTCGTCCATGACCTGTTTGCGCTCGCGCATGGTGTCGGTGACGATCAGCTCGTCGGCGTCGGTGTCGGCGACCTCGCGGTGCACCAGCTTCTTGGGGATCACCCCGACGGTCCTGGCCCCGGCGGCCCGGGCCGCCTGCGCGACCGCGCCCATCATGGAGACATTGCCGCCGCCGGACACCAATTGCCAACCGCGACGGCCGATCTCGTCGCCCACCCGGGTGGCCAGCTCGAGCGCCACCGGATCGTCCACGCTGGCCGAGCAGTACACGCAGACCGCGTAGGCGGTGCTCACCACTGGTCCTCCACGCCCGCCTCGTCCAGCTCGCGGCGCGCGTGCGCGGCCTCCACCACGATCCGCACCACCTCGTCCACGCTGTCGGTGACATGCAGCAGCCCCAGGTCGCCGGGGGCGACCTTGGCCGAGCCGAGCAGCGAGTCGCGCATCCAATCCATCAGTCCCGCCCAGTATTTGGTGCCGAACAGGATGATCGGGAATCGGGTGATCTTGCGGGTCTGCACCAGGGTCAGCGCCTCGAACAGTTCGTCGAGGGTGCCGAAACCGCCGGGCAGACAGACGAATGCCTGGGCGTACTTCACGAACATGGTCTTGCGCGCGAAGAAGTACCGGAAGTTGATGCCGAGGTCGACCCACTCGTTGAGGTGCTGCTCGAAGGGCAGCTCGATACCGAGGCCGATGGAGTATCCGCCCGCCTCCGACGCGCCCCGGTTGGCCGCCTCCATGGCGCCCGGTCCGCCGCCGGTGATGACCGCGAAACCGGCTCGGGCCAAGGCACTTCCGATGGCCATGCCGGCCTGGTACTCGGCCGACTCGGTGGGGGTGCGGGCGGAGCCGAAGACCGCCACCGCGGCCGGCGCCTCCGCCAAAGCGCCGAAGCCCTCGACGAATTCGGCCTGGATGCGCAGTACGCGCCAGGGGTCGGTGTGCACCCAGTCGGCCGGCCCGCGCTCGTCCAGCAGATGCTGATCGGTGGTGCCTATGCCCTTCTTGCGATCCCGCCGCAGCATGATCGGCCCGCGGAATCGTGGCGTCTTGGGCGAGCGCACACCCTCGTACTCGGCGTCAGCAGACATGCAGCCAACCGTACAGGGAGCGGGTGACCCCCACCGGTCGCTTGATCAGCGGGGTGTTGAACAACTGCTCAGTCTTTGGCGCCGGTGAGGTAACTGCGCAGCATCGACGTCACCTGGATGATCTGGTCGACGGGCAGGTGCTCGTCGCGCTTGTGGGCCAGATTCGGGTCGCCCGGGCCAAAATTCACGGCCGGGATGCCGCGGGCGGCGAACCGCGAGACATCGGTCCAGCCGTACTTGGCGCGGACGCCGCCGCTGCCGTGCGCGTGCGCGATCTCGATGAGGTCCTTGGCAGCCGGATTGGACAGGCCGGGCAGGGCGCCGGGCGCGCCGTCGGTGCGCTCGAAATCCAGTTCCAGACCGGCGAATACCTCGCGCACGTGCTCGGTGGCCTGATCCAGGGTGCGGTCGGGGGCGAAGCGGAAGTTCACGTCCACGGTGGCCACGTCCGGCACCACATTGCCGGCCACGCCGCCCTCGACGCGGACCGCGGACAGGCCCTCGCGGTACGTGCAGCCGTCGATCTCGACCGCACGCGCCTCGTAGCGGGCCAGCCGCTCCAGGATCGGGGCGAGACGGTGAATGGCATTGTCCCCCAGCCAGGCTCGCGCGGTGTGCGCACGCACGCCGGAGGTGGTCAGCCGCACCCGCAGGGTGCCCTGGCAGCCCGCCTCGATCCAGCCGCCGGAGGGCTCGCCGAGAATGGCCAGATCGCCCGCGAGCCACTCGGGCAGTTCGCGTTCGATGCGGCCCAGGCCGTTGAACTCGGCCGCGATCTCCTCGCAGTCGTAGAAGATCAGGGTCAGGTCGTGGACCGGATCGGCCACGGTGGCCGCCAGGTGCAGGAAGACCGCGTCACCGGACTTCATGTCGACGCTGCCGCAACCCCACAGCTGCCGTTCGCCGTCCGCGGTGGTCTCGAAGTGGCCGGGGACATTCTCGGCGATGGGCACGGTGTCCAGATGTCCGGCGAGAATGACGCGAGTGGGCAGCCCCCGATTGGAACGCGCCAGCACGGTATTGCCGTGCCGCAGGATTTCGAATCCGGTGGTCTGTTCGTGCAGCGCCGTTTCGACGATGTCGGCGATGACCTTCTCGTTCTTCGACACGCTCGGAATGTCCACGAGCGCGGCGGTGAGTGAAATGGGGTCGGCACTCAGATCGATGGTCACTTGATCCACCATAAAGGAGGAATAACCTCCGTTCTTCGCACGGTCGCTGCGTTGGCACAAATCGGCACCGCATGCGGTATGAATTCACAGCCCGGTAACGTAGGGGGACGTGAGTACACAGGGAGCATCTGCAGTCGGCCTAGCCACCATCACCGTCAACGGCACAGTCCTGGACACCTGGTACCCGTATCCCAACCTGGGGACCTTCTCCGCCGACGAGGTCGGCACCGTCCGGCTCGACGCCTCGGATCCCGAATACGCGAAGTTCGCCGCGTCGGTCGGCACGGACGAGGCACGCCGCGTGGAGATCGTCGCGGTGCGCACCGTCATCGCCGATCTGGCCGCCGCGCCGATCGACACGCACGACGCCTACCTGCGTCTGCACCTGATCTCGCACCGGCTGGTCCGCCCGCACGGCGCGAACCTGGACGGCATCTTCGGCCTGCTGGCCAATGTGGTGTGGACCAACCACGGCCCCTGCTCCAACGAGGAATTCGAGCTGACCCGGCTGAAGCTGCACGCCCGCGGCCCGGTCACCGTGTACGGCGTGGACAAGTTCCCGCGCCTGGTCGACTACGTGCTGCCGTCGGGGGTGCGCATCGCCGACGCCGACCGGGTGCGCCTGGGCGCGCACCTGGCCTCCGGCACCACGGTCATGCACGAGGGCTTCGTCAACTTCAATGCCGGCACACTCGGCAATTCCATGGTGGAGGGCCGGATCTCGGCCGGTGTGGTGGTCGGCGACGGCTCCGACGTCGGCGGCGGCGCGTCCATCATGGGCACCCTGTCCGGCGGCGGCAAGCAGGTCATCTCGCTCGGTGAGCGCTGCCTGCTGGGCGCGAACTCGGGCCTGGGCATCTCGCTCGGCGACGACTGCGTGGTGGAGGCGGGCCTGTACGTCACCGCCGGCACCAAGGTCGCGCTGCCGGACGGCGCGGTCGTGAAGGCCGGTGAGCTGTCGGGCAAGTCGAACCTGCTGTTCATCCGCAACTCGCTGACCGGCGCGGTCGAGGTCCGGCCTCGCAAGGGCACCGGCATCGAGCTGAACGCGGCGCTGCACTCCAACGACTGACTCCGGTGCCGCGAAAACCCCTGCCGGCTTGCGCCGCAGGGGTTTTCGTCATTTCGCGCTCAGTGGTAGAGGCCGCACCAGGGCGCCGCGGAGCCGTCCATGACGGGGAACGGGATGCCGCCGGAGTTGCACTGGCCCGACCCGGTCTGGAACGCCTTGATCAGGTTCGACGAGCCGGTGGACGACGGGTCGAAGGATCCGGTGCCGGTGGGCCCGGTGTTCACCGAGCCGGTGCCGGTGGTGCCGGCGATCTGCTCGGTCGGCTGCTGCATGGGGGTGAGGGGCAGCGCATCGGCGGTGGCCGCGGCGGCGGGAGCGAGCAGGCCGGCGAAGACGGCGGCGGCCGCCACGGTGGCGCGCAGAGAGGTGTGCATCGAGCGAATCTCCTTGAGAACGTGACTATTTCGCTCCACGTAAGCTAGACGTTCGCTCATGGACCCGGCGAGACCCCGAAACCTCCAGCACCGGAACTCCGGTGTCAGAGGCCGAAGGCGATGACCCGTTCGGGGGTGATGCGGATCAGCTCCGGGGACAGGCCCGGGTACCACGGCTCCACGTCCCGCAACGCCTGCGCGGTGCCGCGGATTTCGAGGCACCGCACCGTCCAGGGATCGACGGAGGGGACATCGTCGACCACGAAGGCGACCCGCTCCTCCTTCAGCAGATTGCGGAACTTCTGGCTCGCGCCCAGATCGCGTCCACCGATGTCGATGGTGCCCAGGGCCGCGTTGTAACGGAAGCCCACCGGATTGTTCTGGGGTGAGCCGTCGGGACGGATGGTGGCCAGCCGCCCCAGTCGCTGGCTGTTCAGGTACTCGATCTGGGCGGGCGACAGAGATGCGGTCATACCGATCACGGTAGGACCTCGAGTGCACTCGAGGTCAAGACAGCAGTTTCTTCTGGACCTTGCCCATGGCATTGCGCGGCAGGCCGTCCACCACGCGCACCTCACGCGGCCGCTTGTGCGCCGAAAGTTCGCCCGCCACATGGGCGATGAGCTCGTCGGCGATCGCCGCGCCCGCCCCGGGGCGGAGCACGACATAGGCGACGATGCGCTGCCCCAGATCGTCGTCGGGGACGCCGACGACCGCGGTCTCGGCCACCGCCGGATGCCCCAGCAGCGCGGTCTCGATCTCGCCCGCGCCGATGCGATAGCCGCCCGACTTGATCAGGTCCACCGATTCCCGGCCCACGATGCGGTGGAAGCCCTCGGCGTCGATGACAGCCACGTCGCCGGTCCGGAACCAGCCGTCGGCGGTGAAGTTCTCGGCAGTGGCCTCCGGCTTGTTCAGATAGCCGTCGAAGAGCATGGGGCCGCGCACCTGGAGTCCGCCGACGCTCTCCCCGTCGTGCGGCACCGGGTCGCCCGCCTCGTCGCGCAGCCGGGTCTCGACGCCAGCGACCGGGGTCCCGACCCAGCCCGGGCGGCGTTCGCCGTCGGGCCGGGTGGAGAGGGTGATCATGGTTTCGCTCATGCCGTAGCGCTCGATCGGGGCGTGCCCGGTGAGCTCGGCGAGCCGCTCGAACACCGGCACGGGCAGCGGCGCGCTGCCGGAGATCAGGATCCGCGCCTTCGCCAATTCCCGTGCGGCGTCGGGATCCTCGGTGATTCGCGACCACACGGTGGGCACGCCGAAGTACATGGTGCCGTGCGCGTCGGCGTATGCCTTCGGGGTGGGCTTGCCGGTGTGGACGAGCGGACTGCCGGCCCGCAGCGGGCCCAGCACGCCGAGGATCAGGCCGTGCACGTGGAACAGCGGAAGACCGTGCACCAGAACATCTTTCGAGGTCCAGCCCCACGCCTCGATGAGCGCGTCCAGGCCCGCCGCGATGGCGTCGCGACTGAGCATCACGCCCTTCGGCGCGCCGGTGGTGCCGGAGGTGTAGAGGATGAAAGCCGTTGCCTTCCCGGCGGGTTCGGCGTATCGATGCCAGGACCGTGCGTGCTTGCGCACCGGGATCACCGGCAGGTCGGAACCCTCGGGAGCCTTGCCCAGCCAGGCCTGCGCACCCGAATCCCGCAGGATGTGAGCCAGTTCCGCGCTACCCGAGTCCGGCGGCACCGGCACCACGGTCACCCCGGCGATCAGGCAGCCCACCACGGCGAGCACGGTGGTGACGGTCGGTTCGGCCAGCACGGCCACCCGGCGCGCCTGGGCCACGCGTTCGGCGACGGAGGTGGCCGCGCCGAGCAGATCACTGCGCGACAACGTCTCCCCGTCGATGGTGACGGCATCCGGGATATCAGCTCCGGCGGCGATGGCGGCCGGGTTCAAGGAGCTCAGCAACAGCGGCGACACGGGCCCACGCTACCGGAGCCGCTCGGCAACGAATCGCTTGCGAACCCGCCGAGCCGGTTGACAGGTGACCCGAGTGGGTAAGAAAGTTTCTATATAACTTTCTCACCCGAGGATGTGGTCGACGATGACCAGGCCGCTGCCCGACCGGTTCGAATCCGCAGCCCCCGCACCGGAGATCGACGTCCGCCGCTATCTGGACGGTGCGGCGGGATTCTTCGGCGCGGCGGCGAACGTGATCATGCAGCTCTCCCACCCGCCGGTCGGCTACGGCGTGGTGGAGAGCCCGGTGGAATCCGGGAACGTCATGGTCCATCCCCTCAAACGGCTGCGCACCACCCTCACCTATCTGGCCGTGGCCCTGCTGGGCACCGAGGAGGACCGTGCCGCCTATCGGGAGGCCGTCGATTCCGTACACAAGTACGTCCGGTCCAGCACGAGCAGCACCGTGAAGTACAACGCCTTCGATCCCCGGCTGCAGCTCTGGGTCGCGGCCTGCCTGTACTGGGGTGCGCGTGATCTCTACGAGCGCATGCACGGACCGATGGACGACTACGCCGCCGACGCCTTCCACCTCCACGCCGCAAGGCTCGGCACCACGCTGCAGGTGCGCCCGGACATGTGGCCCGCCGATCGCGCTGCCTTCGACCGCTATTGGGACGAGAACCTCGCCAAGACCCGCATCGACCCCAAGATCCGGGCCTACTTCGAGGATCTCATCGACCTGAAGATGCTGCCCCGCCCGTTCCAGCTGGCCTTCGGCGGCGTACACCGTTTCTTCGTGACCGGCCTGCTGCCACCGCATCTCCGCGACGAGATGGACATGACCTGGACGCCGCGGCAGGACCGCGCGCTGGCCCGGATGCTGCGGCTGGCGGGTGCGGCCGAATCGGTCGTGCCGCCGTCACTGCGGGCCTTCCCGCTGAACGTCTATCTCACGGATATGCGCTTGCGGCGCAGGCTGGGCCTCCGGCTGGTGTGAAACCCGGTGCGGGTCAGAGGATCCGGAATCCGGGAATGATGTGGTCGCGAGCGAACTGCCGCAGCGCGACGGGATCGTCGAGCGGAATGACCGTCTGCGGCGTCAGCGCCAGCGACAGCGCCGCGCGGGCGATCATCTCGGCCAGCGGCAGCGGATCGTATTGCGGCAGTTTGCCTTCCGCCTGCAGGCGGGCGATGAACTCGGCAAGGTAATCGCGGCCGAGCTCGATGACCGGCGCGCCCTGCACGGTCAGATAGGGCAGCACCACCTCGGGTTCGGTCTTGAGCAGGCGGCCCAGCAGCTGATTGCCGCGCAGGCCCTCGATGAACGCGATGAACAGGACGGTGATCTGCTCCTCGGCGCTGGCGTCGCGTTCGACCGGAACCTGCACCGCGGCGTCGATGTCCTCGACGAGCTGGCGGGCCTGACGCAGGCCGACGGCCTGGATGAGGTCGTTCTTGCCCGCGAAGCGGCGGTAGAGGGTGGCCAGCGAGAGCCCGCCACGGCGGGCGACCTCCACCATGCTGGTGCGTTTGATGCCGAAGTCCAGGAACGCCATGAGTGCGGCATCGAGGACCTTGGCCTGGTTGTGATCCTCGGGGCCGGATCCGCGGACGAGCGGCAGCAGTTTGGCCAGTTTGGCCATGGTCCGGGCCCTTTCCGGTCGCAAAGAAACGGTGAGGCACTAATCTTCGCACATTGACATGACCACCTCGCGGTGAGAAAGTGAGTGGCGAAATTTCTCACACTCTCCTCATGGGCGAGGAGTGACGACGAGGAGCCGAGTCGACGATGACCGCCCCCCTGCGCAAGTTCGACGAGTTCCCGCCGGCCTACGAGCCGATGACCCCGGAATCCGTGCGTGAGCACATCGACGGCGTCGCGGCCTTCCTCGGCGGCGCGGCCAATGTCGTCATGCAGCTGTCGCTGAAACCCGTCGGGTACGGCGTGATGGAGAGCGACGTCGACAGTGGCAAGGTGACGCTGCACCCGATCAAGCGGCTGCGCACCACCCTCACCTATCTGTCGGTCGCGCTGCTCGGGAACGAGGACGACCGCCGCGACTACCGCGAGGCCGTGAACCGCTCGCACCGCAGCGTCCACGCCAAGCCCGGCAGCGCGGTCAAGTACAACGCCTTCGACCCCGAGCTGCAGCTGTGGGTGGCGGCCTGCCTCTACTGGGGCGTCGACGATCTCTACCACCGCATGCGCGGCCCCATGAATCCCGAACTGGCGGAAGCCTTCTACCAGTACTGCGCGCGGCTGGGCACCACCCTGCAGATGCGTCCCGAGATGTGGCCCGCCACCCGCGACGAGTTCTACGTGTACTGGGAGGAGAACCTCGCGACCAAGTCGATCGATGTTCCCACCCGCAAGTACTTCAACGACCTCACCGACCTGAAGATGCTGCCCTGGCCCCTGCAGATCACCCTGGGCGGCCTGCATCGCTTCATCGTCACCGCCCTGCTCCCCCCGCACCTGCGCGAGGAGATGGCCATGACCTGGTCCGCCCGCGACGAGCGCATCTTCGCCGGCTGCCTGCGCCTGATCTCCGCGATCTGGACCCGCATGCCCACCCCGATCCGCCTGTTCCCCTACAACTTCTACCTCGCCGACATGCGCCTCCGCCGCCGCCTCGGCCGCCCCCTGGTCTGAACCAACTCTCGGATTCTCAGGGGTTCACCGCTGGAACCCCGTGAGGGCCGCACGCTCGAGTGTGCGGCCCTGGCGCGCGCCGGGAACGACCCGCGACCGCGAATTATCAGGCGCGGTCAGCCAGGGCACGGAGGAAGAAGGCGAGGTTGGCGGGGCGTTCGGCGAGGCGGCGCATGAGGTAGCCGTACCACTGGGTGCCGTAGGGGATGTAGACGCGCAGGGAGTGGCCGTCCGCGACGAGGCGGCGCTGTTCGGCGTCGCGGATGCCGTAGAGCATCTGGAACTCGAAATCGCCTGGGTTGCGGTGGTTTTCGATGGCGAGGGTGAGGGCGGCGTCGATCATGGCCGGGTCGTGGGAGGCGATCATGGGGTACCAGGCGCTGCGAAAGAGGACGTCGAGGCAGCGCAGGTAGGAGACGTCGACCTCGGCGCGGCGCTGATAGGCGACGGTCGCCGGTTCCTGGTATGCGCCCTTGCAGAGGCGGACTCGGGTGCCGTCGGCGGCCAGGTCGCGGGCGCGGTGCTCGGCCTGACGCAGGTACGTCTGCAAAGCGACGGCGAGCCAGGGGAATTCGGCGCGGGCCTGGCGGACCGCCTCCAGGGTGCCGGCGGTGGTGGTGTGGTCCTCGGCGTCGACGGTCACCCAGACGTGGCGCTCGACGGCCTTGGCGCACAGCTTGTGCAGGTTCTCCGCAGCGATCGCGGGCCCTTCCCGACCCAGCGACTGGCCGAGCGCCGACAGCTTGAGCGAGACCTCCACCCGGGGGATGTCGGTGTGCGCGCCTGGCATCATCTGGTCGGCCTCGGCCAGATCGTCGATGAGCGAATGGTATTCCGCCACCGCGGCATCGGCCTGGGCATGCTCGGTGGTGTACTCGCCCAGGAAGTCGACACTCACCGCGCGGCCGCTCGCCAGCAGCCCGCGCGCCACCGGGACCAGCTCGGCCCGGGTCTCCCCGGCCACGAACCGCCGGACCACCGCGGCGGTGGCCGGCACCCGGGTGATGGCGTCCTTCATCCGCGACGATCCGGCCGCGGCCAGGATCGCGGGCCGCAGCGGATTCATCGCGTCTCCATGTGGGGGTAGCGGTAGTCGGTCGGTGGAACGAAGGTCTCCTTGAGCGTGCGGGGCGCGACCCAGCGCAGCAGGTTGAGGTAGGAGCCCGCCTTGTCGTCGGTGCCGGAGGCGCGGGCCCCGCCGAAGGGCTGCTGCCCGACCACCGCGCCGGTGGGCTTGTCGTTGATGTAGAAGTTGCCCGCGGCGAATCGCAGTGCGTCCGCGGCGGTTTCGACGGCCTTGCGGTCGCGAGCGAAGATCGCGCCGGTGAGAGCGTAGGGCGAAGTCCCGTCCACCACCTCGAGGATCTCGGCGAACGAGTCGGGGGCGCTGTCGTCGTAGACGTACACCGACAGAATGGGCCCGAAGTACTCGGTGGCGAAGGCATCGTCGCCCGGGTCCTCGCCGAGCAGCACGGTCGGCCGGACGAACCAGCCCTCGCTGTCGTCGTAGCCACCGCCCGCGGGGACCGTGAGCCCCCGGTCCTTCGCCTTCTCGATGGCGGCCACGCACTTGTCGTAGGCGCGGTTGTCGATCACGGCCCCACCGAAATTCGACAGATCGGCGACATCGCCGTAGGTCAGCGACTCCACCTCGGACAGGAAGTCCTGCCCCATGCGCTGCCACACCGACCGGGCGATATAGGCGCGCGAGGCGGCCGAGCACTTCTGCCCCTGGTATTCGTAGGCACCGCGAATCATGGCCGTGCGCAAGGCATCCGGGTCGGCGGACGGGTGAGCGAGGATGAAGTCCTTGCCGCCGGTCTCCCCGACCAGCCGCGGATATCCGTGGTAGCGGCCGATATTCGAGCCGACGCTCTGCCACAGGTATTGGAAGGTGCGGGTGGAACCGGTGAAGTGGATGCCCGCCAGCCGCGGCTCGGCCAGCGCCACCTCCGAGAGCTGCGTGCCGCTGCCGGTCACCATATTGATGACCCCGGGCGGCAGGCCCGCCTCCTCCAGCAGCTTCATCGTGTAGTACGCCGAAAGTGTCTGTGCCGAGGAAGGTTTCCAGACGACGGTATTGCCCATGAGCGCGGGCGCGGTGGGCAGGTTCCCGGCGATGGCGGTGAAGTTGAACGGCGTGATGGCGTAGACGAAGCCCTCCAGAGGCCGGTAGTCCATCCGATTCCACACGCCCGCCGCCGATTCCGGCTGGACCGCGAGAATCTGCCGGGCGAAGGAGACATTGAAGCGCCAGAAGTCCACCAGTTCGCAGGGTGCGTCGATTTCGGCCTGCTGCACCGTTTTCGACTGGCCGAGCATGGTGGCGGCGGCCAGGGTCTCGCGCCAGGGCCCGGCCAGCAGGTCGGCGGCCCGCAGCAGAATGGCGGCCCGTTCCTCGAAGGGCATGGCCTGCCAGCCGGGCGCGGCGGCCGTCGCCGCCGCGATGGCCGCGCGCGCTTCGTCGTGGGTGGTGTGGGTGTAGGTCCCGAGTGCCTGGCGGCGCCGGTGCGGCATCACGATGGTGTGCCGCTCGCCGCCGCCGGGCTGATGCTTGCCGCCGATGACGAGCGGCACATCCACGGGGTCGGCGGCGAGAGCGGCGAGCCTGCCGGCCAGCAGCTCGCGTTCGCGGCTGCCGGGGGCGTAGGTGTGCACCGGTTCATTGCCGGGAGCAGGGACAACCGTGACAGCGTCCATATCCAAGGCTAACGCGATCGCCGCTGCCCGACCGGAACGAACACGCCCGGCCGGCCCCGCCGACGGAATTTCTCCGTCGGCGGGGCCGCTTCCTCAGTGGAAGTCCTGCGAAATGATCGTCTCGATATTGCGTTCCGCGAGCGCGGTGATCGTGACGAACGGGTTGACGGTGGTGAGGCCCGGAATCAGGGAGCCGTCGATGACGTACAGGCCCGGGTACTGGGTGAGCCGCCCGTAGTTGTCGGTGGACACGTTCAGCACGCAGCCGCCGAGCGGGTGGTAGGCGAAATCGTCGCCCCAGGTCTTGTATTCGCCGAACAGGTCGGTCCGGTAGATGGTGCCTTCCTTGCTGTTGATCTTGTCGAAGATGCGCTTGGCGGCGTCGATGCTGGGCTGATTCCAAGCGGTCTGCCAGTTCAGGTCCACGCCACCGGATCCCGAGTTGTAGGAGAAGGTGCCGCGATTGGGGTTCTTGGTAATGGCCAGATACAGGCTGGCGAAGGTCTCGATGCCGGCCGGGAACGGCGACACCTCCGCGAAGGCCGGGCCGCCGCTGTCGGCCCAGTTGTCGATGCCGACGCAGGGGATGCAGGATTGCAGGCTGCCGGTGGCGTCCCAGGCCTGGTTCTGCCGGGCCACCATGACATTGCCGTTGTTGCCCCAGCCGGCGCCGATCGAGTCCGGCAGATTGCCCAGCTTGCCGGTGGCCTTCTGCGTAACCAGCAGCTTGCTGGTGCCGACACTGCCCGCCGCGAAGAAGACCTTCTGCGCCGTAACGGTTTTCGACTTGACGGTGTTGCCGCTTGTGTCGATCTGGTTCATCGACACCGAGTAGCCGCCGCCGTTGGCCGGCGCCACCGTGGTGACCACATGCTGCGGCACGATGGTCACCTTGCCGGTGCCCGACGCCGCCGCCAGATAGGTCTTGTCCAGCGAGTTCTTGCCGTAGTTGTTGCCGTAGATGACCTCGGCGTTGAGCGCCGACCGCGGGGCGGTGCTGGCCTGCTCCTGCTTCATGTAGTTGAAGTCGTAGACGTTCGGCACGAAGGTGTACGCGAACCCGGACCGCTGCGCCTGCTTGATGCCGACTCGCGCGAACTGATAGCAGTCCGCACCCTGGAACCAGGTCTGGTCGATGTTGTTCACCTTCAGCCCGGCATTGGCGCGCGGGTAGTAGGTGCTGTACATCGAGCCGGCGTCCACCGACGGCAGGATGCTCGCGAAGTTCTCCTGCTTGGGCGTCACCGCCATACCGCCGTTGACCAGCGAGCCGCCGCCCACGCCGCGACCCTGGTAGATCCGGATCCCGCTGAACTGCTCGGAATCCAGCACGCCGGTGTAGCGGGAGATGGACTTGTTGTAGGGCGCGCCCATGAAGTGGTTGACCGGCTGGTCGGTCTCGGTGCGCAGCCAGAAGGACCGGCCGTCCGGATTCAGCATGTTGCAGAAGACCTTGCCGTCGGACCCGGGCTGGGTCCACGACATGCCCTTCTCGACCATGATCACGTTCTGCCCGGCCTGGGCGAGCCGCAGCGCCGCGACCGCGCCGCCGTAGCCGGTGCCGATGACCAGGATCGGCATCGTGTCACCGTCATTGATCGATCCCGTGGGTAGTGCCCGAGCCAGAGGCGCCTTCGGTAGTAGCGCAGCCGCCCCCAGAATGACACCTGTTGCAGCTAGGAACCCGCGTCGGCTGACATTGCTGCCATAGACACTCTTGCCGGGGGTTTCATAAGACAGACCACGCACTGAAAGACTCCTCATCGAGTTGCGATGAGAACCTGTTATAGAGGTTGTGAAGAGAACGTGTGTCAGTTTTGGGCAAAATTAGGGAGGCGCCAACTGATTTCGCGAGATGGGGGTAACTCCCCGGGTACGCCCAGAATGGTTTCGGCACCCAACCGCCGGCACGGATTGCCAGCTATGAACGGCTCCAAGCCTCCTCGCCAAATATGCGGGGAGGCGGAGCAGTGAGACGAAACAGTGCGACCCTGACGGGACTCGAACCCGCGACCTCCGCCGTGACAGGGCGGCGCGCTAACCAACTGCGCCACAGGGCCTTGCAAATCGCTCGGCCACCGGGCCTTGCAACGTCGTAGACGCTATCACGGGCCCGGTGGTAACGGGAAATCAGCTGGTCAGACGATCAGCGGCCGCGGTGATTCGTTCGTCCGTGGCGGTAAGGGCAATGCGCACATGCTGATTGCCGCGTGGGCCGTAGAACTCGCCGGGGGCCGCCAGGATGCCGCGCTCGGCCAGCCAATCCAGGGTCGTGCGGCATTCCTCGCCGCGCGTCGACCACAGGTACAGACCCGCCTCCGAGTCGTCGATCCGGAATCCCGCGCGCTGCAGGGCATCTCGCAGCACGACCCGCCGCGCCCGGTAGCGGTCCTTTTGCTGAACCTCGTGCGCGTCATCGCCGAGGGCCGCGGTCATGGCCGCCTGGATCGGGAAGGGCAGCATCATGCCGGAGTGCTTGCGCACCTCCAGCAGCTCCGCCACGAGCGCTGGATCACCGGTCACGAAACCGGCCCGGTAACTGGCCAGATTCGAGGTCTTGGACAGTGAGTGGATGGCGAGCAGGCCGGTGTGGTCACCGTCGCTGACCTCGGGGTCGAGGATCGACACCGCGCGGCCCTCCCAGGCCAGCCCCAGGTAGCACTCGTCCGAGGCGACGATGGCCCCACGCTCGCGGGCGAAGTGCACCACCTTGCGCAGGTGGTCGACACCCAGCACCTTGCCGGTCGGATTCGACGGCGAGTTGAGGAAGATCAGTGCGGGCCGCTCCGGGCCGAGCTGCGTGGTGCCGTCGGCGCGCACATAACGAGCCCCGGCGAGCAGCGCGCCCACCTCGTAGGTCGGGTAGGCGACCTCGGGGATGACGACCAGATCCTGCGATCCCAGGCCGAGCAGCCGCGGCAGCCCGGCAATGAGCTCCTTGGTGCCGATGGCCGGCAGCACCGCCGCCGGGTCCACCCCCGTGATCCCGAATCGCCGCTTCAGCGCCGCGACAACGGCTTCGCGCAATTCGGGCGTACCGTGCGTGGTCGGGTAGCCCGGCACCTCCGCCACCGACGAGAGTGCCGTGCGGATCAGCGGATCCACCGGATCGACCGGTGTCCCGACCGAGAGGTCGACGATGCCGTCCGGATGCGACGCCGCCTTCGCCTTCACGGAAGCGATGGTGTCCCAGGGAAAATCGGGCAGCAGAGCGCTGACCCGGCCACGCGCGGTCAAATGCTCGTCCTACTCGCTGGCCATCGGCGGCAGCGCGGCGATGAACGGCGGGTCGTAGTCGACCTTGCCGACCTTGGTGGCGCCACCCGGCGAACCCAGGTCGTCGAAGAAGTCGACATTGGCGTTGACGTAACCGGCCCACTGATCCGGGGTGTCGTCTTCGTAGAAGATGGCTTCCACCGGACAGACCGGTTCACATGCACCACAGTCCACGCACTCGTCCGGTTGGATGTACAGCATGCGGCCACCCTCGTAGATGCAGTCCACGGGGCATTCCTCGATGCACGCCTTGTCCTTCACGTCAACGCACGGTTCAGCGATGATGTACGGCACTGCCGTTCTCCTAGTCTGTCCTCACATGCGGGATACTCCGCCGGCGAAACCCTATCCCGGCCAGCCAACATTACTACTGCACAGCCTGGCCTAACTTCCGACCGCCGCACTCCGGGTGGGTTCGTATCGTTGGCACGGGTTGCCAACGGTGAGCGGCGCTCAGCCGTCCGCCGAAGTCACGGAGAGGCGGCGGGTCCGTGGCACACCGTAGGTGGTGGTGCGCTGCCGGACCGGGCGGCCGATACCCGACGCGATCTCCGTCAGTTCCTCGACCGTCTTGGCTGATCCATGTTCGGAACCGGCCATGCGGGAGATGGTTTCCTCCATCAGCGTGCCGCCGAGGTCGTTGGCGCCGCCGTTCAACATGAGCCGGGTTCCGGCGATACCAAGTTTGACCCAGCTGGTCTGAATATTCTCGATCCGGCCGTGCAGCATGATCCGCGCCAGGGCGTGCGCGGCCCGATTCTCCCGCACGGTCGGGCCGGGCCGGGAGGCGCCCGCGAGGTAGAGCGGGGCGCTCTGGTGCACGAACGGCAGCAGCACGAATTCGGTGAAACCACCGGTCTCGTCCTGGATTCCGCGCAGCACGCGCAGGTGGCCCACCCAGTGCTCGGGATTGTCCACGTGGCCGTACATCATGGTCGAGCTGGAGCGCAGGCCCAGCCGGTGCGCGGTGGTGACGACATCCACCCAGGCCGAGGCGGGCAGCTTCCCCTTGGTCAGCACCCAGCGCACCTCGTCGTCCAGGATCTCGGCGGCGGTGCCCGGAATGCTGTCCAGCCCGGCGTCTTTCAGCGCCGACAGCCAGTCGTGCACCGACTGCCCACTGCGGGACGCGCCATTGACGATCTCCATCGGACTGAACGCGTGCACGTGCATCCCGGGGACGCGAGCCTTGATCGCACGCACCAGGTCCGCGTAGCCGGTGACCGGCAGCTCGGGATCGATCCCGCCCTGCATGCAGATCTCGGTCGCGCCCTCGACCCAGGCCTCCCACGCGCGGTCGGCGACCTCGGCCGGGCTCAGGCTGAAGGCGTCGGCATCGCCCTTGCGCTGCGCGAACGCGCAGAAGCGGCAGCCGGTGTAGCAGATATTGGTGAAGTTGATGTTCCGGTTGACGATGTAGGTGACCTCGTCTCCCACGGTGTCGCGGCGCAGCTGGTCGGCCAGCGCGGTCACGGCCTCCAGGGCCGGGCCGTCGGCGGTGGCCAGGGCCAGGTACTGGTCGTCGGTCAGGCCTGCGGGGTCCTTTTCGGCGGCACGCAGGGCGGCCATCACGTCGGCGTCGACACGCTCCGGGGCGGAACCGGCCAGCTCGAGCACCTGCTCGCGAATGCTCTCCCAGTCGCCGAACGCTCCTAGCGAATTATTGGTAATCTCCGCGTCGCTGCGGGATTCGGTCAGGCGGCCCTCGGCGTCGATGGCGGTGTGCAGGTCGATGCGGCCGACCGATTCCCAATCCTGGTCGGGCTCCTGCCAGGGCAGGCCGGACGGCTTCACGTCCGCGGCCAGGCCGGTCTTCGGATCCATCAGTGCCGCAACATGTTCGGAAATCCGCGGATCGATCCACGGATGGCCCGCCAGCACATACTTCGGGTGGGCGGTGATGCGCTCGGTGAGGACATAGCCGCAGTCGGCGGTGATCTGCGCGAGGGTCTCCAGATTCGGCCACGGCCGTTCCGGATTCACGTGGTCGGGGGTGAGCGGCGAGACCCCGCCCCAGTCGTCGATACCCGCCGCCAGCAGCGCCCGGCATTCCTCCAGCGACACCAGATTCGGCGGCGCCTGGATGCGCATCTTCGGCCCCATCAGCAGCCGGGTCACGGCGATGGCGGCTCGGAACTCCTCCATCCCGGCATCCGGGCTGTGGCGCATGGCGGTGTTCTGCTTGGCCAGGAAGTTCTGCACGATGACTTCCTGCACGTGCCCGAAAGCCTTGTGCACCTTGCGGATCGCGAGAATGGACTCGGCGCGCTCGACCACGGTCTCGCCGATGCCCACCAGGATGCCGGTGGTGAACGGCACCGACAGGCGTCCGGCGTCGGTGAGCGCACGTAGCCGCACCGCCGGGTCCTTGTCCGGCGAACCGTAGTGCGCCTGACCGGGTTCGGTGAACAGCCGCGTCGAGGTGGTCTCCAGCATCATGCCCATGGACGGCGACACCGGCTTGAGCCGCGACAGCTCCTCCCAGCTCATCACGCCCGGATTCAGATGCGGCAGCAGGCCGGTCTCCTCCAGCACGCGAATCGCCATGGCGCGCACGTAGTCCAAGGTGGAGTCGTAGCCGCGCTCGTCGAGCCACCGCCGCGCCTCGGGCCAGCGCTCCTCCGGGCGGTCACCCAGGGTGAAAAGCGCTTCCTTGCAACCGAGTTCGGCGCCCTGCCGGGCGACCTCGAGAATCTCGTCCGGCTCCATGTACATGCCCTTGCCCTGCGCGCGCAGCTTGCCGGGCACGGTGACGAAGGTGCAGTAGTGGCAGCGGTCGCGACACAGATGCGTGATGGGGATGAACACCTTGCGGGAGTAGGTGATCGGCAGCACCTCACCCGCGTAGCCGGACTCCCGCAGCCCGGCATCGCGCACCCGCGCGGCCGACGCGCACAGATCCTCCAGATCGGCGCCGCGCGCGTGCAACAGCACCACGGCCTCGTCGAGATTGAGGGTCGCACCGTCCCGGGCCCGGCGCAGCGCACGGCGCATCGCGGAATCGGTGGGCACGGCAGTATCGGTGGGCACAGCGGAACCATCGGGCATGGCGGAACCCGTGGGCGCAGCCGAACTGCTGATGTGCCTCGGCGGCAGGCTCGGGTTCGGTAGATCCGTCACGGTCTCGATCATGCGCCATCCATCCGGCTGTTCCGACTCGGGTGCCATGGAACGAGCCAACCTGCCGCCCACGTCCGGTATTCCGAGTTGATTATTCGTATCCTCGAGTTCATCTATTCAAATCCCGGTTCCGATGAAATAGCCTCGCGGGCGTCCACTTCGCAGAAGAAGAGGGAGACCTTCGTGCTCGCGAAAATCCGCCGCGCCGCTGTCGTCGCCGGCCTGGGCGCCACCGCCCTGCTGACCATCGCCACCAGCACCGCCTCCGCATTCGGACCGGTGCCGCCCGCCAATCCGTACCTGGGACCGGTGGGCACCGCGACCATGCACGGCGATGCCGAGGCCTCCGACACCACGCCACTGCCCGGCGTCGGCACCGGCGGCGTCAACGCGGACTTCCATGAGGAAGGCGCGGCCTGCCCGACGATCCTGCAGGGCGCGGACGGCTTCCCGCAGGCGCTGTGCACGAAGATCACCGATCGCGCGCCGGAAGTGCTGCTGCTGGACCCGAACAACGGCAACACCCTCGCGCACCTCGACCTGACCAAGGGCAGCCTGCTCGGCGGGGTCTACGCCTACCTGGACAACCACGACGAGATGGTCACCGTGGACGGCTCGGGCAGCCTGCTGCGGATCGGGCACCAGCGCGGCTCCGACGGCTCCTGGTCACTGTCGATCGCCTCGAAAACCGATGTGACACAGGCGGTCACCGGACACTGCGGCGGCGGCACCTGCGACGCGGTCAGTTCGGTGTCCCCCGACTACCAGGGCCGGGTGTGGTTCGCCACCGACAGCGCCGCGGCCGGATTCGTCAACACCGACGGCACCGCGCACTCGATCGTGCTCGCGCCCGGCGAGAACGTGGCCAACAGCATCGCCACCGCGCCCCAGGGCATGGCCGTGGCCACCGACCACGCGCTGTACCTGCTGAACGTGGACGGCAGCGGCAACCCGCAGATCGTGTGGCGGCAGGCCTACGACCGCGGCCCGGCCCGCAAGCCCGGCCAATTGAGCTGGGGCACCGGCGCGACGCCGACCTTCTTCGGCCCCGGCGACGGCACCGAATACCTGGCCATCACCGACAACGCGGCCACCAAGGAGAACCTGCTCGTCTTCGATACCGCCACCGGCCGGCCGGTGTGCTCGGTGCCCGCCATCGACGGCACCGAGAACTCCCCCATCGGCTCGGGCAACAGCGTGTTCGTGGCCAGCACCTACGGCTACCCCTACCCGGCGCTGCCGCCCAACGCCGGCACCAGTCAGCCCGCGAGCGCACCGATTTCGGGCGGCATGACCCGCATCGATGTCACCGGCTCCGGCTGCACCGTGGTCTGGACCAACACCGTGCCCTCCTCGGCGGTGCCGCGACTGTCGGTGGCGGACGGCAAGATCTACACCTTCACCCGGCACTCCCTGCTCGGCAGCGGCAGCGGCGCGCTCGGCAGTGGTAGCAGCAGCGGCAGCAGTGGCCTGGGCAGCGGCAGCGCGGGGGTCACCGACAACTACAGCTTCGCGGTGATCGACGCCAATACCGGCAAGGTCGACACCGAGCAGTTCGTCGGCGCGACCACCGTGAACGACACCCTGGAAATGGTCGGCACCATCGCTCCCGGCCGAATCCAATACCAGGGCACGACGACCGGACTGTTCCGCATTACGCCCAAGTAGCGGACCCACGCCGCGGCGGAAAAACCGAGCGTCCGGTCCTCTCCGGTAACAACCGCCTCCGCGGCCGGATTCATGCAAGCATGGGCAGCATGTCCCAGCCCCTCGCTCCCGGCGGCATCCTGGCCGACCCGTCGCGGCGTCCCAGCCCACGCGCCAAACTGCTGTGGGCGCTGAGCGCCGCGCTGTCATGGGTGGTGCCGATCCTCGGAGTGGGGGTCTGGGCGCTGTTCGACACACACTGGCGCGGCCTGCAGGCACTGGTGTTCGGAATCGTGCTGCTGGCAGCGATATTCAGCATCGTGGCCATCCCGCTGTGGCGCTACGCCGTGCACCGCTGGGAGATCACCGACGAGGCCGTCTACACCCGGACCGGCTGGTTCACCCAGGAGAGCCGGGTCGCGCCCATCACCCGCGTGCAGACCGTGGACACCTACCGCGGACCGCTGGAACGACTGCTCGGACTGGCCACCGTCACCGTCACCACCGCCTCCTCGGCCGGGGCCGTGCACATCAGCGCGCTCGCCCTGGCCGACGCGCGCGACACCGTCGCCCAGCTCACCGCCATCGCCGCACAGCACCGGGGGGACGCCACATGACCCAGCCGCCATCGCCGGATCCGGACGTGTTCCCGGATTCCTATCCGACGGAAGTGCTTTCACCGATCACCGCGGGATCGGGGCCGGGGACGCCCCTCGGCCCGGACGCCGAGAACTGGCAGCGGCTCGACAAGCGCATGCTGCTGGTCCACCCGGTCACCGAGCTCATCCGCTTCATCCCGGTGCTGATCGCCACGCTGGTGGCGGGCGCGAGCCGGGACAATCCCGGGTGGAGCCTGGCCGTGGTGGCGATCATCGTCGGCTTCGCGCTCACCCGCTGGTTCACCACCACCTATCGCATCACCCCCGACAATGTGGAGCTGCGCACCGGACTGATCCAGCGCAAACGACTTTCGGTGCCGCGCAACCGGGTCCGATCGGTCGATGTGCAGGCCGACCTGCTGCACCGGGTGCTCGGACTGGCGGTGCTGTCCATCGGCACCGGGCAGCACGCGGAAAAGCGGGAACAGTTCAAACTGGACTCGCTGGATGCCAGACTGGTGCCGGAACTGCGGCTCGCGCTGCTGGCGCACACCAGGGCGGGCACGGAATCCATTGATGCCCAGTCGGTTACGACCGAGGGGGAAGCACCGGACGCGACGCCCGGCCATCCGGTCGTGGAAATCGCGCACTGGCAACCGGATTGGGTGCGGTATGCGCCACTCTCGTTGACCGGCTTCGCAATCATCGCGCCCGTCGTCGGCCTGGCGTTCCAGTACGGGTTCGCCCAGCTCTTCCTGAGATCCGGCACGGTCCAGGATGTCGGGCACCGCAGCACGACCGTCATCGCGGGGGTGATCGCGCTACTCGTCGTGATCCTCGTCGTGGTGGTCAGCCTCGCCGCCTGCGCACGCTACCTCATGACCTGGTTCGGCCTGAACGTACTGGACGACGGCAAGACCCTGACCGTGCGGCACGGGCTGTTCACCACCCGCCAGACCACCCTCGACCTGGCCCGCCTGCGCGGCGCGACCGTCAACGAGCCCCTGCTGCTGCGCCTGGCCGGAGCCGCCGAACTCGAAGCCATCATGACCGGCACCAGCCCGCGGCAGAAGATCCTGCCGCAGGCTCCCCGCGCCGCCGTGCACCGCACCCTCGCCCATCTGCTGGGCACCTCCACCGTTCCGGCCGAAGCCACCCTGCCGGTGCCCCCACTGGTGACCGTGCCGCTGGTCCCCCACGGTCCGGCCGCCCACCGCCGCCGCTACACCCGCACCCTGAGTCCGCTCGCGGCCATCGCGGCGCTGCTGCTCGTCATTTCCCTTGCGGGCGGCCACATCCCGCTCTGGATGTGGATCACCCTCGCCATCGCCACCCCCATCGCCGCCGCCCTAGCCTGGAACCGCTACCGCGGCCTCGGCCACGCCGTGCTCCCCGCCGCCGACGGCAAACCGGCCTGGCTCATCACCCGCAGCGGCTCCCTGGACCGCGACCGCGACTGCCTGGAGGCCCCCGGCGTCATCGGCTGGACCGTCCGCCAGACCCTCTTCCAGCGTCGCGCGGGCGTGGCCACGGTCGTGGCCGCTTCCGCCGCGGGCAAGAAGCGCTACCGCGTCATCGACCTGCCGATCGACCAGGCGTGGTCGCTGATCGACGCGGTCACCCCCGGACAGCTGGGCGCCCCCGCCGGGCGGTGACCGAACGGCTCGGCGGCGGATCGAATGCTCCACCGCCGAGCCGGAATTCAGCACGGTCAGCCGAGCACCGGGTAGTTCGAGCGAATCACGTTCTGCGGGTCTCGCTCACGCTTGATCGTGCGCAGACGGTCCAGGGTCGCCGCATCGAAGGCCGCGGCGGCCGACTCACCGGGGGCCAGGAACGTGAACGGCTTCTTGCCCGTCACCAGCGCGCCGAACTCCGCCACCAGCGCATTTGTCCTGGCGTGCACCGCCTCTCGCAGGTTGGGCAGACCCAGGCCGAGGGTGGAGACGAGGTAGCGGTCGGAGAGCGCACCTCGCGCACCCGCGGCCGGACGGGCCAGCGCGCCGCCCAGATGGCGGACCTGAAGGCTGACCAGCGGTGCGAGGGATTCGCCGAGAATGATCTTCTCCGCCGCCGGGGACAGGTCGTCGAGCAGCTCGCCGCGGGTGATGGCCGGGCTGGGATCGACCGGCTCCTGGGTGATGTCGCCGAGGTCGGCCACCGATCGGGCGGCCCGCGTGTCGGTGAGCGCGCCGCCGATCCGGTCCAGCGCGGACACCAGGGTCCGGCCCTGCTCCGGATCGCCCAGATAGGCGAGGTCCACGCCCACCATCTCCGGCGCCTGCGGGAACTGGAAGCGGTTGAACCACACCGACAGCTCATCGGGGGCTCGAGAAGTCAACTCGCGGAAGGCTTCCCACACCTCGGGCAGCCGATCGGCGGTCCAGGTGATGCGGCCGCCGTACAGCCCCGGCGCCGGGAAGAGCTCGAACTCGAGGCCCGTCACCACGGCGAAATCGCCACCGCCACCGGACAATGCCCAGAACAGGTCCGGATCACTGTCCGGGGTCACCCGGGCCGGGCGGCCCTCGGCGTCGACGATCTCGAAGGCGCGCACCGCATTCGACGCCCAGCCGTACTTACGGCCGAACCAGCTCTTGCCGCCGCCCAGCGTGTAACCCGTCACGCCGACCACCGGATTGCTGCCGGCGAGCCCGGCCAGACCGTGCGCGGCCGCGGCCGCCTGCACCTGCCCCCACCGCACGCCCGCACCGACCCGGGCCACCCGCGCGACCGGATCGATCTCGAGCCGGTCCAGCGCGCCGGTGCGCAGCAGGATCGCGGTGTCGATGCCGCCCGCCGCGCCGTGCCCGGTCGGCTGGGTCACCACCGGACGGCCCATGGCTCCCGCGTAGCGGACCACGGCCGCCACATCCGCGGCGTCGGCGACCTCGGCGACCGCTGCCACCGGCTGCGTCACGGCCAGGCTCCACGGCCGCGCGGCCTGCTCGAAGTCCGCGTCACCGGACTCCAGGACGCGGCCCCGGACAGCATGGCGCAGTTCGTCGAATCCCATCGTCTTCCCTCGTTCCTGATCGTGATTGCGATTCACGAGGGGGACGAGACAGGGCGCCGAAGTGTGACAGCGCGGAGGAAAAGAGTCGAAAAACCGCAGGATGGTCCGGTCAGGCTCCGGTCCGGGCCAGGCGAACGGTCGCCCGGTAGTAGAGGTACATGCCCGCAGGCAGCAGACCGCAGATGAGCAGCAGCATGGTCGGCCAGTCACCCATGAGCAGGGCGTACCCGCTGGGACTGAAACCCGCGCAGATCAGGAAACCCAGGACCCACACCAGAATCGGCAGGGCCATCACCCCGATCCGCTTGGTGATCACACCCATGCCCATCACCAGCAGCACGTTCACCACCCCGGCGGCCAGAGCCGTGAGCGGCACCGCGATCGCGCCGTCGGTCATGCTCGAGGCCAGGGCGCCGGCGGCCAGCACCGGCGTCGGCTCCGGGATGTGGGCCCGGCCGGCGTAGATCGGCAGGAACAGCACCTCGAACCCGAGCGTGATCACCGCGTCGGCCAGCAGCAGCGTGCCGATCAACGCGGTCAGCACCCCGCGCACCGGTCCCGCCGCCATCACCGCATCGCCCGTCCGGGCACCGACGGCCGCCGTCACGGCACCGGCGGGAATCCGAGCAGCGTCAGCAACTGACTCTGCATGTCCACGAAGCCGTAGAGCACCGAGAGGTACAGCTCGTGCTGCCACTCGAAGTAGGGGCGCTGGCTCTCGACGAACGCCGCGATCGCGTTCTGCAGGTCCCAGTTGTACATAGCCTCAGTCTCTCATTCCAGGCCACCGAGAAGATCATGTTCGCGGCCGTCGGGGCCCAGCGGGCCGCGCTCGCCACGCACCAGAATGTAATGCTCCTCCGGCAGCACCGGCTGGGCGACATCGTTCGACAGCGCGAACTCCCGGCCCGAGGGGGCCACCGTCACCTGGGTCGCGTGCGCCCGCAGGGCCGCGCGCTTGGCCGCCAGCACATCCGAGACATCCACCGTGGTGGTCACGGATTCCGCTGGCACACAAGCCAATTCGTCCGCGTGCGGCAGCCGCCAGCCGCGTGGCAGCGCACCCGGCAGCTGATCCACCGTGCGGCGCTTCAACGACTCGGTGTGCATGGCCAGCACGGTGCCGTCGGTGACCGTCCAGTACACCTTCGGAACCGTCCAGCCCCAGTCCGAGGCGGCGTCAACAGCCGCCATGGTGATCTGGTGCGCGCGAACGTGATCCGGATGCCCGTAGCCGCCGCGCGGGTCGTAGCCGATCACCACGCGTGGGCGCAGCTCCAGGATCACCTGCACCAGCGCGTCGGTCGCGGCGGTACCGGAGTTCACGAACGCACGGGGATTGCGCGCCGACGGCGTCCCGGCCATGCCGGAATCCCGCCAGCGGCCCGCGCCGCCCAGGAAATGCGGCACCCCGGCATCCAATTCGGCCAGCGCCCTGGTCAATTCGAGAATCCGGTAACCGCCCAGCTGATCGGCCTGCCCGGCCACCAGGTGCGCGTAGTCGTCGCCGATGACCTCACCCTCTTCACCGAGCGTGCAGGTCACCACGGCGACCGGGAGGCCGCGCTTGCGATAGTGGGCGATGGTGCCGCCGGTGGTGATGGACTCGTCGTCCGGATGCGCGTGCACCAGCAACAAACCGTGCCGGGAAGCATCGAGAGGATTCACGGCAGCCTCCGCCAGTTGGCGGCATCACCGAAGATGCCGGTCTGAATGGCGCCGCTCAGCGAGGCCCCGTCCACCCGCGGGCCCGCCGCGGCGACCTGGGTGTCCTGCACGATGGGCAGCACCGTCGCCAGTTCCCACAGCTTGGGCTCGGTCTCGCCGATCACCTTGCCCACATCGATGCCGCGCAGGGCCGCGTCGATGGCGGGCTGCAGGGTCGGATCGCACACGCCGGACACATTCGACGGGGACTTCTTCGCCCCGTCCGCGACGGTGGTGTCGGCGGTGTCACCGGGCGGCGCCACCGGCGTGCACCCGTACCGCGACGCCAGCACCGTGGCCGGATCCTCACCGGTGCGTTCCCAGCCGACCACGGCGTCGACCCCGACGTCGGTCAGCTCCTTGCCGTACAGCTGCGAGGCCGTGACACTGCGTACGACGACATCGATTCCGGCACTGCGCAATTGGTCGGCGGCGGTATTGGCCACCGCCAGCGTGGTGGTGTCGCCGTCGACCGCGCCGATCCGCACCGTCAGCGATTTACCGTTCTTGGCCAGCGACCGCGGCTGCGGGGCGGGCGAGGTCGCCGACTGCGTGGCCGGCGTCTCCGCGGCCCGCGCGAATCCGGCCTCGGCCAGCAGCCCGAAGGCCTCCTCCTGGCTCAGGCGCGGCGGCTGGGTCGCGACATAACCCGGATCCGAGGGCGAAAGTACTTGCGCCCGAGCCGGTTCCACCCAGCTGCCGGTCTGCGCGCCGACCGTGGCCAGCAGCACCGGATCCAGCAGCGCCAGCACCGCGCGCCGCACCCGGACATCGGCCAGGTCGCCGCTGCGGCCGTTGAGCGCCAGCTGCATCTCCCGCGACTGCGGCATGGTGGCCGTGCGCACCGACGGAATCGCCGCCAGCTGCGCCTGCAACGCCACACCGCCGTGCAGCAGCGCCATCTGCGCATCCCCGACCCGCAGCGACTCCGCCACCTGCGCGGGAGTTCCGCCGCGCCGCAACAGAATCTGATCCGGCACCGCGGGCTGACCCCAGTACCGGTCGTTGCGTTCCAGCAGGATCTCCTCGCGGCCGCGGTCGGCCTGCTTGATCCGGAACTGGCCGCCGGAGATCCGGATGGTGTCGATCAACCCCTGCTCGAAACCCGAGTCCTTGACCAGATGCTGGGGCAGCAGATCCGAGAACAGCTGCCGCCAGGCGGGATACGGCTGCGTCATGGTGACCGTCACCGTCTTGCCGCCCGCCGACGAACTGACATCCGAGATCAGCCGATAGCCCGCGGGATCCACCGTGCCCGGCTGTGTGATCATCTGCTGCCAGAGGTATTTGAAGTCCTCGGCCGCGATGGGCGCGCCGTCGGACCAGGACGCCTCGTTCTTGAGCTGGTAGGTGATGGTGAACGGCTCCTGCGCCGTCACATCCGCCGACACCATGAGCGCCGGATCCAGTATCCAGTCCGTGCCGCCCGGCACCCCCGGTGTCGGACCGGGCCGGAACGGGCTCGGCAACACCATCGACGCGACCGCCGCCGTCGCCGGCGACTGCTGCGACCGCAGATGCGGATTGAACCCGATCCCGATGTCGTCGACCGCGACCACGACGGAGTTCTTCCCCGGCTTGGCCGGCTGCGTCTTCGGACTGTCGGTGGATTCGATGGGCGGTGGCGGATTCGCCGTGCATCCGGTCGCGACCGCCAACAGGGTCGCCACCATCAACAGCACCGCGCGCAACGATGCGCGCATCCGGGCCCCCGTTCTCACGTTCGGCACTTTACTGGATCCGCTCTGTCCAATTTGCCCTCCGCTTCGCTCCGGGCGGGTTCGCGGCCGCGAACCTTTCAGCGCTGCCCAGTGGCCGAATCCGAGGGCGTAATCCGACTCGCCCACGCGCCGAACTCAGTCGGGGCGTGGGCGGGTCGGTTGTATCTGGGTCGTCTTCTATTGGGCGGCCTTGTCGCGGGCCTTGCGGCGCGAGATCTCACGCTGGCGGTCGTTGGCATTCAGGGTGACCTTGCGGACCCGCACGATCTCCGGGGTGACCTCGACACACTCGTCGTCGGTGCAGAACTCCATCGCGCTCTCGAGATCCAGCTGCAGCGGCTTGGCCAGGGTCTCGAGCACGTCACCGGTGGCGGACCGCATATTGGTCAGCTTCTTCTCGCGGGTGACGTTGATGTCGAGGTCCTCGGCACGCGGGTTGATGCCGACCACATGGCCCTCGTAGGTGTCGGCGCCCGGCTCCACGAAGAACTGGCCGCGGTCGGCCAGCTGGATCATGGCGAACGGGGTGACCGAACCATTGCGGTCGGAGACCAGCGAACCGGTGTGGCGGGCGCGGATCTCACCGGCCCACGGCGCGTAGCCGTCGAACACGGCGTTGGCGATACCGGTGCCGCGGGTCTCGGTGAGGAAGTCGGTGCGGAACCCGATCAGGCCACGCGACGGGACGATGAACTCCATGCGCACCCACCCGGCCGAGTGGTTGCTCATCTGGACCATCTTGCCCTTGCGGGCGGCCAGCAGCTGGGTGACGGCGCCCAGGTACTCGTCCGGGCAGTCGATGGTCAGCTCTTCGAAGGGCTCGTGCACCTTGCCGTCGACGGTCTTGGTGACCACCTGCGGCTTGCCGACGGTCAGCTCGAAGCCCTCGCGGCGCATCTGCTCGACCAGGATGGCCAGCGCGAGCTCACCACGGCCCTGCACCTCCCAGGCGTCCGGGCGGCCGATGTCGAGCACCCGCAGCGACACATTGCCGACCAGTTCCTGGTCCAGGCGCGACTTCACCATGCGGGCGGTCAGCTTGTGGCCCTGCACCCGGCCGACCAGCGGCGAGGTGTTGGTGCCGATGGTCACCGAGATGGCCGGCTCGTCGACGGTGATGCGTGGCAGCGCGACCGGGTTGTCGACGTCGGCGAGGGTGTCGCCGATCATGATGTCCGGAATGCCCGCGATGGCGACGATGTCACCGGCCACGGCCTCCTCGCCGGGCTGACGCTCGACGCCGATGGTCTTGAGCAGCTCGGTGATCTTGACGGTCTTGACGCCGTCACCGTGCATCCACGCGACGTTCTGGCCCTTCTTCAGGGTGCCGTTGTGGATGCGCACCAGGCCGATTCGGCCCAGGAACGGGGAGGCGTCGAGGTTGGTGACGTGCGCCTGCAGGGTGGCCTTCGGGTCGCCCTTGGGGGCGGGAACGTACTTCATGAGGACCTCGAACAGCTCGTCGAGGTTCTCCGCGTCCGGCACCTGGCCGTTGTCGGGGCGGCTGGTGGACGCCACGCCCGCGCGGCCGGAGGCGTAGAGCACCGGCAGGTCGAGGGCCAGCTCGGCGGCCTCGGAGGCCTCGTCGTCGAGGTCGGAGGCCAGGTCCAGCAGCAGGTCGTGGGATTCCTCGACGACCTCCTCGATGCGGGCGTCCGGGCGGTCGGTCTTGTTGACCACCAGGATCACCGGCAGCGAGGCCGCGAGGGCCTTGCGCAGCACGAAGCGGGTCTGCGGCAGCGGACCCTCGGACGCGTCGACGAGCAGCACCACGCCGTCCACCATGGACAGGCCGCGCTCCACCTCACCACCGAAGTCGGCGTGGCCGGGGGTGTCGATGACATTGATGACGGTGACCGATCCGTCGGCGTTATGCCGGTGAACAGCGGTGTTCTTGGCGAGAATGGTGATGCCCTTCTCGCGCTCGAGGTCACCGGAGTCCATCACTCGGTCGACGAGTTCGGCACGTTCGGCGAACGCACCGGATTGCCGGAGCATGGCGTCGACCAGTGTTGTCTTGCCGTGGTCGACGTGCGCCACGATGGCGACGTTTCGGAACTCGACAGACGACACGTTTGATTCCTCCTGGTGAAAAAGTCTGTTGCCGACCCGGATGGGTCTCATGCGTGGGGCTGCCTACGACGAGACATGGCGAACTCCACCGGGCATGCGGCGAGCTACAGACTACCGGGCGCACTAAGTCACATGGTCAATGGGCGGAGGTTAGGTTAAGCTAACCAACCATGGGCAAGGTGAAGGCCAAACACGTATCCGGCCTGAAGCCGAAGAAGAAATGCTGCCGCAAGAAGACGCGATGCCTGAAATGCCCTGTTGTGATTATGCGGATGAAGAAGGCCGAAGCCGCAGGCTGCTGCGGCAAGGAACTCGAGAAGTGCCTGAAACTCGCGCGGGCGGCCTGAATCCGGAGTAAACCGGAGTCATGAGTCCTGCGCTGCTCTCCGACGACGACATCGCCAAGGCCCTCACCGAACTGCCCGAATGGACCCGTGAGGGCAACAGCATCACACGCACCATCCAGGCCCCCTCGTTCCCGGCCGGCATCGAACTGGTGCGCCGGGTGGCCGCCGCGGCCGAGGCCGCCGACCACCATCCCGATATCGATATCCGCTGGCGGCGGGTCACTTTCACGCTGTCCACCCACTCCGCGGGCGGTCTCACGACACGCGATATGGCTCTCGCTCACGAGATCGATCAACTGCACGCTCAGAGCTGAGCCGCCCGGCCCGGATCATCCACGCATAGAGGGCCAGCACCCCGATCGCGTTCGCCGCGCCCAGCCAGGCCAGATAACCCGGACGCGAGATATCCCACATCGACTTCTGCAGGGTTCCCAGCATCCAGGGCACCCCGATCACTGTTGTGAACAGCCAGTATGCGGCCATGAGGCGCGCACCGGCGGCTTCGCGCAGCGGACCGTGGAGCAGCCACAGAATCAGCGGGACCAGGCAGACCCAGTGGTGTGACCAGGAGATCGGCGACGCCATCAAACCGAACAGCTGCACGATGATCAGCGTGCCCAGCCGGTCGTCGGAACGCAGTGCGCGCCAGGCGAAGAACGCGAGCACGGCCGTCACCAGCACGGATGTCTTCCACAGCAGCCCGGACCCGATGTCGTGGCCGGCCAGGCGGCTGAGCGCCCCGCGCAGCGACTGATTGATCACCGAACCGACCGGCCCGATGCGACGCGGGTCGCCGACCAGTTCCCCGAAGTACCTCCTGGTCTCCCCCGGCGTGAGCAGGTAGGTCAGACCGATGGTCCCGGCGAAGGCCACCGCCGACCAGATCACCGCGAGCCACTGCCGGCGGGCCACGAAATACAGTCCGGTCACCGCCGGGGTCAGCTTGACCCCGGCACCCAGGCCGACCAGCGCACCCGACACCCACCACCGGGCACTGCGGGCCGCGACCATGGCGAGCAGCACCAGGAACACATTGACCTGGCCGTAGTCGAGGGTGGACCGCACCGGTTCCAGCCACATGCCGCCCGCGGTCCACGCCACCGCGGTGGTGCGCCAGGACTGCTCGTGCATGGCCTCCCGGCCCACGATCATCTCCAGCGAGATCCACACGATGCCGAACAGCGCCGCCGCCGTGGCCAGCAGCCAGCCGACGGCCACCACTCCGAAGGGCAGGAAATGCAACGGATACAGGACGAGCGCCGCGAACGGTGGATATGTGAACGGCAGCGGAAATTGTGGTGACCGACTGGAATCGGTCCAGTCGTAGAGGTTCCCGCGGAACAGATTCGCGGCTCCTTCGACATAGACGTGCAGGTCCACGAGGATCAGATTGCTGGGCCAGAACAGCGCCCACAGCAGGCGGACCAGCACCGATATGCCGAGGGCGGCGGCAGCCAGGCGGAAACGTCGATTCACGGCACGGACTTTCGGTCGGGTGGATCACCGACCGGAATTCACGGCTGGCGAGCAGGCCTTTTCGGCGCTCGATGAGCGTAGCCGGACCAACGATTATCCCGCGCACCCCAAATATTAAGGGCACCACCGACATTCGAGGCACACGAGATATTCGGGACGCGGATCTCGCGCTGAAAATCTCACCTCACCGGTCGGACAGCTCTTGCGCACGAGATCGATCGACCGGATGCCCGGGGCTGAGCCGGCCCGCCCGGATGATCCACGCATAGAGCGCCAGCACGCCGAGCACGTCCACCGCGCCCAGCCAGGACAGGATGCCCGGACGCGAGATGGTCCAGATCGAATCCTGGAAGAAGCCCAGCACCCAGGGCACGCCGATCAGCGTCACCACCAGCCAGTAACCGGCCAGCACCCGGGCGCCCGCCGCCTGCCGCAACGGGCCGTAGCACAGCCACAGGATCACCGGCAGGAGCCAGATCCAGTGGTGCGACCAGGAGATCGGCGACACCATCAACCCGAACAGTTGCACGATGATCAGCGTGCCCAGCCGATCGCCGGAATCCAGTGCGCGCCAAGCGAAGAACGCGAGCACGGCCGTCACCAGCGCGGCCGCGATCCACACCGGGCCGGACACCACGTCGTGGCCGAGCAGCCGACTGAGCGCACCGCGCAGCGACTGATTGGTCGCCGATCCGACCGGCCCGATGCGATGCGCGTCGCCGAGCAATTCGCGGAAGTACTTGTTGGTCTCACCGGGGGCGAACAGATAGGTCAGCAGAATGGTCCCGAAGAAGACCACCGCCGACCAGATCGCCGTGAACCAGCGTTTGCGGGCCGCGAAATACAGCCCGGTGACGGCCGGGGTCAACTTGATACCGGCGGCCACGCCGACCAGCGTGCCCGACACCCACCAGCGCGCGCTGCGGACCGCGATCATGGCGAGCAGCACCAGGAACACATTGACCTGGCCGTAGTCGAAGGTCGAGCGCACCGGCTCCAGCCACATGCCGATCGCCGTCCACGCCACCGCGGCGGTGCACCAGGACCGTTCACGCATGGCCTCGCGGCCGACCATCATCTCCAGCGCCAACCACACCACGCCGAACAGCGCCGCCACCGTGGCGAGCAGCCACCCGATGGCCACCGCCCCGAAGGGCAGGAAATGCAGCGGATAGAACACCAGCGCCGCGAACGGCGGATAGGTGAACGGCAGCGGAAAGTCCGGCGTCTTACTGGAATCGGTGTAGTCGTAGAGATTCCCGCCGAACAGATTCGCGGAGCCGTCCACATAGACGTGCAGGTCCACGAAGTTCATGCCATTGGGCAGGAACAGGACCCACACGAGACGGGCCAGCACCGAAATACCCAGTGCCGCGGCGGCCATGTGGAAGTGTCGATTCACGGCACTGTCTTTCAGCTCGGGCGGGTCACCGGCCGAGTGCACGGCTGGCGAATGCGGCTTGCGGGCCTCACGAATACGGCGTTGCGGTGGCCCCGGCAAGCGTAGTCGCCCAGCAGAATGTTCCGTGCAGCGCGGACCCTCCGCTGTAACATTTGCATCACCGACCCCATCTGTAACACGCACTCTGGTCGCCCGTTCGATAGCGTCAGCTGATCGAGTTCGCCAAGATCACACCGCGGCTGTACAACACGGCAGCCCGGTCCCTAGAGTGGCGCGGAGCGATGGCTCCATCGCTGCTAGATGTCCCTGAAGGTAAGGACGGCTACACCAGTGCTTCGCACCCGAGGATCGCGGTTCGCAATGTCCGCATTGGCCCTGGCGGCCTGCGCCACCGTCGCCGTGCCGACGGCCTACGCGAACCCCGCGCCGGCACCCAAGAGCGCGTCGATTCCGATGATCCCCGAAGGGGTTCCGGTCGACGCGCTGGCCTCGCTGATCCCCGCCATCATCGGCGCGGCCACCGGTCCCGCCGATATCGCGGACGCGGGCCCCAAGAACGCCATTCTCGCCCAGGCCAAGCAGCTGCTGGAGAGCAGCAACCTGCCGCCGCAGGTGAAGACCACGCTGCTCGCCGTCATCACGTTCCTCGACGGCAGTGGCGGTGGCGGCCCGGACATCCCGAAGGATGGCCCGGTCATCTCGCAGTTCCTGTGGCCGACCATCGGCAAGGGCTGCATCTCCCCCTCCGCCGACTCGGTGGGCACCGCGCTGGCCGTCGGCGGTCCGGCGCAGCTGCCCCCGCCCGGACCGGCGCAGGGCCAGGCCGGTTTCGTGTTCACCGCGCTGGGCACCAAGCAGCCCACCGATGTGCAGCCCACCCCGATGACGGTGCAGTGGCTGAACCTCGACACGCGCGCCACCGGCACCCAGAACCTGACCAATGACGCGCACATCAACCCGGACGGCCCGGCCACCCTGTCGGCCATCGCCAACACCGGTTCCGGTCGCGTAGTCGCCATCGTCTCGGGTTCACTCACGACTCAGGCCGATCCGGAGTCGCAGCCGATCACCTGCTCGTTCCTCCCGACCATCGGATTCTTCACCGTCGCCTAGCCGACACCCCGAGGTAGCCAAGAATTTCGCCCCTGTTCTCCTCCGTAACTACGCGGAAGGGACGGGGGCGAAATCGTTTGCACGGCCGGTTTCCTGTGGTAGACCGACATCTATGGCCGCTGTGACCAACCCCGTACGGGGACTGCATTCGCGCCGGTCGATCCTCTCGATTCGTTCCGAGGGATCGATCCTGTCGATCGGCTCGGCCTATTCGATCCTGTCCATCGGCAGCGTGGGCTCGGTGCTGTCGATCGGGTCGGTGGGCTCGTTCGGCTCTCTCATCTCCTCGGCTTCCTTCGGCAGCCTCGGCTCCGCCTTCTCGGCGCTGTCCCGCTGGTCGCTGTTCTCCTGGAACGGGAACGGTGAGGTCTTCGCCGACGGCAGCGGCGAGGACGAACACACCGATCCCCACCTCATGCTCCGGGTCGTCCCCGAGGAGCCGGACCTGGCGACCGACCCGACCTGCCACTGCCAGACCTAACGGGTTTCCTTCAGCAGAGTCGGGTTTACCACCATTGGCCGTACTGCGGGGCGAGTACGGCATTGACGTCCACGGAGACGCCGTCGACCTCGCGCTTGTCGATCTCGAACTGATGCAGGGTGGCGGCGGGGTGGACGTAGCCCTTCGGGGTGCCCCAATTGTGTTGCCAGAAGAAGGAGCACAGGCCCGCGTCCCGAATGTTGTCGATGGTCGGCGAGTTCGCGTAGACGCCGGTGCGGCCGTGCCCGATGACGGTTTCCCAGCCGCGCAGGTACGGCTCGATGAACTGCTCGAAATCGTCGTCGCCGGGGTTGTCGTCGATGGAGGCGTAGATGGGCGCGGTGTCGGGCCCGCCCGCGGCCTTGTGCAGGATCAATCCCCGTGCGGCGTGCTGTAATCCGGCCGCGTAACCTCCTCGCCAGTCGGCGGTCGGGCCCTTGCCGAACTGGTAGCAGGAGACCACCGACAGACCCGCGGCGCGCAGGGCGTCGACCTCGTGGGCGAGCAGCGGTTTACCCGCCATCCATTCGGCGCCGGGCCGCCGGTCGGAGACGTAGCGGATGACGCCGATATGGCCGTCGTCGCTGATCGATTGGGCGGAGGGGACGCCGCCGGCGTAGTCGAGGAGGGTGCCGAGCTGTTGCTTGGCTGCCGCGGTGGCGGGTGGGAGGGTCAGTCCGGCGGTGATTCCGGCGGCGAGAGCCGTGGCCCCGGAGAGGAAGTTCCGTCGATTGACATGGGCAGGACGCATCACGGGCTCCTTCGCACACACTCGCTGGTCGAACATTCCAGTCGTGACGATTGGGAGACGGCGTCTCACCGGTGACCGGTTGGAACTACTTGCGGCGTGCCCGGCGCACCTTCCCCGATGAAAACAAGATCATCCGTGCGCCGGGAGCCCTGAACGTGCCCTCATTTCACCATATTCACATTGGAATCGCCAGGCTCATCGAGCACATCGGCACCATATGTCACATCGGGGCGAAACCGGGCAACGACCGGCCGATGGCGAACCAACAGCTATCGAATCGCCGCAGCCGGGAACCTCAGACGCGCGTCGAGTCCAGCCGGGCGCCCACATCGATGGTCCGGCGCGACACGTCGGCCACCTCGGCGCGCACGACCCTCGCGACCTGGGCAGCGATCTGCTTGCGCATGCCGGCCAGCTTGCCCAGCGCGGCCGCTCGCCAGCCCTCGGCGGTCATCTCCAGATCGATGTCGCGGGCGCGCGGCGGCACCGCGTCGATGACGATCAGCAACGGCTCGGCAGCACGCGCGGTGAGGGCCACCGGCACCTGTACCTCGGCCCGATAGCGGTTGGTCTTGAGCACGTCCACGGAGATGTCCAGGCTCACCGGAATGGTGAGGTCGAAGCGCACCAGCGCGGGATCGTGGGAGTTCGCGTGTGCCTCGGTCGCCGCGGCCGCCGCCGATTCGGCCGCGGCATGCGGCAATTCGGCGATCCGCGGCTCGGGCACGGGCGTGACGGTGACCGGACCGGCGGCGGCGACCCTGGGTAGTCGCACACTGCCCTGCACACAGACCTCGGCCTTGTTGCCCGGGCCGGTGCGCAGCGGGCCTACCTCGATGGGCTTGCCCGCCATCGATTCCACCACCTGCCTGACCCGTTCCGCGGTCACGATGCGCGCGAAGAACCGGCGGCCGAATTCGTCGTAGCCGATCCACTCGTGGGTCGGTCGCCCGCGATAGGCCGAGCGGGTGCCGTCCATGATGGCCTGTACGTCGAAGGTGCGGCCGCGCTGCGAATCCGGGTCCGCCAGAATGCCATTGATGCGATTGGCGACCTCGCGCTGCACCAGTTTGGCGATGGGGTCCAGCAGCAGTTCCCAGGCGGTGCCGATGGCCTGCGCGCGCATGACGAAGCTGACGTCGCGCCCGGTGACCGGGGGAATGTCGATGACGATGAGCAGCGGATCGGCGGTGCGGGCGTGCATGCTGAGGTCGATCTCCACCACCGCCTCCAGCCGCAGCCGCTGGCCGCCGAGGGTGACGTCGACCCGCAGTTTCACCGGGAGCATGACGTCGAAGTGCACGTGCGGCCCGCGCCGGATGACGGTGGGTTTGCCGATGCTGCCCTTGGCCACGAACCGGGCGAGCCCGGCGGGCCCGATTCCGAAGGGGCCGATGGTGATTCCGCGCCCGGCCACGCTGGAGACCGCCGATTCGATCCGGGTTTCCGTCACCGCCGCCGCCACGAAACGTTCGCCGAATTCGGCGTAATCGATCCAGGTCGGTTGGTCGGACGACGTCATCAGCTACTTTCGTCGGGCGGGGACCCCTGTCCTGCCGATGAGGGGGCAGCAGGACAGGGATCAATCGACGACGCTGCCGGGCGCCGCCGAAACCCATCGTAAGCGGAAGATGCGCTCAGTAGTACACCCCGCCCCGCGTGTTTCCAGAATGTGGAATCAGCGTGTTCCCAATCGCCCGAAGCCGACCAGCCCTGATGTGCCGGACGGGCGGAATTTGTGGATGGCGACACCGCCGGATTCACCGGCCTCATTGCCGCCCACCGTGGTGATGGTATCCGAATCCGCCGCGATAACGATATTCGTGTGCTGATGGAACACACTGGAATCCGAGTACATCACCACATCGCCGACCCGCGGTAGATATCCGTTGTTCGCCTGCTCGAAACGGTGCTGTCCCCGGTAGTACTCCTCCAGGGTGTATACGCCGGGAATCCGCCAGGATCCGGAATTCGGATTGCTCAACGGTTGTCCGGCCGCGCGCATCACCCAGCTGACGAAGTCGGCGCACCAGGGTTCGGCAATGCCCTCGGAGTATTTGTCCCTACCGCTCTGTTCGTCGAATTGCTGTCGCAGAACATCGACCACCTGGGCCTGCCCGGAACTCAACCCGGCGGAATCGACCTGCGGAAAGTCGTGCAGCAGACGCCCGTCCAGCTCCCGCGGGCCGTAGGGCTCCTCGTGCCGGTGGTGCTGCCACCACCGCACGCCGAGCACTCCCCCGGCACTCAGCGCCGAAATCACCACCAGCGCAACGGTGCTCACCACCAGCCAGCGCCGCCGTCTGCGCTGCGGGCGCTCGAGCTCGACTGTCATTCGGTCCTCCCCCGTTCCGGCCGGCCGTCGGCCTTACCAGTAAGGACGTTCCATCCGGCCGCGGAGTTCCCTCAGGGTCGGTGGACCAGCCGGCTGCGGCCCATCGGTCCGAGGCGGCCGGCCTGCATGAGCCCGACGCCCTGGGGTGCGAGTTCGGCCAGCTCGGATTGCAGTCTGTCCTGCAATTCCTCGGCGGCGGCACGGTGACCGGCGGCCCGCTCGTGGTCACCGAGGTAGGTGGCCAGCTCGGCGAGGATGCAATCCATGGGCCCGAGCACCGAGGCGCCGGTCTCCAGACCGCAGACGGTGCCCGAGTACGGCAGCAGCTGCTGGTAGACGCCCAGCGCCATGGCCGGATCCTCGAGGGCGATGGCGAGGCGGGCCTTCACTCCGGAGAAGGTGGACCAGAACTGCGGGGCCAGTGGAGGTGCGGCGGCCAGCACGCGACGGGCCTCCTCCGGGCGGCCCGAATGCACCAGGGCCAGTGCGTAACCGTGCATGAACAGCTCCGGTTTGAGGGCGGTGCGCTCGCGCAGATCGTTCAGGTAGACGGACATGTCGTTGCGCAGCCAGCCGATGGAGACGGCGATGCCGACGTGCAGCGCATTGCCGTCGCGGGTCGGTTCGGCCGCGCCCTCGCCGGAGTGTGCCACCAGGTCGTCCAGTTCGCCGGAGCCCTCGCCGAGCAGACGCAGCACCTCATCGGTATTGCCGCGCAACAGTTCCAGCACCATGCCGAAGGGCGCGATGGCGTCCAGCAGGTGCCGCAGCTGTCCGTCGGTGGCGTATTCGCCGGCCCGTCCGGCGTGTTCGGCGGCGGCCACCAGATCGGCGTCGGCCAGGGTGGCGCGGAACAGCAGATAGTGTGCGAGCGCGCGGAATTCGGTGAGTTCGGCCGCGGTGGACACCTCGAGCAGCCGGGTCGCATACCGTTCGAGGTCGTGGGCGCGCAGAAAGCCGCCCGCCGCGAAGGCCGCGAACGCCTGCGCATTGAGCACCGTGCACAGCAGATCCGGGTCGTCGAGCGGTTCGGCCAGGGCCATGGCCGAACCGGCCAGAATGCGGGCCGCCGAGGGTTCCTCGACGGCGCGATCGAAAACGGCGGTGACATGCAACAGAATTCGCGTGCGCACCGGCAGCCCGGTATCGGCGCAGGCCAGGCGCAGCGGTTCGCGGATGCGCGGGTCCGGGGTGTGCCAGTCGTGCACCGACCAGATGAGCGGCGTCGGCCAGCAGGTGACGGCGTGCGCGAGCAACTCCGTCCCGCCCGGCGATGACGCTGTGCCGCCGAATGATTCGGCCAGATCGAGCGCCTGCTCGCGCGCCGCCCGCGCGGCGATGTGCTGCCCGTCGTAGGCCAGCGCCACCACCAGCTCGCAGCGCGCCTCGAGCACCGCGCGCCGATCCGCGCGCGCGGCTCCCGCGCCGGTGTGCCCGGCCAGATCGTGCAGCGCGAGTACCGATCGCCACCGCCGCACGGCATCGGCGCGCATCCGCCGCTCCACACACCGCCGCGCCGCTGCGCGCACGTATGGCAGAGCCACGGTGGCGGTTTCGGCATCCGCCCCCAGCGCCGCGTGGTGTGCCAGCGCGTCGATGTCCCGCCCGGGCGGTACATATACCGCATCGTGTGCGGAACTCGTTCCGGCATTGGCGAACTCGGGGATTCGCCCGGGGTCGGTAGGGACGGCCGTGCCGGGCCCGACGATCCCCACGGCGCCCGGTTCGATCTGCCCGATCGGCGAGTCCGTGGCCACCTCGTCGGCCCCGCGGAGGGCCGCGAGCGTCCGGTCGGTGCGACGCGCGACCCTGGGCAGTGGCGACCCGAGGAGCGCCGCGACCAGGTGATCGGCTCCCCACAGCGCGCTGAGCACTCGATTCCCCATGCCCGGAAGGTCTTCCGTCCCGCCCTGAATGTCGGATCGGCCCTCGTCCTGGCCGGGCGCGACCGCCGCGCGGGTCGAGCCCGGCGCTGCCGGGCCCGGTTCCGGGTCGCTGCGCAGGTATTCGAAGGCGGCCCAGTGCATTCGGGTGCGGCGCAGGGTGGGGAGGTCGTAGTAGACGGTTTCGCGGACCAGGGCGTGGTCGAAGGTGACGCGGCCGGCCCGGTCGGTGCGCAGCAAGCGCGCGGATTCGGCGGTGGCGATCAGGTCGATGACGGTGTCGGCGGGGCGGTCAGCGGAGGCGGCGAGGGCGGTGATGTCGCTGTCCTCGCCCCAGACCGAGAGGTGGCGCAGCAGGTCCACGACGTCGGCGGGGAGCTGGCCGATGCGCCGGCCCAGCAGGTCGCGCACGCTGTCGGGCAGGCCGTCGGTGGTGCCCTGGGTGGCAACGAGTTTGGCGAGTTCGCGCACGAACAGCGGGTTGCCGCCGGTGCGCCGGCGTAGCAGTTCCACGGTGCGGTCGTCGGGGGCGGCGAGCCCGGCGTCGGACGCGGCGCGACGGGTGCCCGCCATGTCGAGGCCGTCGAGTTCGAGGCGGTCGGCGGTGAACAGGGCCAGGGCGGCGGCGGTGTCGCGGACGCCCAGGCCCGCCTCGGTGCCGCGCAGGGTGGCGACGATGAGGATCGGGCGGTCGCGCAGCCAGTTCACCACCTGCCGCAGCACCTGCAGGGTGGCGGTGTCGGCGCCGTGCACGTCCTCGAGCACGATGGCGATCGGTCTCCCGGCCGAGCGTTCGCGGCAGGAGCGGACCACGCGCCGGGCCAGGGTGAAAGCATCGGCGGCGGTGAAGGTTTCGGGGTCGGCGGCGTCGAGGCCGGTGAGTACCTCGGCCCAGGCCCAGGCGGGCGGCGCGGACTCGACCTCGGGGCAGCGGCCGAACACGGTGGTCCAGCCGCGGTCGCCCAGGTGTGTGGTGAGGGCGGTGGCGAGGGTGGTCTTCCCGGCGCCGGCCTCACCGGAGAGCCAGACCAGCCGCACGTGCCCGGCGGACGCGGCGTCGGCGGCGGCCAGCACGGCGGCACGCTGCGCGGCATATCCGGTGTCCGGCAAGGGTTCCGGATCGGGCAGCGGTTCGGGTTCGGCGGGCCGCACGGGTGCGGGCGGGGTGACCGTCTCGGTGTCCACCGAGTGGGTGAGGATGGCGGTCTCCAGATCCCGCAGTCCCGGACCGGGATCCACCCCGAATTCCAGGGTGAGGAATTCGCGGCTGCGGCGCACCGTGGCGAGTGCGTCCAGCGACTGTCCCAGTCGGTACTGGGCGACGGCCAGCAGCCGCGCGCATTCCTCGCGTCCGGGATGCTCCTCCAGGATCGGCCGCAGCGCCAGCACCACCTCGGCGGGCCGGTTCAGTTCCAGCGCAGCCTGGGCTCGCAGTTCGGCGGCGGTCAGCCGCAGGGCCTGTAGGCGGGCGGCTTCCTGTGCCGCCCAGGGCATTCCGGGGAAGGATTCGAAGGCGCCGCCGTGCCAGCACGCCAGGGCGGCGTCCAGCACCCGCACCTGCTCCAGCGGGTCGGATCGCCCGGCGGGGTCGCGCATGGCGGCCTCGTGCCCGTGCAGCAGTTGTTCGAAGTGCCAGGAATCCACTTGGGACGGCTCGAGATTGAGCGCGTAGCCGTGTGATTCGGACACGATGACACGCGAGTGCGCCCGGCGCGGCCGGTCCGGCTCGAAGACCCGGCGCAGGTTGTGGATGTACACCTGCAGCGCGGCAACGGCTTTGGCGGGCGGGTCACCGTGCCAGAGGTCGTCGATGAGCCGTTCGGTGGGCACCACCCGGCCACCTGCGGCGACCAGTCGTCCCAGCACCGCGCACTGCATGGGCGCGCCCGGAGGCACGCGCTGACCGTCGATGCTGATGTGCAGTGGGCCCAGCACCCCGATACGTATGAGCGCCATGTCGCTGTGCGACCCCCGTACCCACTTCGAATAAAACCAAACAGGATCCTCTCAATATGACAGAAATTCTGCGACAGTACCCAGTCTTGTGACGGGGCTTAACTCGATACGAAGACGCTCCGAAGAGTTGTCCCGCACAATGCCTAGGGTGTTCGACCCCTCCCCGCCGCCGGCCGCCGATCTCGCGGTCCTGCACAGCCTTCCGCATCCGGCCTGCCTGCACGACGGCGGCTACGACGTGGTGGCCGCGAACGAACCCTTCCGGAGCCTGTTTCCGGGCACCGGTCCGGGCGCGAATCTGATGACGGCGATCCTGCTGGAACCCATGGCCCGCTATCGGCTGGGCGACTGGGAGGCCGAGGCACAGGTCATGGTGTCGGCATTCCGGTCCGCCGCCCCCGACCTGCGGCCGGACCGGGTCGAGGAGATCGTCAATCTGGCGCGCCGCTCCCCCGACTGGGATCGCTTGTGGCACAGCCACGTCGTCCCCCCGGAGCCGCGCGAGCGCACGGTGCTGATGAACGATCCGGTGACCCGCCGGGAACGCCGGATGTACGTGCAGACCTTCGAGTTCCAATCGCCGCAGCGGCCCTGGTGGCTGCTGACGGTGGTGCCGTTCGACTAGCCCGGTCAGGCCTCGGCGGCGGGGACCTCGAACCAGCCGTCCTCGGGTTCGGCATAGCCGTGATACATGAGCGGTATGCGCCGGTCCACACCGAAGTGCCGATAGACCGCGAGCATGGTGCTGCGCACGGCCAGGTCGTGGAAGTCGTCGATGCGCCGCGGGCCGAGCCAGTGCTCGGGGAGCAGTGCGAGCCGGGTCATCTCGTCCGGATCGTCCATGTCCAGCCCGATGGGGCCGGGGTCGACGATGAAGTGATCGTGCAGCACCGCGTGCACATCGTGCGGGTCGTGCTGCCCGGCCGCGAAGGCGAGGAAGCGGGTGCGGATGGCGGGCGAGCCGTGCTCCTGCAGCCACTCGATGAGATGCGGGTTGGGACGCGGAATCGACCTCGCGGACAACGGGGTCTGCTCCAGCACGTGCAGGATGCTGGCGCCGGGCACACGGGGTTCGGGGACGAGGAAGAGGCTGAGCACCGGGGATCCGGACAGACTGTCGCAGAGGCAGACCTTGGTGCGCATGGGGTTGGTCATGCGCCACTCCTTAAGCGGGAGGGGTTGCTGGCTTCGTCATCCGAATCGTGCCGGCTCGCCGAGTTACCAGACTCGGACAGATCTCTCCTCGACGCCCGACCGGTGCAACACCCGGAATTATAGTCTCCGGGCACCGACCAGACCGACCGGTCTGACGGTCGATCCGATCGGTCACCTGGTTGCCGTGCGGTGCGGTTTACGCGCCCACCAGACGACTGCGGTTGCCCTGCCGAGCCGACAGTGCAGCCAGCTGGTCCTCGATGGTGGCCCGGACAGTCGGCCACTCCTCGTCCAGGATGGAGTAGAAGGCGGTGCTGCGCACCTCGCCGTCCAGCCCGCGCGAGTGCGCCCGGCGCACCCCGTCGCTGGTGGCGCCGAGGCGCTCGATCGCCATGCGGGACCGCAGATTTCGGACATCGGCCCGCATGGCGATCCGCCGCACCCGCCACACGTCGAAGGCGTGCTGCAGCAACAGCAGCTTGGACTCCAGATTGATGCCGGCGCCGCGCGCCTGCGGAGACAGCCAGGAGTTCCCGATCTCGGCGGCGTCGGGCACTGCGAGCAGGGGATCTCCGGTCGGCATGCCGTGCACCAGCGGCCACACCACCGGGCCCTGCCAGTAGTCGAAACGGGTGAACCGGGTCGAGCCCAGCACCCGTCCACTGGCAACGGCGATGATGGCGAAGGCCAGCGAGGCGCCCGAGGCATGCCCGGAGAGCGCCTGGGCGACGTATTCCAGCGCCTCGTCCACACCGTGTGGGACAGGCGTGAAAGCGTAATCATCACGATTCCCCGCAGCAGCCTCCGCGAGCCCCGAAGCATGCTGCGGCGCAAGGGGTTCCAGCCGTACCAGACGGCCGGTCAGAGTTACGGGTACGGGCACGTTCCCTCGATCTTTCGGAAGGGGTCGGGGGCTCGCGTCAGGCAATGGCCGCCCCGGCCACACACTCCGGAATCGACGAACCAGCCCTGGCGCGCCAGTAGCAGCATCGGATAGTGGGATGAACGATAGCGGAACACCAGCGCACCGCGCCGCAGGCGGCATGTAAATTTCATGCGCTCTACCGCGCGTCGCGCGGGTTATTTCACAGGTGTCTTACAGCCTTTCCGGCACGGCCGTCCGCTACCTGCCGGCGACCCTCTTTCGGGCTGCCGGAAATGCGAATACCTATGCGGTGGAAGGTATTACTACGCCGGTCTTCCCCGCCAGAAACCGTCGTGTACCGCCCTTGCCTCCGCGAGCTCGATCGGGCCGATGACCGGCAGTGCGCGCTGACCGGCGGCGAATACCGCACGGCAGGGCAGCGCCATGGTCGGGTTCTCGGGATCCGCACCGGTCAGGGCCAAGAGCTGGTCCTCGCCGAGTGCATAAACCACCCGCCCGATATTTCCCCAGTAGATCGCCCCCGCGCACATTGCGCAGGGTTCGGTACTGGTGTAAAGCGTGCAGCCACGCAGAAACTCGGCGTCATAGGCGGCGCTCGCCAGCCGCACCAGATTCGTTTCCGCATGTCCCGTCGCGTCACGCGCGGTGATCACCGTGTTCTCCGCCTCCAGCAACACCCTTCCCCCGGGCTCGGCCAGCACCGCCCCGAATGGATGATTGCCGTGCTCACGCGACCGCCGCGCAATGCCGACAGCCGTCAGCAGATTTTCCATATCCCGCTCGCTGAGCGATTCGACCACCCGAACACCTTGCCACACAACCGCTTCGGCGCCACCGGAGGGGTTCCAAGATCGCCGGAAGGCGGGTCGCGGCCACAAACGCGCGTACCTCTTGCTTTCAGCAGGCTTCCCGCCGATGCTTAACGCTAGTTCAACTAGCTTTAGGGAGGCGCCATGGCGGGCGCGAAGGAACAGCGGAGCACGGCGGATCCCCTCGAGATCCGAGTGGTCATCGGCGGCGAAAGGGCGTCCCGCGACCGGGTGCTGGCATGGGAGTCACGCCGCGCCCGCGCGGTGCTCGCGAAATTCGAGACCCGGCTCGGGCCGCGGGCATTCGCCGAACTCACGCCCGCGCACACCGCCACCGACCTGCGGCACGCGACGCTCGACCGGCAGCGGGCGGCGCTCACGACATTCATCGGTGGGGTGCGCCATCAATTCCGGGATCGGGACGGCGGGATGGAGGCCCTGCTGACCGTGCAGTTCCCGGGGGGTGTTCCCCACCCGGCTGATTCGCGAACACCAGTGGCACCTGGCCACGGAGTTCAGTAATTGGATGATCGCGGCGGGTTCGGTCGCGGCCGGATCGTCGCCGATGCGGTGATCACGGCCGCGGACCGGCGATCGCGCCGTCGAGCAGCAGGTCGACGAGGCGGACGCACAGCTGCGGGTCGATCGGTTCCCGGGTGACCAGCGTGCGGAATTGCAGTGGCGCGATCAAGGTTTCGAGCAGCAGCCGCGGGTCGGTCCCGGCGGGCAGCTCGCCGCGGTCGACACCGCGCTCGACGATCGGCCGGGTCAGTTCGAGCTGTGTGGTCCAGAACGCCTCCCGCACGCGCGCCCACCGCGGTTCGCCACCGCCGAACGACAGCGCCTGGTTGAGCGCGCGACCGTGCGGCGTGCCGAGGTAGGCCGCGACGGAGTCGAGCAGTGCGTAGAGGTCGGTCCGGATCCCGCCGGTATCGGGCACCGGTATCCGTTGCTCGCTGTAGCCGAGCAGGGTGTCGATGATCAGCTCGTCCCGGCTGCCCCAACGCCGATAGATCGTCGTCTCGTGCACCCCCGACGACGCGACCACATCCGACACCGCGAACTCGCCAACCCCCTTGTCCGCCAGCACATTCAATGCCGCCTCGAGCACGGCCTCCCGCACCCGGGCGGATCTGCCGCCCGGCCGCCGCCGAACCTCACCATCTGTCACCGAACCTCCACAAACACAAGCCGAACTGGCGTTTAGCAGTGTAGGCCGGGGGGTTGTCGCCGGGAGATCATCGGCGGAAGATCGATTAGACAGCTGTTCCGGGTCGGGGTCTGAACCACCATCGCTCATCCAAGGAACGGAAGTCAGAAATGAAGACCAAGATTGCCTCGATAATCGCCGCGACCGGCATCGCCATGTCACTCGCCGGCCTGGCCGCTCCCACCGCATCTGCCGCTCCGCCCACACCCGTGCCCGTCACCGACACCGTCGGCTCGGTCACGTTCTGCTTCGGCGTCCCGCTGGGCTTCTTCATCTTCAACATCTGCATCTGACGCGCAGAGCTCGGTTGCGGCCCAACCGCGCACCGCGCGGTGGGCCGCTCGCGCGGACGCGGCTACGTCTCGCCGTCTCCGAAATCACTGTCGCACAACCCTTCAACTGCGACCGATGCACAGTGGGCTCAGTCGGATCCGAGCCGAGTGGATTCCGAAGCTGGATCGACCGTTCACGACCGTGGAACGCAGCCCGGTGATCTACCCGCGGCAAGCTGGAGCAACATCGTGCTCAACGGAGCGGATCACACGGAGGTCGCACCATGATCACAGGTACGGGGCGAGTGGCATTGGTGACAGGGGCCAGCAGCGGAATCGGCGCGGCCACCGCGCGTCTGCTGGCGGCGCGCGGAATGCGAGTGGTGGTCAATTACCTGCACAGCGAGGCAGCGGCCGGGGAGGTCGTGGCCGGAATCGGGGAGGCAGGCGGCCACGCGCTGGCTGTGCGGGCCGATGTCCGTGAGTCCGCCGCGGTCGAGAATTTGATCGAACAGGTGCAGAAGCAGTGGGGTGGCGTCGACGTGCTCGTGCACAATGCGCTCACCCCGTATGCGATCAAGTCGTTCCAGGACATGACATGGGAAGAACTGGGCGGCAAGCTCGATGACGAAATGCGTGCGGCGTTCACCGTTACCAAGGCCGTCCTGCCGACGATGACCGCCCACGGCTGGGGGCGCATCATCTATATCGGCACCGGGCTCAGCCGCCGGCCCCGAGCGGGCATGATCGCGCTGGGGACTGCCAAAGCCGCACTCGCGCAGTTCGCTCGTTACCTCGCCCAGGAACTCGGGCCGTGGGCCATCACGGTCAATGTGGTGGAGCCCGGCCCGGTGGAGGACACCCGCATCGCGGGTGTGCTCGACGACGAGATCAAACGGCGGCAGGTGGCCGCGACGCCGCTGGGCCGCCTGGCCCTGACCACGGACGTCGCCCAGGCGGTCGCGTTCTACGCCAGCGAGGACAACTCCTTCATGACCGGCACTACCGCCGCGGTGAACGGCGGCATGGCCATGTACTGACGAGGGAAGAACGCTCATGGACACGATCGATCTCGCCTACGTCGGTCGGGGATTTCACGAGGAACTGGTTGCCTATATCGCCGACCAACAGGACTTTTACGCTGACGAGGGCGTTCACGTCGCCCTGCGCGACGGCTGCACCTGGGATGAGGAACGACTGCGCCGGTGCGCCACCATCGGGCTCGGCCGGGCCCTGCTGTCCCGGTTGACCAACGGAATTCCCTGGGTCGCGCTGACTGTCAACACCCACCGGCCACTGTTCTGGTTCCTGGCCCGCTCCGGCATGACCTCGCCGGCCGGCCTGTCCGGCAAACGGGTGGCGGTACACGCGCCCCGCACCGCGCCCGGATGCTTTGCGAGGATCGCGTTACGCCGGGTCGGTCTGGACCCGGACCACGACATCCACTCGATCGTCCGCGCGCCCGGCGACTATGGGATGGACCTGCGCATGCTGCACGACAGCACGATCGATGCCGCCGTCGTCGGCAGCACCATGGCACCCGAAGCGGTTGCCGCAGTGGAGGGCTGGCAGGTAGTGGCCTGGGTCGGCGACCTCTTCCAGATCCACACCGTCGGTGTAGCCGTCGATCCGACCTATCTCAGTCCCGGCGCTCCCGCGGTCCAGGCCGTCGTACGAGCCCACCGGCGTGCGCTGCAGGTGATCCACGACGACACCGATACCACGGTGCGCCATCTGCGAACCTTCCTCGGCCGACACACCGCGGACGAAGTCCGAGCCCAGTACAAGACTTTCATCGCACCGTATTTCACCACCGACGGCCGCGCCGACCTCAGCGTCGGCGATACCGCGATCACTGCGGTAGCCGCCGAACTCGGGGTGCCCGTCACCGTCACCGCGGCCGACTTCTACCGCACCACCTAGCAGCCGGAAGCGGCGACGCTGAGACGTATTCGACGGAACCACAACAGGTTTCACGGAACCAGACAGGTCGATACACCACCCGGAAGGACATCTCATGAAACTCGCAGTCATCGGCGGCACCGGACTGATCGGATCGCAGGTCGTCGAGGATCTGAACGCCGCCGGACACCGGGCGATACCGCACTCGCATTCCACCGGTGTCGATGTCATCAGCGGCAGCGGATTGAACGAAGCCCTGGCCGGTGCCGACGTCGTCGTCAACCTGACCAATTCCCCGACCTTCGACGAGGCCTCTCCGGCGTTCTTCCAGACCTCCATGGACAACCTCCTGACCGCTGCCCGCAGCCAGGGCGTAGGCCATTTCGTCATCCTGTCGATCATCGGCGCGGACCAGGTGCAGGACCTGGACTACTACCGGGCAAAAGTGCTGCAGGAGAACATCCTGGCGGCCGGGTCGATCCCCTACTCCATCGTCAGGGCCACACAGTTCATGGAGTTCATCGACGCCGTGCTGTCGTGGACCACCGACGGTGACACCGTCCGACTGCCCACGACACCGATCCAGCCGATCGCCGCGAAGGACGTCGCCGCCGCGGTAGCAGAAGTCGCGACCGGCGCCCCGCTGAACGGCGCCCGCCACATCGCCGGACCCGACATCTTCCCCCTCGATGAACTGGGCCGAATCACCCTGGCCCGCAAAGGCGACAGCCGAACCGTAGTCACCGACCCCACCGCCGGCATGTTCGCGCAAGTCAAAGGCGACGTCCTCACCGATAAAAACGCCCACCTCGCCCCCACCCACTACTCCGACTGGCTCTCCTGACCCGCTTCCGCGACAAACAGCAACTCCCCCTCAGCAACGCAGATCCGCCCGAGGGCACGCAGCGGTCGGGCTCATACCCGATGCAGGCTCAGACGTTGAAGCGGAATTCGACACGCTCGACCGCCACCCGCAAGCGTGCGTCGCAAGCCACTCGCACAGACCATACGCACACCGATCGGGCAGCGAAATACCCTGCTACACAACATCTTCAGCCGACCGACCAACGGCCGCACAGCGGCCCAGACAAGGCCAGGTCAACAGATCGTGCCGGGCCGGGCCGCGGTTGCCCGGAGCAGATCTCGCAGCAGGTCGAAGTCGATGTTCTCCGGCCTGCGGAACCGCAGGCAGCCCTTGCCCATGTCCTGCCCGGCCAGCTGTTCCTCGAACGCCGCACGGACGTCACTGCGCATGAGATAGAAAGAGATGTACTGCTTCTGGCTGGCAAACGCGATCTCCGCGACACGGTCCCGCTCGTATGCGGGCATCCCGTACGCCATGACCTCGTCGAAGCCCACCAGCTCTTTTCGGCACAGCCGCCGCAACTCGGCCAGCACGGCCCTGCGTTCCTCGGGAACCTCGGTCAGATAGCCATCGACGTCGCCCGCCTTGCTCTGCACCATTCCATGAGGCTATCCAGGAACGGGGTAGCGCGCCTGCGGCGAGCCGCTGACCTGCTGGTATGTGGCGTGGGGAGGCTGCGGTGGGCCGCGGACCGCTGGAAGCCCGGCCCGAGGCCCATCGGCCCGCCTCAGACCGCGGCGAGTTCGTGCTGCAGCACTTCACTCGCGGCGCGTTCACCCGAGCGAATGGCTCCGTCGACCCAACCGCACATGACGGCCGAGCTCTCGGTTCCGGCCCAGTGGATACGGCCGCACGGTTCGCGCAGCGTACGGCCGAACTGGGTGAGCACACCGGTCGGCGTGTGACTGAGCATCCCGCCACCGGAATAGCGCTCGGCACTCCAGTCCTGCTCGATGTAGTCGACCGGGACACCGGCTTTTTCGCCGAAACGCGTGACCAATTCGTGGAGTATCGCCGTCCTGCGTTCGGCGGGATCGAGGCGACCGATCTGCCGTGCGATGGGCCCCTCGGAAATGACGCACAGGACCCCGGGCCGCCCGGCGTCGGTGCAGCCGTCGATGGTGACGGTGGCCGGCGATCCCGGCGCGGCCGACTGACCCGACAATCCGTCGCGCCGCCAGAACGGCTCGTCGTACACGACGGAAATCTTGATGATCGAGCCACTGGGCACCCGCTGATGCAGAAGCGAGCGATCGACCGGCAACATCGGCTCGTACCGGATCTGACCGGCGATCGCCAGGGGGACGGCCACGATCGCCCGACGTGCGCGCACCGTCGATCCATCCGCATGCACCCGCACCCCGGCGGCGTCCTGCTCGATACTGTGCACCGGCTGCGACAGGTGAATCGAGTCGCCGAGCGCGGCCGCCATCGGCCTGTAGATCGCACCCATGCCCCCGATCGGCCGGGCGTCCTGGGCGCCGCCCTTTACGCCGAATACGAAGTTGGGCCCACCTCCCGATGCCATCTGATACAGCGCGAAAAGCATCGACACTTCCGAGGCGGCCGAGGTGTAACTGCCCGCGATGGCGGTCTCGAGCAGATCGTGGGCGGGCTTGGACCAGACGGTGCGATCCAGCCACTGCGCCAGGCTCATCCGATCCCACTTGTCGGCCTTCTTCGCCTCCCACGGCGCCTCGAGCGGGATCGACTTGCACATGTGCCCCAGCTCGACAAAGCTCGCGCCGAGATTCATCGACGCCCAGGTGCTCATCGACCACGGGATCGTGCCGCTGTAGCGGTACTGCTTGCCGTCGACGACCATCATGGCCTCACCGTCGGTGTACTGCGGGTAACTCCCTACCCCGAACTCGTTCATCAAGGCATGGATGCGGTCCTGTCCCGGCCCTATCCAGGCGCCACCGCGGTCGATCCAGCAACCGTCCGCGCGCACCTCGGTGAATGTGCGCCCGCCGAGCCGGTCGCGGGCTTCCAGCACCGCCACCGATCGCTCCGCCTGCTTCAGCCGCAACGCAGCCGTCAATCCCGCGAATCCGCCACCGATCACGCAATAGTCGAAGTCTGTCATCGAGAGCCGCCTTCGTCTCGAAGTTCTCCTGGCCACCATCGGGCCACGGCACCGCTCGCACCCACGACTCCACGGATGCGAACCACCTCCGATCAGACCCACACCCCGAACCGGCCGGCGCGGACCCTCGGAAGATCAATGGTCGGGGCGGCTGACCGACCGCCGGCAGTGCGGCCACCCAGCAACGCACGAAGATGCCTGTGGTCTCAACGGGTCGGCGTGTGTACCGACCCGTTGAGACCACACTGACTTGTCGGCGTTCTTCAGCGCTGCCCCGGGGCCGCCGAGTAGATGTGTCCGGCAAATTCGGCGAGTTGATCGTCAGGCAGATGCCTGGCCAGATCTGCCTCGCTGATCATGCCGACCATCCTCTTGTTCTCGATCACGGGCAGTCGCCGGATTCGATGGCTCACCATCTCGTGCAGTACGTCCTGCACGTCGGCATCGGCATCGATCCAACGTGGCGTGCCCTCGCACAGCTCGGCGCAAGACATCTTCGCTGGATCACGGCCGTCGGCAGTGCATTTCACGACAATGTCGCGGTCTGTGACGATGCCGATCATGCGCTCGTTCTTGTCGCCGATCGGCAAGGCTCCAACGCCTAGTTTGCGCATTGTCTGCGCCGCGCGCTGAACGGTATCTGTGCTGGTCATCCAATGCGCACCCGGGTGCATGATGTCGCGAGCGGTAGTCATGGTCACCTCCAGATAGGGAGCTACGGACCTCTCCAACGGTAACGACGTCGTGGTCGGCGGCGCAGCAGAATCGACCGCTGGATGTCCCGCCCTGCCGCTGACCGTGGCTGGCAGAACCGGCCATCGCGCAGTGCCGAGTGAAACGACCGAGCCCCCATCCGGATCACCGGAGCGGTGTGAGGCCGTTGAGCGACGGGTTCGCGGTCAAACCCCTCACCGGGCGATCATCGGTGATCATCTCGTTCGAGAACGGCAACCGGACACGAGAGAATGTTCTGTGCCCTGGGCCCGCGCTCCTCGACGCCGGCCCGATCCTGCTGAATCTCCGCGGCCGGCGCATAGACCGCCACTGCGCGACCCTCCGCTTGCCCGATCATGGTGGCAGATGGATACGCGGAGTTGTCCGGACTGGAAACCGCTCGCACCCTATGCTTGATCCGTCGAAGCGTTCCCCCGTGACACGAACATGGGTCGTAATCATCCGAGGATAGGACGCATCATGACAACCAGCTCGGGCATGTACGAGATCAGCAACGCGACGAATGGCCGGCAATCGGTCGGTATCCGCCTCGTTCGCACAGCGTGGCAGCATGTCCACCTGGGAGAGTCGGTAACCTCCTGGGCCGTCAGGGAAGTCGACGGCCAGGTGTACAGCCTCGCCATCGGCGGTTACCCATACACCGGCATCCTGGACGGAAACCTCGTCGCCACCATCTTTGCGGACCATGACCAGGACTGGCTGATCCAATACCAGGACTCCCGGGGCGCCTACACCATCGCGTCGAGCTCCGACCCCTCTAGTGTTTGGACGTTGTCGAACCCCGATGACCATAACTCTGTGATCTCGTTGGAGCCCCTCGTATCTGCCCAATCCGGCAAGCGGCAGATCCCGTCCTCTCAGTTGTGGCAACTGAATTCACTGATTGATTAGGTAGTCGCCGTCACGCCCTTGGCTGAACGCACTGATCGACGCTTCCATGGTTCGGCTTGGCCATGCCATGAGCATCGCCCTCGACAAGTTGACCGTACCTGCAGTGCGCGCGTTCGTTTCCGCGGTCAATGCCGGCGATCGCCAAGCCTTCGCCAACGCGCTTACACCAGGAGCCACGATGTCCGATGACGGTTCGGACCGCGACGTGACCGACTGGACCGAACCGGAGATCTTCTCCTCGGCGGGACACGCTCATCGACGGGCTGGAGTCGGATCCCCGGTCAGAGGGCCAGGAGGCGGACGCAGATGGTGACGATGGCGTCGCCTACGCCGGGGCGGGTGATGAGGCGGGGGGTGAGGGCGATGTCGTTGAGGACGGTTTGGGCCGCTTGCACGCGGAGGCGGGCGGTGGTGGGGTCCCAGTCGGGGTGGACGCGGCGGAGCAGGGTGACCCATTCGTCGATGTAGGTGTGCTGGCTTTCGCGGGCTCGGTGGCGGGCGTCGGCGGGGAGGTGGATGGTTTCGGAGATGAGAAGTTGGACCAGTTCGGGGTTTTCGGCGACGAAGGCGGCGTAGCTGAGCAGGAGGCGGTGCAGGCCGTCGGCGGGATCTGTGGCTCGGGCGAAGGCGCGGCGCATGTCGATGCGGAGCCATTCGTCGCCGCGGAAGACGGCGGCGACCAGGATATCGGTCTTGGTGTGGAAGTGGTTGTAGATGCTGGGGCCGGCGATGCCGACGGCGGCTCCGATGTCGTCCACGCTGACGCCAGCAAATCCGTTGCGGGCGAAAAGTTTCGCAGCCGCGACGAGAATGACTTCGCGCCGGGAGGCGGTGATGGTCAGGCCCGCCTGGGCGTCGGGTGGGGTCGCATCCTCGGGTAGCCGGATCGTCGCGTCCACCGCGGCGGTGACGAGTTCGCCCAGCAATCGGCTGAATTCGGGTTCGGGCAGCGAAAGGTTGTGGAAGGACACGCTGTTGCCGACGGCGAGGGCGCAGTGCGCCAGCAGGTTCGCCTCGGTGGCGGGCAATTCCGGGTGGCGCTCGCCGATCAGTTCGGCGAGGCGCGCGACGATCCGATGGGATGTCGACCGGAGCATGGCCCGGCTGTCGTCGGACAGATGCCGGGCCTCGCGCCACCAGAGCACACCCACCGTGCGATGCTCGAGCGCCGCCAACGCCAACAGGTCCGCCATGTCATCGGCGCTCGTCGTGTCGAGTGCGGACGCGATCCCGTCGAGCGCCTCCACCACCACCGCGGCCAGCAGATCCTGCTTGCCGCGGAAGTGTCGGTACAGCGCCGACGGCCCAATGGCCACAGCATCGGCGACCTCGCCCATGCCGATGGAGGAGTAGCCCTTGCGATAGAGGAGGTCGGATGCCGCGGCCAGGATGAGCTGCCGCCGGTTGGCGGGCCGGGTACCTCGCGCCGGGGTGCCGAGAGCGGACCCCTTCGCCCCGTAGGCCATGCCTTTTCACCTCCGTGGTTCGCGTCGGCTGGTATGCCGCCGACCAGTGGCACGCTACTGGATGCTGTCGCGCGCGCCGCTCGGTTCCCGTGCCCCTCACCCACCGGCGGCAGGCGAGGGGCATCGAGGCTCACAGGGAGCGGGCGATGAGTTCCTTCATCACCTCGTTCGCGCCCGCGTAGATGCGTTGCACCCGGGCATCGGCGTACATGCGTGCGATCGGGTATTCGAGCATGTAGCCGTAGCCGCCGAAGAGCTGGACGCAACGGTCCACCACCTTGCCCTGGACGTCGGTGGTGTGCGCCTTGGCCATGGAGGCGGTGGCCCCGTCCAGCTCGGCGCGCAGGTGACGCTGGATGCACTGGTCGACGAATACCCGGGACACGTGCGCCTGGGTGGCGCAGTCGGCGAGTTCGAATCGGGTGTTCTGCATGTCGAACAGCGGAGCTCCGAATGCCTTGCGGTCCTTGGTGTATCGCACGGTGAGTGCGACCGCGGCCTCGGTGGCAGCGGCGGCGCACACCGCGACCACCAGTCGTTCGTGGGCCAGCTGTTTCATCAGGTAGCCGAAACCCGCGCCGGCGTCGCCGAGCAGGTTGGCGGCGGGCACGCGGACGTCATCGAAGAACAGTTCGGCGGTGTCCTGGCCCTTCATGCCAACCTTGTCCAGCACACGGCCGACTCGATAGCCGTGTGCGTCAGGGGTTTCCACGACAATGAGCGAGATGCCCTTCGCCCCGGCCGCCGGATCGGTCTTGGTCACGACGATGATCAGATCGGCGTGCAGGCCGTTGGAGATGAAGGTCTTCGCACCATTGACCACGAAGTGGTCACCGTCGCGAACAGCGGTGGTGCGCAATGCTTTCAGATCTGATCCGGCACCAGGTTCGGTCATGGCGATGGCACCGACCAGTTCACCGGTGGCCATGCCTGGAAGCCAGCGCAGCTTCTGCTCCTCGGTGCCGTAGGCGAGCAGGTAGTGCGCGACCAGCCCGCTGTGCACCATATTGCCGAAACTGGTGTCGCCCAACCGGTATTGGGCATCGAAGACGGCGAAATCGTGCGCGAAGGTACCTCCCCCACCGCCGTATTCCTCCGGTATGGAGGCGCACAGCAGTCCGAGTTCTCCTGCTTTGTTCCAGAATTCGCGGTCTACATGCTTCTGCTCCGCGAACCGCTCCTGATTGGGTAGCAGTTCGGCTTCGAAGAACTTGGTCGCCATGTCGTGCAGTGCCTGCACTTCGTCGTCGACCCAGGGGGACCGGTACACCGCGGTGGTCATGTCGCCGTCCTCAGAAGGCGAAGCCGCCGCCGCAGACCAGGGTCTGCCCGCTGACGTAATCGGATTCCGGGGTGCAGAGCAGGTATACCGCGCCGGCGGCCTCGCTCGGTGCACCCGCCCGGCCGAGGGGGATCGTGCGTTCCATGGCCGAGAACAGATCCGGGTTGACGCCGACCTTCAGTTGGCGGCCCTGGACGTCGATGGTGCTGCTGCCGTCGGCCGATGCCTCGGTGAGCCGGGTCTTGATGAAGCCGAAGGCGACAGCATTGACGGTGACGTTGTAGCGGCCCCACTCCTTGGCCAGGGTCTTGGTCAGGCCGAGGACGCCCGACTTGGCGGAGGAGTAGTTCGCCTGTCCCGCATTGCCTCCGGTGCCCGCGATGGAGGAGATGTTGACGACCTTGCGGCACGGGATCGGCTCACCGGCCTCCTTGGCCTTCTTCACCTGTGCGGCGATCACCGGCTGCGCGGCGCGCAGGATCCGGAACGGGGCCTTGAGGTGCACGTCGAGGATGGCGTCCCACTGCTCGTCGGTCATCTTCTGGATGACCGAATCCCAGGTGTAGCCGGCGTTGTTGACGATGATGTCCAGCCCGCCGAACCCCTCGACCGCCGTCTGCACGAACCGGTCGGCGAAGTCCTCGTCGGTCACACTGCCGATGCACGCGAGAGCTTGTCCCCCGGCGGCCTCGATGGCGGCGACGGTTTCCTTGGCCGGATCGGCGTCGAGGTCGTTCACCACGACCCGCGCGCCCTCTGCGGCCAGCTTCAGCGCGATCTCACGACCGATACCGCGCCCGGAGCCGGAGACGATCGCAACCTTGCCGTCGAGATTGACCATGTGAGACACAACCTTTCAGTTCAGGACAGTGCGACGACGGCGTCGCCGCTGAGCGTGACAGTGCCGTCGGCGAGCGCGACGGTGAGTTCGAGGGTGGCGCGGTGTTCGCCGTCGACCTCGTCGATCGAGACGACGGTGCCGGTGGCCGTGGGCTCGCCCAGCACCGGGGTGATCGCGGCGAACCGCACCCGGAAGGACCGAATCGCCTGCGGGTCAACCCAATCGGTGAGCAACCGGCCCAGGTAGGCCATGGAGAGCATGCCGTGGGCGAAGACATCGCCGAGTCCCGCGGAGCGGGCGACGTCGATGTCGATGTGCATCGGGTTGTGATCGCCGGACGCCCCGGCGAACAGCGCGAGCGTGGTGCGCGAGATGGGCAGAATCCGCAACGGCGGCAGTTCGGTACCGACCTCGACGGTCTGTGCGATGGTCACTTGCCAACCTCCGGGTTACGCACGACGATCACGGTTTTCAGCTCGGCGACGAGCTCCCCGTTCGCGCGGGTGACGGTGGACGTCTTCTCGATGAACTCGAGCGTGCCGCCCTTTTTGCTGTAGACATTGCCGATGGTCGGGGTCGAGGTGAGCACGTCACCGGCCATGGCCGTCGAGTGATAGGTGAACGACTGCTCGCCGTGCAGCACCCGACGCAGATCCACGCCGAGCCCGGCCAACCACTCGAACGGGTCGGGTTGTTCGAGTTCGATGCCGAACAGGAAGGTCGGTGGGACAGGAAGATTCGTGTGTCCGGCCGCTCGCGCCGCGTCCAGTTCGGTGAAGATCGGGTTGGTTTCACCGATGGCCTTGGCGAAGAATCGCAGTCGCCCGGCGTCGACGGTCAGAGTGCTGGACGGCAGTTGGGTGCCGATCACGCTGGAATCCAAGGGCATTGGTTCAGCTCACTTTCTCATACAGGGTCACCACGGCCGCGCCGCCGAGCCCGATGTTGTGCTGCAGTGCGACCTTCAAGTCCCCCTCGACCTGTCGCGCCTCGGCCTGCCCGCGCAGCTGCCACACCAGTTCCGCGCACTGCGCCAGACCCGTCGCACCGAGCGGATGCCCCTTGGACAGCAGACCACCCGACGGATTGGTGACCACACGGCCGCCGTAGGTGTTGTCGCCGTCGTTGATGAACTTCTCGGCCGTTCCCTCCGGGGTCAGGCCGAGGGCCTCGTAGCTGAGCAGCTCGTTGGTGGTGAAGCAGTCGTGCAGTTCGACGACTCGCAGATCGGTTGGCGCGACACCGGAGGCTTCGTAAACCTGCTGCGCGGCTGCCTTGGACATGTCGTAGCCGACGATCTTCGTCATGTCCTTTTCGGTAAAGGTCGACGAAAAGTCGGTGGCCATGGCCTGCGCCTTGATCACGACACTCGAATCGATGCCGTTGGCCTTGGCGAACTTCTCACTCACCAGCACCGCCGCGGCCGCGCCGCAGGTCGGCGGGCAGCACTGCAGGCGGGTCAGCGGACCGTAAATGTGCGGGGAAGCAAGGACCTCTTCGACCGTCACCGGATCTTTGAACACCGCATAGGGATTGTTCGCCGCGTGCTTGCGCGACTTCACCGAGATCTTGGCGAAGGTCTCCGGCAAGGTGCCGTACCTCTCCGCGTACTGCCGTCCCGCGCCGCCGAACATCTGAGCCGCGAACGGCGCGTCGGTGCGCTCCTGGATTTCATCCATGACCGCGTCGAATCGCGTGAACGGACTGGGCCGATCGGCGTAGGCCATGGCCAGCGCGCCGCGCTGCATCTGCTCGAACCCGACCGCCAGCGCCACGTCCACCGCGCCGGACTCCACCGCCTGCCGCGCCAGGAACAGCGCGGACGAGCCGGTCGAACAGTTGTTGTTGACGTTCACAACCGGAATCCCGGTCTGGCCCAGGCCATAGACAACGGCCTGCCCACAGGTCGAGTCGCCGTACACATAGCCGGCGTAAGCCTGCTGAATCTTCTGGTATCCGATACCCGCGTCGGACAAGGCGACCCGGGTGGCCGCGGTGCCCATGACGTCGTAGGTCTCGCTCCGGCTCGGCGTGGTGAAGGGAATCATCCCCACACCGGCCACAACAACGCGTTCACTCACCGTAGACATCCCCATTTGATAGTTAGTGCAGATTCACTTAGTGAACACGGCGGCGGGTGACTATGCAAGCGTCGCTCAAAAATATAGAACAGGCAGGCATTATTTCCGCCGAGGTCGACGGTTCCCTCACCGTGTGAGCTCTGTTACAGTATTGAATATTCACATAGCACGTACGGAGGAATACACCGATGTATCTCACCCAAGGCCTGCACCGAGCGGTCCAGCACAACCCGGACGGAGTGATGACGGTCCATGGGGAACGCATCCGAACCTTCCGCGAGGTGGCCGATCGCGTTGCTCGGCTGGCGGGTGCGCTCCGCGGTCTCGGAGTGACCAGCGGTGATCGGGTCGCGATGCTGGCACTGAATTCCGACCGGTACAGCGAGTACCTGCTCGCGGTCCCCTGGGCCGATGCGGTCGTCAATCCGGTCAATGTCCGCTGGAGTACCGCCGAAATCGTCTACAGCTTCGTCGATTCCGGCACCACCGTGCTCTTCATCGACGACACCTTCGCGCCGCTGCTACCCGCCATCCGGCAGCAGTACCGAGGACTGATCGCGGTCGTGCACTGCGGCGACGGGCCCGCCCCCGAGGGCACGCTGCCCTACGAGGAGCTCATCGCGACCACCGCACCGATCGAGGACGCGCGGCGCGGCGGGGATCAGCTCGCGGGACTGTTCTACACCGGTGGCACCACCGGATTCCCCAAAGGCGTGATGCTCAGCCATCACAATCTGTTCACCTCGGCGCTCGGCACCATCGCCAGCGGCTACCTGTTCAAGCCGGGCGGCACCTACTTACACGCCGCGCCGATGTTCCATCTCGCCGACCTGGCGGGCTGGCTGGCGCAGGTGCTGCAGGGCGGCGCCCACGTCATCATTCCGGCCTTCGAGCCGGTGGCCACGCTGAACGCCATCCAGGCGCACCGGGTTACCGATACGCTGCTGGTGCCGGTGATGATCCAGTTGCTCATCGATCACCCGGCCGCGGCCGACTACGACCTGTCCAGCCTCGAGTGCATCCTGTACGGTGCTTCGCCGATCGCCCAGTCCGTCCTCGAGCGGGCCATGAAGGTGTTCCCAGGCGCCGGGTTGACCCAGGCATACGGCATGACCGAAGTAGCCCCGGTGGCAACGCTTCTCGGCCCCGCCGACCACACCGTCGGCCTGTTGCGGTCGGCCGGTCGCAGCGCGCCGCACGCCGAGGTGCGCATCCTGGACGCCGACGGCGCCGAGGTCCCGCGCGGCACGGTCGGGGAGATCACGGTGCGCGGCGACCATGTCATGCTCGGCTACTGGAACAAACCCGAGGAGACCGACGCGGTGATCCGCGACGGCGCGATGCACACCGGCGACGGCGGCTATATGGACGAGCACGGCTACGTGTTCGTGGTCGACCGGATCAAGGACATGATCGTCAGCGGAGGCGAGAACGTGTACTCCGCCGAGGTCGAGAACGCCGTCGCCGCCCACCCGAAGGTGGCCTCCTGCGCGGTGATCGGCGTGCCGGATGAGGAGTGGGGCGAGCGGGTGCACGCGGTCATCGTCTGCGTGTCGGGCACCACGGTCACCGTGGACGAGATTCGCGAGCACACGAAGACACTGATCGCCGGCTACAAGGCGCCGCGCAGCATCGAAGTAGTCGACGAGCTTCCGGTCTCGGGCGCGGGCAAGATTCTCAAGCGCGAACTGCGCAAACAGCACTGGGGCCACACCGATCGCCAGGTGCACTGAGCACCGGGCCGGTTCGTACTGCGGACAGAGACCCCCGCAAATACTTCCACCGTTTACACGATCAGATTTTATTTTCAGGCCAACCTCCCACTATTGGCGTCGCCGTCGATCGGCTGACGCGTGAATGGATCGGTTGGACAGAAGGACCTTGGATGAAGCGCAGCAGCGCCTGTATGGCCATGATCTTCGCGGCAGCCGTATGCGTCGGCCCGACGACTGCAGCCTCCGCCGAACCCCCGGCAAACGGAGCGGTGATCGATGCCCGCCCGATCACTCCGTACGGTCTCCGGCTGCCGGTTCGAGCGTGGCAGATACGGTTCCGGTCCTCGGACGAGAATGACCGGCCAACGACCGGAATCGTCACCACCGTGGAGCCGGCGACCCCATGGGCCGGGCCCGGTGCACGGCCGATGGTGAGCTATCAGTTGGCCGAGGACAGTCTCGGAACACACTGCGCCCCTTCGGTATCCATCGAGCAAGGTGTGGCGGACGGGCTGAACAACAGCAATGGCGAAGCGGTGGCGTCGATCGCCGCGTTGCAGCGGGGCTGGGCCGTCGTGTTCCCGGATTACCAGGGACCATATGAGCGGTTCCTGGACAAGAAGCAGGCCGCACACGGTGTGCTGGATGGGTTGCGGGCGGCCCGGGCATTCGAGCCCGCGGAACTGTCGGCATCACCGATCGCCATGCTGGGATACTCGGGCGGATCGCTCGCCACCATCTGGGCGGCCCAGCAATTGTCCTCCTACGCACCAGAACTGACACTGGCCGGTATCGCGGTCGGCGGTGTCCCGGTCGATGTGTCCGCGTCGGTGGCCGAAGTGAGCGGTACACAGAACGCGGGGCTCGGCATCCTGCTGCTCGCCGCATTCAACCGGTTCTCTCCCGAGGTGGACATTCCCGCACTACTCAATGAACGCGGCCGCCGGATGCTCGCCGAGACCACCGATTCCTGCGGATTCGACTTCGTGACGAAATACATGTTCGCCGATGTCGACGACTACACGGCCGCGCCGAATATCGGCGACAACCCCCGGATACGGGAGATCGCCGCCGAGATCGCAGTCGACACAACCGCTCCCCCCATTCCCACCTACTTCTGGCACTCCACCGGCGATGACCTGCTGCCGATCGCCTACGACGATCGGCTCGCCGAATCCTGGTGCGCGGGCGGACAACTCACCTACGTCCGGACCAACATCCCGACCCACGTCGGCGGTGCCGTTGCCTGGATGCCCGCGGCCCTCGACGACCTCGGTCAGCGGTTCGACGGCACACCGCTGTCCCCCGCCTGCGGCTGAAGGACGTCCACTTACCCGAAGGACACCGAACGTGCCACAACTCACCGAACCACTACCCAACGACACCGATTTTCTCGCCCGCCGGTTGCCTGGCCGCCGGACGCCCTCGGCGAATCCGCTGAGCGCAACTCGACCACCACATTGTGAACGCCAGGCTGCACGAGCCGATTACGGTATTTCACGAGCAGACCAGTGTCGGCTGTTCGCGCCGATTCGCTCTCGGAGAGATTGATGGCGACTATCGATTCGACGTTGCGCGCGACAGCGAGGCGAGTTCCCCATCGCGAAGCGCTGGTGTTCGGTGACCGCCGTTACACATATACGGAACTCGACGCCGAGGTCGACCGGGTCGCCGGCGTGCTTGCTCGACACGGCATTTCGAAGGGCGATCGGTTCGCGTTGATGGCGGCCAACTCCGACCGGTTCGTCATCGCGTTCTATGCCGCGCACCGGCTCGGTGCGATCTTCGTGCCGATCAATCCGGCCTTGGCCGCACCGGAACTCGACTACCTGGTGCGGGATTCGGGTGCGGCGATGCTGGTCTTCGACGCCGCCGCGACGGGGGTGGTGCGCAAAGCCGTCGAGAACGGCCTCCCGGACACCCTGCGCCTGCTCGCCATGGACGAAATCGACGGCTTCCCCGATCTTTTCGCGCTGGCCGAGACCTACGAGGGCGCACCGATCGAGGCCGCGGTCGCGGAGTCCGACGACGCGCAGATCCTCTACACCTCGGGCACCACCGGCTCACCCAAGGGCGCGGTGTTCGACCACCACCGTGCACTGTGGGTCGCCGCCGCCATGCAGGCCACCTGCGGCATGACCGACGGTGACCGCTTCCTGCACGTCGCGCCGCTGTATCACGCCGCGGAACTGTGCATCATGCTCATACCCGGCACCCTGATCGGCGCAACACACTTGGTGCGCAACGGATTCGATCCGGCCGCGGTGCTGGAGACCATGGAGCGCGAACGCATCACCATGTTCTTCGGTGTGCCGACCATGTACCAATTCCTGCTGCGCACACCGGGAGCCGCCGACCGCGACCTGTCCGCCTGGCGCACCGGCATGTTCGGCGCCGCACCCATGCCCGCCAATGCGGTCGAACAGCTCATCGCCACCTGGCCGGAGGTCAACTTCCTGCAGCTGTGCGGTCAGACCGAGGCCGGGCCCGGCGGCATCTTCGCCGACCGGGATCAGGTGCGTGCCCGCCCCGATGCCAGTGGCCGGCAGGCGCTGGTCATGATGGAGTGCCGAATCGTGGACGAGAGCGGCGACGACGTCGCCCCCGGTCAGGTCGGCGAGCTCATATTGCGCGGTGAGACCGTCATGAAGGGCTATTGGAACAAGCCCGAGGCGACCGCCGAGACGATTCGCGACGGCTGGCTGCACACCGGCGATCTGACCCGCCTGGACGCCGACGGGTACATGACGCTGGTCGACCGCCTCAAGGACATGATCATCACCGGCGGCCGCAACGTGTATTCGATCGAAGTCGAGAACGCCGTCGCCGCGCACCCGGACATCTTCGACTGCGCGGTCCTGGGCAGGCCGCATCCAGAATACGGTGAGAGCATCGTCGCCATCGCAGTACTCACAGCGGGCGCGACGCTGACCCTCGACGCCTTGCGCGAATTCTGCGCCGATCGCATCGCGAGCTACAAGCTGCCGCACGAGCTGGTCATCGTCGACGCGATACCTCGCAACCCGTCGGGCAAGGTCCTCAAACGCACATTGCGCGAACAGATGGCGACGGACTGAACACGCAGCACCGAGTTTGCTCGAGCTGCCACATCCCACCGGCAACTGCCGAAGCCCCTGCCGCGAACGCGGTACCCCTGGTGAAGGAACATGAATGTCACAAGACCAGTACACATTTCGTGGCAGCGACGGTACCGACCTTGTCGCCTACCGGTGGGATCCGGACGGCAGCGCGGTTGCATCGGCCGTGCTGCTGCACGGGATGGGCGAGCACGCACTCCGCTATGCCGAGTTGGCGGCCGCGCTGAACCGGCGAGGGTTTGTCGTCCATGGGTACGACCACCGCGGACACGGTGCCACGGTCGGCTCCGGAACGAAGGGGGATCTGGGTCCCGGCGGCTGGCCTGCCCTCGTCGCCGATATCCGCGTCTTCGTCGACCAGCTCCGATCCGAAAATCGCTCGCTTCCCGTGGTATTGATCGCGCACAGCATGGGCTCGGTCGCGACCCAGCAGTTCCTGCTGGACAACAGTGACAGTGTCGACGCCGTCGCCCTCACCGGGACCGCGGCATTCGATCTGCTCGAACCCGCCCTCGATCTCGAGCAGGACCTCGACCTGGCGCTGTTCAACACCCTCTTCGAACCCGCCCGGACCGATTTCGACTGGCTTTCACGCGATCATGCCGCTGTGGACGCCTACCTCGCGGATCCGCTATGCGGCTTCGCGATCGATCGAGCATCGACCAAATCGATGTTCGAATGCGCACGCCGATTGAGCGATCCCACGCAAGTAGCGGCGATCCGATCCGATCTGCCGATCTACATCGCGGTCGGATCCAAGGATCCGGTGAATGCCGATCTGGCACTGGTTCAGGTCCTCGTGCAGCGCTTGCGAGACGCCGGCGTCGACGATGTGACGTTGCGAGCGTACCCGGATGCGCGGCACGAGCTGTTCAACGAGGTCAACCGCACCGAGGTCATCGCAGATCTGGTCGATTGGCTCGACCGCGCGCTGAACCTCAACGATATCGAGACGACTCGCGAGCCACGGTGACATCGTCTGCAATGCAACAAAGTTCATCGACGGACCATCAGGACTGCTGCACGATCGGGTGGCCCCGATGTCCGATCGCACCCGCGGGTCGACGACCACGGCAAAGGCGCTACACCGTGACCCAGAGCACCGCCAAATTCGGCGCCACCCCCGTCGACTCACCCGCACTGTGAGCGAATCCTCAATTCCGGTGCGGCGCAACCACACTCAACTCTCCGAACTTGGCTGAGCGCTTTGACCATCACTGCACGCCCGAACGGCGGCCGACTCAGTTGTTGCCCATCCATGCAAGAGCCCCTCCGACCCAGCGCTGATGTGAATCTTCAATAACCATGAAATCCGGTGAAGATTCCATTGATGTCAGGCTAGAGCGGCAGCACATCAAGGTAAGTGAATCGTCAATAACCAAATAGCCTTGACTCTTGATGTGATGGCGCTTACCGTTGCCGCATGAGCAACATTCCGACGAGTTCGGCACCCGGCAATGACGTGCGACCGGCTGTGCAAGTGACCCGGCCTGCGCCCGGAGTAGCGCTGGTGACGCTGGACCGCCCGGCGTCCCTCAACGCTCTCGACGGTGCCGCGGTCGACGGCCTCATCGAGGCGTTCACCGAGCTGTCAGTTGCCGACGAGGTGACCGTGGTAGTAGTGACCGGGGCCGGGCGCGGTTTCTGCGCCGGCGCGGACCTGTCGACCCTGGCCGACGGGGTGGCCGCCGCGCCGCCGCTGGAAATCATGCAATACGTCGGAAAGCCGTTGCGGGCGCTGGCGAATCTGCCGCAGGTCACGATCGCGGCGGTCGACGGTCCGGCGGTCGGCGCCGGGTGGGGGCTGGCGCTGGCATGCGATGTGCGCATCGGTGGACCGCGAGCCCGCTTCGGCGCGACCTTCGTCCGGATGGGCTTGGGCCCTGACTACGGGTTGTCGGCAACGCTGCCGCGGGCCGTCGGGCGCGACCGCGCCCTGGAGCTGCTCACCACGGGTCGGTTCATCGAGGCAGAGGAAGCCGCGCGGCTGGGAGCGGTATCCGAGGTTGTGCCCGATGCGCACGCTCGGGCATTGGAACTGGCCGCCTCGATCGCAGGTGCGCCCAATCGCACGATCCGGTCCATCAAACAGACCCTCTCGCGGGCCGAGAGCGCCGGCATCGACGAGGTCGTCGATGTGATCGAGGCGAACGCGCAGGCACGACTGATCGAACATCCGCAGTTCCTCGCAGATGCCGAGGCATGGCTGAGTCGGCATAACGGAGCATCCCGACCCGGAGCCTGATCCAGGTCACGGGGACTCCGGTAGGCGAGATAAGTTGAGAGAAAGAGATATTCGATGACAGGCGACCGCGAGTAGTCGCAGCGGCATCCCGATGGTCACCGTCGACAACAAGTTCCGCCGGGTCCACCGCCTCGCGATTGGAGAGCTGGCAGGCTCGGCTCGACCGAGCAGAAGGGACGGACGAGTGACCACCTCTTCCCGACCCGTCCGGAGAACCCGGCCAGGAAGCCGACGGTCCTCCATCATCGAGGCCGCAACCCGGCTGTTCCGGACTCATGGCTACGAGCATGTGTCGATGAGCGACCTGGCCGAGGAAGTCGCCGTGGGACCGTCCGCGCTGTATCGCCACTTTCCCAGCAAGCAGGATCTGCTCCGGGAGGTCGTCAATTCGGGTCTGGACCCGATCGCCGCCGAGATGGCCACCCTCGACTTCGCCGATCGCCCCGCGGCCATGGCCGCGGTGGCCACGCTCGCGGTCGACAACAGCCATCTCGGCGCCATCTGGCTGCGCGAGGCGCGTCATCTGCCGACCGAATCCGCCGACGAGATCAGCCAGCGTCTGCGCGCCGTGGCGGCAACGGTGGCGGACGCGATCGGGCGCGCCCGGCCGGAGCTCACCGAACCCGGGCGTGAATTGATCGCCTGGACAGTCTTCGGGTTGCTGCTCAGCCCGTCGTTCACCCATCTCGACATCTCGCGCGGCCGCCATATCGCGGTGCTGGCCGAGATGGGCTGCCGGGCACTCGACGCGCCCGTGTCCCCGGAGTTCCGGTACGGCACGACCGCGGCGCCGACACCGGGACTGCTGCCGTTGTCACGGCGTGAAGCGCTACTAGGCCACGCCATCCAGTTGTTCGCCGAACGACGGTATGCCGGCGTCGGCATCGAGGAGGTCGCCGCATCGCTCGGCATGGCAGGTCCTGCGATTTACAAGCACTTTTCCAGTAAATCCGAGCTGCTGGCCGACGCATTGGGTCGCGGCGCGGGGTATCTGGCGTTGCGGATCGGCGAAGCGCTGGCGGGTTCGCAGACACCAGCCCAGGCCCTGCATCGAGCGGCAGGTTCGTACATCGATCTCGCCGTCACACACCCGGCCCTGGTCAATATCCTCCTGACCGAGGTCCGCAATCTCACCGAGCCATACCGGGAGTTCGCGCTCCAAACCCAGCGCGATTACGCCGACGAATGGACTCACCTGCTTCGCCAGACCTGGCCGAATCTGGATAAGGTCACCGCTGGAGTGGAGGTTCGCGCCACCCTCAGCGTCATCAACACGATATCCGAAATCCGGCATCTGCAGAGTGGGCCGGGCATCGCCGACGCCCTGCTCGGCGTGGTCGACCACCTGCTGGACCTCCACGCCAACTGACACCTCGAGCAACCTGACACTGGTATTGGAAGTGCACAAAGCAATTCACCTTTTCACTCGCTAACGGGCGACGCACCGTTCGGAGATCTTGATCGGGTCGATCAGCCCGCTGCCGAAGGCCTCCACGAACAGGCCGAGCGGTCGACCTTCGACGGGTCCTTGCCGGAGAACCTCCGAATCGGCAGGGCAGCGATTCGATGAGCTATGCACGCTGTGGGGGTGTTCCATAGCCACGCTTGGCGCACTGAGCCTCGCACTGTCTGCCGCGGTGGTCGTGGTCGGCGGATTGTCGAAATTCCTGAGCCTTCAGCGAAACAACTGAGCCCCCACCCGGATCACCGGATGAGGGCTCAGCAGAGTCTCTACCAGCAGCGATACACGCGCTGCCCTATTTCTTCGCAGAGGCTCAGACGTTGAAGCGGAATTCGACGACGTCGCCGTCGGCCATGACGTAGTCCTTGCCTTCCATCCGGACCTTGCCGGCGGACTTGGCGGCGGCCATGGAGCCGGCCTCGACGAGGTCGGTGAAGGCGACGATCTCGGCCTTGATGAAGCCGCGTTCGAAGTCGGTGTGGATGACGCCGGCGGCCTTGGGGGCGGTGTCGCCCTGGTGGATGGTCCAGGCGCGGGCTTCCTTGGGACCGGCGGTGAGGTAGGTCTGCAGGCCCAGGGTGTGGAAGCCGGCGCGGGCCAGGGCGTGCAGGCCCGGCTCGGTCTGGCCGATGGACTCCAGCAGTTCGAGGGCGGATTCCTCGTCCAGCTCGAGCAGTTCGGCCTCGACCTTGGCGTCCAGGAACACCGCGTCGGCGGGGGCGACGGCGGCCTTCAGCTCGGCCTTCTTGTCCTCGTCGGTGAGGATCGACTCGTCGGCGTTGAAGACATAGAGGAACGGCTTGATGGTGAGCAGCGAGAGTTCCTTCAGCAGCTCGGTGTCCAGCTGGTCGCGCGCGGCGAACAGGGTCTTGCCGCTGTTGAGGATCTCCTGCGCCTGCTTGGCGGTGTCGGCGACCGGCTTGCGGTCCTTCTTGACCTTGGCTTCCTTGTCGAGACGGACCACGGCCTTCTCGAGGGTCTGCAGGTCGGCCAGGATGAGCTCGGTCTCGATCACCTCGATGTCGGACAGCGGATCCACCTTGCCGTCGACGTGGATCACGTCGTCGTCGGCGAAGACGCGCACGACCTGGCAGATGGCATCGGCCTCACGGATATTGGCGAGGAACTTGTTGCCCAGGCCCGCCCCCTCGGAGGCGCCCTTCACGATGCCCGCGATGTCGACGAACGACACCACCGCGGGGACCAGGCGCTCGGAGCCGAAGATACCGGCCAGCGTGTTCAACCTCGGGTCCGGCAGCGGCACGACACCGACATTCGGTTCGATGGTGGCGAACGGGTAGTTCGCGGCCAGCACGTCATTGCGCGTCAGAGCGTTGAACAGCGTCGACTTTCCGACGTTGGGCAGGCCGACGATTCCGAGGGTGAGACTCACGAGAGTGGGAGTCTACCCGGACCGGCGGCCCGCTCCGTCACCGCAGGTCCGGGGGCCGGTCCGTCAGGGCCGCGGGTTGCGGCCGAGGTAGGCCAGCAATTCGTCGGCCACCGGGGTACCGGTCGCGGGCAGCCCGGTGACGACGGGCGCGAAAACGCCGTAGTCGCGCAGCGGCTCGACGAGGCCGCGGGCGGCGGTGAGCAGGTGCCCGGCCAGTTCGTCGGTGAGCGGCGAGGGCTGCCCGGTGCCGATGGCGATATCCCAGGCGTGCACCGCGGCGTCGAGCGCGCACATGACCGCGGCCACCGGGGTGGGGAGCTCGCCGTGTGGCAGCGGGGTGGGCACGGTCTCGGTACCGTCGGTGACGGTGGCCCAGGCGGTGGCGGTGGGTTCGATTGCGGCGGAGACCAATGCGACCGCGCCGCCGTCGAGGTGGCCGGAGGGCTCGAACGGGTTGTAGGCCGGGCCGTCACCGATGCCGAGGAACTTGGCGTAGGCCAGCTGATCACCGGCCGCGTGCTGAACCACCTGCGTCACAGTCCATTCCGAGCACGGGGTGGGGTTGTCCCACTGATCCGCGCCCACACCGGCCACGACTTCGGCGAGCGCGCGGTGCGACGCGGCGAGGACCTCGCGCCAGGCCGGGGCGAGGACGGTGGCGGGCGAGTTGCCGGTCTGCGGGTTGGCGCTCATTGTTCTTGCCTCTCAGGTCGTTTCGATCCGTTGAGATAAAGGTATGACCCGATTAGGCTGGTTCTCTTCCTAATCATCCGGCCGGACGAAAGGGCGCTGTGTGACCTCCACCACAACCCGTTTGCTGCGCCTGCTGTCCCTGCTCCAGGAGCGCACCCTCACCGGCCGCGAACTGGCCGAACGACTCTCCGTCACCGACCGCACCCTCCGCCAGGACATCGCGCGCCTGCGCGAACTCGGCTACCCGGTGCACGCGGCCCGCGGCCCGGTCGGCGGCTACCGCCTCGGCCAGGGCGCCACCATGCCCCCACTGCTGCTCGACGACGACGAGGCCGTCGCCGTGGCCGTTGCCATGAATGTGGCCGCCGACGGTAGCACCGGCATCGCCGACATCCACGCCAATCTCGAACGCGCCCAGGCGAAAATGGACCGCATCCTCCCGAAACGCCTGCAACGCAAGGTCACCGCACTGCGTTCCGTCACCGACATCGGCCCCGCCGTCACCGGCTCCCGGGAACCCGACACCCCCGTCTCCGCCGAGACCCTCGCCACCCTCGCCACCGCCATCCGCGCCACCACCACCCTGCGCGCCGACGCCGCCGAACTCGAGCCCTACCGGTTGATCAGCTGGCAACGCCGCTGGTACCTGGTCGCCTACAGTCTCGATTCCCACTCCTGGCAGGCACTCCCGGTGGCGTCGATCGCCGAAATCCTCCCCGGCACACGCCATTTCGCCACACGCCCCCTCCCCGACTCCGACCTCGTCGCCTTCGTCCTGCGCGAAATAGCCTCCACCGGTTGGCAAGTCCACGCCCGCGTCACCGTCCTGGCCCCCGCCGAAACCGTCATAGCCCGCATCAACCCCACAGTCGGCATCGTCGAACCCCTCGACGACACCTCCTGCCTCCTGCTGACCGGAGCCGACCGCCTGGAAACCATCGCCATCTACCTCAGCATGCTGATGATGGATTTCCGCGTCACCGACCCACCCGAACTCGTCACCCACATCCGCACCCTCGCCCACCGCTACGCGGCCGCCACCCCGTAATCGCGGACGGGACTGCAACTATCGCTTCGCGATGAGGTCGTGCGGCGAGCTAGAACAGTGGTTCGGTGACGAAAACGACTGGCTGGCCGGTAATTCGCGCGATGGACTTGAAGTCGCGATCGTCGCACAGCATTGTGAGCCGATGATGCTCGGCGGTCGCGGCGATGAGCAGATCGACCGGTCCGGCCGACCGATGGATTCCCTGCTCGGTCATCAACTGTTGAACGGTTTCAGCACGCTCGTATACGCGATCCGGCATGGCTACCCAACCGAACATGTCCCGGAGCAGACGTTGCTTCAAGAGCCTGTCCGCCAATGAGCGTGCCGAGTAGAGAAACTCGAGTTCGACAGCCGGACTGAGACGCCTCCAGACATCCAGGAACTCCACCTCAGATATCCGAGATTATCAGCATTGGTGGGCACTACTGGGTGCCGGCAGGTTCGGGCAGGACCGTGACGTGGCGGACGGTTCCGGACAATCCTGGCAGCTCGACGGGTGCGGTCCAGGTACGGAATCCGTCGTGGCTGTCGCTGTAGAAGTACCTCTTCTCGGCGTAGGCGTCGAAGTAGATCCGGTGCCCTCCGTGGGGCAGTTCGATCACGCAGTGACCCTCCCGCGGTGCACCCCAACCGGCTCAGTCGCCGGTGCCGATGAACCGGTACGGCCCCAGCGGCGTAGTAGCGACCGCAAGCTCGATGAACTTGCTCGATTCGTTCTTCGTGAAGGCGTAGCAGCTGCCGTCGCGCGCCACGACGGCAGTGTCGATGTAGCCGAGGTGCCCCGGCCGTTGCGGCCCGATCCCCGCGAGCGGAATCGGTGGGCTCCACGCCGGCCGTGCCGGATCGGACGTGACGATCAGATAAGGCCGGAAGCCATGCCCCTGTGAGATGGAGACGAGCACCCCGACATATCCGGGAATGAGGTCGAACCATGTTGGCGCCCAGGCAGCTTCGGCTCCCGGCACCGGGACCGGATAATCCGACAGGTGAGTCCAGGTGAGCCGGTCGGTGCTACGGGCGAATCCGATGGTGTGACCGTCTCCGGCAGTGGTGTACGCGATGTAGTAGGCCTCGTCGGAATGCCGGAGCAAACTGGGATCCCGCACCAGCCCGGCCGCCGGGCGGTAGGCGCCGGCCCGCAGCAACGTGAAGTTCGCCGCGTCCTCGGATTCATAGACATATAGGTCGGTATCGCTGCTATTGGTGAACGCGGTCATCGTGTACCGCGTGGTCGCCGCCGCCCGCGCGATCGCGGTTCGCCCGCCGAGCCCAGCCCCAACCGACAGCACGGCCATCGAAGCCAATACCGACCGACGATTCCACCGGATCGCGCTCATCCACAGCATTATTCAGCGCCCGGTAGCTGATCCGTAGCCGCCGCGCCTTACCCACACCGGCGTGCCGTCAACCTTCCGCACTGAGGGAGGGCAGTTCGCGGCTCGTGCTCGCGACGGGTGTGAGCTCGGCGGCGGGGATCTCGGTGCCGTGCAATGAGGTTCCGGCGGTTTCGCGCAGGAAAGCGCAGGCGGCCAGGCCGATCAGGGAGGCGGCGACCAGGTAGCCCGCGGGGAAAAGGGACCAGCCGGTGCGCTCGATGACCGCCTCGTTGACCAGCGGGGCGGTCCCGCCGAAGACGGCCGTGGATACGTTGTAGCCCAACGCGAATCCCGCATAGCGCACGTGGGTGGGGAAGATGGCCGGGAAGGTCGAGCTGATGGTGGACAGCTGCGGCAGGTACAGCAGGCCCAGCACCACGAATCCGATGACGGCCCAGACGGTCCCGCGGCCCATCAGCCAGTACATGGGCACCGCGAGGACGGTGAGCCCCACCAGGGAGACCAGCCACAGCGGGCGTCGGCCGACCCGGTCGGAGAGGCGGCCGAAGAACGGCAGCGACACCATCATCACCAGCTGGCCGATGAGCATCATGGCGGTGGTGGTGGATTCGCCCAGGCCGATGGTGTGCTGCAGGTAGGTGGGCTGATACGTGAGCAGCGTGTAGTTCACCACGTTGAGCGCCACCACCAGCCCGATCAGGGTGAGCAGTTCGCGCCGGTAGGTGGTGAGCACCTGGCGCAGCCCGCCCGGCGGGGTGGCCCGGTCGTCCTGCTCGGACAGCTCGGTGAAGACCGGGGACTCGTCCAGCTTGCTGCGCAGATACCAGCCGGTCAGGCCCAGCGGGACGGCCAGCAGGAACGGGATGCGCCAGCCGCCGGCGTACATGGCGTCCGAACCGAGCGCCAGCTGGCAGGCCAGCACCACCGCCGAACCGCCGACAAAGCCTGCGAGCGTGCCGAATTCGAGGAAACTACCCAGGAATCCGCGCCTGCGGTCCTCCGCGCATTCCGCGAGATAGGTTGCTGCGCCGCCGTATTCGCCGCCGGTGGAGAAGCCCTGCACCACCCGCAGCAGGATCAGCAGGATCGGCGCGAGCACGCCGGCCGTGGCATGGGTCGGCAGGATGCCGATGGCCCCGGTGGCCACCGACATGATCAGGATCGTGGTCGCCAGCACGGCCTTGCGGCCGATGCGGTCGCCCAGCGGACCCCACACCATGCCGCCCAGCGGGCGCAGCACGAACGAGATCGCGAAGCCGAGCATGGTGCCGAGGGTGCCCAGCGAGCCCGGGAAGAAGGCGGACGTGAGGTAGCCGGCTGTGGCGGCGTACACGCCGTAGTCGAACCACTCGGTGGCATTGCCCATGGCACTCGCGGCGACCGACCTCCGCAGCGGAAAGCCGGCCCTGTTCGGTTCCGTCGTATCTCGCACGAAACAGACCGATACCCATGCACACCATTCGCAAACTGCGAGGTCCCCGAACGGACCCTTCCCCACCGACTCTCACCAGCGCGAACACCACGATCGTGATGGTCGTCACAAATGCGGCAAATTCATCTCGGCGGTTCGACTGGTGGGCCGGATACGCCCCAATCCCATCGTGTCCGTCTAGGGTATAGACGCGGCGATGCCGCGCAGTCAGTGATGCATGAACAGCGGTATGTTCCGTGGTTTTTTCCACCGAATCCGAAAGGCGCTGTATGGCTAGGGACTTGACGCAAATCGAGTTACTGACGGAATTGGAGCCGGTTGTCGCGGCCAATATCGACCGGCATCTGTCCACGGCGAAGGACTGGTGTCCGCACGACTATGTGCCCTGGAGCGAGGGCCGCAACTTCGCGGCCATGGGTGGCGAGGATTGGGAGCCCGAGCAGTCACGGCTCTCCCAGGTCGCCAGGGTCGCGATGATCACGAACCTGCTGACCGAGGACAACCTGCCCTCCTACCACCGGGTGATCGCCGAGAACTTCTCCCGGGACGGCGCGTGGGGCACCTGGGTCGGCCGCTGGACCGCCGAGGAGAACCGCCACGCGATCGCCATGCGGGACTACCTGGTGTGCACCCGCGCTGTCGACCCCGTCGCGCTGGAGAACGACCGGATGGTGCACCTGACCCGCGGCGTCCACGCGCCGGATGGCTTCGGCGGCGTCCTCGATCAGGTCGCGTACGTGACCTTCCAGGAGTTGGCCACCCGGGTCAGTCATCGCAGCACCGGACGGGTCTGCGACGACCCGATCGCCGACCGGATGCTGCAACGCATTGCGGCCGACGAGAACCTGCACATGATGTTCTATCGCAACATCACCGGGGCCGCCTTCGACGTCGCGCCCGACCAGACGATGGAGTCGGTGACCAAGATCGTGAATACCTTCGCCATGCCGGGCACCGGAATGCCGAACTGGCGTCGCAACGGCGTCCTGATGGTCAAGCACGGAATCTACGATCTGCGCCAGCACTTGGACGAGGTCCTGTTGCCGGTCCTGCGCATCTGGAACGTCTTCACGCGCACCGATTTCACCGCGCGCGGCGAACGCAGTCGCGAGCACCTCGACCAGTACCTCGAGAAACTCGGTCGCAACGTCATCCGGTTCGAAGAACAACGCGAACGGATCCTCAGCCGCGAAGCGGCACGGGTCGGATAGCCGGTAGGTCGGGCATGTGCCCAGCGCATGCTCGACCAGGTACCGGTCCTGCCTATCAGCGGCCGCCCAGGCCGGAGAGGGCGATGCCGCGGACGAAGGCGCGCTGAGCGAGCGCATAGAGCAGCAGCAGTGGCAGCAGGATGACCGTGGCCGCGGCCATGAGCAGCGGCCAGTTGGTCGAGTACTGCCCCTGGAGCCGGACGAGACCCAGGGTGGCGGTCGCGTAGTCGTTGCGTTGAATCATGATCAGGGGCCAGAGGAAGTCGTTCCAGACGGTGATCCAGGTGAGGACCGCCAGCACCATGACCGCCGGCTTGGTGTGCGGCAACAGGACTCGCCAATAGGTCTGCCACGGGGTGCAGCCGTCGAGAATGGCCGCCTCCTCCAATTCGATGGGGAGGGTACGGAAGAACTGGCGCATCAGGTACGTGCCGAAGGCGCTCCCGAAGAGACCGGGAACGATCATCGACCAGGGGGTGTCCATCCAGCCGAAGGCCCGCATGAGCAGGAACTGCGGGATGACGGTGACGGTGAGCGGGACCATGAGGGTGGCCAGGTAGCCCACGAACAGCACCTCGCGGCCGGCGAAACGCAGGCGGGCGAAGGCGTATCCGGCCAGAGAGCAGAAGAAGACCTGGCCGGCGGTCACGCAGGCGGCGTAGACGACGGTGTTGAGCAGCATGCGGCCGAGCGGGATGGCGTCGAAAGCCTCCCGGTAGTTGGACCATTGGGGGTGCGTCGGCAGCGGCGCCGTGTCGGTCAGCTCACCGTCGGACTTCAGGGAGGCCGAGACGGACCACAAGATCGGGGTCAGGGCGCACCACGCCACCACGATCAGCGCCAGGTAGCTCAGCCCTCCGGCGACCAAGCGCCGCACCACTCCGCCGCGGCTCAAAGCTCGGCCTCGGATCGTCGGGCCAGCCATTGCTGGATCAGGGTGAAGGCCAGCAGGATTGCGAAGATCACCCAGGCCAGGGCGCAGGCGTAGCCGACCTCGTAGAAGCGGAAGGCGTTCTGGAACAGCATGATTCCCAGGACGTAGGTGCCGGTCTCGGGGCCGCCGTTGCTGCCGGTCAGGGCATAGGCCTGGTCGAAGGCCTGGACCGAGTTGATGACGGTGATGACCAGGACGAAGGAGAGGGCGCCGCGGATCAGCGGGATGGTGATCGAGCGGAAACGGCGCCAGGCGCTCGCGCCGTCGATTTTCGCTGCCTCGTACAGGTTTTCGGGGACGCCCTGCATGGCCGCGAGCAGGATGACGGTGGCGAAGGGCACCGATTTCCACACCGTCACCAGGCTCAGCGAGACCATTGCCCACTGCGGATCGGTCAGCCACGGCACCGGGCCGAGGCCGATCCAGCCCAGCAGAATATTGGCGAGCCCGTCATCGCTGGCGAAGATGAAGCGGAACACCACCGCCATGGCGACGGTCGACGCCACCAGCGGCAGGAACGCCACGGTCCGGAACACCCCGACACCGCGCAGTTTCCGATTCAGGAGTCCCGCGACGGCGAGACTGACCGCCACCGTCGGTACCAGCGTCAGGATCGTGAAGACGGCCGTATTCCGCAGGGCGATATAGAACAGCGGGTCCTCGGAGAACAGCCGCCGATAGTTCGCCACACCCACGAACCGCGGCGGGCTGAACAGATCCCAGGAGTGAAAGCTCAGATACAGCGAAAACCCCAGCGGGAACAGCATGAACACCAGGATGGCGGCCAGATTCGGTGCCACGAACAGCCTTCCGGCGCGCGCCCGCCGCCGCTCCAGCACCGGCCCACCCCTCATACCGCCGCCCGCAGTAGCTGATCGATATCGGCGCTGGTCTGCCCGCCCAGCGAGTCCGCTGTCGCCGCGCCCCGCAGCACTCGATTGCAGCCACGCTCGAGCAGCGCTTCCACCTTGCCCCACACGGGCGTCACGGCCAGCGGACGCGAATTCTCCGGCCCCTCGGTGAAGACCGCGAGATTGCGCAGCGCCGGGTGGGCCGCGGCGAATCCCGGTGACTGCATGGCCGATCGCAGGACCGGTACGAACAGACCCGACTCCGCGATGATGGCCTGCCCCTCGGGCCCGGTTGCGAATTTCACGAATTCCCAGGCCTGTTCGCGCCGCGGGCTGCTGGCCGCGATGGCCAGTCCGGTGCTGCCGATATCGGTGATCGCGCCCGGACCCCCGTCCGGCCCGACCGGCAGCACCGTGACATCGAAGTCGAGGTCGTCGTGCCCGGTGAACTCCGAGTACAGCCAGTGCCCGCCCATGAGCATGGCGGCCCGCCCGCTGCGGAACAGATCCTGCGCCGAAACCGATTGCCGGTCACCGACACTGGGTGCGACCCGGTGCCGCACGGCCAGGTCGGCATAGAACTGGAACCCGGCCGCGAACCGCGGATCACCGAGATTGGTGCTGGTGGGCCGCACCGGCGGACTGAACCATTCGACGCCGTTGTTCATACCGAAGCAGGCCGCCGAGAAGTAGGGCACCCAGGCGTCCACGAATCCCCACTGCCCGGTGCGCCCGTCGGCGTCGCGGTGGGTGAGCGCCCGCGCGGCCGCCAGGAACTCCGCGAAGGTCCAGACCTCGGACCAGCGGGCGGGCGGGCGAATCCCGGCCTCGGCGAACAGCTTCCGGTTGTAGTAGAGGAACACCCCCGACCACTGCTCCGGCAGCGCGTACTGCCCGCCGTCCCAGACGAAGGTGTCGCGCAGTGTCGCGTACCCGTCGGCGCGCAGCCGGGTGGCGTAATCCGGCTCCCGGTCCAGGAATTCGCGCAGATCCACCAGCACACCCCGATCGGCGAGCCCGGCGTAGAGCAGCTCCCACGCCATCAGCACATCCGGGCATTTGCCGCCCGCGCAGTAGGTGAGCATCTGCTGCAGGGGATCGGGCCCGGACATGATGGTGCGGATCCTGATATCCGGTCGCCGCCGGTGGAATTCGTCGATGATGCGCAGCCGCGCCCGGGCCTCCTCGGGCCGCGCCTGGAAGAAGAAGGTGACCGCGTCGTCGCCCCCGCCCGCGCAGCCGCCCGCGGCCAGCAGCGCAGCCAGCGCGGCCGAGCGCAGCAGGCTACGCCGATCCATTCCGCCGGGCCGGGCCGCCCATTCGCTCGCCAAAGATATATCTCCGTGAACTAAACGAACTAAAGGACCACAGTGACGCAGATCTCGAACCAGCATGGCAGCATACGGGGAGCAACCTGCGACACGCGGCAAACACGCGAAATCGCGGGAATCCGACCGGCTCGCACCACCCCCGCGCGCCGGCCGCAGCGTCCGCCTGGCCACCCTTACCTGGCGCTACGACACCAGGTGAACAGCTGGTCGAAGCCGGTTCACTGGCATGTCGGTTGGGCTACGTTGTGACCATTTCAGTTAGAAGCCGCAGTACCGCAGGGAGAGTTGTCGCATGGCGACCATCGAATACCTCCGGACGGATCCCGACCTACCTCCGGTAGGTGTCGTGGACCGGACGCCCATGACGCCCGCGAAGAAGGGCATCTTCCTCGTCATCGCCGTGATCGGCGCAATCGCCTGGGCCATCCTCGCTTTCATGCGCGGCGAGAACGTGAACGCGGTGTGGATCGTCATCGCCGCCCTCTGCACTTACGTACTCGCATACCAGTTCTACGCCCGGCTCATCGAATACCGGATCACCAAGCCGCGCGATGACGTCGCCACTCCCGCCGAGGAGATGGAGAACGGCAAGGACTACATGCCGATGGACCGCCGGGTCCTGTTCGGCCACCACTTCGCCGCCATCGCGGGCGCCGGCCCGCTGGTCGGCCCGGTGCTGGCCGCACAGATGGGCTATCTGCCCGGCACCATCTGGATCATCGTCGGCGTGGTGCTGGCCGGTGCGGTGCAGGACTACCTGGTGCTGTGGGCCTCGGTGAAGCGCCGCGGCCGGTCGCTGGGTCAGATGGCGCGCGACGAGCTCGGCGTGGTCGGCGGTGTCGCGGCCATCATCGCGGTGCTGGTGATCATGATGATCCTGCTCGCGGTGCTGGGCATCGTCGTGGTGAATGCCCTTGCCGCGACCAAGAATCCGACCACCGGCGCGCTCGAGGGCGGCAGCCCGTGGGGTGTGTTCTCCATTTCGATGACCATCCCGATCGCCCTGTTCATGGGCCTGTACCTGCGCTTCTTCCGGCCCGGCAAGGTCGGCGAGGTGTCGCTGTTCGGCTTCGTGCTGCTGCTGGCGGCGATTCTGCTCGGCAATCCGGTGTCCCAATCCGGTTGGGGCCGCGACCTGTTCACGCTGTCCGGCACCACCATCGCCTGGATGCTGATCATCTACGGCTTCATCGCCTCGGTGCTGCCGGTGTGGCTGCTGCTGGCTCCGCGCGACTACCTGTCCACCTTCATGAAGATCGGCACCATCGGCCTGCTCGCCATCGGCGTGCTGGTCACCATGCCGGTGCTGCAGGCCCCCGCGGTCTCCCAGTTCGCGTCCAACAGCAACGGTCCGTCCTTCGCGGGCAGCCTGTTCCCGTTCCTGTTCATCACCATCGCCTGTGGTGCGCTGTCCGGCTTCCACTCGCTGGTGTCCTCGGGCACCACGCCGAAGCTGCTGGAGAAGCAGTCGCAGGCGCGCATGATCGGCTACGGCGGCATGCTGATGGAGTCGTTCGTGGCGGTCATGGCGATCATCGCGGCGTCGATCCTGGATCAGCACCTGTACTTCGCCATCAACAGCCCCGGCCTCACCTCCGCGCAGGCCGCGGCCGACAGTGTGAACAAGCTCGGTGTGGGCGGCAGCCCGATCGACGCGAAGTACCTGAACGACATGGCGCAGAGCGTCGGTGAGTCCCGGGTCTACTCGCGCACCGGTGGCGCACCCACCCTCGCCATCGGCATGACCGAGGTGATGCACAAGTTCATCGGCGGGACCTCGCTCAAGGCGTTCTGGTACCACTTCGCCATCATGTTCGAGGCGCTGTTCATCCTCACCACCATCGACGCGGGCACCCGCGTCGCGCGGTTCATGCTCTCGGACTCGCTGGGCAACCTGGGCGGCGTGGCCAAGAAATTCCGTGATCCGTCGTGGTGGCCGGGCGTGTTCATCTGCTCCGGCGTGGTCGTGGCCGCCTGGGGTTCGGTGCTGCTGATGGGTGTCACCGACCCGCTGGGCGGCATCAACACCCTGTACCCGCTGTTCGGCATCTCCAACCAGCTGCTGGCCGCGATCGCGCTGACGGTGGTGCTGGTGATCGTGGTCAAGAAGGGGCTCGTGAAATGGGCCTGGATTCCGGCGCTTCCGCTGGTCTGGGACCTGATCGTCACCATGACGGCCTCGTTCCAGAAGATCTTCTCGGGTGACCCGAAGATCGGCTACTGGACGCTGCACAACAACACCATCGACAAGCAGAACGCCTATATCGCCGCACGCGATTCGGGGCAGCTGCCGAAGGGCGTCAAGGACGTCGCCGCGCTGAATCAGCAGATCCACGATATGGACAAGATCATCCGCAACACCTTCGTCCAGGGCACGCTCTCCATCGTGTTCGCGGTGATGGTGCTGATCGTGGCGCTGGTCGGCGTGTGGGTCTGCCTGCGCGCCATCCGCAAGGGCGGCAGTGAGACCACCGAATCGCCGGAGGTGCCGTCGACGATCTTCGGCCCCAGCGGTTTCCTCGCCACCAAGGCGGAGAAGGAGGTCCAGCAGGAATGGGACACCCTGATCGCCGAGGGCAAGATCCGCGCGCCCGGCGCGGCCACGGTCGCCAGTCATTGACGCGCCGATGAGTACCCCCGAAGCCCCGCTCGCCGCAGGTCCGCTGCGGCGGGCGGGGCTCGCCCTCGTCCGGGCTGTGAAAGCCGTTGCCTGGTGGTTCAACTCGATCCTCGGCGGCAACGACTACGCCCGCTACGTCGATCACCTGCGGCTGCAGCATCCGGGATGCGAGATTCCCAGCGAGCGCCAGTATTGGCGCGATCGCCATGCGGCCGCCGCCAAGAACCCCGCAAATCGCTGCTGTTGACACGAGTGGCGGTTTTCCGCCAACATCCATGTCCGATACCCGCTAGCAGAGGTCGGCCGGGACTGACATGGTGGTATGCGTGAGTGCGAACGACTTGGATTTCGAGCGTTGCTACCGCGCCGTGGCAACCCGGGACGCCCGGTTCGACGGGCAGTTCGTGACCGCGGTGCGCACCACCGGAATCTATTGCCGCCCTTCCTGTCCGGCCATCACCCCCAAACGCACCAACGTCACCTTCCTGCCCACCGCGGCCGCCGCACAGCAGCACGGCTTCCGTGCCTGCCGCCGGTGCCTGCCCGACGCCGCGCCCGGCTCGCCCCTCTGGAACACCCGTGCGGACCTGGCCTCCCGCGCCATGCGCCTGATCGGCGACGGGGTCATCGAACGCGGCGGCGTACCCGCCCTCGCCGATGCCCTCGGCTACTCCCAGCGCCAGCTCACCCGGGTACTCACCAGCGAGCTCGGCGCCGGCCCACTGGCGCTGGCGCGCGCCCACCGCGCGCACACCGCCCGGCTGCTGATCCAGACCACCCGGCTGCCCATGTCGGACATCGCGTTCGCGGCCGGATTCGCCAGCATCCGGCAGTTCAACGACACCGTGCGCGAGGTGTTCGCGGTCAGCCCGACCACGCTGCGCGAGGAATCCCGGCGCCGCAACGGCGACACGCTGCCGGCCACCAACGGGCTGCTCACCCTGCGCCTCCCCTATCGCGAACCCTTGGACAAGTCGTGGCTGGAATGGTTCCTGTCCGCCCATACCGTCCCGGGCGTGGAGCTGTGGGAGAACGGCGTCTACAGCCGCAGCCTGCGAACACCGCACGGCCACACCACCATTCGGCTGTCCATCCAGCCCGGCCACGTACGGGCCTCACTGTCGCTGCAGGACATGCGCGACCTCGCGCCGACCGTCGCCCGCATCCGGCACCTCCTGGATTTGGACGCCGATCCCATCGGGATCGACGAGGCCATGGCCGCCGGCATGGCGGGAAGCCCACCGCGCCCGGGTCTTTCGGGCGCCGTGCTGCCCGCCGGCATCCGGGTCCCCGGCTGCCTGGACGGCCCGGAGCTGTTGCTGCGCACCATGATCGGGCAGCAGATCTCGGTGGCCGCGGCCAATACCCACACCGCGCGGCTGGTACAGGGCCTGGGCGAGACCATCGCCGGGCCGATCCCGCACCTGTTCCCCACCGCCGAGGCCATCGCCGAACGCGGCTCCGAGGTACTGACCGGGCCGAGCCGGCGCATCGAGGCCATCGTCGGCGCGGCCAAGGCGCTGGCCACCGGCGACCTGGTGCTGCACTCCGGCCGTACCGCCGGTGAACTGCGCCGCGACCTACTGGCCCTGGACGGGGTCGGGCCCTGGACCGCGGACTACGTCACCATGCGGCTGCTCGCCGATCCGGATGTGCTCCTACACTCCGACCTGGTCGTGCGCCGCGGCGCGGGACTGCTCGGCATCGACCTCGCCGATACCGCCCGCTGGTCGCCGTGGCGCTCCTACCTCACCATGCACCTGTGGAAACACGCCCTCGCCCACCCCGCCGAGGCCAACCGGAGGACCCCGTCGTGAGCTCCGAAACCCCTGTCGGCACAGCCGATTACGCCACCGTCGCGACACCCGCCGGTCCGTTCACCGCCATCGTGGACGCCGACGGGGTGGTCCTCGCCTCCGGCTGGACCGCCGACCCGGAGGAATTGCGGGCGCTGATCCACCCCGGCATCCGACCCGCCGCGCTGCGCGGACGCGACGCCCTCGGCGCGGTCACGAGGGCCATCACCGAGTACCACGCCGGTGACCTCACGGCCATCGACGGCATCGCCGTGCGCCAGGTCTCCGGACCGTTCCTCACCCACGCCTGGGAGATCCTGCGCAAGGTGCCGGCCGGAGCTCCCGTCACCTACACCGACTTCGCGGCCATCTCCGGGCGGCCCGCCGCCACCCGCGCGGCGGCCAATGCCTGCGCCCGCAATGCCGCCGCGCTCTTCGTGCCATGCCACCGGGTTATCCGCACCGACGGCAGCCTCGGCGGTTTCCGCTACGGCCTGCCGATCAAGCGCTGGCTGCTCGACCACGAGTCGGCCTGAGGGCTCTCGCCCACGGGTCCGCGCCCGAGCGTGCCCGGGCCGCGTCGGTGCCCGGGCGTACCGTGGCGGCCATGTGCCGCAACATTCACACCCTGCACAACTTCGAGCCGCCCGCCACCCCGGACGAGGTGCACGCGGCCGCCCTGCAGTACGTCCGCAAGATCAGCGGAAGCACCAAACCGTCCCAGGCCAACCAGGACGCCTTCGACCTGGCGGTGGAAGAGATCGCCGCGGCGACCACCCGCCTGCTGAACGGCCTGACCACCACCGCCCCGCCCAAGGACCGCGAGGTCGAGGCCGCCAAGGCCCACGCCCGCGCCGAAGTGCGCTTCGCGGGCCGATAACCGAATCGGCCGGAACAGCGTGCGGATGCGCTGTTCAGTTCAACCGGCCGTCCAGGGCCGCAGTTTCTCCGGGTTCCGGATCACCCAGATGCGGGTGATCCGGCCGTCTGCGATATCGAACGCGTAGACCGAGACGATGGTGCCGTCGAGCTGCGCAACCAGGCCGGGCTGGCCGTTCACCGTCCGCTCCAGCAGGGTTACCGCGGGGCCGCGGGTGGCTATTTCCATCCAGGCGTAGGCCACCTGCTCACCGCCGTTGATCGGGTCGTGGAAGGATAGCGCCAGGCCGCCGCCGTCCGCCGTGGCGATCACCTGCGGATCGAGCAGGCCGATCAGGGCCTCGATATCCTTTGTCTCCCAAGCCCGTTTGAAATCCCGGACCACCTCGGTGCGCACGGCGCCCGACGGGCTCCGCGAGGTATCGATGCGGCGGCGGGCGCTGGAGGCGAGCTGGCGGCAGGCTGCGGGGGTGCGCCCGACGATGCCGGCGACCTCGGCGAAGGAATAGCGGAAGACGTCGTGCAGGATGAACGACACCCGCTCCGCCGGTGTCATGGAATCCAGCACGACGAGAAAGGCCATGCTGATCGACTCGTCGAGGGTGACCCGGTCGGCGGGATCGACGGGGGCGGGACCGTCGAGCCATTCGGATCGGTCGGGGACCGGCTCCGGAATCCATTCGCCCACATAGCGTTCCCGCCTGGCGCGCGCCGAGCCGAGCAGATCGAGGCAGATCCGGCCGGCGACCGTCGTCAACCACGCGCCGGGCGCCGCCACCTCCCGCCGCTGCCGCTCGGACAGCGCGTACCAGCGAGCGTAGGTCTCCTGTACCACGTCCTCGGCCTCGGACAGGGAGCCGAGCAGCCGGTAGGCGAGATTGATCAGCTGACGGCGTTCATCGATCACCCCGGGCAGGTGCGGGTCGGTCATGTGCGGCTCCTTCGGTCTGTGCGTACCCCACCGATATCGACGAATCAGCGACCCGATTTGTGAGGCGGCCTGACATTCCGGACAGCTGTGTCGTCGGAGGGTCATGACGTTCTCAGCAGAGCAGGAGTTCCGGAAATGATCAGAATCGGCATCATCCTCGGCAGTACCCGGCCCAACCGCAAAGGCCCGCAGGTCGCCCAGTGGGTTCTGGACTCGGCAGCGCAGCGCGGCGACGCCGAGTTCGAACTGATCGACCTGCGCGACCACCCGCTCCCGCATCTCGACGAGCCTGTGCCGCCGATGTTCGGCCCGTCGATGCATGCACACACCCGCGCCTGGGCCGAACGGATCGCCCGATTCGACGGCTTCGTGATTGTCACCCCGGAGTACAACAGCGGCGCCCCCGGCGTGCTGAAGAACGCCCTCGACCATCTGCTCTGGGAGTGGACCGACAAGGCAGTCGGATTCGTCTCCTACGGCACGGCCGGCGGTGCCCGCGCCGTGGTGCAGCTGCGGGTGGTCTGCAGCACGCTGGGCATGGCCGATGTCGGCTATCAGGTCGCGATCTCGGTGCTCACCGATTTCGAGGACCACACCACCTTCACACCCCGCGACCATCATGCCGCCGCCCTGACCAAGACGCTGGATCAGCTCATCGCCTGGAGTGGTGCGCTCGCGCCGCTGCGAGCGGCCGGCGAAACCACTCTCGTCAATTCCTGAGGAGCCGATCATGACCACACCCAACGACTTTCAGCCACGTGCCGACCGCATCGAGGCCGATGAAGTCGAGATTCGCCGGAACATCGACAAGGTGGTCGAAGGACTGCGAGCCAAGGACCTCGACGCCTTGAAACAGGTGTACACGCCCGACGTCGTGTCCTTCGATGTCGAGCCGCCGCTCCAGCATGTCGGGCTGGCGGCGAAACTCGAGAACTGGGCGAAAGTCTTCCTGTTCTTCGAGACCGTGACCTATGAGGTTCGCGATCTGACGTTCACCATCGGTGATGATGTGGCATTCGGGCACGCATTCGCTCGTCTCAGCGGCACGCTGAAGAACGGGGCCGCGACGAGCGGCATGTGGGTCCGGGTCACCTACGGCCTGCGGAAGATCGACGGCACCTGGCTGATCGCGCACGATCAGGTATCGGTGCCGTTCGACATCTCGAGCGGCAAAGGCGTGGTCGACCTCGAGCCCTGACGGGCCGGGGGTGTCGGGTGCCGTTGCCGTGCGGGCTTTCGCCCTGTCGAAAGCCTATGCGCCGACCGAGGTTTCGAGGCGGGAGCCGGTGCGGCCGCGAATGACGTGCAGGCGGCTGGGGATGCGCTGGCGCATTTCGTCCACATGGCTCACCACGCCGACCACCCGGCCCCCGGAACGGAGCTCGTCCAGGACGCCCATCACGGCGTCGAGGGTGTCGGCGTCGAGGCTGCCGAAGCCCTCGTCGATGAAGAGGGTGTCCATGACCAGGCCGCCGGATTCGGCCGACACGACGTCGGCCAGGCCGAGAGCCAGGGCCAGCGAGGCCATGAAGGTCTCGCCGCCGGAGAGGGTTTTGGCCGGACGGATCGCGCCGGTGTAGTCGTCGCGGATATCGAGGCCCAGGCCGCCGCGGCGGCCGCGCGGGCCCGCGGCATCGGTGTGGACGAATTCGTAACGGCCGCCGGACATCCGGCGCAGCCGCACCGAACCGGCCAGCGCCACCTCCTCCAGGCGGGCGGCCAGCACGTACGAGCGCAGGGACATGCGGCGGTTGTTCTCGCCACGGCCGGACACCACCTCGGCCAGGCGGGCCAGCTCGTCGTGGGAGCGCTGGAGCGGGGCGATGCGATCGACGGCCGCCGACAGCTGTGCGCACAGGCCCTCCAGCTGCGCCAGCCGCCGGTCCGCCTCGGCATTCGCGGCGACGGCCCGGTTCAGCTCCGATTCCGCCTGCGCCACCGCGGTTTCCAGCTCGCGCGGATCGCCGGGTTCGTCCTCCCCGGCCGACTGGATCTCAGGTTCGGCGAGCACGGCCTCGGCGTGCGCGCGAGCCCGGTCGGCGGCCACCAGTTCGTCCTCGATGGCCGTCTGCTGCGCGGCGGTGCGGGAGGCGGCGTCGACCGCGCGGGCGTACTCGCCCAGCACGCCGTAGTCCGGCCCCGACTCCCCCATCACCGGCGGTGCCGAATCCACCAGACCCGCTTCGCAGGAAAGCCTTTCGACCCGGACGGCGGCCACCGCGACCTGCTCGCGGGCGGTGGCCGCCTCGACACGTGCGGACCGCACCGCGGTGGCCTCCTCGACCAGTGCCGCCAGGCGGGCCCGGCGGCGGTCGACGGTGCCGTCGGCGCCGGCGGCCGCGCGTAGCCGCTCGGTGAGTTCGGCCAGCCGCCGATCCGTGGCGACGATGCGCTCCGTCGTTGCGCTGGACCGGCTTTCACATTCCCGCGCCTCGTCCTGCAGCCGGGTCTGATCCGCGCGCAGCGTGCCGAGTTCGGCGGTCAGCCCGTCCACGAGACCCGCGATGCCCTTGGCCGCGGTGTACCGCCGGGTCGAATCGTCCAGTGCGGCGGCCAGTTCCGCCTTGTCCACATCACCGCCCCGCTCGACCAGCACCTCGACCGCCCGCTCCAGCTCGGCGACCAGTTGCCCGGCCCGCTCCCGCTCGGCCTCGGCCTTCCGCTCCGCGGCCAGCGCCGCGTCCTCGTCGGCCTTGGACACCGCATGCTCGGCCGGCCGCGCCGGATCCGGATGCGCGAGGGACCCGCACACCGCGCACGGCTCGCCCGCGGCCAGGCCCTCTGCCAGCTCCGCCGCCATCCCGGCCATGCGCTGCTCCCGCAGTGCCTGCGTACGCTGCCACGCCTCGGCGTGCCCGGTCCGCGCCCGCTCGAAAGCGGTTCCCGCCCCGGCCAGTTCACCGCGCCGCCGCTCCAACTCCACCGCGGCCGCGGCCGAGGTGCGCAACCGCTGGCACTCGGCCTCCAGTCCGGGCAATGCTGCCGCCGCATCCGCGGCGTCCCGCAACTGGACCTCCACCGCCGCAACGGCTTCCGGCAGCTCCCGCAGCCGCTGGGCCAGCTTGCCGGACCGGGCCTCCAGATCGGCCTGCTCGGTCCGCAACCCGGCCAGCTCCCGCGTCAGCCGGGTCGCCGAATCCGCATCCGCCCGAACCTCATCGAGCGCGCCCACCTGTGCGCTCCACCGCTGCACAGCCGCCTCGAGCCCCCAAGCGCGGCCCTCGAGCATCACCGGTCCAGCATCCTCGGCACCGTTGCCGTCGTGCGTCCGGTCACCAGCGTCGGAGTCGACGGCGTCGAACGGGTTGGGGGCGGTGAGATCTCCAGCGTGACCTGCGCAGGCGTCGATGTCGCCGAGGTCGGCGGCGAGGTCGGTGCCGGTGAGTTCCGCTGCGGCGAGATCGGCTGCGGCCCAGGTGGTTCCGGGGATTTCGGCGCTGGCCGGTTCGAGAAGGCGGTCGGCGAGTCGCTCGGCGGCGCGGGTGGCGTCGTCGGTGCGGCGGCGCAGGGTGACGGCGGCGGCGCGGGCCTCGGCCAGGGCGGTGGCGACGGGTTCGGCGCGGCGGGCCCGGTCGAGTTCGGACTGACGCGCGGCGCGGTGGCCGGCGGTGGCGGCGAAGTCGGCCAGCTGGGTGCGAGCCGCGGTGCCGCGGCGGAAGAGCTCATGGCGGCGGCGCTCCGCCTCGGCTGTGGCGCGGACACCGGCCGAATCCTGCCGGCGCTGCCGCAGATCGGCGGCCGTCTCGGTCACCAGGGTGCGGGCGGCCGTCAGCAGGGACTGCGACCAGCCGACCGAGTCGAGGAGCCCGGTCGTCTCGGTGGCGGGCAGGCCCGCGGCCGTACCGACCTGGGCGATGAGACGGTCGATGCTGTGCTTGCGGGCATCCAGATCGGCGGAGCTCGCACGGCGCTTGTCGACCAGCCACTGTTCGGCGGTGCCGAAACGCTCGGTGTCGAAGAGCCTTTCGAGCAGCTTCTCGCGATCCTCGTTGTCGGCACGCAGGAATCGCGCGAAATCACCCTGCGGCAGCAACACGACCTGGAAGAACTGATCCGCGCTCATGCCCAGCAGGCGCAGCACCTCGTCGCCGATATCGGGAATGCGGGACAGGTTCTGGCCCCGCCCGTCCAGCCACTCCAGCGTGGCGGCCGCGTTCTCCTTCACCCAGCCCGACTTGGCGCGTTTACTCGGCCGCTGGAATTCCGCCGACCGGTTCAGGCGCAGCCGCCGGCCACCGACCGTGGCCTCCAGCAGCACCCGGGGCGGCGTCTGCTCGTCGGCGTGGTCCGAATGCAGCCGCTTGATATCGCCCCGCGCCCCCGGCACGCTCCCGTACAGCGCGAACGCGATGGCGTCCAGCACAGTGGTCTTCCCCGCCCCGGTCTGCCCGTGCAGCAGGAACAACCCGTCCGCACCGAGCTCGTCGAAGTCGACCACGGCAGTCTCGGCGAACGGCCCGAACGCCGTCAGCTCCAACCGATGCAGCCGCACGCAGCGCCCCCTTCCCTCAACGACACTCCCCATCCAACTACCCGGCACCCACCGCCCACCGCGGGACACGCCGAAACACTCAGCGCCCCAACGCTCATGCGGTCATCCCGCCGGCCACATCGCCCGATTCGCCCGGCTCCAACCCGAAGTCACCCAGATCGAACAGCCCGAGCGCCGCATCGGCCTCCGCCGCATCCACCCCACGCACTGACCCATCGAACCCGGCCGCACTCACCACCCGCGCCGCAACCTCGGCCCCGCCGCCTCCGCTCGAATCGGCACCCACCGATCCATGTCCGGCGTCTGCACCCGACGCATCGGCATCATCGGGCACGGCGAACAACGCGCCCTCCACGGCCACGACAGCCTCCGCCGGCACAGCGGCTGTCAGTGCGCCGCCTTCGGTAATACCGGCAGCCTCGACAGCGACGGCAACCGCGGCGGACGCAGCCCCTTCGACAGATACGGCGGCCGGATCGCCCAACGCAGCACCGACAGGCACGACAACCTCGGCGGCGACAGCGGCCGGAGAAACGGGTGCGGCGGTTTCGGCCGGGGCGGGAAGGCGTAGTGCGGCGTCGGATTCGCGGGTGGCGGCGGCGAGGGCGCGTTCGAGCCAGGTCATTTCGCCGGGGGTGGGGGTGCCGCGGACGTCGGCGAGGAAGCTCTGGGCTATCTCGGTGTCACGGCGGCCGTGCACGCGTTCGCGGTAGCGGAGTTCCGGGTTGCCTTCGGGGCGTTGCCATTCCACGTGGACGGCGTGCGGGAAACGCTCGCGGAGGCGGCGCAGCGCGTCCACGGGGCGCGCCTCGTCGGTGAGGGTGGCCGAGACATAGTGCGATTCGGCTTCGGCGTGCTCCGGCGCTTCCAGGAGGGATTCCAGAGGCCCGGTGAGTTGCGAGAGGCCGCGCACCACCGGGAGCTCGTGGCGCTGGACGGCGGACAGGCCCGCGGCGTCGATGTCCACGATCCAGACCGCTTTGCGGTGCGAGCGCTCGCCGAACGAATACGGCAGCGGCGAACCCGAATAGCGGACGGACTCCGACAGCGTCTGCGGCGAGTGCAGGTGGCCGAGCGCCACATAGTCGATCCCGGTGAAGGCCGACAGCGGCACGGTCTCCACGCCCCCGACCGAAATGGACCGCTCCGACCCGGTGGCCTCGCCGCCCACCACGAAGGCATGCGCCAGCACCACCGACCGCGCCCCCGCCCGCCCGGCGAGATCGGCGCGCACCAGGCTCATGGCCGCATCCAGGATCTCGGCGTGCGAACGCGCCTGCGGCACGCCCAATTCCACCCGGGTGATCTCCGGTTCCAGATAGGGAATGCCGTAGAAGGCAATGTCGCCGAATTCATCGGACAACACGATCGGCCGCGCCACATCCGCGATCCGGCAGCGCAAATGCAATCCGCCCGCCGCCGCGAAACTGCCGAGCGCACCGAGCCGAGTCGGCGAGTCGTGATTACCCGAGGTGGCGACAATGGTCGCCCCCGCCGCCCGAATTGCCTCGAATCCCCGATTGCACACCGCAATCGCATCCGCACTGGGAATGGAACGGTCGTACACATCCCCCGGCAGCACGACCACGTCCACCCCCTCGGCCGCCACCAATTCCGCGACGGCCCGCAGCGAGCACTCCTGATCGGCCAGCAGATCGACGCCATGAAAGGTGCGCCCGATATGCCAGTCGGAGGTGTGCAGGATCCGCATGCCGCAAGACGCTATTAGATCCCCCCGACAACCCGCGCGACACCCTCGCGAGTCGCGTCGAACACGCCGCGCGTATGCCAGGGCGACAACTGATTTCGCAAAGGTCGGGGTAACTCACCGGGTACGACCGGAATCGGTTCGGCACCCTACCGCCGGCACGGATACGAGACTGGCGACGGCACCTGACGCGCCGCTGAAGTCCCGGAGAGGCGGAATTGTCGGTGGTCTCCGGCACTATCTCTGGCCATGACCGCACCGATGCTGTTCGCGCTGCTGCTGGTGTTCGTATCGGGGCTGGCCCTGGGCTGGCTCGGGCATGCCGCGCGCGCGGGGCAGCGGGCCGCGGTGGCGGAGGCGCGGCTGGCGGCCATGCGGGACAACGAGCAGCTGTTGCGGCAATCACTCGGCGCGGCCAGCGAGGACGCGGCCCGGCGGCAGTCCCACGCCATCGGCGCGCTGGTCGATCCGCTGCGGGAGGCGGTCGGCAGCCTCGACCGCCACATTCGCGAGGTCGAGCACAACCGCATCAACGCGTACTCCGGCCTGCGCGAACAGGTCGCGGGCATGCAGCGGATGTCACATCAGTTGTCCACGCAAACCGGTCAATTGGTGGCCGCGCTGCGCGCGCCCCAGGTGCGCGGCCGCTGGGGCGAGATCCAGCTCGAGCGTGTGGTCGAGCTGGCCGGCATGGCCCGGCACTGTGATTTCGACACCCAGGTCACCCGTCGCGGCGACACCGTGGTGCGCCCGGATCTGGTGGTGCGGCTGTCCGGCGGCCGCCAGATCGTGGTGGACGCCAAGGTGCCGTGCACCGCCTTCCTGGACGCCGCCGGTACCGAGGACCCGCGCGAGCGCGAGGGCCACCTGGCCCGCCACGCCCGGCATCTGCGCAACCATGTGGATCAGCTGGCGGCCAAGGAGTACTGGGCGGCCTTCGATCCCTCCCCCGAGTTCGTGGTCCTGTTCGTGCCCGGCGATCCGTTCCTGGACGCGGCCCTCACCACCGACTCCGGGTTGCTCGAGTACGCCTTCGGTCGCAATGTGGTCCTGGCGACGCCCACCACACTCATGGCCCTGCTGCGCACGGTCGCGCTGGGCTGGCGCCAGGAGGCGCTGTCGGCGGACATGGCGGTGATCCAGCAGCTGGGCCGTGAGCTCTACACGCGGCTCGGTACCACCGGCCGCCACCTGGATCGGCTGGGCACGCAGCTGGGCAAGGCGGTCGACGCCTACAACCACACCGTGGCGTCGGTGGAGTCGCGGGTCATGGTGACCGCCCGGAAGCTGCACGATCTGGAGATCGCCGACGCGCCGGTCCCGGAGGTCCGGCGGGTGGAGAGCTGGCCGCGGGCCGTGGGCTTCGCGGACGAGTACGCGGTGGGGTTCGCCGATGAGATCGAACAGCGGGGGTGATGCCTGAGCAACCGCTTGGTCTACGCGCCGGGGCCGAATAGCTATCACCAGGTTCATGCGATTCCGCATACCCGCGTGATGTCGCCTGCCTCGCGAAACACCGATATGCCTTAGTGTGCTTGACGTGGCAGTTACCCAACGCGAGCGAACCGAGGTGCCCCCGTCGCACCGTTCGATCCTGCCGTCGGTTCCCGGCGTCCCGGCCGGAGCCGCGGTGCTGATCGCTGTGACGTGCACGTTCATCGGTCTTCTGATCGACGCTCAGAGCGCGGGTAGCCGACCACAGGGCGACGAACTCACCGGTTCCTTCGCCTTGCTGTACATCGCCGGCTGTGTGGTGGCCGTGCTCGCGGTCCGCTACCGGGGACTGTTCACGACGCTCGTGCTGCCGCCGCTGCTGCTGTTCATCGCGGTGCCGCTGGCCTACCAGTTCCTATTCGGGTCCTCCGGCAGTCTCAAGCTGAAGGACATCCTGCTGAATCTGGCCATCCCGCTGGTGAATCGGTTCCCCACCATGGCGCTGGCCACCGTGATCGTGCTGATCGTCGGCGCGGTCCGCATCGTGCTGCACCACCGCGAGACCAAGGCCGGCGCGACCGGCGAACCGCGCAGGACCCGGGCCCGTGCCACCCGCCCCGGCAGCGCCCGCGCCCAGCGCACCCGCTCCACCAAGGAACCCGCCAGACGCCGCGTACGGACCGGCGCGGACACCGCTGAGGAAGGCGACGCCCCCGACACCGAGACCGCTCGCTCGTCCCGCCACGCGGGCGCCCGGGTCGCGGCCGGGCCGCCGCGGGTAAGCAACACCGGACGACCCGCCGGCGAGGGCCGCCGCCGTCGCGCCCAGGATCCGGATCAGGCCGCCGCCGAACGCACTCCGGCCGCCACCGAGAGCCGCCGCCGCGCCGCGGGCACGAACCAGTCCGGCGCCGCTACCGCCGAGGGCCGCCGCCGGGCCCAGTACGCCGAGCAGCCGTCCCGCGCCGGCGAGCGCCGCGCGGCCCCTCGCGACCAGCCCCGCAACGGAGAGCGCCGCGCCGCCCCGGCCGATCGCCCCCGCAACGGTGAGCGCCGCGCCACCCCGCCGACGCCGGATGCCGCCCAGGGCGAGGGCCGCCGCCGCGCGCAGAGCCCCGAGCAGGCCGCGGGTCGCGGCTCCGAACGCCACGCCGCCCCCGAGCGCAATCCGGCCCCCGCCGCCGAGGGTGGCCGCCGTCGTCGCGCGCAGCCGGGTGAACTGCCGCCGCATCCGCGTCCGAATGTGCGCTACCGCGAACGTGATTCGGGTCGCATCGAACGCTGAATCCTCGGCGACATTCGAGCGACTCGCACCGTATATTTCCGGCAATCAGGAAATCGGGCACGAAATAAGATCATCCGGACAGCAAATTCGCGCCCTCCACAACGAATGTGGAGGGCGCGAATGCGTTTCGGAACGAGTTACGAGCGCGCGGTGCGAAGTTCGCGCGGCAGCGAGAAGACCAGCGTCTCATTGGCGGTCGTGACCGGAACCACCGCACCGAAACCGTGCTCGGCCAGCAATTCCAGCACGCCCTCCACGAGAATCTCCGGAACCGAGGCGCCGGAGGTGACGCCGACCGTGCGAATGCCCTCCAGCCAGGCGGGATCCACCTCGCGGGCATAGTCCACCAGCTGCGCGGCGCGGGCGCCGGCACTCAGCGCGACCTCCACCAGCCGGACCGAGTTGGACGAGTTCCGGGAGCCGACCACGATCACCAGATCGCATTCGGGCGCCATGGCCTTCACCGCGGTCTGGCGGTTGGAGGTGGCGTAGCAGATGTCGTCGCTCGGCGGGTCCTGCAGCTTGGGGAACTTCTGGCGCAGGCGGTTGACCGTCTCCATGGTCTCGTCCACCGACAGCGTGGTCTGGGAGAGCCAGATCACCTTGTTCTCGTCGCGCACGGTGACCGAGTCGACGGCGTCGGGGCCGTCCACCAGCTGTACGTGGTCGGGCGCCTCACCGGCGGTGCCCTCGACCTCCTCGTGGCCCTCGTGGCCGATGAGCAGGATGTCGAAGTCGTCGCGGGCGAAGCGCTTGGCCTCCTGGTGCACCTTGGTGACCAGCGGGCAGGTGGCGTCGATGGTGTGCAGGTTGCGGCGGGCGGCGGACTCGTGAACGGCCGGGGAGACGCCGTGCGCGGAGAACACCACGAGCGCGCCCTCCGGCACCTCCTCGGTCTGGTCGACGAAGATCACACCGCGCTCGCGCAGCGTTTCCACCACGTGCCGGTTGTGCACGATTTCCTTGCGGACATAGATGGGCGCGCCGTGCTTTTCGAGCGCCTTCTCCACCGTTTCGACCGCTCGGTCCACACCGGCGCAGTAGCCGCGCGGTTCGGCGAGCAGTACTCGCTTCTCTTGTGGGCCCCGTGGCGTGTCGGCATCACCCGCCGCGGACCCGACGATTCCGACGTTCAAAGGGATAGCCGAGGACATGCCCCACAGAATACGTGTGCGCTCCGGCGCGCATTCGCGCGGAGGTCAGGGTCACAATCACTTTTCGCGGCTTTTCGCCTTTGCATCACACGGCGTTTCGGGCAGGCTAGGGGCATGTTCCGACCTCCGTTCCTGGCCCGGGTCGCCGCCGGGGCCGCCGTCTATGCTCTCGAGGAAACTCGTCGGCTACCGACGACCGCGATCAATTTCCCGATCACCGCGATCAGCCAGGTGCTGCAGACCACCATGCACCTCCAGCAGTTCGTGACCAGCCTCGCCCTCAAGGGCGACGCCGTTTTCGACCGTTTGCTCAACCAGCCCGAAGAACAGCCCGCCTGGGCCACCTTCGATGAGGATGAGGAAGACGAGCAAACTCCGAGCTTCGCCGCCGAATCGGTACGGCAGAGCCGTTTCGACCTCTTCACCGAGCCGGAACCGGCCGTCGCCGAGCCCGCTCCGGCCGTGGTGGAGCCGGTCGCGGCCCCTGAACCGGTCGCGGTCGAGACCGAGCCGGTCGCGGTCGAGACCGAACCGGTCGCGGTCGAGACCGAGCCGGTGCCCGCCGAATCGGCCGCGCAGGAGGCAGCCGATCCGGAGGACGCCGAGACCGCCGCGCCCGCAACGGCGTCCAAGGCGGCCACCAACGGCCACCACAGCAGCGCCGTCGCCGAGCCCGAAGTGGCGGCCCGCTTCGACTACTCCGCCATGACCATCGCCCAGCTGCGCGCCCGCCTGCGCCAGCTGACCGTCGACGACCTCTCGGCTCTCCTCGCCTACGAGCAGGAGACCCTCGATCGCGCCCCGTTCGTCACCATGCTGACCAACCGCATCGCGACCGTTCAGGCGAAGTGAACCCAACTCTCGGGAGCTCTCAGGGGTTTCACCCCTGAAACCCCGCGAGACTGCGGGGCTCCGCCCCGGACCCCGAAACAACTCGAGACTGCGGGCACCGCCCGGACCCGATACAACGTTCGGGGCCCGGCCCCGGAACTCCGACACCGTCACATCGGCGGTCCTCGACCAGCGCCGGCCGCTCGGGCCACCACCCGGGCGGCCGGTGTTCGTATTCACCGGGATCCGCGGGGTCGGACAGCGCGCGAATCCCGTGTCGGCGGGCGGTGTGCGCCGGGCGTCGGTGGGCACTGACAGAATCGTGCGGTGAGCACCGATACGACGCCGCGGCCGCCGAGCTCGTCCGCCGAGAACCCGATGCCGGTGCGGACCGTCGCGGTGAAGGTGGCGCAGTGGATCGACCGGCTGGGGGCGGTCTGGGTGGAGGGGCAGATCACCCAGATGAATGTGCGGCCGGGGACGCGGACGGCCTTCCTGGTGCTGCGGGATACGGCGGCGGACATGTCGCTGTCGGTGACCTGTGATCCGGAGCTGCTGCGTAATTCGGCGGTGCCGCTGCAGGAGGGCAGCCGGGTCGTCGTGCACGGCAAGCTGTCGTTCTTCACCGGGCGGGGCACGGTGTCGTTGCGGGTCACCGAGATTCGGCCGGTGGGCATCGGCGAGCTGCTGGCCCGCATCGAACGCTTGAAGGCGCTGCTGTCGGCGGAGGGCCTGTTCGATCCGCGGCTCAAGCGCCCGATCCCGTTCCTGCCCAATCGGATCGGCCTGATCACCGGCCGCGCCAGCGCCGCCGAGCACGATGTGGTGACGGTGGCCACGCAGCGCTGGCCGGCGGTGCGTTTCGAGATTCGCAATACCGCCGTGCAGGGCCCGACCGCGGTGCCGCAGATCCTGGAGGCCATCGCCGCGCTCGACGCGAATCCCGAGGTGGATGTGATCGTGCTGGCGCGCGGCGGCGGCAGTGTCGAGGATCTGCTGCCGTTCTCCGATGAAACCCTGTGCCGCGCCATCGTTTCCGCCACCACTCCGATCGTGAGCGCCATCGGCCACGAGCCGGACAATCCGATCGCGGACTATGTCGCCGACCTGCGGGCCGCCACCCCCACCGACGCCGCCAAGCGCATCGTGCCCGACGCCGCCGCCGAAACCGCGCTGCTGCAGGAACTTCGGTCCCGCGCGAACGCGGCCCTGCGCGGCTGGGTGGACCGCGAGGCCCGCGCCCTGACCCAATTGCGTTCCCGCCCGGTGCTGGCCGACCCGCTGCGCCTGCTCGATCAGCGCCACGACGAGGTGGAGCGGCTGCGCGCCGGCGCCCAGCGGGCCGTGGACCACCTGCTGAACGGTGAGTCCACCACCACCCGGCACCTGCGCGAAAAACTCTCCGCGGTGGGCCCGGCCGCCACCCTGGCCCGCGGTTACGCCGTGGTACAGCGGGTGAACGGCAAGGACCGCGAGGTGGTCCGCGCCATCGAGGACTCCCCGCCCGGCACGCAGCTCCGCATCCGGGTGGCCGACGGCGCGATCTCCGCCGCCGCCCTCGGCGCCCAATCCCTGGCTCCCCGCCCGACCCGGAAGGACTCCTGATGACCGATGACGAACGCGCCGAAATCGCCACCTTCGGCTACGAGCGCGCCCGCGACGAACTGGTCAATGTCGTCAAGATGCTCGAGCAGGGCGGCATGGATCTCGACGACTCGCTGGCCCTGTGGGAACGCGGCGAAGCCCTCGCCACCCGCTGCGAACAGCACCTCGCCGGCGCCCGCAAGCGCGTCGAGGACGCCCTCGCCCACCGCACCTCGGAGGGCTGACCGCCGCAAGGCGACGATTTATCCGATCAGCTGTGCGGCAGCGGCTGGGCCTGGGCGATCGCGGTGGCGAGGGTGTTGAAGGCGGGGCCGTTGCCCGCGCCCTTGATCAGGACCCGGGCGTCGCCGAAGTCGGCGATCCAGGCCGGTTCGGAGCCGGATTCGGTGAAGACGCTCCACTTCTGGTTGCCGCGCTGCTCGGTGCCGGTCGCGGTGAGGTTGGCCGCGTACTTCTTGGCCAGGGCGTCCACGCTCGCGTTGGACTGGGTCAGCTGCATGTAGGTGCCCTGCGGCGTGATGAAGCCAACAGTGCTGGCGTCGCCGCCGCCGGAACCGGTGAGGACGTCGTGGCTGCCGGAGTTCGGGGTCCACTTGTCCGGCCCGGAGTCCGGGAGGGCGGGCAGGCGAATGGGGAACGACATGAGCCTGGCGTCGTCGGTGAGCGCGGCCTTCACGTCGAAGTGGGGAATCTGCCCCTGCGTCGGACCTTTCGCGGAGAACGAGCACTGGCTGGCGATGCCCGCGATGACCAGGCAGATCAGCACCAGCGGGAGCAGGGACCAGGCCAGGTCCTTGTAGTCGTGCTGGGTGCGCGGCTTTTGGTACGACACGCACTCAGTATCCACGGGGCCCGGGTGCGACCGAGCTCACGGTCTCGGGAAACGTAAGTACGTGCCGAGGGCCGCAAACCGCAATGCGACAATTTACGCAGCTTTAGACAACCAAGGAGGCTCTCGTCATGACCGCATCCAGCCGCCGCGAGGCACCGGACCGCAACCTAGCGCTCGAGTTGGTCCGGGTCACCGAGGCCGGCGCCATGGCCGCGGGCCGCTGGGTCGGCCGTGGTGACAAGGAGGGCGGCGACGGCGCGGCCGTGGACGCCATGCGGCAGCTGGTGGCGACGGTTTCCATGCGCGGCATCGTCGTGATCGGTGAGGGCGAGAAGGACGAAGCGCCCATGCTGTACAACGGCGAGCTGGTCGGCGACGGCACCGGCGCGGAACTGGATTTCGCGGTCGACCCGATCGACGGCACCACCCTGATGTCGAAGGGTTCCCCGGGCGCGATCTCCGTGCTGGCGGTCGCCGAGCGCGGCGCCATGTTCGATCCCTCGGCCGTGTTCTACATGGAGAAGATCGCCGTCGGCCCCGACGCCGCCGATGTGATCGACCTATCGGCCCCGATCGCGGAGAACCTACGCCGGGTCGCCAAGGCCAAGAACTCCTCGGTCTCCGACCTGACCGTGTGCATCCTGGACCGCCCCCGCCACGCCGAGCACATGAAGGCCGTGCGCGACGCGGGCGCCCGCATCCGCCTCATCTCCGACGGTGACGTGGCCGGCGCCATCGCCTGTGCCCGCCCGGAGTCCGGCGTCGACATGCTGATCGGCATCGGCGGCACCCCCGAGGGCATCATCGCCGCGGCCGCCATGCGCTGCCTGGGCGGCGCGCTGCAGGGCAAGCTGGCCCCCAAGGACGACGCCGAGCGGCAGAAGGCCATCGACGCCGGTCACGATCTGGACCGCATCCTGAACACCACGGATCTGGTCTCCGGTGAGGACGTCTTCTTCAGCGCCACCGGCGTCACCGACGGCGACCTGCTCAAGGGCGTCCGCTACTACGGCGGCGGCGCGTACACCCAGTCCATCGTCATGCGCGCCAAGTCCGGCACCATCCGCATGGTCGACGCCTACCACCGGCTGACCAAGCTGCGCGAGTACGCGTCGGTGGACTTCGTCGGCGACGAGCACGCCACCCCGCCGCTCCCCTGATCCGAGCGAAACAGCTTGCCGCCCCGGTGGATCCGTCCACCGGGGCGGCGCCGTCTCCGGGGCCGGCGATGTCCTATTCCCGCAGGCGCTGTGCGGATTCCCTCAGGCGTGGCACCCCCACGGGGTGCGCTGCGGGCATAGGGTCGGTCCATGAGCGAGGAGACGCAGTACCGCATCGAACACGACACCATGGGCGAGGTCCGCGTTCCCGTCGACGCGCTGTGGCGGGCGCAGACCCAGCGGGCGGTGGAGAACTTCCCGATCAGCGGACGCGGCCTGGAGCGCGCGCAGATTCGCGCACTCGGCCTGTTGAAGGCGGCCTGCGCGGCCGTGAATCGCGATCTGGGCCTGCTGGACAAGGCCAAGGCCGACGCCATCATCGCGGCTGCGGAGGAAGTCGCCGACGGCCGCCACGACGACCAGTTCCCGATCGATGTCTTCCAGACCGGATCGGGCACCAGCTCGAACATGAACGCCAACGAGGTGATCGCGAGCATCGCCGCCCGTGACGGCGTCACCGTGCACCCCAACGACGACGTGAACATGTCGCAGTCGTCCAATGACACCTTCCCCACCGCAACGCATCTCGCGGCCACCGAGGCGGTGGTCAAGGATCTGGTCCCGGCCCTGGATCATCTGCGGCTGGCGCTGCTGGACAAGTCCCAGGAGTGGAAGTACGTGGTCAAGTCCGGCCGCACCCATCTGATGGACGCGGTTCCGGTCACCCTGGGCCAGGAGTTCGGCGGCTACACCCGGCAGGTGAGCGCGGGCATCGAGCGCCTGCTGGCCACCCTGCCCCGGGTGGGCGAGCTGGCCATCGGCGGCACCGCGGTCGGCACAGGATTGAACGCGCCGGCCGGTTTCGGCGCGAAAGTCGTTGCGGAGCTGGCCCGGGTGACCGATCTGGATCACCTGTCGGAGGCCCGCGATCACTTCGAGGCGCAGGCCGCCCGCGACGGCCTGGTGGAGTTGTCCGGTGCGCTGCGCACGGTCGCGATCAGCCTGACCAAGATCGCCAACGATATTCGCTGGATGGGTTCGGGCCCGCTCACCGGTCTGGCCGAGCTGCAGCTGCCGGACCTGCAGCCGGGTTCCTCGATCATGCCGGGCAAGGTGAATCCGGTACTGCCGGAGGCGGTTACGCAGGTGGCCGCGCAGGTCATCGGCAATGATGCCGCGATCGCCTGGGGCGGCGGCAACGGCGCGTTCGAATTGAACGTCTACATTCCGATGATGGCCCGCAATGTGCTGGAGTCGATTCGCCTGCTGGCCAATGTCTCCCGCCTGTTCGCCGACAAGTGCGTCCGCGGCCTGGTCGCCGATGTGGACCGGCTGCGGCGGCTGGCGGAATCCTCGCCGTCGATCGTGACCCCGTTGAATTCCGCCATCGGCTACGAGGAGGCGGCGGCGGTCGCCAAGCAGGCGTTGAAGGAGCACAAGACGATCCGGCAAACGGTGATCGATCGCGGTCTGATCGGCGACAAGCTCTCGGTCGAAGAACTGGACCGCCGGCTGGATGTGCTCTCCATGGCACAGGTGGATGGAAAGAACGAATAGGGCGTCACATTCGGCATCCGGCTCGGCGGGTGTGGCGGCGGTGGCTGCCACACCCGCGCCAGGGGGTTCAAGCGGCGCCGACCATGTCCGGGTAGTTCTTCAAATCGATGTCGTTCTTGGCGTTCTCGGCGTACTTCGCCATCATCTTGAAGCCGCGCGAACGCACGAACCAATTACGAAGGCGCAGACCGCGTGCGGTCCGGGGCGCCAGGAATCGGCCCGGGCTGGCATCGTCGGTCTTGCGCAGCAGACGCTTCATGATTTCCTCGTAGCGAGCGAATGCCACGGTGTGATCGCCGTCGGCCGCGGCCAGTTCACCGGCCAGCACATAGGCCCCGACAATCGCCGAACCGGTGCCGAATCCGTTCAGCGTGTGGCCGTGCGCGGAATCGCCGACCAGCGCCACCCGCCCCGACGTGAAGTGCTTCATCGACACCTTGGCGATGGCGTCCAGGTAGAAACCGTCCAGGTGCGGGAGTTCGGCCAGCATGCGCGGCACCTCCCAGCCCATTCCGGCGAAACGCTCGGCGACGATGCGGCGCTGCTGGTCGAAATCGTCACGCGAGTAATCGATTTCGGGCGAGGCGAACAGGTACATCTGCGCGGCCTTGTTACCGCCTGTCATGGCGAGCCGGCCGGGGGTATTGCAGCCGAGAGACCTGGCGCGGGGCCGATTCCCTTCCGGCATGTCCTCCCAGACCGAGGCTCCCGCGATGGCGTAGTAGTAGCCGTCGTGCGTGACGAAGTCCGCCTCCGGGCCGAAGGCCAGCTTCCGCACCCGTGAATGGATGCCGTCGCACCCGAAGACCAGATCGAAGACTCGCGCGGGCGCGTTCTCGAATTCGACGTATACCCCGTCGCCGGTCTCCCGCAGCGCGGTGACGGTGTCGCCGAAGAGGTATTCGCACTCGCCGGCGGTCCGGCTGTAGAGGATCCGGGCGAGGTCGCCGCGCAGGATCTCGATATCGCCGCCGAGGAACTCCCCGGCCATCACGGCCTGCTCGACGCCGCTCTCGTCGACCAGCACCCAGTCGGTCTTGCCGGTCTGCCGCCGCTCGATGTCGCCGAGCACGCCCATGCGCTCGAGCACGGTCATGTGGGTCTCGCCGGTGAAGTCGATGGCCTGGCCGCCGGCGCGCAGCGCGGGCGCCTTCTCTACCACGGTCACCTGGAAGCCGTAGCGGTGCAGCCAGTAGGCGAGGGCGGGACCGGCGACGCTGGCTCCGGAGATGAGGACGGTGGTGTTGCGCATGGCGGTGACTCCTTCGATAACTGCGTCCCTCGGACGCTGTTGATGGCGATAGCGTACGATGGACGCAGTTTCACGTCAAGCCCGGAATCCGGAAGGATGGCGACCATGCCGGCACCGACCACCCTCGAACTGCTCTGGGGCTCCCCCGACCGCCCTCGGCGCGGGCCCAAGCCTTCCCTCACGCTGGAGCGCATCGTCGCCGAGGCCATCGACCTCGCCGACGCCGAAGGACTGGACAACCTGTCCATGGCGCGGCTGGCCGAACGCCTCGGCTGCGCCAAGATGGCGCTGTACCGCTACCTCCCCGGCAAGACCGAGCTCATCGCGGTCATGGTGGACACCGTCCTCGGCGTGCCACCGGAAAACACCACCGCCCCTTCGGATTCCGATCCGGAACCCTGGCGCACCTACCTACGCCCGTGGACCGAGACCTTCTTCACCCGCGCCGTCGCACACCCCTGGGCGAACGAAGCGTCCACCGGCATCCGCCCGATGGGCCCGAATGAGCTGGCCTGGCTCGATTCGGCCGTCGGCGCGCTGAACGGCACCGGTCTGACCGCGGCCGAGTGTTTCGACACCGTCGTGCTGCTGCTGGGTCACGCCCGCGGCATCGCCCAGCAGACCGCGACGGCGGGTGAGGATCTGGAGGGCGGACTGGCCCGGGAGCTCGGCGAGGTGCTGTCGGCGCAGGCAGAGCGCTTTCCGCACGCCGCAGCCGCCTTCGCCGAGACCATGTCCGGAACCGCCGCCGAGACCGGCCGCGACAATGCCCTCGTCTTCGGCATCGACCGCATCCTGGACGGCTTGGCCGTGCTCATCGAGACCCGGCGTAGCCGCCACGAACGGACACAGCGGTAGTTGCCGCGGATATCTGTGCCACTGTCCGGTTTCGGCCTACGCTCGGCTCATGTCAGAGCTACCCGAGCTGAAGCAGGATCCGGTCACCACGGTGCGCGAGTTCTTCGCGGCAATGGAAATGAAGATCGTCGGCGAAGCCCTGGAGCTGGTCGATCCCGGCATCGTCTGGAAGAACACCTCGCTCCCCGACATCCGCGGCGTGGACCGCGTGCGCTGGGTATTGAATCTGCTCAACAGTCCCCGCTACGGCTTCCGCGCCGATATGCATCACATCGCCGCCACCGAGGACGGCACGGTGCTCACCGAACGCACCGACTATCTGCGCATGGGCCCGGTCGAGATCTCGTTCTGGGTCTGCGGCACCTTCGAGCTCCGTGACGGCCGCATCACGCTGTGGCACGACCACTTCAGCTGGGAGAACTTCCTGCGCGGCACGGTCACCGGCGTCGTGCGCGCACTCCTTCCCCGCTGAGCCGGCTCTCCCGGCGGAAAGCACGACGCCCGCCACGTTTTCGCGGCGGGCGTCGGCATCGAACCGCGCACAGGGCACGGGATCAGGTTCTGCGGGGCAGGGGCACGCTCAGGGGCGCAGGTGGGCCAGTTCGGCGCGCGCCTTCTCGCCTTCCTCACCGAAGTCGGTGCGGCTGAAGATCTTCCACTGCTCGAGCAGGGGCGCGAAGACCAGTTCGGCTTCGTTCGCACGGTCGTAGATGCCGGCCTCCGCGAGGACCTCGTCGCTGGTGCGGCCGTCGGCGAGCTGCACCACCGGGGCGTGGAAGTCGGCGATGCGGTCGGCGATGGCGCGCACGGTCTGGTCGGGGGCCAGGTCGAGGGCCGCGCCGACCAGGTTGGCGAAGAAGACGGCTTGCAGTTCGTCGTCGGCGGCCAGCCGGTCGGCGATGGTCGCGACCATGACATTGTCGGCCAGGCGCGCGGTGGTGCGGTGCCGGACGGCGGCCGCGGTCTCTTCCAGTGCCCAGGCGGCGAGCACGTCGGGCAGGTGCATGGCGGGCCGGCGGAAGCCGGTGGTCATATGCGCCATGCGCATCCGCTCCAGCGCGACCGGGTCGACGGCGCGGGTGACCATCAGGTAGTTGCGGATGAGGATCTCGTGCCGGTTCTCCTCCGCGGTCCAGCGGCCGACCCAGCGCCACCACGGTCCGCTACGCAGGTACTTGCCGACCTCGCGGTGGTAGGCGGGCAGGTTGTCGGCGATCAGCACGCTCACCGTGAGCGCGGTCTTGGCGACCTCGCTGAGGTCGGATTGCGCCGGTTCCCAATCGGTTCCGCCGAGGAACTGGAAATTGCGGCCGTCGTCCCACGGCACGTAGTCGTGGGGCTGCCACTCGGGGGCGGCGGCGATGTGCCGCTCGAGGTTGGTCTCCACCTCCGCCGCGAGTGATTCCAGCAGTTCCCGATCGGACAAAACGTTCTGCACGCGAACAACCTAGCGGCATCGGGGCAAACATGGGGGCCTTCGCGCGGTATTCGAATCCGCTATGGCCGCAGCCAGGCCCGGGATGCCGTCACCGGGCGGCCCGGACCGGCCGGGCTACTTCTCGGTGACCGTGGTCTCGTTGTCCACCCAGGTGATGGAGCCGCCACTGAAATCGCTCTGCTTGCCGCCGGTGATGTCGTATTCGTCGCTGGCCGGGTAGCCGAGCTTGCCGCTCGCGCCGCCCTGCTCGTCCCACGCCTTGCGGATCTCGCCCCACACCACGTGGGTGCCGTCGGCCGGGCTGAAGTAGATTGCGCCGCCGTCGAATTCCTGCACCATGCCGCCGTCGGGCGCGTCCGTGGCGGGGCCGGTGGGCATGCCGAGAGTTCCGGTGGCGCCGCCCATGTGGTTGTACTTATCGAGAATGCCGCCGGCGACGGCGACCTCGGCGCCGTCGCGGGTGGCGATCTTGGTTTCGGCGGCGTGGGTGTCATCGCGGGCCGGCGCGGCCGCGGTGGTGGTCGAGGTCGTGGACGACGCGGAGTTCTTGTCGTCCTTGCTGCAGCCCGCGCCGAATGCGGTGACAACCGCAAGCGCCGCGATGATGCCAGCCGTACGTCGTGCGAAGTGGTGCACTTTCCATCCTCCCGCGAATCCTGGCCGACAACCCGGTTACGATCCGGCGAATCGGACAGCAATCACCGAAGGGGTATCCGAGCTGGAATTACAGCGAAACGTACCTCACCACATGTGAGTTCAACCACTTGCCAAAGAATTGCCCGGCCGGAGGCGCGTCGCGCTCCGACCGGGCAGGTCCTAACTACCGGGCGTCAGGAATTGGGCCCGAACTCCTCCAGCATCTCGGTGACCAGCGCCGCGATCGGCGACCGCTCACTACGGGTCAGGGTGACGTGCGCGAACAACGGGTGCCCCTTGAGCTTTTCGATCACGGCGGCCACGCCGTCGTGCCGGCCCACGCGCAGATTGTCGCGCTGTGCGACGTCGTGGGTGAGCACCACCCGCGACCCGCTGCCCAACCGGCTCAGCACCGTGAGCAGCACATTGCGTTCCAGCGACTGCGCCTCGTCCACGATCACGAAGGAGTCGTGCAGCGAGCGCCCGCGAATGTGGGTGAGCGGCAGCACCTCCAGCATGCCGCGCGCCTGCACCTCCTCCATCACCTCCGGGCTGGCCAGCCCGTCGAGGGTGTCGAAGACGGCCTGCGCCCACGGCCCCATCTTCTCGCTCTCGGAGCCCGGCAGATAGCCGAGCTCCTGTCCACCCACCGCGTAGAGCGGCCGGAACACCACCACCTTCCGATGCGAGCGGCGCTCCAGCACCGCTTCGAGCCCGGCGGTCAGCGCCAGCGCGGATTTGCCGGTGCCGGCCCGCCCGCCGAGCGAGACGATGCCGACGCTCTCGTCGAGCAGCAGATCCAGCGCGATGCGCTGTTCGGCCGAGCGCCCGTGCAGCCCGAAGGCCTCCCGATCACCCCGCACCAGTTGCACCCGCTTGTCCGGCGTCACCCTCGCCAGCGCGCTGCCGCGCGGGCTGAGCATCCGAATTCCGGTGTGGCAGGGCATGTCCCGAGCCTCGTCGAGGTCGATGACGCTGTCGGAGTAGAGCTTGTCGACGGTGCCGGTGGCGACCTCCAGTTCCACCATGCCGGTCCAGCCGGAGGTGACGACGTCCTGCGCGTGGTACTCGTCGGCCCGCAGGCCGACCGCGCCGGCCTTGACGCGCAGCGGAATGTCCTTGGACACCAGCACGACTCGCTGTCCCTCGGCGGCCAGGTTGAGCGCGCAGGCCAGGATGCGGGAATCGTTGGTGTCCGTGCGGAATCCGACGGGCAATACGGTTGGGTCGGTGTGGTTCAACTCCACCTGGAGTGTCCCGCCCTGGGTGCCGACCGACACCCGCTGATCGAGCCGACCGTGTGCCAGACGCATGTCGTCCAGCATGCGCAGTGCCTCGCGAGCGAACCAGCCGAGCTCGTGGTGATGGCGTTTGGCCTCGAGTTCACTGATCACCACCAGCGGCAGCACCACATGGTGCTCGCCGAAGCGGGTCAGTGCCCAGGGGTCGGACAGCAACACCGACGTGTCGACTACGAATGTTTTCGCCGGTCCGGAATCGGCCGACTGCGAGGCGCGAACTCCCCGTGTCGTGGTCAGCGGGCTCTGGTCAGAGCCGGCGTCCCTGCTGGGAGCGTTGACGGAGCGTGCATCAGTCACGGTGGGCTCCTTTGCCACTCGCGCGACACCGCGCGAGCGTTCTCGCTGGGCCGGTCAGCCTTGGGGTCGTACGACCCGAGGGCCGGGTGCCGGCCCCCTCGCACTGAGTTGCTCAGTCACGATCAGGACCTCCCGTACGAGCCACACCTACGCGGCTCGCACTCCCGACGCTACCGCCGAAATCGCGATCCGGCTTCCGGACTGCGGGGCACATTGGTGAAGATCGCGTTAACGCGAGTCCGCTCTGTGTGTTTCGTCCAATTCACTCAGCAGCACGGGAACATGGCTGCGCTCCGGCTCTTTGGTGGCCGTGACCAGCGTCAACGGGGCGGTTGCGGCCTCCGACCGCAGCCGCGCCAGCCCCTCCTGCGCCGCGTCCGCCGCGAGCTCGATTCGATACCTGCGCTCGAACTCGGCACGGCGTGTCTCCGGCGCGGCGTGATACCACCTCCGCAGCTCGTTCGAGGGCGTCACGTCCTTGGCCCATTCGTCTATGGCCGCTTGCTGTTTGCTGATGCCGCGCGGCCAGAGCCGATCCACCAGCACCCGGCGGCCGTCGGCCGCATCGGGATCGTCGTACACCCGCTTGACCCGGTACCTGGGTTGCTGTGCCATGCCCTCCATTACAGTCGAGGTCATGGCCGAAACTGCGGATCTGGCAACGCTGCCCACCAAGGAATTGCACGACCGTGCCGTGAAGCTGGCAGCCCGGCGCGGCGACATCAAGTTCCTGTGGCAACTGCTCAAGGCGATTCCCGGCGCCGAGGTCGCGGCCGGTAATCAGGGCGAGGGCGAGGTCGACATCTGGAACACCGTCGCCCTGCTCGACGACTACTTCCACGCCGGCGAGGGCAGGGTCGGCGAGGCGCTGCGCCCGATGTACCTGGACTACCTGAGCAAGCACGCCTGAATCAGGAGCCGTCGCGCGTGCCGTGCCATCCCGTCGGCACGGCACGCACGGCGGACTACAAGCCGAATCACCTGCGCCGCTTGGCAATTCTCGATTCCGCGGCACCGACTTTCGGCCCCGGCGTCACCCTCGCCCCGCCGACATGGTGGCGGCGGCCGCGCGGACCTAGACTCCGATCATGACCACCGACGCCACCCCGGAACTGGTCGTCTACCGCCGCCCGGGTTGCCCCTACTGCTCCCGCATGCGCCGAGTGCTCAATCGCCACGGCATCGTCCACCGCGAGGTCGACATCTGGCAGGACCCGGAGGCGGCCGCCTTCGTCCGCTCGGTGGCCGACGGCAACGAGACCGTCCCCACGGTCGTCCTGCGCGCCGGCGACTCCGAACGGAACTGGGTGAACCCGCATCCCAAGCAGCTGATCGCCACCGTGACCGCGGATGCTCCGAGCCTCACGGGCGGACCGCGCAAGTTCTGGTCGTTCTAGCCGGGAATCCTTGGCGGACAACGAATTTCATCATGACAGCAAGTCTCACCGCGACGCGGAGAGCCCGCCGCGATCATCGGATCACGGCGGGCCCTCATCGTCTCGGCGGGCGTCAGCCCAGCAGGCGCCAGTCCTCGAGGCCCTCGTACAGCGGGAAGTCCTGCGCCAGCGTGGAAACGCGCTGACGCAGCGAGTCCAGATCGGCGGAGCCGGTGAGGGCGGCGGCGATGATGTCGGCGACCTCGGTGAACTGCTCGTCGCCGAAGCCGCGGGTGGCCAGCGCCGGGGTGCCGATGCGCAGGCCGGAGGTGACCATCGGCGGGCGCGGGTCGAACGGAACGGCGTTGCGGTTCACGGTGATTCCGATTTCGTGCAGCAGATCCTCGCCCTGCTGGCCGTCCAGCTGCGAGTTGCGCAGGTCCACCAGCACCAGGTGCACGTCGGTGCCGCCGGTGAGCACGGTGATGCCCTTGGCCTTGGCGTCGGGCGCGGTCAGGCGCTCGGCGAGGATCTTGGCGCCGGAGATGGTGCGCTCCTGGCGCTCCTTGAACTCCGCGGTGCCGGCGATCTTGAAGGCCACGGCCTTGGCGGCGATGGCGTGCATGAGCGGGCCGCCCTGCTGACCCGGGAAGACCGCGGAGTTCAGCTTCTTGGCGAACTCCTGCTTGGCCAGGATCAGACCGGAACGGGGGCCGCCCAGGGTCTTGTGCACGGTCGAGGACACCACGTCCGCGTGCGGCACCGGCGACGGGTGCAGCCCGGCCGCGACCAGACCGGCGAAGTGCGCCATGTCGACCCAGAGGTAGGCGCCGACCTCGTCCGCGATCTCGCGGAAGGCGGCGAAGTCCAGGTGCCGGGGGTACGCCGACCAGCCGGCCACGATCACCTTCGGGCGGGTGTCGCGGGCGATCTTGCGCACCTCGTCCATGTCGACGCGGTGGTCTTCCTTGGCGACGCCGTAGGCGTGCACCTCGTACAGCTTGCCGGAGAAGTTCAGGCGCATGCCGTGGGTGAGGTGACCGCCGTGCGCCAGATCCAGGCCCAGCAGCTTCTCGCCCGGGTTCATCAGCGCCATCAGCACCGCGGCATTGGCCTGCGCGCCCGAATGCGGCTGGACATTGGCGAATTCCGCGCCGAACAGTTCCTTGACGCGGGCGCGGGCCAGATCCTCGACGATGTCGACGTTCTCGCAGCCGCCGTAGTAGCGGCGACCCGGGTAGCCCTCGGCGTACTTGTTGGTGAGCACGCTGCCCTGCGCCTGCAGCACCGCGCGCGGCACGAAGTTCTCCGAGGCGATCATCTCGAGGGTGTCGCGCTGGCGAGCGAGTTCGCCGCCCATCGCGGACGCGACCTCGGGATCGAGTTCGGCGAGGGACTGGCTGTTGACAGAGGCGCTCGTCTGGGTCACGCCGCCGAGTCTATTGGCCGCTGCCACGGAGCCGATCTGGGGGTTCTCTGTCTCGTTCATCGCGCACCTCCGTTGTCCGGGTACCCCGAATACGGTTCGGGGTTCGCCAGGCACCCAGGCGCGCGGTGCCGGACTTCGGTGCTTCCCGGTGGTTGCTTCCACCTCGAGTGCGCCAGTCGCGGTCCGGTCATCGTATCCCGCGACCGGCGGAGACGATCCGCCGGTCGCCACGCGCGGACGAATCGTGCCCCGGAAATTGGGGGCAGAGGAATCGTCGGCGCAGGAGAGACGACCCCGAATAGCCGCGAGCGGTGGACATCACTCCGGAATCAGGCTATGGCGGAGCAACAAATCTCGGTAAGGTGACGCAACGCTGGCCTCTTTGGGCCAGTGTCCTTGGCCCATCCCAAATTTCGAGGTATTCATCACCATGACGCTGTTCAACATCGCGACCGGCAGCCCCACCGACTTCCTCTTCACCATCCTGAAGACCCTGTGCACCATGTCGAGCGGCGGCGCCTCCTGCGCCTCCTGGGGCGCGTAAACCGCGGTCACGACATCGGGGAGTACCCCTCACAGCCGGCGGATCGCGCCGGGTGTGAGGGGTTCGTCCAAGAGACGGCGAAAACGCTCGGACCGGTCTTCCGGATCGGCTGCCCGGTCCAGCCACCCTCCCAGCAATCGATATCCCTCCACATACGTGGAGATATAGGCCCGCCACAGCGGCGATGACAGGAATCGCAGCGATTGTGCGGCCCGCTCCGGAGTGACCAGACTCCAGCGCTGCAGAAATTCCGACACCTCACCGGCATCCCGCCGGCGATCGTGCAGCAGCAGCGCGGCATCCTGGCGCACGCTCAGCAGATTCGCGGACGCGTTCGAAATCCTTTCGGCGCGTTCGCCATCGAAGCGCAGCCCCAGGTCCGCGTAGATCTCCTGCGCCCAGCGGCCCCAGCCCGGGCCGACGATCGACTTCAGGGCCAGATCGGCCAGCCCCTCCGCCATCAGGCACTGCGGGGTGTTCACCAGGAACAGCGTCTGCTCGGCCTGACCCGCACCCACCAGCCCTGCCTCTTTCCGGCAGTGCTCGGTGTGATGACCCGGGTAGGCCTCGTGCGCGATCAGGTGCGGCAGCTGTGACATGTGCTGCTTGAGATCGGAATTGATGGCCACCCGGGATTGGTAGTTGCCCAGGTAATAGTTGAAGCCCGACCACGGCTTGTCGCCCACCACTTCGTATTCCACGTGCTCGTTGTCCGGCAGCGGATAGCGGTCGCGGACGAGTTCCCGCAGCGCGCCGGAGAACGCGGCGACGCATTCCTTCAGGCGTTCGGGCGGAATCTCGTCCTGGCGGCGGTGCACGGTAATGCGGTCGAGCAGTTCGCCGTCACCGGGCAGCACCTCGTCCAGCTGCCGGTGCGCCTCGCGGTAGTTCTCGGTATCGCCGGGGGTGATATCCACGTCGAAGTAGGCGCGGACCTCGTCGACGAAGTTGATGTCCTCCCCGGCGAATTTGCGGCCCGAGCATTCCATCGCGCGCAGGTGCGCCTCCAGGAATTCGACGCGCTCCGCGGGGAGGCCGGCCTCGGGCAGTTCCTTGCGCAGTGCGGCTGCCCGGTGCGCGATATCACGCGGCTCCGGCGCGGGCGCGTTCTCCACCTCGCGGCGCAGGCCGGGATCGCCGGTATAGGCGTCCACGAACCCCTCTTCGAGCCGGTCGAATGCCAGACCCAGCCGCAGATATTCGGTGACCAGTGGATGCGCTGCCATAGTCCGACCCTATGCGATCCGATCGCTCCGGGCGGGGCGGATCAGGCTGTCGCACAACCTCACCGGACACGCCCGACCACTGAGATGTAGTCCATCTCACTCTGGTTACCCGTCAGTAGCAACACCTGGTGTTCACCCCGATGTTGGAGCCGAGCACAATTCGGCTATGCGTGGAGTGTTGGCCGGATCGCCGGGCACGGCGACGATGCGGCTTCCCGAGAGCTGTTGTTGTCGGCCGGCCCGAATGCGGGGACACGAGCCTCGAGTGCGGGGACGCGGGTCTCGACTGCGGGGACACGAATAATGGCGCGGATGAGCGAGCCCAGCCCCTACGTGGAATTCGACCGCAAGCAGTGGCGCACACTGCGCAAGTCGACTCCCCTGGTCCTCACCGAGGAAGAACTGATCGGCCTGCGCGGTCTGGGTGAGCAGATCGACCTCGAGGAGGTGGCCGAGGTCTACCTCCCCCTGGCCCGTCTCATCCACCTCCAGGTCGCGGCCCGGCAGCGCCTGTTCGCCGCCACCGCCACCTTCCTCGGCGAGACCCACCCGGACCGTCAGGTGCCGTTCGTCATCGGCGTGGCGGGCTCGGTGGCCGTCGGCAAGTCCACCACCGCGCGTGTGCTGCAGGCGCTGCTGGCGCGCTGGGATCACCATCCGCGGGTCGATCTGGTCACCACCGATGGATTCCTGTACCCGACAGCCGAACTCACTCGGCGCGGCATCATGCACCGCAAGGGCTTCCCGGAGTCCTACGACCGCCGCAAGCTGCTGCGCTTCGTCACCGAGGTGAAATCCGGTGCGCACGAGGTGTGCGCGCCCGTCTACTCGCACATCGCCTACGACATCGTGCCCGGCGAATACCACTGCGTGCGCCAGCCCGACATTCTCATCGTCGAGGGGCTGAACGTGCTGCAAACCGGGCCGCGGCTGATGGTGTCGGACCTGTTCGACTTCTCGGTCTATGTCGACGCCCGCATCGAGGACATCGAGAACTGGTACGTGCAGCGCTTCCTGTCGCTACGCAAGACCGCCTTCCAGGATCCGGATTCGCACTTCCACCACTACGCGAACTTCAACGACCAGGAAGCCACCAACCAGGCCAAGGAAATCTGGCACAACACCAATCGCCCGAATCTGGTGGAGAACATCCTGCCGACGCGCCCGCGCGCGACGCTGGTGCTGCGCAAGGACTCCGACCACTCCATCAACCGGCTGCGACTCCGGAAGCTCTAGAATCGCGGGCTCGACGGGTCAGAGCCGCCAGGCCGCGTCCAGCCGTGCGGCGACGTCGATATCGGTGGCCGCCTGGATGTGCGGTTTGCAGATCTCCGTGGCGATATAGCGCGCGACGAAGCGGCGGATCTCGTGGTCGACGCTGGCGAGAATGCGCAGCAATTCCCCGCGGCGGGTCGCGCTGGCGACATTGATGCGGACATTGCTGGGCTGCGGCTCGTCGATTTCGATGAGCACCCGCAGCGGCTCCGCGGTGCGGACGGTCAGGTGCAGGTGAATGGTGCCGTCCACCCGGAACGGATACCGATCCACCGCCAGGTCGATGAGCAGGTCGACCTTGAGCGGGATCACCAGGTCGAACGAAATCAGGTCGTCCACTTCGCGATTCAGCCGTGGCCGCCCGAGCCGCACCGTGGCCGAGAGTTTCGCGAGCTTGCCGGGGCCCGCCCCGATCGGCCCGAATTCGAACGCCTCCCCCGTGAGCCTCTCGAACGCCCCGGCTATCCGCTCGGTGGAGGCGGCGTATTCCAGGAATCGGCGGCCGAAGTCCTCGTAGCTGATGTACGGCACCGCCACGACCTGGCTCTCGGCCGGGCCACTCAGCCCTTCACGCAGCTCGCTCATACTCCCCGACGGTACGGCAGCGACCGTCCCGCGAACACGGAAGCCATTGCACTGCAATGGAACCGTTGATTCGCCGTGTTCTACACCCCGAAGCGGCGGTGCCGCGCCGCGTAATCGCGCAGGGCGCGCAGGAAATCCACGCGCCGGAATTCCGGCCAGTACGCCTCGGTGAACCAGATCTCCGAATACGCGCTCTGCCACAACAGGAATCCCGACAGCCGCTGCTCACCGGAGGTGCGGATGACGAGATCGGGGTCGGGCTGGCCGGAGGTGTAGAGGTGCTGGCCGATGGCGTCGACGGTGATGGACTGGACCAGATCCTCGCCGGTCTCGCCCGCGTCCATCTCCTGGCGGACCAGCGAGCGCACCGCGTCGGCGATCTCCTGGCGGCCGCCGTAACCGATGGCGACATTGACGTGCACGCCGGTGCGGCCCTCGGTGCTCTTGGCCGCTTCGCTCAGGCGCCGGGCGAACTCGGCGGGCAGTTGATCGAGCGCGCCCACGATGCGGACGCTCCAATTCTGTTCCGGCGCAGAGAGTTCGTCGACGACGTCGGTGATGACCTCGAAAAGGGTCTCGAGCTCGTCGGAGTCGCGGCGCAGATTCTCGGTGGAGAGCAGGTAGAGGGTCACCATCTCGATGCCCGCCTCGCCACACCAGCCCACGAGTTCGGCGATCTTCAGCGCACCGACTCGATGGCCATGGCTGATATCGCTGAACCCGTTCTCCCGCGCCCACCGCCGGTTGCCATCGCACATCACGGCGACGTGCCGGGGATGTTGTTTGCCAGCCAACTGCCTGGACAGCCGCGACTCGTATATGCGATATGGGAGTCCACGCACCTGACTCGCAATCTTCACGGCCGCAACCCTACGCCCCCGGAACGAATGGCGGAGCGACCGGGACAGACGAGCGAAACACCCGGGGCCCGTCGTGACGACAGCCACTATGAGGGGTAGCCCACCGCCAACCTACGCTACCGTAGGTTACCGAGGAGGAAACTAATGACCGAGGCAGTACAGCCGGTCGATCCGGCGGTGGGGATCATCGAAACCGTCCGCGAGGAGCTGGAACTCGTCAAGCCCCGCATGCGCGGATGGATTCACGCCTGGGCCGTGGGCGTCGCCGCCATCGCGGTGATCGTGCTGGTGTCGGTGGCGACCACCATGTCGGCGAAGGCCGCGTGGTCGACGCTGGTCTACGGGATCACGGTGTGCGGGGTTTTCGGGATCAGCGCGACCTATCACCGGGTGAACTGGAAGACCGCGCGGGCCCGCATGTGGATGAAGCGGGCCGACCATTCCATGATCTTCCTGTTCATCGCGGGCAGTTACACACCGTTCGCCCTGCTCGGGGTGCGTGGCAGCGCCGGGACCATCCTCCTGGCCATCGTCTGGGCGGGGGCGCTGGCGGGGGTAGCGCTGAAGATGCTGTGGCCCACCGCCCCTCGCTGGGTAGGGGTGCCGCTGTACCTGCTGCTGGGGTGGGCCATCGTGCCGGTGGCCGGGACGCTCATCGGGCATGTCGGCTGGACGCCGGTGATCTTGCTGCTCGCGGGCGGTGTCGCCTACAGCGTGGGCGGGATCCTGTACGCGTCGCGCTGGCCGGACCCGTGGCCGGAGGTCTTCGGGCATCACGAGTTCTTCCACGCGGCAACGGTGGTCGCGGCGCTGTGCCACTACGTTGCCATCTGGTTCGTGCTGTTGCGCTGATCCGAGCAATTACTCACAAACGTGCAATCCGAGGCGAACGTTCTCTAAAGTCTGCGACGTGACCAGCAGACTCATCCTGTGGGCGCTGCGGGCGCCGGGGGGTCTGTCTGCTGTCGTCATGGCGTGCAATCTCGGTGGTCTCGCGGTGATCACCACCGAACTTTTCCTGAGTGGTTTCCTGAGCCGGCTCGGACCGGACTGGATGGCCACCTTCATTCAGGTGTCGATCTATCCGGCCATCGGCGCGCTGGTCGGCATCATGCTCGCGGTGCGGGATCGGCACCACTACTTCAGCTGGCTGGACCAGCGCCGGCCACCGACCGAGGTCGAGGCGAAACGGCTGCTGCGGCTGCCGGTCGCGATCACCGGACGGGCCCTGGCCATCTGGCTGCCAGGTGTGTTCGTGGCCGCCTTCGTCTTCGCGCACGCCACCGAGGACCGCAGCTTCCCGGTGGTGTTGTCGATGTTCACCCTGGGCGGGCTGGAGTCGGCGGCGCTGACCTTCCTGATCGTGGACCGGCTGATCCGGCCGACCATTCCGGTGGTGGCCGAGGTGCTGGACGAGACCGCGCACTGGAGCAATACCGTGCTGGCCCGGGTGCTGGTCACCTTCGCGGTCGCGGGCGCGGTGCCGCTGTTCATGTTGATCACCGTGCTGGCCGACCCGTCCACCGATGCCCAGGACCGCATCCGGACCGGGATCTACATGGCCATCGTCGGCCTGTCCGCGGGCGCGGTGGCGACGGCGGCGCTGGCCCGGGCGGTAGCGACGCCCATGCACACGCTGCGCGACGCGCTGGACCGGATCGCCCGCGGCGATCTCGACGCCCGGGTGACGATCAACAGCACCAGCGAAATCGGGCGGCTCGAGCATTCGGTGAACGAGCTGGCCGCCAATCTCAGTGAGCGCGAGCGCATGCGGACCGTCTTCGGCCGGCACGTGGGCACCGAGGTGGCCGAGCGGGCGCTGTCGGGCAGCCCCAGCCTGACCGGTGACATGCGGGTGGCGACCGCGCTGTTCGTGGACGTGACCGGGTCGGTGGCCATGGCCACGGAGCTCGCCCCGCACGATTTCGTGGCCAAGTTGAATCGGCTGCTGTCCATCGTGGTGGCGGCCACCGAGGACAATCAGGGCCTGGTCAACAAGTTCGAAGGCGATGCGGCGCTGTGCATTTTCGGCGCGCCCATCGCGCTCGACGACAACGCCACCCCGGCGCTGCGGGCCGCCCGCCGCATGCGCGACGAGGTGGCCGCGCTGGGCGAGCTCGATGTGGGCATCGGCATCGCGCGCGGGCTGGTGTTCGCCGGCGATGTCGGCACCGACACCCGGCTGGAGTTCACCGTCATCGGCGACGCCGTCAACGAGGCGGCCCGCCTCACCACCGAGGCCAAACTGGTGCCGCGGCGCATTCTGGCCAGTCAGGCGGTCATAGACGCCGCCTGCGACGCCGAGCGCACGCAGTGGATCCTGCACGACACTCTCCACCTCCGCGGCCGCAGGGAACCCACTCCGGGTTGGACCGACGTGGTGTCCCCCGCAGCGCCCCACCGCAACGGCAGTGCCCCGCAGGCCGGCCCCCGACCGGCCGCACCCCCGTCTTCGGAGTCCGCCGGCCGGGCCGCGGATCGCTAATCATCAACCCGCGCAAGGGTCGGCCCTGCACCTGGCGGGACCTGGCAATTCTCCGGTGAGAAACATGAACCGAACACCTCCGGGACTGTATGACCGCCCGCTCCGGGCGGCAACGGATTAAGCGCCGGGCTCGGCCCGCCGAATCGCGGTGTCGTACCTGAGGACTGGGCGCATGTCGTACTCGCGGGGGATTCGGTGCGGACCGGGACGCCGGACATTAGCGCTATGAATGAAATCGGCGCGTTCGAGCGGACTTCGGCGGCGGTGTGGGCGCGGCCGCAGCGGGCGGTACTGGCTTATCGAGCGATCGTGGTCGCGCTGATCGCGGGCGTGGGCGAGACGTTGGGACGCGTCGCGCTCGCCCTCGATGAGCCCGGGGTCCACGTGGCCGGCATCGCACTCGGGCTGCTGATCCGGGCGGCGATCTATCTGACGGTCTTCGCGCTGGCGGCCCGCATGCTGGCCGGAAACCTGTGGGCGCGAGGGATTCTCGTGGTGGGGTTGGGCACGCTCGGCCTGGCCTCGCTGGCGGTCGAGCCGCTGCGGGCAGTGCTGACGGCCGAGCACCTCGGCGACCTCTTCACGCACTGGACCCCGAATGCGGTGATACTCGGGCTGTTTCGCGCCGCTCACATCATCGCGGTGCTGATCGCGGTGCCCGCCGCGGTCATGGCCGGGCACCGCGTCGACAGCGCGACCTGAACGCCCGCCGTGCCGGCAGCGGCGATCAAGCGGCGGGCGGGGGCAGCAGGCCGGCGCGCACATCCTCGACCGTGGTGACCGGGAGGTCACAGACCGAACCGCGGCAGATGTAGGCGGCGGAGGTGTCGCGCACCGGGGGCCGGTCGGCCAGCAGCGGCTGGGAGCCGACGGGGCCGGACACGATCACCGATCCGCCCGGTGCGGCAGCACGGGCGGCCGCCACCAGCGTTGCGGCCCAGCCGGATTCGCCGCCGGGGCCGTCTACCACGGCCACCTGGATCGGTCCGCGCAGGGCGGCCTCGGCGACGGCGAGCCAGTGGCCGGCCGAGCGGGGCGCGCGGGCCAGCAGCACCGCGCCCCGGGTCAAGGTGTGATCGGCCAGTTGCCGGTAGCGGTCGCCCCGCTGCGGGTCGGTGAGAGCGGCCGCGGTGAGCAGTGCCTCCGCGAGAACCGAAGTGCCGGAAGGGGTCGCGCCGTCCAGCGGGTCGCGTGGCCGGGTGAGCAGGGTCTCGGCGTCGTCGGCGGTGTCGAACCAGCTGCCGGAGGTTTCCGGATCGGCGAAGTGGGTGATGGCGGCGTCCAGCAGATCCTGCGCCGCGTCCAGCCAGTCACCCTCGGCGGTCTGATGCAGCGCGAGCAACCCCAGCGCCAGCCACGCGTAATCCTCCAGCACGCCCGCGGCCGCGCCGGGCACACCACCCAGCGAGGCGCGGCAGACGCGGCCGCCGGTCACATGGGTGTCGAGCAGGAAGCGGGCGCACCGGACGGCGGCCGCGATCCACTCCGGATGTCCGTGTGCCGCACCGGCTTCCGCGAGCGCGACGATGGCCATGCCGTTCCAGGCGGTGACCACCTTGTCGTCCCGCTCCGGCTGCGGGCGGCGCGCACGGGCGGCGGACAGCTTCGTCCGGATCGCCTCGAACCGCTCGTAATCGGCCGGTTTCGGATCGGCGTACCGGGTCAGCACCGAGGTGCCGTGCTCGAAGGTGCCCGCCGTGGTGACATTGAAAACCTCTGCCGCCCAGGCGCCGTCGAGCGCGCCGAGCACACCGTTGAGTTCGGCGGGCGTCCACACGTACGTGGCTCCCTCCACGCCCGGCCCGCCCGGTTCCAGGTGGGTGTCCGCGTCCAGCGCCGAGGCGAAGGCCCCCTGCTCGGTACCGAGATCCGTCAGCAGGAATTGCACGGTCTCGCGAGTCACCCGCAGCGCCAGCGGTTCCCACGCATCGGTCGCACGCTCATCGGCCGACTCGTCATACCCCCGCCGCGCCAGATGCGCGTACACGCGCAGCAGCTGGGCATTGTCGTAGAGCATCTTCTCGAAGTGCGGCACCACCCACGCGGCATCCACCGAGTACCGCGCGAACCCGCCCCGCAGCTGGTCGTAGATGCCGCCGCGCGCCATCGACTCGCAGGTGAACGAAACAGCCTGCAACACGGTCGGATTGCCGGTCAGCTCGTAATGCCGGAGCAGTCCCTCCAGCAAGGCCGACGGCGGAAACTTGGGCGCGCCCCCGAACCCACCATGCTGCCCGTCCACATCCTTCAGCGCCGCACCGACCGCATGCTCGAGCAACTCCGGCCCGACCCCGATCTCCGCATCCGGCAACCCCGCGGTCTGTTGCCGCAGCGCGTCGGACACCTGCGCCGCCGCCGTGTTCACCTCGTCGCGCCGGTTCCGCCACGTCTCGCTCACCGCCGTCAGCACCTGCGTGAACGACGGCATCCCGTGCCGCGGCGTCTTCGGGTAATACGTCCCGCAATAGAACGGCTCCCCCTCCGGCGTCAGGAAGCAGGTCATCGGCCACCCGCCCTGCCCCGTCATGGCCACGGTGGCATTCATGTACACCGCGTCCAGATCGGGCCGCTCCTCTCGATCCACCTTGATACACACGAAGTTCTCGTTCATGACCGCCGCCGTGGCCTCGTCCTCGAACGACTCGTGCGCCATCACGTGGCACCAATGGCACGACGCGTACCCGATCGACAGCAGAATCGGCACATCCCGCTCAGCCGCCTCGGCCAGCGCCTCCGCATCCCACTCCCGCCAGTGCACCGGATTCCCAGCATGCTGACGCAAGTAAGGCGATGTCGCGCTGCCCAATCGGTTCATATCCCCACCCTTCCACACCCGGCGCTCACGCAACACGATCCAAACGCAACCCTGCGCGTGCCTACGACACCACCGTCGAGCAGCTGCAGGCCGGGCGTTCGAGTGTGGATGGCGTCGGGTCAGATCATTTGCGCGGGGATGGGGCGTTGATGGTGGTGAAGTACTGTGCGGCGGCCATGACCGCGATCGGAGCGGAGACCAGCAGTGTGCCGGCGATGGTGCCCAGTGGTCCGAGGGCCAGGATGCCACCGATGCAGCCGATGGCAGCAGCCGGGATGAATGCGCCGAACAGTCCGATGATGGCCGCCGAAGCTACTGTGGCACCGGCGATTCCGCCCAGGATGCAGCCCACCGCGGCACCGCCGATGGTGCCGACGGCCGCTCCGAGAGTGCCGCCCATCTGCATGGTCGTGGTCATGCGGTTCCAGGCTGCTTGTTCGCGTTCGTAGTCGGTCTTCCACGGCGCTTGCGACTCGAAGGGTAGAGCAACAGGTTTGTAGGTCGCGTGCGCGATATCGAATCTCGGTGTGAGGGTTGCGGTTCGGCCGTTGATGGCCGCTTCGATGGGGAACAGGAAGTCATCGACGCGGAAGGCCAACTCCGCGCCGGCCAGGGTTCGCCCGGACGCGGATTTGATCTCGAAAACGCCATCCTCGGCAACCAGCGATCCACTGTCGGTGGTAATTGTCGTGGCATTTGCGGTCGGGACAGCCGTGTACCCGACAGTCGGGTGGTCGGCTTCCGGCTCGGCGGCGGCGACCGCGGCAGTCAGTGTCGTAGCGGCGACCAGAGCACAGGCGGCGATGGTTGTCCTCATTGCGATTCCTTCGTATCAAGCTGTCCCGAGGCCGCGACGCGCGTTGTGCCTCGAGAGTGAAAGTGCCGGCGCGGTGAACTTGTGGTGTCGACGGGCATGCACCAGCACAGCTGGCCGGTAGCAGCGCGACGCGCCTTCGAGTGGGTCGACGATGTCGCATATCGCGGGACCGTCGAGTCGTGGGCGAGGCCGAGCGATGCGGTGGCATCCACTCCGGCTCACGCAGTGACGACACTAACACCATAAACGATCTGTGAGTCCAATAACAGACAAAATGTCTAGTATTGGGCAGCCGACAGACAGAAAGAGCGTGCGACGGTACCGTCGCACGCTCGAAGGAGACGCAGAATGGCGCAGCTCAGGCCGGAGGTTCTCCGTCGAAGCCGGTCGCCCAATACCTGCCGCGGAGCGACAGGGTGCGGAGCATGTCGGTGATCTGCTCGGGCGGCATCGGCGGCGGATCGGACTCGAGCCACCACTGCAGCACGGCGACCTGCTCGCCGACCCAGGCCCGGGCCAGCACCTCGACGTCGATATTCGGGGTGGTGCCATGGGCGGCGGCGCGCGCGGCGAATACCTGCGCGGCGGCCGCAGTGCGGTCATCGATGAAGCGGCGCAACGCCCTTCCGTCGCCCTCGCCGCGCAATATCACCCGGTAGGTGTCGCGCTCCTCGGCGGCGTGGCGAAACAGCTCGAGCACCGGCTTGCCGGTGAACCCCACCGACGACGCTGTCGCCAAGGGCTGCAATCGCTGCTGCAGATCCTCGATCAGATCCGAGACAACCCGGTTGAGCAGGTCGTCTTTGTCGGTGTAGTGGGTGTAGAACGTCGCGCGCCCGAGATCCGCGCGCCCGGTGATGTCTTCCACCGTCACATTCGCATAGCCACGCTCGAGAACGAGCGACACCATCGCATCACGCAGGGCTCTTCGACTGCGCCGCACACGGCGGTCTTCGACTGGCACCGGCTCAGCATAGTCAACATTGACACCTCGAACAAAGATGGACATTATGTCTATTATTGGTCAGCGTGTCGCATGGAGGCTTGATGGTTCAGGACAGTTGCGTGGACGCCGCGAGCGTGGATCACGAACCGGACTACCGGTTCACGCTGGCCAACGAGCGCACGTTCCTCGCGTGGGTGCGGACAGCTCTCGGCCTCTTGGCCGGCGGTATGGCAGTCAGCCAGTTCTATGCGGCAACACCGCTGTGGCACAAAGCAATCGGCGCACTATGCGTGGTGCTGGCCGGCATCATCGCAGCCGGCGCGTTCCGGCAGTGGCAGCGTGTTCAGTCGGCCATGCGATGCGGTCGGCCCCTGCCACGACCAGCGCTGGTTCCGGTGACCGTCGCGGGAGTCGGCGCGGCATCGCTGCTGGCGATAGCGGTCGTGGCGTCGTGAATGTGCCGGGGCTCCAGCCCGAACGAACCGTCCTGTCGTGGCAGCGGACCCTGCTGACCGCGACGGCGACCCTCGCGGTCAGCGCACGATCCGCTGTCGGTCATCACTCGGCGGCACACACCGCGGCGGCGCTCGCGGTGACCGCCGTCCTCGCGGTGACGATGGCCGGCACGGGGCTGCGCCACCGGCGTTGCCGCCACCGTCCGGCCGACCCGCGTCCCCTGCCCCACTCGATTGTGGCCTGCCTCTGCGCCGGAATCGGCGTGGCCGCCGGTTGCGTACTGCTGACCCTCACGTGAAAACCGCATCGACCCACTGCCCGGCCCCGGAGTTGCGCGGTGAACAGCACCGAAACACCGTACTGCCGCGCGTCACCTCGTGACCGTCGCTCGATTAGGACCCCATGATCACCGATACCGCGCACTTCGCCGCACCCGACGCTCGCCGCATACGCGGTAAGAATCTCTCGCTGCTGACCGCGTCACACGCGATGGACAATGCCGAATCCAGCGTGACGACAGTGCTGTTCCCCCTCATGCGCGACGCGCTGGGGCTGTCCGCCACGGCGTTGGGCACGATCGTGGCCGTCGGCAAGATCGTCGGCGCGGTGGCGGGCATTCCGTGGGTGTTCCTGGCTCGTCGCTATCCGCGCACGCGGGTGCTGGCGGTGTGCGCGGGCTTCTGGGGCGTATGGGCAATGGCCGCCGGACTCTCGACCGGCTTCGGGCAGTTCGTAATTCTGTACGGCATCGCGGCGGCAGGGTTCGCTGGAGCGGGGCCGATCGCGCTGGGCATGGTCGGCGATATCTATGACGACAACCACCGCGGCCGGGCGACCGGACTGTTCTATGCCGGTGTCGCTCTGACCACGGGTGTCGCCGCGCCACTGTTCGGACGACTATCCGGATTCGCGGACGGCTGGCGCTATGGCTTCTTCATTTCCGGCGGCCTGTGTGTGCTCGTCGGTGTACTGATCCTCGCGTTTCTCGACGATCCCGTGCGAGAGCGGCACAGCGCGCCGGCGCCCGACCACCGGGCGCGCACCATCTACGACGGTCTCCGGGAGTTGTTCGCCGTACGGACTTTTCGCTACATCCTGGTGCAGCGACTGCTGTCGGGGCAGAACGTGATCATGAGCTTCGGCGTCGTCTTCCTGGTGCAGGACCGCGGCTTCACCACGGCGACCGCCTCCGTCATCGCGCTGCCGTTCGCGATCGGATACGTTCTCGGAACCCTGGCCGGTGGGCGGATGATCGACCGTGTTCACCAGGCGTATCCGCGCGGGGGCCGCATCGCGATGCTCCAGGCCAGCCAACTCGCGTTCGCCGGGATCGCTTTCCTCGGAACGCAATTGGCCTGGCATTCGATCGGCGTCTACGTGGCGATCTTCGCCGTGGTGGGTCTGCTGCAGGGGCAGGTGCCGGTGGTGAACCGCCCGCTGATCATGGCCGTGGTCTCGCCGCAGTTGCGGCCCTTGGCCTTTGCCGTCTCCGTGTCGATGGCCGACGCCATCGCGTACGGGGCGTACGCCCTGCTGACCGGGATGCTCGGCGACGCGATCGGACTGCAGGGCGCGCTGCTCGTGGTCACCGTGCTGTTGACCGCGGTCAATGGGGTGGCATCGGCCCTGCTGTATCGGCCCTATGCCCGCGACAGCGCGGCGATCACCACGCGCCTGCCGTCCGGACAGGCGACGCCGAACCCCATTTCTCAACCATCACCCGATTTCGGAGGTACCCAATCATGAGCAGTGAGCGACGCAACGTCCTGGTGCTGATGTCGGATCAGCACAGCCCCAAAATTCTCGGCTGCGGCGGTGATCCACTCGTCAGCACACCGAACTTCGACGCACTGGCGGCGGCCGGCACCCGCTTCGACAATGCCTACTGCGCCAGTCCCATCTGTGTCCCGTCGCGGGCGGCGTTCGCCACCGGGCGCTGGGCGCATCAGACCGGCTATTGGGACAACGCGATTGCCTATGACGGCGCGGTCGACGGCTGGGCGCACCGGTTGCAGCAGGCGGGCCGCCGGGTGGAATCGATCGGCAAGCTGCACTATCGCAATGCCGTGGACCCGACCGGATTCGACAGCCAGACCCTGCCCATGCACATCAAGGACGGCATCGGACAGGTCTGGGGTTCGGTACGCGATCCGCTGCCGCGACGGACCCAGGCACCGCTGATGGTGAGCATTTCCGGCGGCGCGGACAGCGACTACACCCGCTATGACGCCTCCGTCACCGACGAGGCGTGCCGCTGGCTCACGGCGCCCGGCGCCCGGGCCGAACCCTGGGTACTGTACGTGGGTTTGGTCGCCCCGCACTTCCCCTATCTCGCGCCGCAGCGGTTCTTCGACCTCTACGATCCCGACAGCATGCCGGAGGCCACCATGCGCCCGGCTCAAGGTCACCCGCGCCATCCCTGGGTGCAGACCTACGCCGACACCCTGCCCGGCCTCGATGACGCCAACACCGATGAGGAGCGGCGGCGCGCTACCGCTGCCTACTACGGGCTGGTCACGTATCTCGACGACAATATCGGCCGGATCATGGAGGCGCTTCATGCCAGCGGCTTGGACGAAAACACCACCGTCATCTACACATCCGACCATGGTGATCTGGTCGGCAGCCGCGGACTGTGGGGAAAGTCGTTGCTGTACACCGAATCCGCCGGCATCCCGATGATCGTCTCCGGCCCCGATATCCCGGCGGGCAAGGTGTGCCATACGCCGGTGACGCTGGTCGATTGCTACCAAACCATTCTCGACGGTGCGGGCCTGCCCTACGAGGACGACGATCGGCCCGGTCGCTCACTGCTCGAGCTCGCGCGCTCCGACGACGAGCCCGAACGGGTGGCGTTCTGCGAGTACCACGCCATGGGAGCACCGACGGCGGCGTTCATGGTCCGCAAGGGCGACCACGTCCTGCACCATTACGTCGACTACGCCCCGGAGCTGTTCGATCTGGCCGCGGACCCGGATCAGACCCGGGACGTGGCCGATGATCCGGCCTATGCCGCGGTGCTCGCGGACCTCGAGGCCGAACTGCATCGGATCCTCGATCCCGAAACGGTCGATCGCACCGCCAAAGCCGATCAGGCGGCGCTGGTCGATCGATTCGGCGGTCCGGAGATCGCGGCCACCATCGGCACGATCGGCGAAACTCCCGCTCCCGCAACGGCGGATCGATGACCGGGCACTGCTGCGCACCCGCCGCGACCGCGGCCGGCTCCGGCCGCGCCGATGCCGCCCAGCCCTCCGCGGCGAAACCCCGTCCGGGCCAACGCCTCATCGATCTCCCCACCGCGACCTTCGCCATGGGAGCCGACGACCCGGACGGTATCCCCGGCGACGGTGAGGGTCCGGTCCGCGAGACCGTGCTGCGGCCCTACCGCATCGCCGCCACCACGGTGACGAATGCCAAATTCGCGGGCTTCGTCAAGGACACCGGCTATCGCACCGATGCCGAGAAGATAGGTAGCGCTTTCGTATTCCACCTGCTGGTCCCCGACACCGAACGGCGGCGTTACCGCGCTCCCGAGTCCACACCGTGGTGGCTCGAGGTGCCCGGGGCATGCTGGCGGGCGCCGGACGGTCCCGGATCCGGCATCGGTGATCGCGGGAACCATCCCGTCGTCCAGGTGTCGTGGCACGACGCGCAGGCGTACTGCGCCTGGGCCGGTGTCCGGCTGCCGACCGAAGCAGAATGGGAGAACGCGGCACGCGGAGGTGCTGTGCAACAGCGCTTTCCGTGGGGATCGGAACTCGCGCCCGGCGGCCGCCCCCATGCCAATGTGTGGCAGGGACGCTTCCCCACCCACCCCACCGGAGCTGTGGGCACCAGGACCGTCACTGCGTACCGGCCCAATACGTTCGGGCTCTACAACGTGGTCGGCAATGTCTGGGAATGGTGTGCCGACTGGTTCGGCACCGATCACCCGGATGGGCCGGCGCACAACCCGACGGGACCGCTCACCGGCTCCCACCGGGTCATCAGGGGCGGTTCCTACCTGTGCCACGACTCGTATTGCAATCGCTACCGACTCGGCGCACGCAGTCGCAACACCCCCGACACGGCCTCCGGCAACACCGGGTTCCGGGTCGCCGCCGACATGTTCTGAACACCACCTCGAAATAGCCTCCAGCCTCGACAGGAGATTCATGACGAGCCTCGCCGATCGCGCTCAGCGGATCCAACCGGATCTCGTACGGCTACGACGCGCCCTGCACCGCGAACCCGAACTCGGGCTGCACGTTCCGCGTACACAGGCCAAAGTTCTTGCCGCCCTTGCTGATCTGCCACTCGAGATCACCACAGGTAAGGGCTGCACCTCGGTCACCGCCGTGCTGCGGGGCGCGCATCCCGGACCGACTGTCCTGCTGCGCGGCGATATGGATGCGCTTCCGATCCAGGAGAACAACGACCTGGACTACGCCTCGCAGGTCCCGGGTCGAATGCACGCCTGCGGACACGATATGCACACCGCCGGTTTGGTCGGCGCCGCCAGGTTGCTCACCGAACTCCGGGACGACCTGCACGGGCAAGTCGTGTTCATGTTCCAGCCCGGAGAAGAAGGCGACCGCGGCGCCGGGGTCATGCTCGACGAGAGCATTCTCACCGCGGCCGGTCACCCCGTCGATTTCGCATTCGCGTTGCACGTCATCGCCAACCGGATCCCGCACGGCATCATTGCCACGAAACCCGGCCCCGCGGGCGCCGCTTCGGACCGGCTCGCCATCACGGTCAAGGGCCGAGGAGGCCACGGCGCCTACCCGCACACCGCCCTCGATCCGGTGCCGGTGCTGTGCGAAATCGTGCTGGCCATGCAGGGATTCATCACCCGTCGCTTCGACGTCTTCGATCCGGTGGTGCTCACCGTCGGCCATCTCGCCGCTGGAACGAAGGCGAATGTCATCCCTTCGACCGCGGTGCTGGAAGCTACCGTCCGCAGCTATTCCGAGACCAATCACTCCAGGCTGCAGCACGAATTGCCAGCGCTGGCAACGGGGATCGCCGCCGCGCACGGCATCGAAGCCCAGTGCGACTATCGCGTCGGCTATCCGGTACTCGTCAACGATGACACCGAGACCGCCTACGCGCTCGATGCCGCGCGTGCGTTGTTCGGAGCCGGTCAGGTATTCCAATCACCCACTCCAGCGACAGGATCCGAGGATTTCGCGCTCGTGCTCCAACAGGTACCGGGCGCCATGATGTACATCGGCGCCAGCCCCGCCGGCACCGACCTCGCCACGGCCCCGACGAACCACTCTCCCCAGGCGATCTTCGATGACGCAGTTCTCTGGCGCCAAGCGGCTCTGCTCACCGAACTGGCCCTCGGCAAACTGGGCAGGCCGGACTGAACCTGCTGCGGGGCCACAGATCCCGCTCGCGCCAATCGGCGGGATCAGTCGGCAAGTCACTGCGCAACGCAAAGGATTCGAAGCGCAGGTTCTCGATGGGCGACGGCCGCTACTGTGCGCCGATGGCCGGGCTGATGGCGGTGCCGCCGCTCACATCAACCACATTGGCGGTGATCCAGCGGGCGTCCTCGGAGGCGAGAAAGGCCACCACATCGGCGATATCGGCAGGCTGCCCCACCCGGCCCAGCGCGGTCATGGCACTGATGCCGGCCCGGACCTGCGGATTGCCATCGAAAAAGGCGGCCATCCCCTCGGTCTCGGTCGCACCGGCGGCCACTGCATTCACGGTGATACCGCGCGGACCGAGCTGTACCGCAAGGGTTTTGGTGAGCACATCGATCGCCCCCTTGCTCATCGCGTAGGCCACCTGCGACGGGGCCGCCACCCGCGGTGCGCACGAGGAGATATTGACAATGCGACCGCCATCGCGAAGCAGCGGTATCGCCTGCTGCGAAATGAACAGCGGCGCAGACACATTCACCGCAAAGAGACTGTCCACCGCCGCCGGGGTCAGCTGCTCGATCGAGCCGTTGCCACCGCCGCCGCCCGCATTGTTCACCAGAATGTCCAGCCGTCCGTCCGGCAGGCTCTTCGTCAGATCGGCGAACAGCGCGTCGATTCCGGCCGGCGTGCTCAGGTCGGCGCGGATGGCGAACGCCTGCCCGCCCGCCGCTCCGATGTCCGCCACGGTCTTCGCCGCCGCTTCGTCATCGTGTCCGTAGTGCACCGCGACCACCGCGCCGTTCGCCGCCAACCGCAGGGCAATGGCGCGGCCGATTCCGCGAGAAGCGCCGGTAACGAGGGCGAACTTACCGATCTGAGACATTGGAACTCCTGTGCTCGGGTCTGTTTCCTTGACACAGACGTTCGCCGACCGCGCTCACCAAACCCTCACCGTCTGCTCACCGACGGCGCCCAGCAACGCCGGCTAGGGGTAGACACGGCCGCGCCGGATAGCGCGTCGAGCGGTTCCGTCTCTCGACGGCGAGCAGCCTGGCAGAGCCGAGGCGCGCCTCGTGCGCCCGCTCGGTATCGCGTATTCCCTACCCTGCGAGCATTTCCTCGGTCAGCGAGTCGCTCAGGCGTTGCCGGGATCCGGCCGGAGACGCCAGCCCGACCTCACGGCGAGTCACGCGGAGGACCACTGTAGTTATCGTACGTAGTCCTACACTGTTGACATAAGCTCTACCTGGGCGTGTACTGGTATGGCACCAGATCCGAGCGGAGGCTTGGAGGATTGCCCATGATCGTCATCATCGGACTCGTCATCCTGATCGCCGCGATGCTCATCGGGCTTGCGGGCGTCCTCGCCAACGGCGGCAGCACCCACGCCCTCACCGATCACTTCGCTGTGTTCGGTTACCACGTCACCGGGTCCACCGGCCTGCTGTTCCTCTACGGCATCGTGGTCGGTGGTGTCGGGTTGGCCGGACTCCTGATCCTGCTTGCCGGTGCCCGGCGCACCGCCCGGCGGGGGGCCGGCGCCCGTCGTGAACTCGCGGCGTCCCGCCGTGAACTCGCGGCTTCGCGCCAAGACACACCGGCGGGTGACCCCCGCCCGTCCGGCCCGATAGCACCGATCACGCCGCAACCAGCCAACCCAACCCACTACACCTACACAGGCACCACCGATGCTGCGTTCGACGAACCCGGCAATGCTGCCGGGCAGGGAGTCGGCGGGCCCCCGGGCCACCACCCCGGCCGGCCGGCCGGTCCCGCACCAAGCGAACTCCCGCGCGGCGGTCGACGTCGATAACCGCGTTCCCATCGGCAATCAGCCGCTGCCGCGTGACACCTCACGCATCAACGAAAACAGGTATCTCTCATGCTCATCCTCGGAGCATTACTACTCATCGTCGGATTCCTCCTGCACATCTCGCTGCTCGTCACCATCGGAATCATCGTGCTGCTCATCGGTGCGGCCCTGATGATCGCGAGCAGAACCGGACACGCTGTCGGCGGCCGACGCCACTACTACTGACGGCTCCCGGCACGGCCGGTGGACATCGACTGTGCCGCAACCAAGCCCTCGACAAGCTCGGCAACGTCTTCAAACACTGAATCCCGGAGAGCGGAAATGCGAACCTACGCAAACGAGGGCAGGCGAATCCGCGGCGGGCGCCGTTGCCGAGTCAGTGGCTCGAGCTCTGAGCCGACCGCACACGCAACCAGCGAACGGCCGGGCGTCCCGGGTGAGCGACGATCGGTGCCGGGTATCCGCACGAGGTAGGGCGTAACCACATTCGCCCGCGCATCAACAGCGCCCCTCGCCGGGCCCACGACACCTACGTGGGAACCGGGAAAGTCTTCGGACATGGAACCCCGGTACGAGATACATGGCTGTGCGACAGGCACTTTCAGCTCGCCACACCACATACGCCCATGTACGGGATCCGATTTCGACCTCCGTGCGCTCGGGACGATCCAATTGGCCGCCTCGACATCCTCGGCGCTCAGTGCGCGTAAGCGGCGATCTGGGTGATGGCCATTCGTATGTTCTCGAATTCCGTCGCTCGCCTCGGACAGCCCGACAATCAGGCGGCGATTCCGGCATTATCCCAGCGTAGATCCTGACTACAGTGGCTGTCTGCGACGTAGACTTACATTGTAGACAGCCGCACTCGACATCATCGACAGCGACAGCTTCGAGCGGCTGTCGATGCGACTCGGACAGACACTCGACCGAAACGCCGATGGCCCTCTACCGGCCTCACAACCACCATCTCCACAACCGCAACACGGCCGCGAAAGGAGCGTCGATCATGACACTGCAACCGAACGGAACCAACGCTGATCGACGGGCACCGCCCGCCCACCGCCCGCGGCTCGAACTCGATGCCGTCGGCGCCGTGAACGTCGACGGGGTTTGGTGGCCACACAGCCGCGACCTCGCCGGGGAACTTCCTGATCTGCTGGCGATGCTCGTGCCCCGGCTGGGCCCGATCCATCGCGTGATCTATCACCTCGACGAGTGGGCCACCGCTCCCAGAAAGCTCGACGCCGGCGGGCGTTGCGTGCGGCTCGACGGCTACCGGCACATGCCCGCCCGCACCCTGGAAGTCCTCGGAGTCATCACAGGTACCCACCTGACTCTTCGGATCATCACCCCGCCAGACGACACCGACCTGACTGCCGCACAGCAACGTTGGGACTCCGAAGGCGGAGCCGGAGGGGACACGGAAGCACGCGTCAGCGCCCCGGATCGGGACCTGGCAACGTTGCGGTGAGGCGGTGAGCAGGATGTCCAGCCTTCGCCGTCAGCATCGTCGGCACCCGACCGAAGGTCTTGGACAAATGCTCCCGTGGCGGTCCGGGGCGGGCGCTGCCAACCTCCCCGCCCCGCAGTGTCTTACGGGCGATAGTGGTCCCATGGGTAAAAGTGCGACGGTCGCGGCCGCTTTCACACCTCTGCTGCGACTCGCGTTCGGGTCGCAGCCGCCATTGCGGTTCGAGTTCTGGGACGGGAGCGCGGTGCAGCCCGACGGCGACCATCCCGGCACGATGCGGATCCGGTCGAAGAATGCGTTGAGCCATATGGTCTGGGCCCCAGGCGAACTCGGCCTGGGCCGCGCCTTCGTCGCCGGCACCGTGGACCTCGACGGCGATATCTTCCAGATCCTGCGAGCCCTGCAGTCCGCAGTGCCCGGTGATACCCGCCTCGGCGTCGCCGGTGCCTGGCAGGCCGTCGGTGCGGCCTGGCGGCTGGGTGCGCTCACCCATCGCCCGAAGCCGCCGCCCGAGGAGGCACGGCCTCCGCGCGGACCGCGGCACACCCGTCACCGCGACGCGGCGGTGATCAGTCATCACTACGACGTCGGCGACGACTTCTACCGCCTCGTCCTCGGGCCGAGCATGACCTACTCGTGCGCACGGTTCGCCGCCCCGGACGACGACGGCCGGGCTGCCGCGGACGCCACCCTCTCGCTCGAGGACGCCCAGCGCGCCAAACACGATCTGATCTGCCGCAAGCTCGGCCTGACCGAGCGTCCCGGAATGCGCCTGCTGGATGTCGGGTGCGGGTGGGGCTCGATGGCCATGCACGCGGCCTCGGTCTACGGCGCGCAGGTCGTGGGCGTCACGATCAGCGCAACGCAAGCCGAACTCGCCCGCAAGCGCATCGTCGAAGCCGGGCTCTCCGCCACTGTCGAGATCCGGCACACCGACTACCGCGACCTGCGCGGCGAGCAGTTCGACGCCATCTCCTCGATCGGCATGTTCGAACACGTCGGCGCGAACCGCACCGCCGAATACTTCGACACCCTGCGCGCCTTGCTCCGTCCCGAAGGCCGCCTGCTCAACCACGCCATCTCTTCGGCCGGTGGATCCAGGATTCGCGCCCGATCCTTCATCGGCCGCTATGTCTTCCCCGACGGCGAACTTCTCGACGTCGGCGAGGTCGTATCGGCAATGGAGCGAGCCGGATTCGAGGTCCGAGACGTCGAAGCCCTGCGCGAGCACTATGCCCTCACCCTTCGCAAGTGGGTCGCCAACCTGGAAGGCGCCTGGGATCAGGCGGTCTCACTGGTAGGCGAAGGACGCGCCCGAATCTGGCGCATCTACATGGCCGCCTCCGCCCTGGGATTCGAAGACGGCGGCCTCGGCCTCCACCAGGTCCTGGGCGTGGTCCCGGACCCCCGAGGACGCTCAGGCCTCCCCGCCACCCGCCGCGCCTGGGGCTAGGCCATGTTGTCGCAGTGTGCGGGATCGCGGCCCGCCGCGGTCGCCACATCGCCGGGGGCACTGATGGTTTCACACGCCGGTACCGGCCCGGCCGCATTTTGTTTCGGGCAACGGTCCGGAAACGATGTGCACACCGTAGGGTGAGCAGCAGAAGTAGTCGGCACGAGTCATTCGGATTCGTTAACCCGGCCAACCGGCGGGAAGTGTTCATATGACCCCTGCACGACAGACCACCCTCCGCCATGAGCAGAGCGGATTCAGCGCGGCACGTGCCGCCGAGAAGGCCGCAAACGAGAAACAGAACGCCATGGCCGCCCATACCGTGGCGGGTCACGCCCTCGATGCCGCGGACTGCGCACATCTGCTCCAGATGCTCGGCCTCGACGCCGGGAGCCAGGAGCAGTAGCGGTCGACCAGCTCGGGCACAGCCAACTGTGGCAAGGGGCTGCCCGGGCCGGAATCCTTCGCCACCGGGACCGGTGATCGAATGAGGCTCTATGACGGTGTGTAGCAACGACGCGCGCTCGCCGATCAGCTCGAGTTCTTCGACCGGGTTCTCCGCTGATAATATGTCGAATTGTGATCGACTTTCCGGCTGAGGGCAGCATCCATGGCTGAGACCGCCCGCTCCCCCAAACGTTCGGCTCCGACCAAGAAGCCGAGTACGAAGGCCACGCCGGCAGCCGATCGCATTCGCGCGAACAAGCAACAGGCACCCGCACGCCCGGACGCCGTCCTGCAGCGCCGCGGCGCCGAACGCGTCCAGGCCATCCTGGACGCGGCGGAGAGTCTGCTCGCCGAAGAAGGCTATGAGGCCGCGACCCTCAAGGCCATCGGCGAGCGGGCGGGTATCCCGATTGCGTCGGTCTATCACTATTTCTCGGACCGCCATCAGGTCGACACCGAGATCATTGTTCGCCACATCGGCGAACTCGATCAGCAGATCTCGAAGTCGCTCGACGGTGACGTCCAGCTGGACTCCGTACGAGATGTCGTCGATGCGGTGATCGATCCGATGCTCACCTATTTTCGTACCCACCCGAGCTGCGTTCAGCTGTGGTTCTCCGGACGTAGCGACGCGGTGGCCGAACTCGTGCAGTCTTTCGACGAATCGACTGCCGAGCGATTGCTTCAGCTGGGCGTCCGACGCGAACTCCTCCGGCAGGACACGCCCCTGCTGGTGATACAGCTGGCTTTCGAGGTCGGCAACCGCCTGTTCGACGTCGCATTCCGCCGGACGCCGAGCACCGGCGACGACGCCACCATCGCCGAGGCACGCCGCCTACTCGGTCTCTATCTGGAGTCGTACGCGCCGGAGTCCGAGCGTCCGGAGGACTGACGTCCCGGCAAGACCCGACCACCTTTCGTACCGCGCGGCGGCCTGGAGCCAGGTAACGCCTCGCTCTCACATTCCATTGCCGCCGGTCGGAGCGACTCCACTCCGCAGTGGCGATCGCAGCCTGCGCAGCCACCTCTCCCGTGGCGTAATCGCGTGGCCAGGAATGATTTTCGCACGAATTCGACCCGCCATCCTCGACGCACTGACCGACGGCTTCTCCGCAGCCTTCGTCGCAGCGGCGGTCATCGCGGTCGCCGCGGCGGCGCTCGCCCTGGCCACCTTCCGGTCACCGGCCCGGCGCGCCCGGGCGGTCGCGGCCGGGGTGTAACGGGAGCCGGCCGGATCGGAAACATGAACGGCCCGACGGGAACCCACCCCCGCCGGGCCGTTCGCCCGCACCGGAGATCGGGTGCCCATTCGCCGGGGTGCATGATGGGGCGCATGCTTCCCACCGACCGCCTGCACCAGGTCGACCGGCATCCCGCCGTGATCGATACGCCGCTCGGCACCGTCGTGTTCGCCGTCGCGCTCGGCTCGGAACGGGTACCGACCGGTCCGGATACCGTGTGGCGCTTGGCGAACGGCTCGCACCTGCACCGCTGGCGGCACCGGGACGCCACGGTCGATCTGCTCCTGGGCCGGATCGAGATGCCGGCCTGGGACGGCGGCGCGGCCGTACCCATGTGGGCGGGAATCTGGCAGGTGCAGGCGCATTCGGCGGTGCCCGCACTGTCCTTCACGGCCGAACTGACCGATCTGTCCGCGGACACGTTCTGTGGTCCCGACTCCGGTGAATGCCTCGCGGCCGTGACCGCCGAGAACGACCGCTTCTCGGTGACGATCGGCGGCCCGGATTCCGAACTGCTGGCCATGCAGGCCGCCGACGGCCGGCTCATGCCCGCCGACTGGGCGGACCAGCTGCCCGCCGACGGCAATGACGACGACTCCGAATACGGTGTGCGCTACCTGGATCCGGCCGGAATCCAGTGGCGGCTACCCAGTCTCGCCACCACGGAGGTGGCCCGGCTCTGCATCGCGACCGCCTGGTGCCCCCGCGACGACGACCGGCCCGCGGCCTGGTTCGCGGTCGACATCCCCCTCGACACCGCCTACCTCCACCTCACCACCGACCGCACCTGACGAACGCCGGCTACCCGGATATCGAACCGGTGGCCGCCCACCGGCGGAACTCCTCCGGCGATTGGCCCGCCTGACGGCGGAACGCCCGCCGCAGCGCCCTCGGGTCGGTGTAGCCGAGCCGGGCCGCGATCGCGTACATGGGGAGATCGGTGCCGCGCAACAGATCCGACGCATGCTCGTGGCGGACCGTGTCGACCTCGGCACGCCAGCTGGTGCCCAGCTCCTGCAGACGACGCTGCAGGGTGCGCGGGCTGACGGCGAGCCGGGCGGCAACCTGATCGAGTTCGAGTTCGCCGCACGCCATGGCCTCGCGCAGCACCGCGCGGATCCTGCCGATCGGGCTGAGCACGGGACGCGCACTGGCGAGCAGCAGTTCCGCGTAGCCGCGATAAATCCGGCCCAGGTTCGGGTCGCCGCCGGTGGGCAGGGCCGCCGCATCGAGGAAGGTCAGCTCGGAGTGCGGGGCCTCGAAGCAGATTCGGTTGGTACCGAACGCCTCGACGAGATGCCGGTGATTGCGCGGCGCGCGGTGCCGGAACGCCACCCGAACCGGAACCAGCGGATGCCCGGTCGCCTCACGGGCCCGCTGCAGCATCACCGCGAGCGTGAATTCCTCGACCAGCCCCAGGATCGGACCCGGTTCGACGGTCGCGGTATCCCGCACGATGAGCAACCCACCGCTCTCCAGCACCTGGCCGCCACCGAGCGGATCCGCGACGACGGCGCGCAATTCGACCACGCTGCGCAGACTTTCGGCCAGCGTCGGCCCGCTCGAGAAGAGGTAATCCCACACCGACAGGCTCCCCCGCGTGGCCGTGGCCGCCGCGCACAGACCTCCCGTCGGCCCGGCGGCCGCATAGATCAGCTCCCAGACCCGCCACGCCGAGCCGGTCGGAACCCGCACCAGATCGTCGCCGAGCTGATCGGCCCCCAGCTCCAGCGCGCTGAAGAGTTGCGGCGCCGACGCTCCCGCCCGCAGCGCTGCCTCCCGAACCAGGACCGCCAGCCGCGACGAAATGGTATTGCCGATCATCGCCGCAGCTTAGCGACCACCGATTACTTCTGAACGGGACCTTCGGGACCGAGACCCGACCATTGCTGCCCGGCCGCTGACCGGCCGGACCGCCGTCGCCTCGGGCGCTGAAGTCACCCACGTCGTGCGTCCTGTTTCAAAAACCGCACCGCACAGTCTAATTTGGACCCTCGTGCATTGCACCGTGAGTGCAGCGCGATGCCACCGCCCGTCGATGACGCTCCACTCCCGGGATCCCAATGACCATCCACCCCACCGGTATTCACGCCCCCACCGGGGCCGGGCTCGACCCCGACGCACAGGTGATGGACACCGTGCTGCTGCCGGGCTATGTGCTGAGCACGATCGGAGTGTGCGAGGACACGCGACATCGCCTGGCCCTCGCCGCGGACCTGCCGGGCTGGCTGCTGACCTCGCCCGAATCCATGGTGCCCAGCGAGCGGTATCTGCGGCTGTGGGAACTCGTCGAACACGAAACCCAGGATCCCGCCATCGCCGTCCGCACCGCACTCGAGTACACGCCGGGACAGCTCGGCATCATCGACTACCTGCTGCTGACCGCGCCCACCCTGGGTGCGGGACTCGCGCTCACCGATCGATTCATGGACGCGTGCTCGACCAACCGGGAGTTCCGGGCGGTCGCCGACGCGGATCCGGACGGTATGACGACGGTGTACACCGGACTGGCCAGGGGTGAGGGCCGCGGCAGCGAACTGGCCATGCACACCGGTCTGTGCGGGATGATCGTGAAAATGCGCACGGCCACCGGGCAGCACGTGGTGCCGGTGGACGTGCGACTGCGGCAGCGGGCGCCCAAGGGCCGGGCAGAGCTGACCGCGCTCGCCGAGCTGTTCGGTACGCCCCGAATCGATTTCGGGGCGGCCACCAATCGCGTCACCTTCCGGAACGCCGATCTGGCGCTGCCGCTGCTGCGCGCCGACCCGGTCCTGAACCGAATCCTGGTGCAGCAGGCGGAGATGACGGCGCCACCGCGCATCACCACCTGGTCCGACCGGCTGCAGCAGGAGCTGGCGTCGATGCTGATCGACGGCGCGGTGACCATCGACGCGGTGGCCCGCCGGCTGCTGACCGGCCGTCGGACCCTACAGCGCCGCCTCGCCGAGGAGGGCACCTCCTGGCGGTACGAGCTCGAAAAGGCCCGCAGGCAACAGGTTCTCGACCAGCCGCTGGGCCTCACCCAGGCCGAGCGCGCCCGCCGCCTCGGCTACTCCGATCCGAGGTCGCTGCGCCGCGCCCAGCAGCGCTGGACCGACGTGAGCTGAGCGGGCCGCGGTGCGCCGCCGCGCCGGCGGTCACCGCGGCTGATCCCGGCGGAAGCTCGCGGGTGACTGCCCGGTCCAACGGCGGAAAGCCCGGGCCAGCACCCGGTGATCGCGGTACCCGAGGCGCAACGCCACCGACTGCACCGGCACCGTGTGGTCGCGCAGCAGGGCGATCGCCGTGTCCCGCCGCACGATCTCGAGCTCCGCGCGCCAGCTGGTGCCGTGCTCGGCCAGGCGGCGCTGCAGGGTCCGGTCACTGATCCGGAGGGCGGTGGCCACCTCCTCCAAACCCACCCCGTCACCGCCGGACTCCGGCAGCGCCGCTCGGAGCGCCGCGCGGAAGACATCCAGCCAGGCCGGTTCGGGCCCGATCGAGTCGATCAGCTTCTGCGCGTGCGATCGCAGAATCCCCTGCAGGACAGGATCATTCGTCCGGCCACCGGTCTCCGCGGAGGTGAGGAAGGTGAGCGCGTCCCGGTCCTGACCGAAGTGGATGTTCCCGGTGCCGAGCGCACGGATCAGGTGCGCTCGATCGTCGGGACCCCGGTGCGAGAAGTCGACCCGCACCGGCCGGCCCGCGTCGCCGAAGCTCTCCGTCGCCCGCCGCACCATCACCGCCATGACGAATTCCTTGTTGGCGGCCTCGGCCGCGCCCCGATGCGGTAGATCGAGATAGCGTGCGGTGAGCAGGGATCCGTCCTCCACCACCTCCAGATCGACGCGGCGGTCGCAGATGGTGTTGTTGTAGCGCGCCGCGTCGCGCAGGCCCTCGGCGAGTGTGGGCGCATTGCCGATGAGGTAGTCCCACACGTGCAGCCGCCCCAGCTCGGCCACGTCCGCCGCCAGCACTCCGGCCTCGGGCCCCGCCAGCCGGTGCAGCAGCTCCCACAGCCGCGACGCCGTCGCGGTCGGGATGCGCACCGTGTCGTCGACCAGCAGAGCCGGATCGCGGCCGAGCAACTGGGCGATCTGCTCCGTCTCCGCGCCCGCCCGCCGCGCCGCGTCCGCGATCACCCCCACCACATGGGACGAGACGGTGTCGACCGCATTGCCGGACCGGTCCAGGACCGTAGTCGCCATCTCTGCCACCTTCTCACGGACTTGCGCCTTCTCACGGAATTGCGCTGAGACTCCCGTTAACTCGGACCTTCCGGTACGTATTCCCCTCGCGCCGACCCGCAGAGTAAGCGCATCGGTAACTGTCACCGCCCTGCTCCGAGGAGCAGGGCATAGGCGATGATGCCCCTCCGGCGTACTGTCGAGTCTGTGAGCAGTGGCGCCGTCCCGGCGGCAGCGGCGGAGGGCTCGGACCTGTGGGCCCGGGTTTTCGCGACGCTGTACGACCCGCTGCTGTGGACGGGCGAGAAGGCGGGGATGGGCGCTCGCCGGCGAAATTTGCTCAGCCGTGCGAGGGGGCGGACTGTCGAGCTCGGCAGCGGTACCGGCCTCAACCTGGGGTACTACCCGGACGGCCTGGACGAGCTGATCTTGACCGAACCGGAGGCCGCGATGCGGACGCGGTTGGCGCGCAGGCTGGGTCGCAACCGACATCACGCACGCGTGCTCGACGCATCGGCCGAAAAACTGCCGTTCGCGGATGGAACCGTGGACACGGTCGTCTCGACGCTCGTGCTGTGCACTGTCGATGACCCTGATCCGGTGCTGCGGGAGATCGAGCGCGTGTTGCGTCCCCACGGCCAGCTGCTGTTTCTCGAGCACGTACGTTCCGAGTCGCCGCGACTTTCCTCTTGGCAAGACCGTCTCGCCGAGCCGTGGCGCCGGTTCGCAGAAGGCTGCCACTGCAACCGCGCCACCCTCGAGCTGATCCGGGCGTCCGGGCTGGAGCTCGAAGACGTGCAGGAAATGGCGTGGCGGGCAATGCCCCCGATCGTTCGACCGCTGATCACGGGCGTGGCCACCAAAAACGGTTAAGAGCCGGCGCCCCATCCGGGCGGTGGCCACTCGCGCCAGGAGAGTGCCATTCCGCGTCAGCGGCATGATGAAGTGGCATCCTTCAGGGGTCCATGCCCCGCTCGCCGCACCCCGATCAGGAGGCACCATGGCCGGATTGGTCCGGATCCGCCACGTCAAACTGCCGGTCAGCGACCTGGCGCGCAGTGTCGCCTGGTACTGCGACCTGCTGGATCTGCGCCTGGCGGGCGAGTTCCGGGAGGAGGGTGAGCTGCGCGGGGCACAGCTCATGCACCCGTCCGGCTTCGGCATTGCGCTGTGGGAGCGCGAATACTGTGCGGGCACACCGGATTTCCGCAGCTTCGACGTCTTCGCCCTGGAAGTGGACTCGGTCGACGACCTGCACGCCTTCGCCGCCCGCGCCGACGAACTGGAGTACACCCGCGGCGAGGTGATCGATCGCGGCTCGTACGGCGCGATCCTGGATCTCGCCGACCCCGACGACACCGTGGTGCGGCTGCTGGCCAACAACCCCTTCCACGCGGATCGATTCCTCGGGATGGACACCGACGGCAAGGGCGGGTTCACCGTCTACGACACCCCGACCCTCGGCTGAGCGCCTTCCCGGAAGCACATATCCTCAGGTAGGCATGCCTGAGACGTTTGTACTAGACAATCGTGCCAGCCGTTTAGTACATTTGTCTTAGACGTTAGAGCCAACCGAGAGGGCCCGACACCATGAACACCACCGCCAACTCGCTGCACATCCTCGTTTCCGGCGGCGGCATCGCCGGTAATGCCGTTGCGCTGCAACTGCTCCGGGCCGGAGCCCGGGTAACCGTCGTGGAGCGCGCCACCGCGCCCCGCCCCGGCGGCCAGGCCGTCGACCTCCGCGCTGCCAGCAAGGAGGTCGCCGAGCGCATGGGCCTGATGCCGGGCATCCGCAAATACCAGCTCGAAGAGCTGGGCATGGCCTGGGTCGACCGCAAGGGCACCGAATACGCCGCCCTGCCGATGGAGGCCTTCGACGGCAAGGGCCCGGTCGCCGAAATCGAGATCACCCGCGGCGATCTGAACCAGGTGCTGCTCGACCTGCTGGCCGAAACTCCGGGCAAGCTCGACTACCGCTACGGCGAGTGGATCGAGACCCTCGACCAGGGCGACACCGGCGTGACCGTCGGCTTCGGCTCCGGCGCGACCGGGCGCTTCGATCTGGTGGTCGGCGCGGACGGCGTGCACTCGGCGGTCCGTCGCCTCGCCTTCGGGCCGGAGGAACAGTTCTCCACGTACCTGGGCGGCTACACCGCCTTCTTCACCATGCCCACCCCCGCCGACACCAAGCCGGGCTGGTTCGCCATGCACTCGGTGCCCAGCGCCGCCGTCGGCATCCGCCCCGACCGCGACCCGCGCACCGCCAAGGCCATCCTGACCCTCCGCACCTCGGAGAACCCCGCGCTGCGCCGCGATGTCGCCGCCCAGCAGCGCCTCGTCACCGACATGCTCGCCGAGGCCGGCTGGCACGCGCCCACCGCGCTCGCGGCCATGCCCGACGCACCCGACTTCTACTTCGACGTGCTGGCCCGCATCGACATGCCGACCCTGGCCGCCGGGCGGGTCACCCTGGCCGGCGACGCGGGCTACTGCGGCTCCCCCCTGACCGGGATGGGCACGGCGATGGCACTGGTGGGCGCGTACATCCTGACCGGCGAGATCGCCGCCACCCCGGACGATCTGCCCGGCGCGCTGGCCCGCTACGAGGAGCGGGTGACCCCGTTCCTGGACGCGGCCAAGGAACTTCCCGGCGGCGGCATCCAGATGATGCTCCCGAAGTCGAAGGTCCTGACCGCCCTGGGCCGGCTCAATATGCGGATCATGACCTCGGGCCCGATGCTCCCGCTGACCCGGAAGCTGTTCGAGCCCAAGGCCGAGGACTACCGGCTGCCCGCGTACGAGACCGAGACGCTGGTCTGAATCCCGGCGTCAGCCGAGATGCTTGCGCAGGAAGGCCGCGATCTCGTCGGTGGCGGCCGCCGCCTCCGGGGTGTCCCGCATGATCGGGTAGACATGCGGGAGACCCGCACCGAGCGACAGCGTCACATCGACGCCCGCGGCCCGCGCGGCGGCCGCGAAGCCCTCGGAGTCACTGAGCAGCAGTTCGGCCGTGCCGACCTGGATCAGCAGCGGCGGCAGGCCGGCCGGGTCACCGAAAAGCGGTGAGGCCGAAGGAATTCGGGGATCAGCGCCATTCAGGTAGGCGGCGAAGACACCCCGCAGCATGCCGGCGGTGAAGATCGCGTCCTGGCCGTCGAGCTCGGTCATGGAGACCCCGGAAGCGCTCATATCCAACCCGGGCGAGAGCAGCACAGCTGCCGCGGGCAGCGCCGCCCCGGCATCGCGCAGCTCCAGCAGCAGCGCCACGATGAGATTGCCGCCCGCCGAATCACCCACCAGCGCAATGGAATTCGCGGCCACACCCTCTTCCTCGCGCAACCAGCGCCAGACCGCCCGGATATCCTCCACCGCCGCCGGGTACGGATGCTCCGGCACCAATCGGTACTCCGGGAACAGCACCCGGGCCCCGGCCGCCCGCCCCAGCCGCGCCGCCAACTCACCGTGGCTGTCCAGCGAGCCCAGCGAGAACCCGCCGCCGTGTACGTACACCAGCACCCGATCCGGCGAGGTCCCCGGCGCGTCCACCCAGTACGCGGGCACGCCCGCCGCCGAAACCGCGCTCACCCGGACATCATCGGGAATCTCGTACCGCTTGCCCGCGGGCAGGAAATTGGCCCGCAACTCCTCGATCGACGGCGACGTCGCCGGCCGCGCCGCCCGGCTCCGCTCGAACAGCTCGATGTGCTCCCGCATCTCCGGGCTCGGCATGGCGATTCCCCTTCCGCTCCAAGTCCCCTTGATCTCGTCGCAGCCGACAACCCTGCCCACCCGCCATTTGTTCCGGCGACCCCGGATATGCCACGACCCCGGTCACCAACCGGGGTCGTGGGATGCCGAGGGGATTCAGGCGGTGCCGTTGGTGGCTTCCGGCTTGGTCTCGCTGCGCGGCTCGGACTCGGTGTCCTCCGCCTGCGCGGCCTCGTGATCCTCACGCGCCGCGATGCCGTGCTCGGTGCCCTCGTCGGCCTCCTGGTCCGCCTCCGGGTGTTCCGGGGAGAACTCGGCGGGCAGGTTCTTGATGTGCTTGTTCATGTTCCGGATGAGCAGGATGGTGCCGGCCAGCAGCACCAGCACGATGACCAGACCCAGCGGGGACGCCTTGCCGAACTCGGGTCCGGTGGGCGAGTTGGTGCCCTGGGCGAGCAGCGTGAGCATCATCGGGCGGTGTCCTCGGTGTCGGCGGCGTCGAAGCCGGAATCGGCCTCGTCGATTCCCGCGAACAGGTCGGTCTCCGGGATCGCGGTCTTGACCCGGGTCTTGGCCAGCTCGAACTCCTCGGTGGGCCACAGTCGCTGCTGCATCTCCAGCGGAATCGCGAAAAAGGCGCCATTGGGGTCGATCTGGGTGGCGTGGGCGCGCAGGGCGTCGTCACGCTGCGGGAAGTACTTGGCGCACTCTACCTGGGTGGTGACCCGCGCCATGATGTCGCCGCGTTCGGCGGCGTACTTGCGCATGCGGTCCATCCAGTCCTGCATGGGGAAGGGCTCGCCGTGGCGCGCGTACTCGTCGGCGAACACCTCCAGCCGGGTGAGGCTGAAGCCGTGGTTGTAGTAGAGCTTGAGCGGCTGCCAGGGCTCGCCCGCGTCGGGGAACCGCTCCGGATCGCCCGCCGCCTCGAAGGCCGCGACCGACACCTTGTGGCACATGATGTGATCCGGGTGCGGGTAGCCGCCCATCTCGTCATAGGTGGTCATGACGTGCGGCCTGAACTGGCGGACCACGCGCACCAGCGCCTCGGTGGCCTCCTCCAGGGGCACCAGCGCGAAGCTGCCCTCGGGCAGCGGCGGCAGCGGATCGCCTTCCGGCAGACCGGAATCCACGAAGCCGAGCCAGGTCTGGCGGACGCCGAGCGCCTCGGCGGCGGCGGCCATCTCCTCGCGGCGGACCTCGGTGATGCGGTCCTTGATGCCGGGGGTGTCCATGGCGGGGTTCAGGATGTCGCCGCGTTCCCCGCCGGTGAGGGAGACGACCAGCACGTGATTGCCTTCGGCGGCATAGCGCGCGGTGGTCGCCGCGCCCTTACTGGATTCGTCGTCGGGATGCGCGTGCACCGCCATGAGGCGAAGACCACTCACTTCTCGTTCACCTCACCGATCACGTTTTCCACCTCGTAGCGTCGAGCTGTATCAATTGGCACGTGCAGGGGTCCTGCGTGGTTACGCAAGCTGCCTCCTCCGGACCCTGACCGCACGTGCCGAGTCCAGACACAGGCATCAGATATGCATTCCCTATAGTTCCATCCGATCGTTGTTTGTTCCGACCTACCCCCCGGGAGCGTCCCCGATATGAGTGAAAGACCGGCTGACCGGTACGGGATTGCGCCTCGGAAGACCCGCCGCTGGCTCCCCTACGCCCTCGGAGCGGTCGTCATCCTCGCCGGGCTCGGGGTCTCCTATCTGGGCTACCGCACCTACGGGCCGCAGGCCATCGAACCGGATCGGATCGGCTACACGATCGTCGACGACTCCACGGTCAGCGTGGATTTCAAAGTGACACGCAAGGATCCGGGCCAGGCGGTCGTCTGCTTCGTACGCGCCATGGACGGCGACACCGACGAGGTCGGCCGCCGCGAGATCCTGGTGCCCGGCTCCGACTCCGGCACCGTCCGCGTGGTCACCACGATCAAGACCACCCGACGGGCCGGCGCCGGCAATGTCTACGGGTGCAGCGACCATGTGCCGGCCTATCTGCGCGCCGGGTGAATCGTCCGTTAAGCGACCCGCATTGACGCTTCTACCTGCGCCTTTCCGAATCGTGCTAAAATGACGCGATACACGGTTCCGGCGTTCGGAGCCGTGTTTGCTGCATTGACGGCCGGCGCTGTCGGGACTCTCCCCAGGGATCGCTCTGGCTGTCCGGTTGCTGCTGTGCCCATCTCCGGATGGCCACGGTAGCGGGCATCAGGGAATCCCGGCTTGCCGGGGACAACTACTAGGGAGTGATCGAGATGACTGAGACCGTGACTTGGCTGACCCCGGAGTCGCACGAGAGGCTCACGAGCGAACTCGGCGCGCTCATCGCCAACCGTCCCGTCATCGCGGCCGAAATCAACGAGCGCCGTGAAGAGGGCGACCTCAAGGAGAACGGCGGTTACCACGCGGCGCGTGAGGAACAGGGCCAGCAGGAGGCGCGCATTCGCCAGCTGCAGGAGCTGCTGAACAACGCCAAGGTCGGCGTCGCGCCCACCAAGTCCGGCGTCGCCCTACCCGGCTCGGTCGTCAAGGTCTACTACGACGGCGACGAGACCGACACCGAGACCTTCCTCATCGCCACCCGCGAAGAGGGCCTCGGCAGCGCCGACCTCGAGACCTACTCCCCCAACTCCCCGTTGGGCGGCGCCCTCATCAACGCCAAGGTCGGCGAAACCCGCGAATACACCCTGCCCAATGGCAACACCATGAAGGTGACGCTGGTCTCCGCGGAGCCCTACCACAGCTGATTTACGACCGACGGATTCGCGGCCCCGGTCCACACGGACTCCGGGGCCGCAATGTTTGTCGGCACCGGCCGCGATATGACGAAGCGCCGCACCAAGAATGGTGTGGCGCTTCGCTTCTTTCCGAAGGTGACAACTGATTTCGCGAGGTTCCGGGTAACTCACCGGGTACACCCGAAATCGGTCCGGCTCCCGACCGCCGGCACGGGTGCCTGATTGGACACGGCACCCGGCCGCCCGTTGAAGGCCCGGGGAGGCGGGCGAGCTCAGGCCAGGGCCTGCTCGATGTCCGACAGCAGGTCGCTGATGTCCTCGATGCCGACGGAGAGGCGGACCAGGTCGGCGGGGACCTCGAGGGCCGAGCCGGCGGTGGAGGCGTGGGTCATGGCGCCGGGATGCTCAATGAGGGATTCGACGCCGCCGAGGGATTCGGCGAGGGTGAAGATCTTGGTCTTGGCGCAGAAGGCGAGGGCCGCGTCCTTGCCGCCGTGGACGCGCACCGAGATCATGCCGCCGAAGCGGCGCATCTGCTTCTGGGCCACGGTGTGGCCGGGGTGCTCGGGCAGGCCGGGGTAGATGACCTGGGCGATCTTGGGGTGGTTGGCGAGGAATTCGGCGATGGTCTCGGCATTGTCGCAGTGCCGGTCCATGCGCAGGGCCAGCGTCTTGATGCCGCGCATGGTGAGGAAGGCGTCCATCGGGCCGGGGACCGCGCCCGCACCGTTCTGCAGGAACGCGAACTTGGCGTCCATCTCCTGATCGTCGGTGATCAGCGCGCCGCCCACCACGTCCGAGTGCCCGCCCAGGTACTTGGTGGTCGAGTGCAGCACGATGTCCGCGCCCAGCAGCAGCGGCTGCTGCAGGTAGGGCGAGGCGAAGGTGTTGTCCACCACCAGCTTCGCGCCGCCCGCGTGCGCCACCTCGGCCAGCGCCGCGATATCGCCGACGTTCAGCAGCGGGTTGGTCGGCGTCTCGATCCACACCAGCTTGGTGTTGGGGCGCATGGCCGCGGCGACCGCGTCCACATCCGACACCGGCGCGACCGAGTACTCGATCCCCCACTGGGTGAACACCTTGTCGATGAGCCGGAAGGTGCCGCCGTACGCGTCGTTCGGGATCACCATGTGGTCACCGGGCCGCAGGTTCGCGCGGATCGCGCAATCGGTGGCCGCCATGCCCGAGGCGAAAGCCCGCCCGTAGGTACCGGATTCGAGCGCCGCCAGGTTCGCCTCCAGCGCCGTGCGGGTCGGGTTCCCGGTGCGCGCGTACTCGTACCCGCCGCGCATTCCGCCGACACCGTCCTGGGCGAACGTCGAACTCGCATAGATCGGCACGTTCACCGCACCGGTCTGAGGGTCCGGATCGAACCCGGCGTGCACCGCCCGTGTGGAGAAACCCAGCTCGCTCATGCGAACAGCCTAAAGACGCTGCAGATTCGCCCACGCCCCGGGTCGGGCCCGGACGACCGCCACCGCTGCCAGGGCGTCGAACGACCACGGCCGAAACCCTGCTCGGAGCGGAAACCCCTGGTCCCACCCCGTAGACCGAGCGGGCCGCCGGAGCGGTCGGCACCGGACCCGGCGCTGCCGGCAGTCGGCCCGGACCCGGCGCTATCGACCCGGCGCGGCGTTGTGAGTCCGGCGGCGGCGGTTCTAGGGTGGGCGCATGGTCACCGTGGACGAGCTGTTCGCCATCGATTCCCTGCTCAGTGATGAGGAGCGGGCGATCCGGGATACGGTGCGCGCGTTCGCCGCGGAGCGATTGCGGCCGCGGGTGGCGGAATGGTTCGAGGCGGGGACGTTTCCGGCGCGGGAGCTGGCGCCGGAGCTGGGGAAGCTCGGGCTGCTGGGGATGCATCTGGACGGGTACGGGTGCGCGGGGACGTCGGCCACGGCGTACGGGCTGGCCTGCCTGGAGCTGGAAGCCGTGGATTCGGGTGTGCGCAGCACGGTTTCGGTGCAGGGGTCGCTGGCCATGACCGCGATCCACAAGTACGGGTCCGAGGAACAGAAGCTGCGGTGGCTGCCGGAGATGGCGGCGGGACGGGTGATCGGATGCTTCGGGCTGACCGAGCCGGACTTCGGCTCGAATCCGGGCGGCATGCGAACGCGAGCGCGGCGGGACGGGGACGACTGGATCCTCGACGGGTCGAAGATGTGGATCACCAACGGGTCGGTCGCGGATGTGGCCGTCGTGTGGGCGCAGTCGCGCGAGGGTGAGCGGGATGTGATCCGCGGATTCATAGTGCCCACGGACACACCGGGTTTCAGCGCTCGCGAGATGAAGCACAAGCTGTCGCTGCGCGCGTCGATCACCGCCGAACTCTCCCTCGACGGCGTCCGGCTGCCCGCCGGCGCCCTGCTGCCCGAGGCCCGTGGACTCCGCGCGCCGCTCGGCTGCCTGTCCGAGGCGCGCTTCGGCATCATCTTCGGCGCGCTCGGCGCGGCCCGCGACTGCCTGTCCGCCACAATCGAATACGCGCAGACCCGCGAGGTGTTCGACAAGCCGCTGGCGGCCTACCAGCTCACCCAGGCCAAACTGGCCGACATGGCGCTCGAACTCGGCAAGGGCGAACTGCTGGCGCTGCACCTCGGCCGATTGAAGGACCGGCACGAGATCTCCAACGAGCAGATCAGCGCCGGCAAGCTGAACAGCACCCGCGAGGCCATCAAGATCGCGCGCGAGTGCCGGACCATCCTGGGCGCGAACGGCATCACCCTCGAGTACCCGGTGCTGCGGCACGCCAACAACCTGGAGTCCGTCCTGACCTACGAGGGCACCGCCGAAGTGCATCAGCTCGTCCTCGGCGAGGCCCTGACAGGCGCGAAAGCGTTCCGCTGACCGGCGGTTCCGGCGAATTGCGCGATATGTCACAGCCGGTCCCCCAGGTGCCGGTCGATTGCTAGCATCACCGGGTGTTTGTGCCCGGCTCCGCCCTGCTCGTCGTTTCGGCGCGTAAAACCCTGAACCGCCTGCAGCGCACCCATGGAGCCCCCGCCGCGGAGGCCGCGGCCGTCTTCCCCGGTGTGTCCGCAGCGATCGACCAGCATGCCGCGGCCATCCGCGACATCCTCGACCTCGGCGTCGAGAACTCCGGCCTCGTCCCGGCAAGTGTCCTGCTCGCCGGCTACGCCCGCGGCATTCTAGAGGACCTGCGCGAAGCCGAGGCCATCCTCCCCCACTCCCTGCTCGACTGGCAGGACGCCGACTGGCTCCACCTGCGCCTGGCGGGCGTCTGCTCGCTGGCCCGCGCCTCCTGACCTCACGATGAAGCAGCCCCGGGGTAGAAACACCCCGGGGCTGCTCGGTTTCCGGCGGCGTCGGATCAGCCCATGTCGTCGCGATCGTCCCGGTCCTGGCCGCCGGGCCGCGGCATCTGCCCGCTGGAACGTGGGGGCTGTCCGGGCGGCATCGACTGTCCGGGCGGCGGCATCTGGCCGGGTTGTGCAGGCATCTGGCCGGGTTGTGCAGGCATCTGGCCGGATTGGGGCGGCATCTGCCCAGGCTGCTGCGGTGGCATCTGCCCGGATTGCTGCGGCGGCATCTGCCCAGGCTGCTGCGGCGGCATCTGCCCAGGCTGCTGCGGCGGCATCTGCCCAGGCTGCTGCGGCGGCATCTGGCCGGGCTGCTGCGGCGGCATCTGGCCACCGCCCGGTCCCCAGCCGCCCTGTTGGCCGTATCCCGTTTGCCCGTAACCCATCTGGCCGCCGCCCTCGGGCTCTGCCCACTTGCCCGGAGGCATCTGGCCCATGCCCTGCCCCGCCATCATGGGCCGGGTGGCCGAGCGCTGCGCCCACATGGCCGCCTCCTGCGCCTGCCGCTGGCGGGCCGCATCCTCACGACCCCGCTGATAGGCCTGCGCATGCCCCTTCACCTCGGGCATTTCGCCCTCGATGGCGTCGAGCCAGCCCGCCCACCGCTCCTGCATGGGCCGGATCAGGCCACCGCCGAGACCGACGATGAGGATACCGCCGATCGTCGCCAGCACCGTGATGAGAATCGGCATGGTGACCGAAGTTCCCACCCCGATCTGATTGAGGGCCGCGATGATGCCGATGCCCCAGATGAACACCGCCGCAATGCGTCCCAGCGTGCGGCCGTAGTCCAGACCGCTCAGCATGTTCGACACCATGTCCTGCACGACGCGCGCGATCGCGCCCGCGATACAGACGATGACGATGGCGACCGCCAGCCGGGGTAACCAGGCCACGATGCCGTTGAGCATGGTGCTCACCGGGTTCGGGCCGAAGACGCCGAAGCCGAGCTGCAACGTAATCAACAGAATCGCGTAGTACGCCAGCTTGGCGATGATGCCGGTGGCGTCGTAACTGCCGCGGGCCAGCATGTCCTTGATGCCGCCGCGTTCCACCAGCCGATCGAACCCGACTCGGTTCAGGATCCGGGTCACCAGCTTGGCCACGAGTTTGGCCACGAGCCAGCCGATGAACAGAATGACCAGGAACCCGACGAATTTGGGCACCCACGTGGCGATGGAACTCCACGCGTTCGAGAGCCCCTGCCCGATCTGGATATCGATAGCCGAACTCGAGGTGTGCATGACCCCGTCCCTTCGCTATCCGTTCCGGCCGTGTGCCGGAACTGCTCTTCGGGGTCGTTATACGCCTGGTCGATCGTCGAGTTCGCTCGTTTGCGAAATAGTTGCCAAAACAGATGCCTGAGATTAGCCAAATGGCGGTACGGCCGCCACCGAGACTCCAGCGACAGGCACCGCGGGCCGAGACGACAACGATGGCCCGCCCTCATCGGGCAGGCCATCGTTGTGTCGTCCGGTACGTCGTCGGACCGGATCAGTAGGCGCTGAAGACGTTGTCCATCGAGCCGTAGCGGTGCGCCGCGTAGTTGCAGGCAGCCACGATGTTGGCGACCGGGTCCCAGACGTCGAAGGCGGTGCCGTCGACGTGGTACGCATTGAAGGTCGGGTCGATCACCTGGAGCAGACCCTTGGACGGGATGCCCATGGCCGCGTTGGAGTCGTACAGGTTGATCGCCTGCGGGTTGCCGCTGGATTCGCGAATGATGTTGCGGTAGATGCCGTCGTAGCTACCCGGGATGCCGTGCTGGGCCATGATGTCCAGCGCGTGGTGGATCCAGCCGTCCAGGTTGTCCTCGTAGACAGGGGCGGGCGGCGCGGGGGCCGGAGCCGGCTCGGGGGCGGGCAGCGGGGCCGGCATGGGCGCCGGGGCCGGAGCCGCAACTTCGGCCGCGGGAGCGGGGGCGGGAGCGGGCAGTTCCTTGACCGGAGCAGCGGCGGCGGGCGCGGCGACGGCCAGGGAGGCCTTCAACGCGGCCGGCTGGATATCTCCGCTGGCGGCGGCGCCGGCGGCGGTGATGATGGAGCCGAAGACGCCCAGAGCGAGGGCGGCGGCGCCGACCGTACGAGCGGTGGCAACTACCTTGCTACGTCTAGCAGGGTCACTGAGAGCAGTCATAACATTCTTGGGCATGGCGAATTTGGATTCCTGTTCGGTTTCGGGCTCGCGGGCCTGAAGAAGGCAGCGCAGGACCATGCAGGCGCCTCACGACGCCCGTCTGCGTACCTCGGGCTGTTGTGGATGCTGTTGTGAAACCCGGTATGGGTCAATGGGTTTGGCACACTGCGCGGAGTGCAGTGGAGACCTTTGCGACCTTCCGGCCGCGGTGCCTCATTGCACCGATGTAGTGATCACGTTCCGCATGTGTGTTCACATCTCCTTGGGCCATTCAGACTTGCGGTCTGTTTCCGACAAGGTCACAGCTTGATTGCGTGTTGTGAACACAGCCTGAATCAAAAGTGAACAGAAGGTGAACTGGCCCGTTTGGCAGCTCCTGTACCTGCATTAATACATGCGCTGACCTGGTGATTCAATTCGAAACGCAAAGTGTTTCGGATCACAGAAAAATATCGCCCCAAGATCGCGATATACCGATATTTGCCTGATTTCTTGCCGTTCATCAGCGTTTCACATTCCAAAAGTAACAGCTCAGCAAATCCACATTGGTTATCACAAATCCCATTCGTCCCAATTTTCACGCACTATAAAGACGCCGCAACGGTGCATCTCGCGGCCCGCACAGCGGACGACGCATCTGTCGGCTGTAACCCGCCGAGGTATCTCCAATGCCCCTTCTGACAACACCATTCACAGAGGCGAGATGTCCTTGCTGACAGACGTTTTCACCGCGTCTCGGCGCAATCTGATCGCGGTGCCGGTGCTGCTGGCCGGCGCTGCGGTCGCGATCGCGCTCGGGATGGCCGGCACCCACTACTGGCCGGGCACCCAGCCCCTGCCCACCTGGGGATTCTCCGCACCGCAGATCTTCAAGGCGTACCTGAGCAGCGTGGTGCTGGTGCTGATCGGCGGCCAGTTGCTGACCGCCGTCTGGATCTACCGCTTCCACGCGCCGCGATCGGTGCACATCTACCACCGGCTGTGCGGCGTGCTGGCCTTCCTGCTCAGCCTGCCGGTGGCCTTCTACTGCCTCTACAGTTTCGGCTTCCAGTTCGGCCGGGGCGTGACGGGCCGGGTGATGGCGCACTCCGTCGCAGGCGTGGTGTTCTACGGCGCCTTCGCCTCGAAAATGCTGACATTGCGGCTGAAGCGGACACCGGGCTGGCTGCTGCCGATCCTCGGCGCCCTGGTCTTCACCAGCTTCGTGCTGGCATGGACGCTGGCATCGCTCTGGTGGTTCCGTACCGTCGGATTCGCGAGATGAGCAGCCGCGAAAAGCAGTCCGCCCGCCGGAACCGAGCTGTGGTTCCGGCGGGCGGCGAATACTCGGCCGCTACCTAGGAGAGGGCGCCGGTGCTGAGGAAACCGAGCAGGTCGTGGCGGGTGATGACGCCTACCGGCTTACCGTCCTCGACGACCATGAGGGCGTCGGTGGACTCCAGCAGCTTGGTGGCCGACGCGACCGGCTCGCCCGCGCCGATGAGCGGGAAGGCCGGGCTCATGTGCTTGGCGACCGGGTCGGTGAGCTTCGCGCGGCCCTCGAAGACGGCCGACAGCAGATCGCGCTCGGTGACCGAACCCGCGACCTCGCCCGCCATCACCGGCGGCTCCGCACCGACCACCGGCATCTGCGAGACGCCGTACTCGCGCAGGATCTCGATGGCGTCGCGCAGCGTCTCCTGCGGGTGGGTGTGCACCAGGTCCGGCAGCTCACCGGACTTGCCGCGCAGCACGTCTCCCACGTGCACCTCGGTGTCCGAACCGTCGAGGCGGGTGCGCAGGAAGCCGTAGGAGCTCATCCACTGGTCGTTGAAGATCTTGGACAGGTAGCCGCGGCCGCCGTCCGGCAGCAGCACGACCACCACGGCGTCCGGATCGCGCTCGGCAACCTTGAGCGCCGCCACCACGGCCATACCGCAGGAGCCGCCGACCAGCAGGCCCTCCTCACGGGCCAGGCGACGGGTCATCTCGAAGGAGTCGGCGTCGGAGACCGCGATGATCTCGTCCGGGATGGCCGGGTCGTAGGCGGTGGGCCAGAAGTCCTCGCCGACGCCCTCGACCAGGTAGGGGCGGCCGGTGCCGCCGGAGTAGACCGAGCCCTCCGGGTCCGCACCGACGATCTTGACCTTGCCGCCGGAGATCTCCTTCAGGTACCGGCCGGTGCCGGTGATGGTGCCGCCGGTACCGACGCCCGCCACGAAGTGTGTGATCTTGCCCTCGGTGTCACGCCAGATCTCCGGGCCGGTGGTCTCGTAGTGCGATTCCGGGCCGCCCGGGTTGGAATACTGGTCCGGCTTCCACGCGCCCGGGATCTCGCGCACCAGGCGGTCGGAGACGTTGTAGTAGCTGTCCGGATCCTCCGGCGCGACCGCGGTCGGGCAGACCACGACCTCGGCGCCGTAGGCGCGCAGCACGTTCCGCTTGTCCTCGCTGACTTTGTCGGGGCAGACGAACACGCACTTGTAGCCGCGCTGCTGCGCGACCAGGGCGAGGCCCACACCGGTATTGCCGGAGGTCGGTTCGACGATCGTGCCGCCGGGCTTCAGCAGCCCGGCCTTCTCGGCGGCGTCGATCATCTTGACGGCGATGCGGTCCTTCGAGCTGCCGCCCGGGTTCAGGTATTCCACCTTCGCCGCCACCAGTCCCGAGTTCGGACCCACCACGGAGTTCAACCGAACGAGCGGGGTGTTTCCGATCAGATCGACGACATGGTTAGCGATGCGCATACCCCTTATCGTTGCAGAAAGGAGATCCGCGCCCACGCGCACGTCGGAGATATCACGGCGCCGCGAACTACGATCGGCCCTATGTGGATGCCGACGAGCGTGCCCGCCGCCTCCCTGCTCGCCGCCTCCGGCCTCGCGACCATGATCGTCGCGGCCGCGCCCGCGGAGGCCGCAACCGTCGAATTCCCGCAGGTCCCGAGCGTTTATCACGATGCTTTGATCTGTGGCGGCAATATCCGATCCTGGGCCGACACCGGCCCGCAGTGGCCCGGCCGCGCGATCATCAGCATCCAGGCGCTGCCGGTCGCCGGGTTCGATCCGGGCGAGTACAGCTTCGCCCCGCAGTGCATCACCGTGGCCACCGTCGCGTGGCGGAACATGGACACCGGCGCGGCCGGCGAATATCGAGTTCCCGTGCTGGCCGGCTTCTACGGCAGCGAGCACTACGCCCTGTTCCAGGACACCGGGCCGGGGCACATCATCGTCACCGTCTACACCGACATGCCGAACATCCCGGCGCACAGCGCCTTCGACGTCCCCGGGTAACCCACCTTCATCGCTGTGCTGCCCCATCTTTCACCCTGTCTCGTGCCGCGGTGCCGGCAGGCAGCGCGGCACGAGAGCTGCGAGAGTGAGCGATATCCCACAGTTCAGTAGTTGGGATACGGGCATACCGGATGTTTGAGCCGGAACACACCCGTCGTAAATTCGAAGAGGATCACCCCAGCAAAAAAGGAGTCCTCATGGCTGAGGCCGTCATCGTTTCGTACGCCCGCTCGCCCATCGGCCGCGCTGGCAAGGGTTCTCTGGTGAGCATGCGACCGGACGACCTCGCCGCGCAGATGGTGCGCGCCGCCCTCGACAAGGTGCCCTCGCTCGCCGTCTCCGACATCGACGACCTGCACCTGGGCTGCGGCCAGCCCGCCGGTGAGGCCGGTTTCAACATGGCGCGCGCCGTGGCCGTGCAGCTGGGCTACGACTCCCTGCCGGGCGTCACCGTCAACCGCTACTGCTCGTCCTCGCTGCAGACCACCCGTATGGCCTTCCACGCCATCAAGGCCGGCGAGGGCGACGTGTTCATCTCCGCCGGCGTCGAGACCGTCTCGCGCTTCCCGAAGGGCACCGCCGACGGCTGGCCGGACTCGCACAACCCGCTGTTCGCCGAGGCCGAGGCCCGCACCAAGGCGACCGCCGAGTCCAACGCCACCTGGACCGACCCGCGCAACGACGACATCCTCCCGGACGTCTACATCGCCATGGGCCAGACCGCGGAGAACGTCGCCACCTACACCGGCATCTCCCGCGAGGACCAGGACCACTGGGGCGTGCGTTCGCAGAACCGCGCCGAGGAGGCCATCAAGTCCGGCTTCTTCGAGCGGGAGATCACCCCGGTCACCCTGCCCGACGGCACCATCGTCACCACCGACGACGGCCCGCGCGCCGGCACCACCTACGAGAAGATCTCGCAGCTGAAGCCGGTCTTCCGCGCCGACGGCACCATCACCGCCGGCAACGCCTGCCCGCTGAACGACGGCGCGGCCGCCCTGGTCGTCATGTCCGACGTCAAGGCGCGCGAGCTGGGCCTGACCCCGCTGGCCCGCATCGTGGCCACCGGCGTCTCGGGCCTGTCCCCGGAGGTCATGGGCCTCGGCCCGATCCAGGCGGTCCGCAACACCCTGAAGACCGCGGGCATGACCATCGACGACCTCGACCTGTACGAGATCAACGAGGCCTTCGCCGTGCAGGTGCTCGGTTCCGCCCGTGAGCTGAACATGGACCTGGACAAGCTGAACGTCTCCGGTGGCGCCATCGCCCTCGGCCACCCGTTCGGTATGACCGGTGCCCGCATCACCGCGACCCTCATCAACAACCTGCAGACCCACGACAAGCAGTTCGGTCTGGAGACCATGTGTGTCGGTGGCGGCCAGGGCATGGCGATGATCATCGAGCGCCTGAGCTGAGGCACGAGATACCGTAGCTGAGCTACGGCGTTAGTTGGGCCGCCCGACCTCACGGTCGGGCGGCCCAATTTGTTTGGGGGAAGGTGGGCCACACCCCTCAGCAGTCGGCTTTACCTGGTGGGTAATCGACTTCGTTCCCGGCAAGCGGAAATATCAAGGGCAGCAAAGTAATCCGACCGAGGAGCCCGAAATGCCCGCCTACGCCATCGCCAACCTGTGGGACGTCGACATCAATGCCGAGATCGTGGAATACCTGGAGCGCATCGACGCCACGCTGGCGCCCTACGGCGGGAAGTTCATCGTGCACGGCGGCACGCAGCGGGTGATCGAGGGCCCGGCCAGTGCGATCGTCATCGTCATCGAGTTCCCCGACTATCAGGCCGTGACCGACTGGTACGAGTCGGCCGCCTACCAGGAGATCCTGCCGCTGCGCCTGCGTAACTGCTCCAGCGTCGGGGTCCTGGCCGCGGACTGCGGCGAGAATCACGTCGCCACCGACGTCCTGAAGGAGGTGGTGACCAACGACTGAACGCTCTCAGGCTGGCTACACAGCAGTGGGCGGGCACCGGATTCCGATGCCCGCCCACTCAGGTATTCAGCTGTGCGTCAGCCCTTCCCGGACTATCTGTCCTGGAAGTAGCTCAGCAGGCGCAGGATTTCGAGATACAGCCAGATCAGGGTGACGGTCAGGCCGAACGCCACGCCCCACGCCGCCTTCTCCGGAGCCTGGGCCCGGATGAGCTGGTCGGCAGCGTCGAAGTCCAGCAGGAAGCTGAAGGCCGCGACACCGATGACCACCAGGCTGAACACGATCGACAGGGTGCCGCCCGAGCGCAGGCCGAAGCCGTCGGCGGTGAAGAAGCTGGCGACCAGGTTGCCGAGCATGAGCACCAGGACGCCGATCATGGCGCCCACGATCATGCGGGTGAAGCGCGGGGTGACGCGGATCGCGCCGGTCTTGTAGACCACGAGCATGCCGAAGAAGACGCCGAAGGTGCCCAGCACCGCCTGCGCGATCAGGCCGGATCCGCCGACGCCACCGAACTGCACATTGGTGAACAGGAACGAGAACGAGCCCAGCAGCAGGCCTTCCAGCGCCGCGTAGCTGAGCACGAGCGCCGGGTTGTCCTGCTTGCGGCCGAAGGTCATGATCATGGCGAGCGCGAAGCCGCCGAGGCCGCCGACCGCGAGGAACAACACGGCCAGGCCGTGGTTGGCCGAGGTGAGCGCGTAGGACAGGATCGCCGTCAGGGTGACCACGCCGAGGGTGATGCCGGTCTTCTGCACCACATCGTCGATGGTCATCGGGCGGGTGGTCGGTACGGCCGGCTGGTAGGGCTGCTGGTAGCCCGGGTACTGCGGCTGCTGACCGTACGGGTTGCTGGGGAACTGTCCGGCTCCAGGCGCCGAGCCGAAGCCGGCGTAGCCGCCCTGCTGCGGCTGCAAGTTCCGGAAGACCGGGTTGGATGTGGAGCGCATTTCCGTGCGTCCCTTTCTGGAGTCGCGGCTCACGTCGGTCGTGGCCATTGAAGCTACTCGTCCAACGCGCTGTGGGGGCCCGGAGTTCCCGAACCCCCACCGATCGGACGAACCGGACTTTACCTTAGCTTTACTGAATGCGCCGCCCGATAAGCCGCGGTCCGGCCGCCCCGGAAGCCCGTTTCAGCCCAGCTGGCTCATCACGCGACTTGCGATGAGCTCCAGGTGATCCAGATCGGACAGATCCAGAATCTGCAGGTAAACCCGGCTGGTACCGGCGATCTCGGCATAGCGGCCGATCTTCTCGACCACCTCGTCCGGGCTGCCGGCCAGGCCGTTGGCCTTCAGCTCGTCCACCTCGCGCCCGATGGCGGCCGCGCGCCGCGCCACCTCGGCATCGCTCGCGCCGACACAGGCGACCAGCGCGTTGGAGAAGGTGATGTCGTGCGGATCGCGGCCGGTGTCCTTGGCGGCCATGCGGACTCGCTCGAACTGCTCGGCACTGGCCTCGGCCGACTGGAACGGCGCGTTGAACTCGGTCGCGTACTGCGCGGCCAGGCGCGGGGTGCGCTCGGCGCCCATGCCGCCGATGATGACCGGGATACGCGGCTGCGCGGGCTTGGGCAGCGCCGGGGAATCGGTGAGCGTGTAGTGCTCGCCGGCGAAGGAGAAGGTCTCGCCGACCGGCGTCGACCACAGGCCGGTGACGATGGCCAGCTGCTCCTCGAAGCGCGGGAACCTCCGGGCCGGGAAGGGAATGCCGTAGGCGGCGTGCTCGGCCTCGAACCAGCCCGCGCCGAAACCGAATTCGACGCGGCCGCCGGACATGGCGTCGACCTGGGCCACCTCGACGGCGAGCACGCCCGGGTGACGGAAGGTGGCCGAGGTGACCAGGGTGCCCAGCCGGATGCGGCGGGTCTCGCGGGCCAGGCCCGCGAGGGTGATCCAGGCGTCGGTGGGGCCCGGGAGACCGTCGGCGTCGCCCATCTTCAGGTAGTGGTCGGACCGGAAGAAGGCGTCGTAGCCGAGGTCTTCGGCGGTCTTGGCGACGGTGCGCAGCGTGTCGTAGGACGCGCCCTGCTGGGGTTCGGTGAAGATTCGAAGATCGATTCGTCCCATGCGCCCGATTATTCGACGTCGCGCAGGCCGGGTACCCAGCGGGTCACGGTGGGCGGATCCCAGCGGGTCACAGGGGACGCACCGAGCGGGTCACGGTGAACTTGCGATTGCGGCCCATCACATCGGTTCTGCCGACCATGCGCTCCATGACGCCCCGATAGTTGAGGTGGGTGTTGTAGACCGTCCACAGCTCGCCGCCGGGGCGCAGCACCCGCCCGGTCTGCTGGAACATCTTGATGGCCGAGCCGGTGTGCACGGCCGCGCCGACATGGAAGGGCGGGTTGCACAGCACCAGGTCGGCGCTGTTGTCGGGGGCGCTGGACATGGCGTCGTCCTGCAGCACGGTGACGCGGTCGGCGACGCCGTTGGCGGCGGCGGTGGCGCGGGTGGAGGCCACCGCGGCCGCGGACTGGTCGGTCGCCGTCACCCGGATGCCGGGGCGGGCCTTGGCGAGTGCGACCGCGAGAATGCCGGTGCCGCAACCCAGATCGATGGCGTCGTGGGCATCGGGCTTCATCCGCTTCAGGTGGTCGAGCAGAAAGCGGGTGCCGATGTCCAGGCGCGGGCCGGAGAATGCCGCACCGTGGGCCACCACCTCCAGGCCCTGCTCGTCGAGCCGGTTGCGAATCGGAAAACGGGGCTCGCCAATGGGTTTGGGCTCGGCGGCGAGCAGGATGCGGGATTTCTGGCGGCCGCGGGTGGCGCGCACCGAACCGAAGGATTCGGCGAGTACCTCGTTCATGGCGGGGGTCAGGTACTTGTCGCGGCCGCCGGCGAACACCTCGACATCGGGTGCGGCCCAGCGCGCGATGGCCTCGGCGGTTTCGGCCAGGCCGGACAGCGCGCGCGGCAGCCGCCACAGCACCGCGCGGACATCGGAGAGCAATCCCGCACCCAATTCGCGGGTCGAAAAGCGATCGGCTAGACCGACAATTCGGGCATTGTTGGCGAGTGCCAATTCACCGGTGAGCAAATCCTGATGCACCCGGACCCCGTGCAGGTCGTGCGCGGCGATGGCCCCGAGCGTCAACGCCCCGTAGCCGTCGTCGATCACGGCCACCCGCCCGTCCCCGGCGGCGGCCAGCGAATCCGCGGCGACATCCAGCATCAGGCGGTCGGCGGCATCGACCGCATACAGGTTCACCGCTTCGACATCCGGATACCGCCGTAACCGGCCCAATACGTCCTCGACCTCAACCACACCTACAGTGTGCTAGATCATTGCCGAAGTATTCCATTCGGCACGGTCGGCGGCCTTTTTGCGGAATTAACCGATCCCGGCGCTATTCTGCGATTCCGCAAATCACATGTCGATCGTGTTCACGCCGAATGGATTTCCGAGTTGCCCGCGCTTCGCCGGGGCATGACGGCCGCCGCACCGATGAGGACCACCGCCATGGCGGCCACGCCGAGGAACACCAAGTGCACCGCCGGCGCGAGGTCGGACGCGGCCGGATGGCCGGCCTTCCCGAGCCGGGCATTGACCAGCGCGCCGAACACGGCCACGCCGACCGCGCTGCCCAGCGAGCGGGCGAACATATTGGTGGCGGTGACCACGCCCCGCTCCGACCATTCGGCGCTCGCCTGGGCGGCGATCAGGGTCGGGCTGGCCACCAGGCCCATCCCCATACCGACGACGAAACAGCCGATCGCCAACTGCCACAGGCTCGACCGCGCGTCCACCACCAGCAGCGACGCCGCGCCCACCACGGCGAACAGGCTGCCGATCACCGCAGTCGCCCGGAAACCTATGCGCAGGTACACCTTTCCGGCCTGCGACGCCGACACCGGCCAGCCCAGCGTGAGCGCGCCGACGGTGAGACCCGCGATCAGCGCTCCGCTACCCAGCACTCCCTGCGCGAAGGTCGGCACGTACGAGGTGAGACCCAGCAGGATCGCGCCGACCAGCAGCGAGGCCAGGCTGCTGGCCACGACGATGCGCCGGGTGAAAACCCACAGCGGCAGAATCGGATTCGCGGCCCGCCGCTCCACCAGCCCGAACAACGCCAGCGTCAACCCGCCGCCCGCGAAGAGCACCAGGCTCGCGGGCGAGCCCCAGGCCCACGCCTGGCCGCCCTCGAGCAGTGCCAGGATCAGCGCCCCGGCCCCGACGGCGAGCAGTCCGGCACCGAGGTAGTCGATCCGATGGCTCTGCCGCGGAGCACTTTCGGTGAAGTTCCGCAGGATCATCCAGGCCGCCAGCGCCGCCAGCGGCAGGTTGATCAGGAAGATCCACCGCCAGCTGATGTACTCGGAGAACACGCCGCCGAGCAGCGGCCCCAGCACCGACGAGGTCGCCCATACACTGGCCAGATACGCCTGCACCTTGGCCCGCTCCGGCACCGTGTAGATGTCGCCCGCGATGGTCATCGAGATCGGGCTGACCGCGCCCGCCCCGATGCCCTGCACGGCCCGGAACGCGATCAGCGCGGGCATGCTCGTCGCCAGCCCGCACAGCAGCGACCCCACCGCGAAGGCCCCGATCCCGAACAGTATGACCGGTTTCCGCCCGACCATGTCGGCGAGCTTCCCGTAGATCGGCACCGTCACCGCCTGCGCCAGCAGGTAGATGCTGAAAAGCCAAGGGAACTGCGCGAACCCACCGAGCTGATCGGTGATCGTCAGCACCGCGGTGGCAATGATGGTCGAGTCCAATGCCACCAGCGACGTCGACAACATGATCGCCGCGAGAATCGGCCCCCGCTCCGACCGCAGCCCGATCGACGACGTCACATCCGTAGCCGTCACCGGCAGCCCCTTCCCTCAACACAACTCACCACCACAGTCGAACACGCCATCCGGGCCGCTATTCCCGGTGTGGTTGCGCCGGCTCCTGCGGGACACGAAACACGAAGGCTCGCAACGGCCGGCACACGGTCGCGCCGACGGCGAGCCGGCGTGCCCATGAAATCAGGGGCGCAACGATCTGCGTCCGGGACTCGACGTGCTCGGTAGTACCGAGTGGGAGGGATTTTTCATGAAGCGGATCGTTGGCATCATCGCGGCGGTCGCCGCGGTGGCCCTGGCGACGGCATGTCAGGACGGTGGTTCGACACCGGCGACCAGCGGGGCGTCGCTACCGACCTCCGCCACAGTGACCGCACCGGGAACTGTTCAGTCTCCTGCCCCTCAGCAGTCGCCGGGCGCCACACAGCCCGCCGGTGGCGGCGCTCCCGCCACCGCCGGAAACGGCAAATGCGTCGATCTGAAGTCGGCGGTGGTCACCGCCGCGCTGAGCAGACTCGGCACCGGTGTCGGCGGTGACGGGTACTACGCGGACAGCGGCACCGACGCCGCCGTCGGCTCCTGCCCCGCCCTGCTGTGGGTGCTCGCGGGGACTCCGCACGGCACGGCCAGCTCACCCTGGCATGTGATGCTGTTCAACCACGCGGGTTACCTGGGTACCGCGACCAAGAAGTCGACGTCCTATACCCAGGTGGTCGGCTCGTCCGATCGCAGTGTCCAGGTCCAGTACCGGTGGCTCGCCGGTCAGGACGCCAGCTGCTGTCCCTCGGGCGGACCGGTCACCGTCACGCTCACCCTGGGCGCGGACGATCACACCGTCACCCCGGATCGTGACTTCCCGGCCGAGGTGACCGATCCGAGTTCCGCGGGTACCCCGCCGGTGTGCCCGGTCACCAAATCCGTTCTGCTCCAGGCGTTGCACGGCACCGACATCGAGTCGCGATTGGCGCAACCGGTCGAGCTCGAGGATCGAATCGACTGCTCGGGCGATTGGGCGATGGCCCACAGCGGAACCCACAACAACACGGTCAACCGGGCGCAGGTCCTGTTCCACTACGTGGCGGCCAACGGCGGCTGGAAGCCGGTGGACCTCGGCAGCGCCCTGCACTGCACCGAGATCGGCGTTCCTGCCGATGTCGCGGACAAGATCTGCCACTGATCGATCTGTCACCGGGCGGGCAGGCCGGTGAGCCACGGCCCACCGGCCTGCCCGTCGCCGAGTGTCAGAGGGAGTCGGCCAGATCGCGCAGAACCGGGAGGCTGACCGAGCCGGAGCCGAGCACCGTGTCGTGGAAAGCCTTGATGTCGAAGGCGGATCCGAGGCGGTCGGTGACCAGGGCACGCTGGCGGCGGATCTCGAGCTGGCCGACCTTGTAGGCGACCGCCTGGCCGGGCATGGCGATGTAGCGGTCGATCTCCACCCGGATCTCCTCGAGCCCGACGGGGGCATTGGCGGACATGAAGTCGACGGCCTGCTGACGGGTCCAGCCCTTGGCGTGCAGGCCGGTGTCCACGACGAGGCGGCAGGAGCGCCACGAGTCGGCGGCGAGCATGCCGATGCGGGTGAGATCGTCGGGGTACAGGCCCATTTCGTCGGCGAGGCGCTCGGTGTAGAGCGCCCAGCCTTCGACGAAGGCCGTATTGGAGAAGGACATGCGCTGGAAGCGCGGGAGATGGTCCAGCTCGTTGGCGATGGTGAGCTGGAGGTGGTGGCCGGGAATGGCCTCGTGGTAGGCGACCGCGGCGGTCTCGTAGCGGTTGCGGCTCTTGGGTTCCCGCAGGTTCACGTAGTAGGCGCCGGGCCGGGAGCCGTCGGCCGCGGGCGTGAAGTAGTAGGCCGCGGGCGCATCCGCGGCCAGGAAGTCGGGGACCGGCAGGATGTCGCAGGACTGGCGCGGGAGCCGGCCGAACCAGTTGCCCATCTCCGTCTGGGCGGCGGCCAGACACGCCCGGGCGTCCGCCATGATCTCCGCACCGTCGCCGTAGCGCAGCGCCGAATCCTCGCGCAGCCGGGTGAAGATGGCGGTCTGATCGGCGAGGCCGAACAGGCGGCCGCCCACCTCCTCGTATTCGGTGCGCAGACGGGCCAATTCGTCCAGCCCGAGCTGGTGGATCTCGTCCGCGCCCAGGTCGGGCAATGTGGTGTGGTGGCGCAGCAGGCGGCGGTAGATGTCCGCGCCGTCGTCGCCGAGCCAGCAGAGGCCGGGCTTGTCATCGGGGCGCGAAACGGGTTCGAGCTCGGCGGCGAGCACCGCCCGGTAGGCGGCGAAGGCGGGCCGGATGACCTCCCGCGCGACCTCGGCCAGCTCTGCGCGCCAGGCGGTTTCGCCATCCCAGCCCGCCGGGCCGGCCAGGGTGACGAACGGGTCGTCGGCGAGATCGGAGGCCAGGTAGCCATCCAGCTGATGGAGCGAGCGCTCGATGGTGATGTGCGCGGGCGTGCGCCCGGCCGCGAGTCCCGCCCGGAAGCGCTCCACGGCCTGGTTCATCAGGGTACCGAACTGCCGGTAGCGCTGCACCAGCCGCTGCGCGTTCTCCGGTTCGGGCGCGTTCACCAGGGGAGCCATGGTCAGCATCCCGGCGTGCACGCCCGTCATCTGATCCGAGGCCATCTCGACGGGCCGCCACTCCAGATGCGAGACCGCCGAAGCCAATTCGGTACGCAGCAGGCTCCGCGTGGTCCGGTCCTCGTCACCCAGCCGCCCCGGATCCAGAGCATCCACCTCGGCCAGTAGCCCCCGCCAGGTACCCAGCAGCCGTTCCTCCGCCGCGACCGACAGATCCTCGATGTGATCGTCGAATCGCCTGTCCCCCAACAGGGTCGCCTCGCTGGGCGCGGACTCCAGCATGGCGTCCCAGTACCGGTCGGCGAGTGCGATGAGTTCCTCGTGCGAGTCCATGCCGACCATCATGCCCGGGCCCGCCACCGCCGCGCGGCCGCACGGAAACTTCGCACCCCCAGCGGTGAGGTCGCCCGCTCAGCGGCGCGGCGGCACCGGAATGCGCATCAGATCCTCGGCCACCACGATCTCACCGCCGAAATGGGCACGGGCATCGGCCAAATGCTGGTCCAGGGTGCGGTAGCGCTGCGAGTAGTGGGTCAGCACCAGGGTGCGGACCCCCGCCCTCGCCGCCACCTGCGCCGCCTGCCCGGCCGTGAGATGACCGTATTCGACCGCCAGGTGCTCATCGGCATCGATGAAGGTGGACTCGATGACGAGCATGTCCACGCCCCGGGCCAGGTCGTGGACGCCGTCGCAGAGCCGCGTGTCCATGACGAACGCGAAACTCTGTCCCGGCCGCGCCTCGCTCACCTCGTCGAGGGTGACCGTGCGCCCGCCGATCTCGACTTCGCCGCGCCGCTGTAATTCACCCACGACCGGCCCGGACAATCCGAGTTCGCGCAACCGCTCGGGAATGAAGCGCAGGCTGTCCGGCTCGTCGAGGCGATAGCCGAACGATTCGACCGGGTGGGACAGCCGCTCCGCGCGCAGGGTGAAATCGGCTCCCGGCGGCGGCAATGCACCGGCGTCGGTGATCGGGTGCGGGTGCAGCTCCACCTGGCGGTTGTGCGCCGAGGAATCGATGAGCCGTTCGTAGTAGACCTCGCCGGACGCCGGGAAGTAGACGTCCACGGGATGCAGCGCCCCGTCCAGGCTGATGCGGCCCAGCACACCCGGCAGGCCGAAGCAGTGGTCCCCGTGGAAGTGGGTGATGCAGATGCGGGTGATCCCGCTGGCGGCCACACCGGCGAAGCTCATCTGCCGCTGGGTGCCTTCCCCGGGGTCGAACAGCAACCCCTCGCGATCCCACCGCAGCAGGTAGCCATTGTGATTGCGCTGTTTGGTCGGTACTTGGCTGGCCGTCCCCAGAATGACCAGTTCGCGCTGTGACACGGCCGTCAGGCTACCGCCCACCCCGCCGATCCTCGCGATGGCGAGGCGGGCGCGTCCCGCGAAGATACCGACAGGGGGTATCCGGCCCGGAGTGGCGGCAGGTCCGTAGAATGGCCGCCGTGATCGAGCAGCAGCCCCGAGGCACCCGGTTCATCCGGGCCTTCGGGCTGCTCGCCCTGCTGGCCGGGCTGGTGGCCATGCACGCGCTCGTCCTCGGCATGAGCCACGACCGCATGACCGGCGACCACGCCGGGAGCGCAGCGACAGTCATGACCGAGCACATGCACGACGCCGTTCTGCCCATGGCGGGTATCGCCCCGATCGCGATGGCCGCGGGCGAGGACCACGAGATGTCCATGCCCGGCTGCGGGGGCGATTGCGGCAATGGCCACGCCGGAATGCACGGTTGCCTGTTCGTGCTCGCCGCGCTGCTGCTCGGACTGGGTCTGGCCGTGCTGGCCTGGGTCGGCATCGGCCGTCGCGACGCCGCCACCTCGACACCGCGCCACCCGCGCGCGCATCACGCCCGTCCACCACCCTGGACGGTGCTCTCCCTGGCCGAACTGGCGATCCTGCGGATCTGATGGGCCGCCGCGGCCGCGTATCCCCCACGCGGACGCGGGTTTTCGCCTGCTCATTTCCCGATTCGCCAGCACCCACCAAGGAGTTCGACCATGTTCAGCACCCGGATCAAGCTCGCCCTGATCGCCGGCACCGCGGCCACCGCCCTGATCGCCGCCGGCTGCAGCAGCAATGACAGCGACACCTCGAAGGCCGCGCCGTCCTCGACCACCACGGCCATGAACCACGGCGGCATGCCCGGCATGGATCACGGCGCGACCGGCACCTCGGCGCCCGCGGCCACCCGCAGCGACTTCAACGCCGCCGACGTCACGTTCCTGCAGATGATGTACCCGCATCACGCGCAGGCCGTGGAGATGGCGAAGCTGGTGCCCACCCGCTCGCAGAACCAGCAGCTGATCACCCTGGCCACAGCCGTGGAACAGGCGCAGTCGCCGGAGATGCAACAGATCACCACGCTGCTGCAGAGTTTCGGCAAGCCCGCGCCGAGCAGCGACATGGGTCACGACATGCCCGGCATCATGTCGAAGGACCAGATGACCAAGCTGGAGGGCCTGTCCGGGCCGGACTTCGACAAGCTGTGGATGCAGATGATGATCGAGCACCATCAGGGCGCGATCACCATGGCGAATACCGAACTGGCACAGGGCGCCAACGCCGAATCGAAGGCTCTGGCGCAGTCCATCGTGACCGCCCAGCAGCAGGAGATCACCCAGATGAACACCATGCTGGGCCAGAGCTAGCAGCGAGAAGCCAAGGGGTGCGCCGGTATCCGGCGCACCCGCAAGCCTCGGTCCCCCAAATGCGGTTCCGGGGCGAAGCCACGGCCTTGGCAGGTATGGCCACGAGTTGCGAGAGTGGTTCTAATTGCCGATGACGGCGTTCATGATGGTGCCGGCGCTGGTGGCGGTGACGCCACCGATCATCGCTCCGGCCACCATCTTCGGTGATTCGAGGCCGCCGCCGCTCCACTTCTCCCAGGCGAACCGGCCACCGCCGTAGGTGATGGCGGTGACGCCGGACAGCATGGTGAACCAGGTGAAGTAGCGGACCAGCTTCATCAGCTTGTCCGCTACGGGCGGGGTCTCCGGGGTCGGGTTGCCGATCTGCGCGACAACCGTGGTGTAGGCGTCATGCACAGCGAGGAGCATGCTCACGATCGGTTCCTCTCGGGATGCTGATACGGTGCTGATGGGCCGAACTTGTGGCACAACTCTCAATATTCAGAGCAATTGAACCGCATTCCACGAGGTGGCGTATGGAAGACACACCACCAGCACCGAACTCGAGCACCCGATCAGCTACCGGTTTTCGCCTCCGCGCGGGCCATCACCGAGTGCTTTCGGCCGTAGGCGAAGTACACGACCAGACCCAGTGCCATCCAGATGACGAACCGCAGCCAGGTCTCCACCGACAGGTTGAACATGAGCCAGGCGCACGCGATGACCGACAGGATCGGGATGAGCGGCACCAGCGGCACCCGGAAGCCGCGCTTCAGATCCGGCCGGCTGCGGCGCAGCACGACCACGCCGATGGACACCAGCACGAACGCGAACAGCGTGCCGATATTGACCATTTCCTCCAGGGTGCCGAAGTCCACGAACCCGGCCAGCACCGCGCAGATGACGCCGACGATGGCGGTGATCCGCACCGGCGTGCCCTTGGGGCCGGTGTGTGCGAGCCGGCGCGGCATCAGGCCGTCGCGGGACATGGCGAACAGCACGCGGGTCTGGCCCAGGAACAGCACCATGACGACCGTCGTCAGACCGGCCAGCGCGCCGACGGAGATGATGTTCTTGGCCCAGTTGACGCCGTGCAGGGCGAAGGCCGTCGCGAGGGTGGCGTCGTTGCCCTGCAGGTCCTTGTAGGACACCATGCCGGTGAGCACCAGCGAGACCGCCACGTACAGCACGGTCACGATGGCCAGCGAGCCCAGGATGCCGCGCGGCACATTGCGCTGCGGGTCCTTGGTCTCCTCGGCGGCAGTGGCGACCACGTCGAAGCCGATGAAGGCGAAGAACACGATGGAGGCGGCGGCCAGCAGGCCGTACCAGCCGTAGTGGCTGTTGCCGCCGCCGGTGACCAGCTGGAACAGGGTCTGCTGCAGCTTGCTCGCGCTGCCGGAGTCCGCGTTGGGGACCGAGGCGGGGATGAAGGGCTTCAGGTTCGAGGCCTTGAAGTAGGTGGCGCCGACCACGACCACCAGCGCGATGACGGCCAGCTTGATGGCGACCGCGACCGCGGACACCCGCGAGGACAGCTTGGTGCCGAGGGCGAGCAGCACGCCGAGCGCGGCGATCAGTACGACCGCGCCCCAGTCGAACTTGACCGAGCCGAAGTGCCAGATGGGCTGATGCCCGCCCATGACCGTGCCCAGGTACTGCGACCAGCCTTTGGCGACCACCGAGGTGCCGAGCGCGAATTCCAGGATGAGGTCCCAGCCGATGATCCAGGCGACCAGCTCACCGAAGGTGGCGTAGGAGAAGGTGTACGCGCTGCCCGCGACGGGGACGGTCGAGGCGAATTCGGCGTAGCAGAGTGCGGCCAGGCCGCAGGCAACGGCCGCGAAGACGAAGGCCAGCGAGACCGCGGGTCCGGCCAAGTTGCCCGCGGTACGCGCGGTGAGGGTGAAGATACCGGCGCCGACCACGACCGCGACGCCGAAGACCGTGAGGTCCCATGAGGTCAGGTCCTTGCGAAGTTTGGAATCGGGATCGTCGGTGTCCCGGATCGACTGTTCGACGCTCTTGGTGCGGAACAGTCCGGTGGTGCGTTGGGCAGCGGGACCGGCAGCGTCTCGCGAGGAGTCCGATATCGCCACTGTCTCTCCTAAATCTGGCTTCTCGGCAACAATGCAGTTCTCACCGGTCGGTCACCATCAGGCGAGTTATCGGCGTCACACGGCACCGTATCATCAGCTGGTACGTACCAGTTCAGCAACAGGCTGGTCACCGAGAACGCACCCGCGTGCCGCCGCAACACCACGCCGGGGACCGGTGGGCGGATTAGTGTTTCGGTATGGCTTTCGGGGGAACGTCCGCGGGCGGGGATCCGGTCGCGCTGGATCGGGTGCTGGCGCATGCGCACAGCGTCCGGGTCAGGGAGATGCCCGGGGACGCGCCGATCCTGCTGGAGGAGCGGGATCCGATTGCCGTGCGAGCGCTGCGGGACGCCCTGCGCGTTGCCGACCTGTCCGGTTTCGTGTGCATGTGCTGGGGCGATGTGGTGCTGGACTTCTTCGACACCGACGAGCGTCCGCTCACCACGGTGACCCTGCATCACGGCTATTCGATCCGCTGGGACGGCTGGCCCCAGGACGCGCTGCTGGCCGACGGCATCCGCTCGCTGGAATGGCTGGCCGTGCGCGGCGTCGCCGTTCCCCTGCGCGAATACCGCGTGGCCGAGCAGCGCCAGGCCGACATCGACCGCACCGCCCGGCTCTGGGCGGCCGAGATCCCCGCACCACTCATGCCCTACACCGACATCTTTCTCGATACGTCCACCTCCGGCGGCGGTTTGACCGGCCCCCAGGTGACAGAGGCCCGGGCCCTGCTGTCGGTGGCGTACCCGGATGCGGTGGATCGAATCCTGCGCCTGTGCGCCTGGTACGCGGCGGGCACCGGCGCCTACTCGGGTTACCCGCCGCACGAACGCATTCCGGCCCAGTTCCTGGATCTGGAGAACCGCACCGATTTCGCCCGCGCCGTCGACCTGGCCGACGACGCCGCCATCGCCGGCGCGGTCCGCTACCTGATCAGCTGGGATACCCGAAAACGCCTGGCCCGCCTCCTATCCGCGCTGTCCCCCGCCGCCCGCCGCAAGGTCCTCGTCCACGCCCGCGACGCCGAATCCCGCCGCTGGCTGGAGCGCCGCATCGCGGGGTTGCAATGAGACACCGCCGGGAGCTGGTGGCCGGTGGCCAGTTCGATGCGAAGTTCCTCGGCGAGATAGAGCCCGCCGCAGGCTGATTCGTCCGGTCTGTCTCGGGTTCATTCGCGAATCGGTCACGGCACCAGGACCGCGCGCCCCCGGATCTGGCCCGCGTCCAGGCGGCGGAAGGCTTCCGGCCCCTCGGCGAGGTCGAAGCGCTCGACCTCCATGTGCAGCTTGCCCGCCTGGGCGAGGGCCACGCACGCGTGCAGGTCGCTGCGGGTGCCGCCCAGCGATTTCCGCACGGTCGCGCCCCACGGCCAGCCGGGGCCGCCGGCCGGTCCGGCGGTGATTTCCGGTGCGCCGCCGCCGATTCCGACCATGCGGTAGGCGCCGTTGGGGGCGACGGTCTCGCAGGCCAGCTTGGCGGTGGAGTCCACGCCGACGAAGTCGAAGACGGCGTCCGCGCCGCGCCCGTCGGTGAGGTCGAGGATCTGCTGGGCGGTATCGCCGCCGGAGAGGATGCCGAGTTCGGCACCGCAGTCGGCGGCCAGGTCCAGCTTCTCCTGCGCCTGGTCCACGGCGATGACCCGCACGCCGGAGATGGCGTGCAGGATCTGCACCGCCACGTGCCCGAGCCCGCCGATGCCGATGGCGACCGCGGTGCCGCCGGGCCGGAGTGCTTCGCGCGCACCGCGAATGGCGTGGTAGGCGGTGAGGGCGGCGTCGGCGACCGGCGCGGCCTGCAGGAAGTCCAGGTCGCCGATGGGCACGAACGAGCTCGCCGGAATCCGCACGTACTCCGACATGCCGCCCTCGATGGTGAGTCCGGGGCAGGGCGGCATGGCGACGCGACCCGCCGCGAGACAGACGTTCTCGTTGCCGCTCACGCACTCCCGGCAGACGCCGCAGGTCCAGAACAGGTAGACGACGCCGCGTTCGCCGATCTCGCGCCCGTTCACGTCCGAGCCGATGGCCTCGATGGTGCCGGCGATCTCGTGGCCGAGGGTGAGCGGATCCTCGCGCAGCTGGATCGGGAAGTTGACCAGGGTCAGGTCGGAGTGGCAGACCCCCGCGGCGCCGACCTTCACCAGCAGGTCGGTGGGTCCGATGTCCGGGACCGGGATGTCGTTGATCTGCACCTTTTCCGGGCCGGTCCACTGGAGTGCGCGCATCATGCTTCCTTGCCTCGAACTTGTGATCTGGCGCACACGGTAGCAGTGGCTTTACACTGTGTCTAGCGAATGACGGAATGTCTACTGATTTACTCGAAAGTCTTCCCACCATGCCGGACAGCTGTCTAGGCTCGCGTCCCATGAACACACCGCGGATCGCCATCGTGGGCGCCGGAATCTCCGGGATCTGCATGGCCGTGGCTCTGCAGCGGGCCGGATTCACCGACTTCACCCTCTATGAGAAGGCCGACGAGTACGGCGGCACGTGGCGCGACAACAGCTATCCGGGCCTGGTGTGTGATGTGCCCTCGCGGTACTACCAATTCCGGTTCGCCATGAATCCCGAATGGTCACACCTGTATTCGGCCGGACCGGAGATCAAGGACTATCTGGTCGGGGTGGCGCGCGAGCACGGACTGCACCGGCGCACCCGCTTCGGGACGGAGGTGACCGGCGCGGTGTTCGACGGCGACGGCTGGCAGCTCACCACCTCCGACGGCGTGACCCAGCGCGTCGACTTCGTGCTGTGCGCAACGGGTTTCCTGCACCACCCGAGCCGGCCGGATATCCCCGGGCTGGACGAATTCGGCGGCCCGGTCATGCATTCCGCGCGCTGGCGGCACGATGTCGCGCTGACCGGCAAGCGGGTGGGCGTGATCGGCACCGGCTCCACCGGCACCCAGCTGGTGAGCGCGCTCGCGGGCACGGTGCCGGAAGTCGTACTGTTCCAGCGCACTCCGCAGTGGATCCTGCCGACGGTGAACCGGTCGTACACCCGGGTGTCGAAGCGGCTCTACTCGATGATCCCCGCGCTGGGCGCACTCCCCTACTGGTTCAATCGCGCCGCCTTCGCCGTGTTCTCGCAGGGCCTGGTGCATCCCGGCCGGGTGCGCCGGTTCATCCAGTGGGTGGTGGAGCGAAACCTGCGGTCGGTCAAGGATCCTGAACTGCGGCGCAAGCTGACGCCCGACTATCAGGCCATGTGCAAGCGGCTGGTGGTGTCCGACCGCTTCTACCAGGCCGTGCAGCGCCCCGATGTCACGCTGGTGACCGAGGGCATCGATCACGTCGAGAAGCGCGGCGTGGTGACCACCGACAGCCGCCTGCACGAGCTCGACATCCTGGTCCTGGCAACGGGATTCGACTCGCACGCTTTCATGCGCCCGATGGCCATCACCGGACTGGGCGGCCGCACCCTGGATCAGGCGTGGGAGCAGGGCCCGCGCGCCTTCGAGGGCGTCATGATGCCGGACTTCCCGAATCTGTTCATGCTCGTCGGCCCGCACAGCCCCTTCGCCAATCATCCGCTGACCGCGGTCGCCGAGGCACAGTCCGCCCGCATCGTCGGCTGGCTGCGGCGCTGGCAGGCAGGCGAATTCGCGACCGTTGCCCCTACCCGCGCCGCCACCGACCGCTACAACGCGCGGATGCGGGCCGCCGCCCCGAGCACGGTGTGGACCACCGGCTGCACCAGCTGGTACCTCGGCAGGGACGGGCTGCCCGAGCTGTGGCCGTGGACCCCGGGGCGCTACGAGAAGCTGATCCGCAGCGCACCGGATCCGGTCGACTACGACCTGAATCAGCGTGTCGAGAGCCGGAAGTGACATCGTGGAAATAGCGTTCTGGCGCTTGCTATCCCGCCTGGTGGGCCGCTGGTGGTTCGGCCCTGCCCCCGACTGGTCCCGGGTCCGCGCCCGGGTCGGCGCGGGCACCACTTTCGCCCGGGCGCCCCGCGGTATCGCCGTCGAGACCAGTCGACTCGGCGGCATACCGGTCGAAACTCTCACTCCCCGTTCGGCGTCCGCCGACGCCGCGGTGCTTTACCTGCACGGCAGCGGCTATGTGATCGGCATGCCGCGCATGGTCCGCACCCTCACGGGTGCGCTGGCGGCGGCCATGGGGACGACCGTGCACGCCCTGGACTACCGGCTGGCCCCCGAGCACCCGTACCCGGCCGCCATCGACGACACCGTCGCCGCCTATCGAGCCCTGCTCGCAGCGGGCATCCCGGCCGAACGCATTGCGGTGGTCGGTGATTCGGCCGGCGGCGGCCTGGCGCTGGACCTGGTCCTGCGGCTGCGCGAGAAGCACTGGCCGCAACCCGCGATCCTCGGGCTCATCTGCCCGGTGCTGGATCTGACCGCGAATTCCTCGGCCTTCCACTGCGATCCGAGCCGGGAGCCGCTGCTGAACCCGCCGCTCATGACGCAGTTCATGGCTGCCTACCTGCCGGGTGTCCCCGAGGACGAGCGCCGCGCCCGGTCCCCGCTCTACCGGGACATCACCGGCCTGCCGCCCATCGTCATGCATTCGGCGGGCGACGATCTGCTGGCCGGTGACGCCCGCCGCTTCGCCGCACTGGCCGCGAAATCGGCTGCGCCCCTGCGGCACCGCGAGTATCGCAATCTCTGGCACGTCTTCCACGCCATGCCCATGCGCGTGGCACGGGAAGCCGTGACCGACCTCGCCTCCGCGCTGTCCGACCGCCTCTACGGCCACCATGTCGGCCACCGGGCAAGCCGCTGATCGATCGATCCGACACCGCCGCCCGGTCCGGCACGTTCAGCGCCGGGCGGCGTGCTCGTCCAGCTCGAGGTCGATGAAGGCTCCGATCATGGCCCGCCACACCGCTTCCGCGACGGCGGGCGCCAGTCCGGCCGCGTCGGCACGCTCGCGGGCGAGAGCCACGACCCGCTCCACGCGATCGGGCGCGCGCACGGCCTGCTCGTCGGCCTTGAAAGTGGCGGCCGCGCGCACCAACTCCTGTCGCTCGGCCAGCAGCCGGATCAGGTCACCGTCGAGAAGGTCGATGCGCGTGCGGACCTCGGCCAGCGAGCGTGGAGCGGACATGAGCAGGCAGCGTATCGAACGCCGGGCGACCGACGTTCGGGCCGGCAGCCCCGCGGCCTCACACGAAAGCCCGGCTGACGACCGGCACCACGAACTCCTCCAGCATGGCGCGCTCCTCCGCGTCGTCGCGGCCGGGGGCGGCGAGGAAGGAGACGATGATGCGGGTCAGCCAGCGGGCCAGCCGGCTGCGTTCGGGATCGGTGAGGGCGGTGGGCGTGAACAGGCCCGCCGCAATGGATTCGATGACGTCGGAGTCCTGGCTGATGCGCCCGGCCGCGCCGGATTCGCCGGGGCGGAACCAGGCGATGAGCATGGGGTCGGCCCGGACCGCGTGGATCGCGCCGAGCATGGCGGTGACCACCTTCTCGCCCGGATCCTCGATCGCGGCGACCTGCTCGAACACACCCCCGGCAATGCGGCGGGTGGCGCGGTGCACGAAGGCCAGGCGGACGGCCTGCCGGTTCTCGAAGTACCGGTAGAGGGTCGCGCGGGAGCATCCGGCCGCCTTGGCGATATCGCCCATACCGACCGCGGTGACGCCGCGCTCGGCGAACAGGCGTGCGGCGGCATCGAGGATGCGCTCGGCGGCCAGGTCGGCGCGGTCGTCGGCCAGCCAGTCTCGGCTCATGGATGTCCCTTCGATGCTCGCGGGTCCGGCGGCGGGGCAGTCGCTACCGGACCCACTCGTTCACACTCTGCCCGCGCGGTGCGCGGACGGTGCGACCGGGCCGACCTTGCGCGGTGGCCGGCCCGGAGTCGGTCAGGCCGTCGCCCGGAACGGGACGGAGATCGGCCAGCGCACGTAGTTGCCGTGCGCCCACTGCACGGTATCGAGATCGACGGTGAAGTCGGGGCAGCGGGCCAGCAGTTCCTCCAGAGCGACCCGTGCCACCATGCGGGCGGCGGCCGCGCCGAGGCAGTGGTGGTGGCCGTGGCTGAAGGTCATGATGCGCTTGGGGTTGCGGCGCACGTCGAGTTCGGCGGCGGTGGGCCCGAATTCGCGTTCGTCGCGGTTGGCCGACCCGTAGAGCAGCAGCACGCGGCGGCCCGCGGGGATGGTGACGCCGTGCAGATCCACATCGCGGGTGGTAGTCCGAGCCAGGCCCTGGACCGGGGAGGTCATGCGCAGGAATTCCTCGACGGCGTCGGGGATGAGCGCCGGATTCTCCACCAGCAGGCGGCGCTGGTCGGGGAAGGCGGTGAGCAGTTGCACCGCGCCGCCGAGGTTTCCGGTGGTGGTGTCGTTGCCGCCGGTGATCATGGTGAAGGCGAAGCCGAGCATGGCCAGCAGGCCCTCGTTGTCGCCGTCCGCGCCGAGCCCGGAGGCGAGCAGGTGCGAGATGGTGTCGTCGCCGGGTTCCTTACGCCGCCGGTCGATGAGTTCGCTGAAGTAGCCGACCATTTCACCGACCGCGGTGAAGGCGTTCTGGTCGCCCGCGGCCAGCCCCGCACCCTCGACCGCGCCACCGACGATGTTGTCGGTCCACGCGTCGAACTTGCCCCGATCCTGTTCCGGCACACCGAGATAGTGCGCCACCACCATTGTGGGCAGGGGCTTGAACAGCTCCTTGACGATATCGCCGGAGCCCGCGGCCCGCAGGCCCTCGATGCGCTCGATGACGAAGGCGCGCACCTCGGGTTCGACCGAATTGACCTGCCGGGGTGTGAATCCCGGTGATACCCGGCGGCGGAAGTCGGTGTGGTCGGGCGGGTCCATGAAGACGAACGGCTTGGCGGCGCCGAATCCGGCGGCCAGCAGGTCGACGTAGTCGACGGTCAGGCCGGAGGCCGAGGAGAAGGTCTCGGGGTCGCGCGCGGCGGCGTACACGTCCGCGTGCCGGGACAGGACGTAGAAGTCGTCGGATTCGCGGCCCTCCGGGACGGCCCGGTGGACCGGATCGTGGTCGCGCAGCTGGGAATACATGGGATACGGGTCGCGCCAGGTTTCGCCGGAGCGCAGTTCGAATCGCACCGCATGAGACGCCGTTGAACTCATGAACCGACGGTAAGACAAAACTCACGATATGTCTAGAACCTGCTGCATAACTGTCCCGGTGTACCAGGCAGCTGGAATCAGAGCACCCGGAAGCGCACCGGATGGGCCAGCGGCCGGCCCGCAGCATCCAGGTGATGCAGCAGGTAGGAGCCCGTCGGCAGCGGACCCGACCGCAGGGCCCCATCAGCCGGGACCGCGGCCGCGCCGACCTGCCGCAGTCCCGCTACCGGAGCGACCGCGGCATCGGCCGCGCCCGGCTGAGCGATGACCGGCAGGACCACCTGATCCCGCGTCACCCCGTTCCCCAGCGTGAGGGTGCGCAGCGCGGGCGTGGCGGGCACCGTGGCGGCCAGGCCACCGGGATCGGCGTAGACGGCGAGGCGATGCCCGGCCACCGCGCCCGCGAGGCCGTAGCTGACGACCAGGTCCCGGCCGGGCTCGTAGAGGGACCGGTCGAGCAGCAGCCGGTCGAAGGGCGCCGCGTCGTCGGCGGTCCTTCCGGCGGCTCCGGTTTCCACGAATCCGCGTGCCCGGCACCAGAATCCGGCATCCGCGGCGGCCGTCACCGAGAAGTCGTACCAGCCCGCTCCCTCGGCGTCGGCGTCACAGGACATCTCGCGCCGTTCGGTCCCGCCCGCCGCGATATCGATGATCCAGGGCCCGTCGTGACGGTAGGCATTGGAGACCACCGCGACCGAAACCCGTTGCGTTCCGCCATTTTCGAATACCCAGGAGAGCTTGCGCCTGCCGGAGGTGGCCGGGGCGGCGGTGACCCGCAGCGCGCCGCACGGACCGGTGAGATCGCCGGCGAAGCGGCGCTGGAAGCCGTCGGGGCCGTACACCGAATAGTCGTAGCGACCGTTCATCGCCGGAAAGTCCTGTGCGACAGCGCCGCCGCCGGGGATGTCGAACCGGGTCGGCGTGAAGTCCGCGGCGAAGGCGTTCGGATGCACCCGGCAGTGCACGGTGCCGGTGCCGCCGTTGTCGATGGTGAGGGTGATCCCGCCCTGCCCGTCGGGCGCGCACCGGGCCTGCATCCGGTACGGCAGCGGTACCCGCACCTTGCTGCCGCTCTGCTGCTTCGGCAGGCGCTGCACGAACGGAAGTGGTTGCGCGACACCGGACATCGTCTGCTCGGTGCGCGGGGCGGCGGTGGGCAGGATGAGGGTGCGGCGCGCGCCGAAGTCGAACAGCGAGGACAGGTCGCCGCACACCTCCCGCCGCCACGGACTGATATTCGGTTCGGCGACACCGGTGACCCGCTCCAGGAACTTCAGCACCGAGGTGTGGTCGAACAATTCGGAGCAGACGGCCTGTTTGCTCCACGGCGACACGATGATCGCGGGTGTCCGCGCGCCCAGGCCGACATTGTGGCGGCCGAAGTATTCACCGGCCGCGCCCACCGGCGGCGCCGGTGCCGGGATGTGGTCGAAGTATCCGTCGTTCTCGTCGTAGTTGAGGATGAATACCGTCTTGTTCCAGACGTCCGGGTGTTCGGCGAGCGCCTCGAGTACCTCGCGCACCATGGCCTGCCCATTGCGCGGGCCCATGACCGGATGCTCGCAGTCGACGTAGGGCGCGACGATCCAGGACACCGTGGGCAGCCGTCCGGTCGCGACGTCGGTGCGGAAGGATTCCACGAGTGTGCCGGTGGGCGCCCGCAGCAGCCCCTGCTCCACCAGCGCCCGCTGCCCCGCCGACAGCTCGTCCAGGCCCCGCTTCAGGTCGGCGGCGTAGGCGGGTTCGAGGCTCGGATCCCGTTGCAGGTCCGTGTAATAGCGGAAGAAGTTCTCGAAGGCGACCCCGCGCCCGCCGTTGGTGTACTTCAGCGCCGCCCGCGCGGCCTCGCGGAAGGGCAGGAAGAACTCGAGCGCATTGTCGGTGTAGTTGTCCCACTCCTGGTAGACGCGCCAGCCGATACCGCGCTCCTGGAGTCGTTCGGCGTAGGTGGTCCAGGGCAGGCCGAAGATGATGTCGTTGACGTAGCGTCCGGCGTCGGGGCCGAGCAGCGCGTCGTAGAGGAACAGATTGCCGGTCCGCGGCGCGACCAGCCCGGCCAGCGATTCGGCGACCGAGTGCGGGAGGGCGCTGGTCAGTCCGTGCACCATCCCCAGTACGGCGTCCACGATCCCGGCGACCGGCAGGCTGCGCATCCAGCGCAGTTTCAGATCGTCGGCGAACAGCGAGACCTGCAGGGATTCCGCGAAATTGTCCAGGGCCAGCGGGTTTTCCACGGTGCCGGTGAACAGGTACATGCGATTGGGGTCGGTGGGCCCGTTCACCGAGCAGTGGTAGCCGTCGCACAGGGTGAACGCCTCGGCCAGCTGGTAGTAGAAGCCCAGGCTGTCGCGGTCGTAGCCGACCATGGTGCCCTCGCCCTTGGCGGGGATCCAGCCGTCGTGCCGGCCGAAGGCGAAAGCGTCATGGCCGGTGCGGGTTCCGTGATCGGTGCCGTCGATGTTCTGCAGCGTGGTGGGGTACGGCAGCACCACCCGGCCGCCGTCGGGCTGGTGGAAAACCGAGCGTCCGGTGGACAGCTGTAGCGCATTGAGATCGGCGTAGCCGCGCACGCCGGCCATGGAGCCGTAGTAGTGGTCGAAGGAGCGGTTCTCCTGCATGAGGATGACCACGTGTTCGATCCGGTCCCAGCCGCCGGGCGGGGCCGGTTCGGCCCAGGCCTGCACCAGGCTCGGCGGGAGCATCGACATGGCTCCGGCCGCGCCACCCAGCTGCGCGGCGTGCTTCAGAAAACGCCTCCGATCCATGGCAACCCCTGTGAGCATAGGAACGGCTACCGTTGAGGATCGCCGACCGAGCTTGGGGGTTCGTGGCGGTGAGGGGGATCAGTAATGAAGGGTCAGTTAATCATTGGCTCCGAACGTCGCGGATCTGTCATGTGGCATTCACTGCTGTTCAGCCGGCGTTGTCCTCGTCGCGAACCAGCAGGAAGACCAGTTCGGTATCGCCGATGCGCAACACCGCTCCATCGGACAATAATCCGCTGTCGGCAACCCGTGCGCCATCGACATAGACGCCGTTGGAGGAGTGCAGGTCCTTGATCACCCAGGTGTGCCCGTTGTCGATGAGCAGCGCGTGGTGGCGGCTGACCCGGCCGTCGGCGAGCGCGATGTCATTGTCGGACAGGCGGCCGATGCGGGTCGTCGAGCCGGTCACCGGGAAGACGTTCCCGGAGCGGTCGCGCAGCAGCGCCTGCGGCTCGTGCCAGCTGCGGTCCACGATGGTGGTGGCGCGGGTGGCCGAGGCCGCCGCGACCGCCGGCACACTGAGCTGATCCTGGCGGAGGATGCGCGATTCCAGCTCCCGGATGCGATGCCCCGGATCGATGCCGAGTTCCTCGGCGAGGATGCCGCGCAGCCGGCGGGCCGCCTCGAGCGCGTCGGACTGCCTGCCGGTCAGGTAGAGCGCGGTGATCAGCTGCTCCCAGAGCGATTCCCGCAGGGGATGATCGCGCACCAGCAGGGCCAGCTCGGAGACCACACCCTCGGCGCGGCCCTGGGCGATATCGGCCTCGGCGCGGGCCTCGATGACGCCGATGCGCTCGTCGTCGAGGGCGACGGCGTAGGCGTCGGCGAAGCCGAGTCCGCGCAGATCGGACAGGACCGGTCCGCGCCACTGGGCGAGCGCGTCGGAGAGGGCGGCGGTGGCGGCGGCGAACCGTCCGGCGGCGAGGGCGCGCAGACCGTTCTCGCGGCGGGCACGGAAGCGGAAGACATCGCAGGCCGGGTCCGCGAGCACGATGCGATAGCCGGTGCCCATGTGCTGCAGCATGTTCCGGGCGTCGATGCCGCCGTCGCGCAGCGGCTTGCGCAGATTGGAGATGATGGCGTGCAGGCTGACGCGTACGTCGGGCGGCGGATTGTCCTCCCAGACCGCGCTGGCGAGGGCCTCGACGGATACCGGACGGTTGGCATTGATCGCCAGGTAGGCGAGCACGGCACGCTGTTTGGGCCCGCCCAGCTGCTGGGCCACCCCGTCGATGGTCAGCTGCACCGGGCCGAGCACCCCCACCTGCGCGCGCACGTCGCCCATCGCCGACCTCCCACCCGGCCCCAGCTGTCGCCCGTCACTGTAGCTATCCACGGCCGCACCGCCCCTCGCATCCGCCGAATTCCTCTCACCGAACTGGTCGGTCCCCGGCCCGAATTCGTTCCACCCGAGCGCGAATACGACGGGCATGCACTGATGCCCGCACCAGTGCATGCCCGTGGATGCTGTCCCCGGTCAGGGGTTGAGGTTGTAGACCTCCACGCTGCCCATCATGGTGACCGGGTAGTTCGCCTTCACCCAGGCGGTGATCTGGGCGGAGGTGGACTGATCCGACTCCGAATTGGCCGGGCCGGACTGGGGGTTGCTCGGCTGACCGGTATTCGGCTGGCCACCCCGAGAGTTGTTGTCCTGTCCGGATTCCTCGCGCTGACGCACCAGCAGGTAGCCGATCTGGTGGTCGGCGACGTACTGCTGGAACTGGGCCAGCGTCGGTGAATCGTCGCGACCGCTGAAGCCACCGACCGCGAGCAGCGCCTTGCCCGTGCTCAATTCGAGCGAGCTGACGTCCTGAGCGCCGATAGCCGCTGCGGCCCAACGGGTGTCACTGCCCGCGATGAGGCCGGCGATCTGCGGGTCGGCCACGCCGCCGCGCCGGCCGGGACCGCCACCGTGTTCGCTGCGGGGCGGACCTGCGGTCGGGCTGCCGCCATTGTGCACCTGGGCGACGGTCTCGAGGGTGTAGGCGGTGGGACCGAGCAGGCCGGCGAGCAGGGCGAAGACGCCGATGGCGAGCGCGAAGCGCGGCAGCTTCGGGGCGATCAGCAACGCGGCCGCGGCGACCACCGACAGCGCCACCAGCGTCCAGCGCAGCCACGGCAGCCATTCGGGGGTGCGGTGCAGCAGCACGAACGACCAGCCGCCGGTGGCGAGCGACATGAGCGCGAGGCTGCCGCGGGCCGCGAGATGCGTACGGCGCTGCCACAATTGGGCCGCGCCGATGCCGATCAGCGCGGCCATCGCCGGCACCAGTTCCATGGCGTAGTACGAGTGGAAGCTGCGGCTCATGTAGCTGAGCACTGCCCCGGTGACCAGCAGCCAGCCACCCCACAGCAGCAGGCCGGCGCGCACGCGATCGGTGCGCGGCAGCCGGCGGGTCAGCCACAGTCCGGCGATCAGCGCGATCAGCGCGGCGGGCAGCAGCCACGAGAATTCGGTGGCGAGCTCACCGCTGAACAGGCGGGTGAGGCCGGGCTGCGAACCGAAACCGCCGAAGCCGCCGTGCATCTGGGACGGGTCGGCATGCTGGGCCGGATCCGGTGTGGGCATCGGGGGCGGCGTGGGCCGGTGGCCGCCGCCGTTCTTGTTCCCCAGCACCCGGCCGAGGCCGTTGTAATCGACGGCCAGTTCCCAGAGGCTGTTGCTGGTGGAACCGCCGATGTAGGGCCGGGATCCGGCGGGCCACAGTTCGACCAGCGCCACGTACCAGCCCGCGGACAGCACCAGGGCCACGCCCGCGGACGCCAATTGCGTGATGCGCGTGCGCCATCCGCCTGCACCGGCCACCAGCACCACCAGCGCGAGGCCGGGCAGCACCAGGAAGGCCTGCATCATCTTGGCGAGGAAACCGAAGCCCATGAGCACGCCTGCGCCGACCAGCCAGCCGGTGCTGCCGGACCAGAAGCGTTCGCTGGGGGCGTCGATGGCCCGCACCGTGCAGTACGCGGCGGCCACCAGCAGCAGGAGCATGAGGGCGTCGGGGTTGTTGAAGCGGAACATCATGGCCGCCACCGGGGTCACCGCGAGCGCCGCACCGGCGATGAGGCCGGCGGCCGGTCCGGCCCAGCGCCGGACCGCGGCGATGAGCAGCGCCACCGCGGCCACGCCCATGAGGGCCTGTGGCGCGAACATGGACCAGGAGTTGAAGCCGAAGATGCGGCCGGACAGGCCCATCACCCACATGGCGGCGGGCGGTTTGTCGACGGTGATGGAGTTCTGCGGGTCCAGCGACGCGAACAGCAGGGCCTTCCAGCTCTGGGTGCCGGACTGCACGGCGGCGGCGTAGTAGCCGTTGCCCCAGCCCGCGCCGCCGAGGCCCCACAGGTAGACGACGGCCGTGGCGATCAGCAGCACCAGGGTGGCCGGTCGCTCCCAGCGCGGCTGCCCGGGCGGGGTGAGCAGCGTCGCCCACCGCGACGCGCGCCTACCCTCCGACAAGGCTGCGTTGTCCTCCCCGATGGAGGCGTCGCCGCCTCCGGAGGAGGCCGCATCGCCCGCGACGCTGGTGATGGTCGACATGCCACCCGCCTTCCTGTGTTCCCAGATTCCGATTGACCTCGCGGAGCCTAGGCGGCGGGTTTTGAACCGAGCTTCAGGTCGGCTGGGAGTTCCCTGTGAAGAGCCGCGAGAGCGCTTCTACCTGGGCAGACAGCAGGAAGGGCATCCATTTGGATGCCCTTCCGCGTGTCGTCCGGCGCTGCGGACCGCGTTGTTCGGTGGTCGTGCTCCGGGGACATCGGCAGTCGCACATGGCTTCTCCGATCCGGGCCGGTGTGGTCAGGCGGTGGGCAGGGTGAAGGCGGCGGTGCGGACCTTGTCGGCGTGCTTGAAGTCGAGGAACAGCCGGTAGGTGCCGCGGCCGGGAATGGCGGTGTGGAAGGTGATGTCGGGGCCGGGCGCGGTGACGCCGTCGCCGGGCTCACCGTTCGGGTGCACGTGCACGTAGGCCAGATCGCCGGCGCGCAGGATCACCAGATGGCCGTAGGCCGCCAGGTAGGGCTGCAGATCGGTGACGGGCGCGCCGTCCTTGCGCACGGTGAGGGTGAGCAGGCGGCCCTCGCCGGGAACCAGATCTCCGTCCAGGGTGACCTGGTAGCCGTCGACGGTGATGGTGCGCTGCGGTTCCGGCGCGGTGCCGGGCCGGTAGTCGCCCGCGATGGCGAAATCAGCTCCGAGCGTGATGGTCTTGCCGAGGGCACGCGGCGCGATATCGGTGAAGGCGCGGTAGGCGCCCGCCTCGGGCAGGTTCAGCCGGACGGTCCAGGTGCCGTCGGCCTGCCGCTCGGGGTGCACGTGCCAGAAGCCGGTCAGCTCGCGCTGCACGACGATCAGGTGCAGTTCCTTGTCGTGGATGGCGTCGAAGTCGTTGACGGGCAGGCCGTCCGGCCCCAGGATGCGGAACCGGAACTCGATTTCGCCTGCGGTTACGACCTTTTCGGCGAGGTCGAGGGTGTAACCGTCCTGGGTGATCTGGAGTCCGCCTGGCAGGCCGCCGTGGGCGTGGCCACCGTGGGCGCCGTGCGCCTCGTGGGCCGCATGAACCGCGTGATCACCGTGCCCGGCGTGGACCGCGTGATCGGCATGGTGGGCGTGAGCAGTGTGGTCGACCGGGGCCGCGTGGTAAGCATGCGCGGCGTGATCGCCGTGAGCCGCGTGGTCGTGGTGTCCGGTGTGCGCCTGGGTGGTCATTTCTCTTCCCTCTCAACTGCTTCGGTGCCTTACGAAAGATCAAGTTAATACCCCCCAGGGGTATGTGCAAGATGTGCTGTTGTGAACTGGATCACCGGCGAATCGGCGCGGGTTCGGATCACCGTGACGGCAACCGTGGCCGGACGAGCACGGTTCGACAATCGTCCAACCCATGGCGAGCGAGAGCGAGTACCGAACGGGCCTGTTCGCGTTGGGAATCGAACTCGACGGGGAGGGTCACCACCCCGCCGCGTGGCATCGAGCCGGACACGAACCAGACCGTCTATTGCATCCACAGACCGTGCGCACCCGAGTCCAGGCGGCGGAGAACGCGGGCTTCACGTTCGCGACCTTCGACGATGCCCTGAACCCCGGCCCCGGTCCGGGCGGGCGGCTCGATGCCACCACCCGCGCGGCCTTCGTCGCGGCCACCACCAGCACCCTCGGCCTGGTCCCGGTGTCGGCGGCGACCTACGCGGAGCCGTTCCACCTGTCGTCGCAGCTGGCCTCGCTGGACTATGCCGCGCGCGGCCGGGCCGGCTGGCTGGCCGTCGACGAGCCGGGCGCGGCCCGGGCCTGGGGAGCCACCGCCCGCGAGACCCCGGCCGAGATCCGGCGCGAGCGCGTCGATGCCGTCGAAGTCGCACGGCGACTGTGGGATTCGTGGGAGGACGACGCGGTCATCCGCGACTACGCGGCCGGGAAGTTCCTGGACCGCGACAAGCTGCACTACATCGATTTCATCGGCGAGACCTTCTCGGTGAAGGGCCCGGCCATCGTGCCCCGACCGCCACAGGGACACGTCGTCGTATTCGGTTACGGCGCAGCGGGAACCGAGGGCATCGACGTCGCACTGGTGAGCGGAACCACGCTGCCCGAGCTTCACGAGGCGATCGAGCACGCCCGAGCGGAAGGGGTTTCGCGCGTACTCGTGGATATCGAGGTCACCCTGGACACGCCGACCGCGACCGCTGCGGAACGCCGCACGGACCTGGACAGGCACGGCGACCCCGGATCCACTGGGCGACTGTCCTTTTCGGGCTCGCACACCGAGCTGACCGCCCGGCTCACCGAACTGGCCCCGATCGCCGACGGCGTCCGCCTGCATCCGGCCGTCATCGACGAGGACCTTCCCGTCCTCGCTCGCTACGTCCTCCCCGCCCTGCTGCGCGCGGGTCTCGCTCATCGCCCGGTCCCCGGTTCGACGCTGCGCGCGAATCTGGGCCTGGCCCGCCCCGCCAACCGCTACGTCAAGGAGCTCGCCCGATGACCGAGGTCCCCTTCCCCGACGCCCAGGTGCATTTCGGGGTCTTCTTCCAGGGCGTCAATCACCACACCATCTGGGCGGATCCGAGCAGCGGTTCGCAGATCGACTTCGAGACCTTCCGCCGGGTCGCTACCACCGCCGAGCGCGGCCTGTTCGACGCCTTCTTCCTGGGTGAGGGCCTGCGCCTGCGCGAACAGGACGGGCAGCTGCTGGACACCGATATCGCCGGACGACCCGACGCCATCACGCAATTGGCGGCGCTGGCGGGAATCACCACGCGAATCGGCCTGGTGGCCACGCAGAATGCCACCTACAACGAGCCCGCCGATCTGGCGCGCCGGCTGGCGAGCCTGGATGTGCTGTCGGGCGGGCGCGCGGGGTGGAACGTGGTGACCACCGACAATGCCTGGACCGGTGAGAATTTCCGGCGCGGCGGATTCCTGGATCACACCCAGCGCTACGAGCGCGCCGCCGAATTCCTGAGCCTGGCACGGGAGATCTGGGATGCCTGGTCCGGCACTGCCATTGCCTCGACCCGCGAGCACGAGAGCTGGCTGCACCCCGGTGCGGTGCGCGTGGTCGAACGCGACAGCACGCAGTTCAAGGTCGCGATCACCCCGACGGTGCCGCGGAGTCCGCAAGGCCATCCGGTGATCTTCCAGGCGGGCGTCTCCCCCGCCGGCCGCGATTTCGCGGCCGCGCAGGCGGAGGTCATCTTCTCCCCCTTCGGCACCGATTTCGATCCGGCCCTGGAATTCGCGAACGATATTCGTGCCCGGCTCGTCGCGGCGGGGCGGCCCGCCGACGATATCCGGATTCTGCCCGGCACCCAGATCGTGCTGGCCGAGACCGCCGCCGAGGTCGAGGAGAAGCGGCGCTGGGTGCTGGAGCAGCAGATCACCGGCGCGACGGCGCTCTCGCTGGCGGGGCAGGTGTGGGGACGGGATCTGTCGCACCTGGATCCGGACGGCCCGCTGCCCGTGGAAGATCCGGCGCCGTCGGTGATTTCGTCCACCCGCGGCGCGCAGCGGGACGGGCAGGACCGCCGGGCGATCGTGGCGCAGTGGCGCGCGCTGGCCGAGTCGAAGGGGCTGACGCTACGGCAGGTGGCCGTCGAGACCACGGCCCGTTTCGGTTTCGCGGGCACGCCGGGGCAGGTCGCCGATGAGCTCACGCGCTGGGTGCGGCACGGCGCGAGCCACGGCTTCAACATCACCCCGTGGCGGGTTCCGGCCGGTCTGGACGAGATCGTGGACCTGCTGATCCCCGAACTCCAGGAACGCGGTTCGTATCGGACCGCCTACACCGGCGTCACCCTGCGCGAACACCTGGGCCTGCGCCCGCCCCTCACCCGGCGCTGACGCCCGCTCACCGCTCCGCGCAAAAATACGCCGGAAGGCGGTGTCATACCGCGAGGTCCGGGCGGCGGCCGCGTTCAATGAGGGCCGTGGTCGAGACACTCGAGACTCCGAAGAAGCATCCGCTGACCGTCGACCGGCGGCTGCGCCGCGATCAGCGCGGGGACGCCTACCGGCTGACCGCGCTGGGCGGGCTGGCGGCGCTGTCGCTGGACGCCCTGTCGAGCGTGGCCTATGGCCCGGAAGCCATTGTGCTGGCGCTGATTCCGGCCGGGATCGGGGCGGTGTCGTGGACGCTGCCGGTGTCGCTGGCCATCACGGCGCTGCTGCTCGTGCTGGTGCTGTCGTATCGGCAGGTCATCGCGGTGCACCCGGATGGCGGCGGCGCGTACGCGGTGGCCAAGAAGGATCTCGGGCGCGGGGCCGCGCTGCTGGCGGCGGCCAGCCTGGTCGTCGACTATGTGCTGACCGTGGCGGTCAGCCTGGCGGCGGGCGCGGCCAGCCTGGCCAGTGCCTTCCCCGCCCTGGCCGATCATCTGCTGCTGGTGACGCTGCTCGGGCTGGTGGTGCTGACCGTGCTGAACCTGATCGGTATCGCGGAATCGGCCAAGGTGCTGATGGGGCCGACCATCGTGTTCATACTGGCCATCTTCGCGGTCATCGCCGGCGGCTTCCTGCACCACGATCCGGTGGCGGTCATCGGCACCGATCTGGGTCCGGTGGAGCCGGTCGAGGCGGTGGGAATCGTGTTGCTGCTCAAGGCGTTCTCAGCCGGCTGCTCGGCGCTGACCGGTGTCGAGGCCATCGCCAACGCGGTGCCCGCCTTCCGCACGCCCGCGGTGAAACGCGCCCAGCACACCGAGATGGCGCTGGGCGCGCTGCTGGGGATCATGCTGATCGGGCTGTCGATGCTCATCCGGCAGTACCACATGGTGCCACGCGGGGACGTGACGATTCTGGCGCAGCTCTCGGCGGCCGCGTTCGGCACCGGCTGGATGTTCTATCTGACCAATATCGCGGTGACCGTGGTGCTGGTGCTGGCCGCCAACACCAGTTTCGGCGGGCTGCCGGTGCTGCTGTCGCTGCTGGCCAAGGACCACCGGGTGGCGCACGCCTTCGCCATGCGGTCGGAGCGGCCGGTGTTCCGGTACGGCGTGGGCGCGCTGGCGATCCTGGCGGCGATCGTGCTGCTCATCGTGAAGGCGGACACGCATCGGCTGCTGCCGGTGTTCGCGATCGGCGTGTTCATCGGATTCACCATCAGCCAGATCGGTCTGGTGCGGCACTGGCGGGAGGTGCGCGGACCGGGCTGGCTGCCGCGCGCGCTGCTCAATGGTTTCGGCGCGATGCTCACCGCTGTCGCCGGGGTGGTGCTGATGCTGGAGAAGTTCCGCGAGGGCGCGTGGCTGCTGTTGATCATCATCCCCGCCCTGGTGCTGCTGTTCGCGCGCACCGAGGACTACTACGCGCAGGTCGCGAAGGTGCTGGGGCTGGGCCGGATTCCGCCCGCGCCGGAGCCCGGCACGAAGACCAGCCTCATCGTGGTGCCGGTGGTGGCCGTCAGCGCGCTCACCGAACAGGCCCTGACCACCGCGCTGCGACTGGACGGCGAGGTGGTGGCGGTGGCCGTGGCCATCGAACCGGACTCCGCGAAACATCTTGGGGCGCAATGGAAGAAGTGGAATCCGGGCGTGCCGCTCATGGTGCTGCCCGCTCCGAACCGCAGCCTGGTGGCCACGCTGGTCGGATACGTGCGCAAGCAGACGGCCAAGGGCCACCAGGTGACGGTGCTGCTCACCCAGGTCGAGACGCGCCGCTGGTGGCATCGGCTGCTGCACAATCCGCGCGGGCCGGTGCTCACCGCCGCGCTGCGCGCCCGCACCGATGCCGTGGTGGCGACCCTGGCCGTGCGGGTGGATTGATACGGCCGTGCGGGTGGATTGATCACGGCCGTGCGGGAGGCGAATCGTCCGCTATGCCCGGGACTCGCTACGCCTCGTAGCGTTCCGGGACCTGCCCCGTGGCATAGCGGGCGTAGGTGTTCTCCGGGTTCACCGTGATGATGTCGGCGACGGCCACCAGATCGGCAGGTACGCAACCTCCTTCGAAATGATCGACGCTGGGCACGATGACGGCCTCCAGGTCGAGCCGTGAGACCAGCATGCGGAGCCGTTGCACCGGCCGGTCGGTCCGCGGGCCGAACACCACCGTTCTGCGCAGGTCGTAGCCGAGCCGGTGGGCCAATCCGCGTATCCGGGCCTCATCCCATTGCAGACGTTCGCCGGATATGTCGCTCCGCAACCATCCGATCGCACTGGGTTCCGATGTCATGGCTATCCCTCAGGGGTTTTCGCTGCCGGCAACTGTGCCGACTTCAACGTTGGTCCGCCGGAGGCGATTGATCGATGGCGTGCGATGGGGAAAGTACGGGGCAAATGAGGGTCATGGCGACACGGCAAATCTGTGGAAAGCCTATTCTCGGGAGAGGTCCAGCAGAGAGGCCGCATGCCGTGACCGGACGGAACGAGCTGCTCATCGAGGCTCGGCTGCGCATGGAATCACCCGGAGCGCCGGGACAATCGATGACTCGCCGGGAGTTGGCCGACGCCGTCAACGACCACGTCTTCCGGGCCACCAGCAAGCGCGGGGCCGTCGACGAACGGCACGTCGGCAAGTGGGAGCGAGGCGAAACGACGTGGCCCAGAAGACATTACCGATCCGCACTGCGTGCGGTCCTGAACGTGGCGACCGATGCCGAACTCGGCTTCAGCACGCCGCATCGCGCGGCGGATGACGAGCCCGTGAACCGCAAGCAATTCCTGTCCAGCGCGCTCGTGGTGACCACGAACGTGGTGCTGTCGAACTCCGCGCCAACCGAATCCGAGCTCATCGACACCATGGCCGGACCGACCGCCAACTATCGGCGGATGGAATCCTCGGTGCCCTCGGATCGGCTGGCGCCGGTGGTGGACGCGCACCTCAATCTGGTGGCGGGGGTGGTGCGGGATCGGCTGCGCACCTCCGGCGGCTTCCGGGCGCTGTCCGAAATCGCCGGGCTGGCAGCGTGGCTGGCGGCCGACCGCGGTGACGACGCGGCAGCGCGGCGGCGCTACGTGGAGGCGATCCGCCATGCCGAGCGCACGCATCATCCGCTGCTGGTCTCGTACATGACCGCCAGCCTCGGGCACTACGCGGTCGAAATGGGTGATGCCCGAGCGGGTTTGACCCTGCTGCGCACGGCCGCCGCGCAGCTGGGGCGCGAGGCGCCCGACAGCGCCGGAGCGTGGATGTCGTCGCTGCTGGCCGTGGCCTACGCCGCGACCGGGGATCGCGCCGGTGCGCTGGGGGCGTTGCGGCGGGCCGAGCGGCTGGTGGATCGGCAGCGTGGAGAACCGCAGTGGCCGTGGGTGTTCGTCTTCGACGGGCCCAAGGCGGCGCGATATCAGGCCAGCGCGCTGACCCGGCTGGGCGACAATCGCGCGGCACACCTCGCCTTCGAGAACGCGGACTCCGCATTGACCGCCGAGAAGCCGCGCGCACTGGCCAAGGTCGAACACGCCCGGGTGCTGGCGCGCAGCGGCGACATCGAGGCGGGCTGCGCGCTGGCGGCCGAGGCGCTGCTGGTCGGTCTCACCTATCACAGTGAGCGAATCACCCGCCTGGCCAGGGCATTCCGCGCCGATCTGCCCGCGCGTACCGTCGAGGCGAGGGCACTCGACGACGCCCTCGCGACCCTCTACGGACGAGACGATCAATGACGAGCGTCGCCATCACCGGGCATCGCGGGCTGCCCGCGGCCACGCTCGCCCTGGTGGATCGGGCGCTGCGACTGGAGGTGGCGCTGCACATCCGGCCCGGCGGCCCGCCCCCGGTCGGGGTGAGCTGCCTGGCCGACGGGCCGGATTCGCTCTTCGCGCAGGCGATCCTGGATGCGGGCGGGGTACTGATCGCAGTCGTCCCGGCCCGGCGGTACCGGGCGAGCCTGCCCGCGTTCCATCACCCGGTCTACGACCATCTCCTCACCGCCGCCGACCGGGTCATCGAACTGGACCGCGAGGAATCGAATCCCGAGGCGCACCAGGCCGGCAGCCTCCGCATGCTCGACGAGGCCGGGGAGCTGCTGGCGGTGTGGGACGGACTGCCCGCGCGCGGTTTCGGCGGCACCGCCGATGTAGTGGCGACGGCCCGCGCGCGCGACATGCCCGTGACGGTGGCGTGGCCGGAGGGCGCGGAGCGGCCGTGACCCGCCCGGTCACCAGCCGGCGGACCCGCGAAGTCACACGGGAAGCGTTCTCCGAGAACTACGCCGAACAGGTTGCCCACCTCGTACTGAACGGGCTGCCGCACTTCCGCTGACGCGATCACCACTCGAAGATGGGTTCGTGCGCGGCGACGGCAATGGGTGGTTTCGCGATCTCGACGGGGTGCGGCACTGGGGGCGTTACGGGGCGGCCGGGCTGCTCCTGCGTGTTCCGCTGGCCGAATCGGATTCCAGCGCAGTGCTTCTGCAATTGCGGGCACGAGGGCGAGCGGGGACGCGTGGGACGTGGACGATTCCGGGTGGCGCGTGCGACAGCCACGAGAGCGCGGTGGAGGCCGCGTTGCGGGAGGCATGGGAGGAGACGGGAATCGATCCCGGGCGGGTGGTACCGCTGCTGCACCGGGGGCAGGTCTTCCCCGAATCCGTCACACCGTCTTGACCTCAATGGAGGTTGAGGTACCAGGATGCCTGCATGGGCTGCCCGCAGCCCGGCCCCGCGGCCCCGCCGAGTCCCCGTACACCCCTCGGCGGGACCGCGGGTGTGTTCCGCCGCCGGTCCTGGACCTGGCCGGAATTCCCGTGACCCGGATCGCGGTGCCGCTCGGCCGCGGCGGGCCCGCGTCGGCGTAGGGTCGATAGCGACCGCTCAGCTATCCCGCAGCCGCACCGCGTGATTCACGATGGGAGAGGACTCAGCATGTCGACAGGGGAAGCCGTCATCGTCGCCGTGGACGAATCGGCCGGTTCGGCCGTCGCCTGGGCGGCCCACACCGCCGCCCTGCACCACGCGCCCCTGCACCTGCTGCGCGTCCTCGAGATCACCCCCGACCAGGGTCTGGGCCTGGGCACCACGATCACCACCGAGGACTACTCCCGGCTCGAGGAACACGGCAACTGGCTGCTGGAAACCGCCGCCGAAGAAGCCGCCAAGATCTCCCCCGGCCTCACGGTCACCACCGAATTGAGCGCCGGCGCCGTGGTCCCCACCCTCCTCGAACGCACCCGCGACGCCCGCATGGTCGTGGCCGGCGCCCGCGGCGGCGGCACCCTGCGCCGCGCCCTGCTCGGCTCGGTCAGCTCCGTTCTCGCCCGCCGCTCGCACTGCCCGTTCGTCGTGGTCCGAGACGGCGTCCCCCTACCCCCCGATCTGCTCACCCGCCCCATCCTGGTCGGCGTCGACGGCACCAAGATCAGCGAGCCCGCCATCGCGGCAGCCCTCGACGAAGCCTCGGTCCGCGGCGTGGCCGTCATCGCCCTGCACGCCGAAGGCGCCTCCGACGACCCCGAAATGGACGCCCTCGACGACTACGTCCTCGCCGAGAGCCTGGCCGGCTGGCAGGAGCGCTACCCCAACGTCCGCATCGACCGCGAAACTTCCCACGACAGCCCCGAACGCTCCCTCCTCGAACTCTCCTCCAGCACCCAGCTTCTGGTGGTGGGCACCCGAGGCCGAGGCGGCTTCGTCAGCAAGGTCTTCGGCTCCACCAGCCAATCCCTCCTGCTCCGCGTCCAAACCCCCATCATGATCGCCCCCACCCCCTGACCCGCCCCCCAAATACCTGCTACCAGCACGACCGTACGGCTCGGTAGTCTGACCCAGACGCCCCCGTAGCCCAATTGGCAGAGGCAGCGGACTTAAAATCCGCCAAGTGACGGTTCGAGCCCGTCCGGGGGCACCCAGGAAACCACTGATAGGCCAGGATTTTCGGGGTCGTCAGGTTGATCTTGTTCGGTTTGCATCCGCAGTGCGTCCGCAACAGCTTGCGCGCCCGCGTTCATTGCAGTCGCCACGGCATCGAGATCGTCGGCGAACAAGTGCCCGTACAGATCGAGGGTCAGGGTGGCAGTCTTGTGGCCGAGCATGCGCTGCACGACCTTGATATTGGCGCCGGCGCTGATCGCGAGCGATGCCGCGGTGTGGCACAGACCCTGGGGAACCATCCCGGTCACTCCGACCGCCTGCGTGGCTTGGTCGAAGGCCCACCGGAATTCGCCGAGCGGCAGGTACTCACCCTTGCGGCTCTCGAAAGCGAGCGCACCGGGGTCACGGTTGTCGAAGACGGCACCGAGTTCCTTGGCAAGGAACTCCGGGACCGGCACGGTGCGGCGGATATGGTTTTTCGTGTCGCTTTCGACGATGCCCATGCCGGCGACGTGAGTCGCCGACCTGGACCCATTGATTCGCCGGTTGGCGAGATCGACGTCGGAATCTCCTCCGACACATCACAATCCGGATCTCCGCCCCACCACGGTGGTCACCACCACAGTGGCCACTCCGACAGCGGCGGCCACCACACCACCAGCTGGACGGATTGTTGACCTGCCACGACGGCAGTCGCGGAGTGTCAGTCTTGCTGGGCCGGAACCAATTCCGTGACACACGCATGAACGGGTAGCGGCCCGGGGTGTCCTCGACCGATTCCACCGTCGCGTGCTCGCCCTCGATGGTGAGTGCGGCCTATACCGGCATTGACCCTATTTCGTATCCGATGCCCTGCGATGGTCCACAACGGAGTCCGGTCCCGGGGACATGATGGTCTCGTGGCCTCTGTCGTCTCGTACTCGGTAGGGAGGATTGCCTTTGGAGCCGAGCACTTCGACGATCTCGACAGTGTGTGTTTGCTGTCCGACGACTCGGCCGTGAATGATCAGCCGATCGCCCTTGGATGCGTGCATGAACGCCTCCTAACCCTTCAGCTGAGTGCAATTGCATTACTTAGGAGTTGGCCTCGTGAGCATCGAGAGCCGTGATGAACTCGTCGACGGTGAGCTGACTGTTCTGGTCCACATCGGACTGTGCGAACCAGTCCGCGACAGCGTTCAGGTCGGCGAAACCCAGGCCCTGGATATTGATCTCCCCCGCGCTGCTGGTCTTTATGCGCAGGGCGATGATCAGTTCTCCGCGAGTGAGTGCACCGTTCTTGCTGAGGTCGAGCGCATCGAAGAGCTTCCGCGCCTCCACCTGATCCACCATTGCGCAGCCCCTGTTCTCCAGTGTGGTGCTAGGTCGTCGGATTCCTCACCACCACACCAAGTTCTGGTGTGGCGTCGTAGGAGCGGCCACGGACGTCAGCGCCTCCCGCATCGCCTTCCCACTACGGGCTCGCCGGTTGTCGGCATTCAGTCCGAGAGCACTACGACAGTGTCGCACCGAGTCCGCTCCGGCGGCGGAGGTCTGCCGTCGTTGGGCGTTTCCGCGCGCCGCCGGGGAGAAGAAAGCCGCCCCCGCCCGGGAGTTCGGCATCAGCCGCGAGACGATGTACAGCTACCTCAACGCCCTCCCCACACTCCCTGCCGACCGCCGGCCACTGCCCGACCTCCTTGCGCTCGTAGTCGATGCCTTGCCCGCGGGAGCCGCAGCCCACGCTGTAGATCGAGTCCCCGATCGAGGACCCGCGTACCGGTCGCCGCCGATGGAAGCGCCCCGGCGCGGACCGGTCACCGCACGCTCGGTTGGCGGATTGCTATCGACCCAGCGGTCCTGCGAAAGGCAGGACGACCGTGCAGGAGACGGGTGCGGCGTGCGCGGGGTCGAGGGCATTGAGGACCACGCGCACCGTGACCGGGTCCGCGGGCAGTTCGTAGTGCTCGGTGTAGTCGGTCGGGCAGAGGTCCTGCAGCACCACGTCGTCGACATTGGGCCCGTCCAGCAGGCCGGTGGTCCAGGGGGTGGCGATCTCGTCGTAGCGGGAGACCACGGTGGTGAACCGGATGTCCGGTGCGAGGGCCGGGTCCGCGTTCAGGTCGACGGCGACCTTCGAGCCGGGCGAGAGCTGGCACGGCCCGCACTGCGCAGTCAGTTCCGCTCCGGGCGCGGTGGATTCGAGCAGCGGCTGCAGGTTCGCAAGGCCGCTGACCGTGGAACCGTGCAGCGGCGCGGCCAGCGCCACATAGCGGTCGATCTTCGGGATGGCGCCGAGGTGGTTCAGGGCGTAGAACGGCACCGCGCCGCCCATCGAGTGGCCGACGAGATCGACCTTGTCCGAGCCGGTTTCGGCGCGCACCCGGTCGACGAAGTCGGAGATCTGCCGGGCGCTGGTCTCGACCGGCGTGATGGCGCCCATGACCGGGCCGAGCGCACCGGTGCCGTAGGTCGTGGTGAACACGCAGTAACCGGCGTTCACGAGGACCGCGGACAGGGTGTTCCAGGTGACGGTGTCATTGGACAGCCCGTGCAGCAGCACCACCGGATTCGGGTGCGCGGCAGCGGGTTTGCAGGACCAATCGTTCGCCCCGGGCGGCGGCTGCCCGGGCGCGGTGAGCTCGGCGGCCAGTCCGCCGAAGTAGCTGTAGGACGGATCCGGCTCGTCGGCCTCGGCCGGGCGTACGGCGAGCGCGGCGGCGAACAGGACGGCGGCGGTGAGGCAGCGGGTGGCTGATCGCATGGGTACTCCCGGGGATTCGTGCCGGTCGGCCTCACGATGCCCCCTACGCGCCGCGCATGACCGACCGGTCGGTCATAGGCTAGCCGCTGTGTACCCTCGGGGGGAAGAGACAGCGCAGGAAAGGATTTCGGGAATGCCCCGACCCGCGGAACCGGGCCGCAACGCCCTGCTCGACGCCGGGGCTGAGGTCGCCGCGCGCACAGGCCTGGCCGGACTGTCGGTCAATGCCGTGGTCCAGGCCGCAGGCATGGCGAAAGGCACCTTCTACCACCACTTTCCGGACCGGCGCAGCTATGTCGTCGCCCTGCACCGCCGGTATCACGACGAGCTGACCGGTCTCGTCCTCGCCGCCGTCGGCAACCTCGCGCCCGGCCGCGAGCGACTGCGCACCGGCCTCGCCGCCTACCTCGACGCCTGCCTGGCCACCCGGGGCACCAAAGCCTTTCTCGCCCAGTCCCGCACCGAGACCGATCTGCTCGACGAGGTGACCGCCCGCAATCAGCTGGTCGCCGCGGTGATCGCGCCCGATATCGAGCAGCTGGGCTGGGCGGACCCGCCCGCGGTGGCGCTCCTGGTCATCGCCATGGTGGCCGAGATCGCGCTGGCCGAACTGTATTCCGGCGCGGCCCGCCCCGACCTGCGCGCCGCGCTCACCGCATTGATCGAGCGCACGCCGGCCTGACCGCCGTCGCGGTCACCGCCCGTAGTCGGGGTTCCGGTAGTAATCGCTAGGCAGCCTGCCGGTGCGCGGGTCGACAGTAGCGGCGGACCCCGGCCCGGTCACTTGGCAGCCAGGCACCGCACCATCCGCAAGTCGTGGGCATTCCGTTACCCATATGCGGACGATACGCCCGTTATTGCGTGGTGCGACCTGTGGCCGGTGTCGCCGGATTCACCGACCCATCGGCGAACTGTGACGTCGGTCGGTGCGGCCGAGATCCGTTGATATCGGCGAAAAGTGACGTCGCCGACAAGCATGTCTCGTTCGCCAGGTGTGTCAGTTCACCCAAGCGCGGCTCCGGCGTCGGCGGCGGTCTCGGCCACCGACGTCGCTTCGACACCCTGCCAGGGCACCCAGAAGTTCGGTGCGATTCGCAGCGACAGAAGATTCGTGATCGATCCTCAACTGCTGAGGAATCCGGTCAGTTCCGTGGCGACCGCGGCGGGGTCGTCTTCATGGGCGTTGTGGCCCGCGCCCGCGAGCATTCGCAACGTCGACGTGGGGATCAGGTGTGCGAGTTGCTGTGCCTGCGATGGGCTTATGACGCGATCCTGTTCTCCCCAGAGGATCAAGGTGCGCGCTCTGATCGTGCTTGCTTCCCATTGCACCTGGGACAGATCGAGATTGCGTGGCTGCTTCCACATCGCCGTGCGGTTCTCGTCGTGGCTCTGCGGGATCCAATAGGTGTCCGCCAGTTCTCTGGTCAATTCCTCGGGGCGCGCATACGCATCGCGCAGTCCCGCCACGTAGATGTCCTCGGTCATCACACGCGTGGCCAGTTCGCCCAGGACGGGCGTGCGCATCAGCTGCAGGTTCACATTGAGCTCGGTATCCAGCACAAGCGGTGAGATGAGCACCAGCTGATCCACCTGCGAGGGGTATCGTGCAGCGAAATCCACGGCGACCGAACCGCTCAGGGAATGTGCCAGTACGGACGCACGGGCAATGCCGGCCGCCGACATGAACTGCCGCAGAGCCTCTGTCATGGCCCGCACGTCATATCCGAAATCCGCGTCGTGCAGCGTGGTGAACCCCGAACCAGGCAGGTCGACCGCATAGACAGTGTGATCGGCGGCCAGCGCGCCAATGATGTCGCGATAGGTGTACGACCACAGCGTGCCACCCGGCAGCAGAACAATGGGCGGCCCCTGACCCGCCTCCAGGAAATGAAAGCGGGCCACCGCGGTCTCGACGAACCGGCCGCCGTCGAGTGCCGGCAAATCCGCATGGCTGTCCGCACTCGAGACCGCAGATGGCGTCGCCACGCTGAGGTACAACAGGGCGATCATCGCTGACAGCGCGCGCAACCACCGGCGTCGACGGTCCGTGTTCGAGTCGATTTCCACCCGATTCACTTTCCGCTCAAGACTTCCGGATTACGGCAACATCGAACTGCAGCACCACCTTCGGGCCGACCATGCCTGCGGCCGCCTTCCAGTGCACTCCCCAGTCTTTGCGGTCGATCGTGACGCTGCCGGTGAAATCGATCCGGAGGGCGCCGCGCGGGTCGGTCTCCGCGCCGGTCAGCTCGAATTCCATGGTGATCGGCCGGGTAATGCCACGCATGGTCAAGTCACCGGTGACCTCGACATTCGCCTCGCCGGACTGTTCCACCTCGGTCAGGACGAAAGTGATCGTCGGGTGGTCGTCGACACCGAGGAATTTCCTGCCCAGCAGATCGTCGCGCTGCCGATTGCCGGTGTCGATGCTTTTCGCCTGGATCGTGAGCCGACCGCTCGACCTCGGTGGTGCGTCGAAGTCGAGGTGCGCGTTGCCGTCAAAGGTTCGGAAGTTCCCACGCACCCTGGTGGCCATTGTGTGCCGGGCGATGAAGCCGATCCGGGTGTGGGCTGGATCGAGGACGTAGTCACCGGTCAGCTCGCTGAGTTTGTTGGTTGACATGGTCTTTCACTCCTGAGGACAAATGGTTTGCTGCGACGGCTCGCCTACAGCGGGCGGCGGGCGATCGTGCGCGCGATCGAGAGGGCGGCGAGCTTGTCCGGGTTGCGGATACCGTAACCCTTGACGATCCTGTCGCCGGCCAGCTCGAAGAAGAGGACCGCTTCGAGGCGGTCGCCGGTGTAGATGGCCACCGCGGGCTCGCTGTTGCAGGTCACCGGCTCGATCCGGATGTCGGGCCTGCGCAACATCGAACCGAACAGAGCCATGAGAGTCGTGGCCACCTGCGGTGCACCCGTCATCACCTGACTCACCGCAGTCGCCTTGCCGCCGCTGTCGGTGGTCCAGGTGACATCCGGTGCGAGCATCGACAGCAGGCCCTCCATGTCACCGGTCGTCGCCGCCCTCATGAACAGTTCGGTGAGCTCGGCGGTGCGCGCGGTGTCGACGGGCCCGAACCGGTTGCGCCGCGCCTGCACATACCGGCGGGCCCGGTAGGACATCTGCCGCACCGCGGCGAGGGATTTGCCTACCGCTGCGGCGATGTCGTCGTAGTCGAAGCCGAACACCTCGTGCAGGACGAACACCGCTCGTTCATCAGGGCTCAGCGTTTCCAGCAACACCAGCATCCCCATCGACACCGATTCGGCCAGCACGACATCGGTCGCGGCGTCCTGTTCGGTCACCAGCAACGGCTCGGGCAGCCACGGGCCGATATAGTCCTCGCGACGCCGGATGCCGGCCCGCCGCGTGTTCAGCGCCTGCCGGGTCACCAATTGCGCCAGAAACGATTTGGTGTCCCGCACCGTCGCGAGATCCACCCGCGCCCATCGCAGATAGCTATCCTGCAGAACATCATCGGATTCTGTTACCGAGCCGAGGATTTCGTAGGCGATCGTGAACAGCAGCGGCCGTAACAGGGTGAATCGCTCGGCATGCTCGTCGGTGGTGCTCACGGGTTCGTCACCACTTCGCCACCGCTCACCGGATGTTCGAGCCGCCTGCCGCCCTTGGCCCAGAACAAGACGCCGGGCTTGCGCGCTTCCCATCGGATTCCCGACACCGTCCATTTGGTGGCCGTCTCCTTGATCGGCGCGCCGATACGGCCGCCGAGGTATGCGTTCACAGCGGTGTCGTCCTTGCGGGCGAACTGCACGATGCCGGCCCGGCGGCCGAGGCTGACATTGGAACCCAGGAACGCCAGATCCAGCACTGCGGGCCGAACACCGCTGATGCCGGCCAGTATGGTGTCCGCGGCCGTAGCGCCGAGCGGCCCGGCGGCCTGGCAGCTCATCCGCAGTGGCACTCCGGACGGCGCGGCGGCGTCACCGGCCGCAACGATCCGGTCGTCGTCGACGCTGGTCAGTGTCTCGTCGGTGAGGAGTCGACCGAGTGCGTCGGTGTGCAGGCCGCTGCGTGCAGCCAGGTCCGGAACACCGAATCCGGCGGTCCAAATGGTGGCCGTACCGGGTACCGCCCTGCCGTCGGCCAATACGACCCCATCCGGCAGGACCTGGGCCACCCGCGTCCGCTCGAGCACCTCGACCCCATTCCTGGCCATCCATTTGGCCACCAACCGCCTCCCTCGCTCGGAGAACGTCGGGGCCAATCTATCGCCGCAGACCAGCGTGACCCGATGGCCCTGTTCGGCGAGCTCGGCCGCCGTCTCGGTCCCGGTCAGCCCCGCACCGACGACGGTGATCGCCGCCGCGGACAACCCCGCGATGACGGCGCGCAGCCGCTCCGCGTGCTCCAATTCCGCTATGGGGTAGTCGAATTCGACTGCTCCGGGTACGGAGGCGGGCACCGCCGCAGTACTGCCGACCGCGTAGACGACGTAGTCGTAGTCCAACGCGCGGCCGGATGCCAACTCCACGGTCCGTGCGGCCGTATCGATTCGAATGGCGTCGTCGACCACCAACCGCACGCCCGCACCGAGCAGCGTGTCGTAGTCGATCGCGACCTCACCTGTTCCGGCCACGAACTGATGCAACCGCAGGCGCTCGACGAACCGCGGACGAGAGTTGACCACGGTGATCTCGACGTCGTCGCGCTGCCGCAGACGGTTGGCCGCCACGGTTCCGGCGTAGCCGCCACCGATCACCACGACCTTCGTACAGCTGCTGTTGTGCTCACTCATGTCCTCGTGACACCGCCCGCCACCTCGACATAACAACACGTGATGCAGGTCACCAGGGCAGGTACGGCCGTGATTCACACTGGTCACGAACGGCGAAACCCCCTTCCAACTCGAGAAGCGCTCTCGATTCGGGTGGGGGCGTTGCCTTTCCGCGGGCATGTCGACGAATCAGGCTGCGGGGGTGTGACCTTGCGCCTCGATCGCGATCTTGTGCCAGTCGGCCCAGGTCGCGAGCCGGTCGGCGTAGACCTGCGGAACGATCTCGTTGCCCTGCGCCCCGAAGAACACCCGCAGCGGTGGGTTGTCGCTGTCGACGATCTCGAGCAGTGTCCGCCCCGCAGCGGCCGGGTCACCCTGGTCGAGCGTCTGCGCGTAGGTGGCGAAAGCCGCACGGAGATCGGCATACTGTGGGTCGATCTCGGCGTGAACGGCGCCGGCGGCCCCCTCGGTCGCGTACGAGCTCGGTTCGACCACAGTCACCTTGATGCCGAAGCCCGCAACCTCCTGCGCGAGAGACTCGCTCAGACCTTCCAGCGCCCATTTCGACGCGTGGTAGGCGCCACCGAGCGGCCACGCGGCCACGCCGCCGACCGAGGAGATCTGAACAATGTGCCCGCCACCCTGCTCGCGCAGCTGCGGTAGCACCGCCTGAACAACCCAAACCGCACCGAACAGGTTGGTCTCCAACTGATCTCGCAACTGTTGCTCGCTCAGCTCCTCCACAGCACCCAGTACGCCGTAACCGGCATTGTTCACGATGACGTCGAGACGACCGAAGTGTTCTTCGGCGCGCTCTACAGTCGCGAACACCGCCGACCTGTCGGTCACGTCCAGCTGTAGCGGAAGCACCGCGTCGCCGTAGGTGGCGGCCAGTCCGGCAAGGTGTTCGGCGTTCCGGGCGGTCGCGGCGACCTTGTCACCGCGGGACAGGGCGGCCTCGACGAAGTTGCGGCCCAGGCCACGGGAGGAGCCGGTAACAAACCAGACCTTGCTCATGATGATTTCCGTTCTTCTGCAGGAGCAATCACGGCGGTGCGGGCGTTCGCACCGCTGATGTTCCGTGCTGCGCACCGAACGAACACAAGACACCGACGGCCCCGTCCCTGTAACAGAACAGCGATGTGACCCGGGACACCGTCGTGCCTACACCTCCACCGAATCCGTACCTGCCGGGACAAATCCGGCTTCGGCTCAGCCGGCCAGGAAGGACAACCGCACGTGGCGCACCGGGTTGTCGACATTGAGATCCACGATGGCGACCGATTGCCAAGTCCCCAGCGCCATTTCGCCGCGCAACACCGGAATGCTGGCATAGGGCGCAATCAGCGCGGGCATGACATGTGAGCGCCCGTGTCCGCGGGAGCCGTGTGCGTGCCGCCAGCGATCGTCGGCGGGCAGCAGGTCCTGCAGAGCGGCGAGTAAGTCATCGTCACTTCCTGCACCGAGTTCGATCAGTGCGATGCCCGCGGTCGCGTGCGGCACGAATACGTGAAGTAACCCATCAGATTCCGTCGCCGTCTCACGCAGAAAAGCTGCACACTGCGATGTGAGGTCGTGGACAACCTCGCGACGGCCCGTCTCCACCTCGATCAGTCTGCTCTCCATGGGCACCATCGTCCTCCAGCTGTGCCGTCTCACGAGATTGACGTCCCCGACTCCGGGCGAAGACATGGCCCTCTCCACCCGAATCGACTGCAAGTCGTCGTCACAGCCGGGCTTTTCCACTCACCAGCGGAGTTTCAGGATTCTTCCAAAAGCGCCCGTGATTCATCGCGAACGATGTCATCGATATCGGAATGCGTTGGCTTCCAGCCGATTTCGGTCATCGCCTTGGTCGGGTCGTTGATCAACACCGCAGGTTCCGCTGCCGCCGAACGATGCTCGAGTGCAACAGGTCGGCCGGTTACTCGTTCCACCGCGGCAACCACGTCGAGCACACTCGTACCCCGTCCGCTGCCGATGTTGTAGCGGGTAGCGGCGCCAACGGGCGGGAGGTGCTCGATACATGCCACGAAGGCTCGGGCCGCATCCATGACGTGCAGGTAATCGCGAACGGCGGTGCCATCACCGTTGACGGTCAACGCCGAACGCTCGGATGCAGCAGTCAACGCGCGCGGTATCAGCCGACTCGAATCCCCGTCCGCACCGCCCGCGATATTCGACAGTCGAACAATTACCGCCGCCAGTGCCTTGCTACTGGCGGCGGCCTCGATGGCCAGCTCAGCCGCAAGCTTGCTGCCGGCGTATGGATGAGGCGGCGCATCACCGATGTCCTCTGTCATCGGCTGCACATCCGGCGTGCCATAGATGGCCCCGGTCGATGCGAAAGCTATCCCGCGGACCCCCGCGTCGACCATGGCTCCGAGCACCGACAGCGTTCCGGCGGTATTCACGCGGAAGTAGCGCAATGGTTCGCCGACCGATTCGCGGGCTCGCGTCAACCCGGCGAGGTGACAGATCGCGTCTACGCCGTCTACCGCGTCGCGGACCGCCTTGTCGTCGAGCAAGTCAGCCACTCGAACATCGGCTGCGCCCGGAATCGCCGGCCCATGAGCGCGAACCATCGCGACGGGCTCGTGCCCAACAGAGTGAAGGGCTTCGACGACAGCACGCCCGAGGTAACCGTTCGCTCCGGTGACAAGTACGCGCACACGGCCATCATGTCATCACGGAAGCCGCAATAATGACGATCGTTCCCTTGCTCATCGAGTGGTCCGGTTCCCTTCGTGAGAGCCTTCGGCGGCGGCCGCGGTGCGGCGTCCCATGGTGGCCAGCTGCCGGTCGTAGAGCGGGCGCAGCAACCTGCCGGTGCCCGAATGCTCGAGCAGATCACCCATCCATTCGGCTTCGGTCCAGCGACGGGACGATGCGGTGAAATAGATCGTCCCGTCGTCGGGGTCCTGCACGACATTGCTCGCAAAGTTCAACGACTCACCGTCGACAGCGTCGACCAGCACCTCGAGCGTTTGCCCGAGCCCGCCCCAGCGCAACAGTCCGCGGTAGGCGTCACAGACGAGCAGCGAATCGTCGGGCCCGGCGTGCAATCCCAATGGGCGACCGCCGGTATCGGCCACCTGATCGACCACACCCGAGATGATGTCGACGCGAAGTATCGCGCCGTCGGCGGTGCCGGTGTAGACCAAGCCGTCGGCACCGATAACGACATCCTCGGGTCCCTCACCCGGAAGGTCGATTCGACGCAGCGCGGGCATCGGCAGCGAACTCAGCTGCTGCTTCGCCCGCTGTGGCGCGGTCGGGGCGGACCAGCGAACCGGCTCCATCCGGCGACCCGAATGAAGAACGTTGTCCATGGTTTCTCCAGCGCCTGCAATGTGCACATGCAATTCTGGAGGTGCGGTATCACACGATGAATAGGCGCTCGACCCGTCTACGATGTGCATACGCACATTCGCCCTGCAATCGCGCACCCCGGACGCTCTGCCGAAACCCGAACAGTTCACGGCAGACCGATGTAGTCGGTCAGATCGCCTCGGGGAGAAGGCGGTCGCGGAGCACGTTCTTCTGGACCTTTCCCGTGGCGGTCGTCGGCAGTGCATCGAGGAAGACGACCCGGGTCGGCGTCTTGAAGCCCGCCAGTCGTTGCCGGGCGAAGGCGATGACCTCGTCGACGGTTACCTTCACGCCATCGTCCAGCACGATGCACGCGACGGGCGTCTCACCCCATTTCTCGTGGGGTGTGCCGACGACCGCAACGTCACGGATGCCCGGCATCGAGGAGATCGCGAGTTCGACTTCCCGAGAGTAGACATTCTCACCGCCACTGATGACCATGTCCTTCTTCCGGTCGACGAGCGTGATGAACCCCTCCTGGTCGGCGAAACCCAGGTCGCCGCTGTGGAACCAACCATCGCGGAGCGCACGGGCCGACTCCTCCGGGCGCATCCAGTAACCGGCGAATACGTTGTCGGCGCGCACGAGCAGCTCACCGACCGTGCCCACCGGAACGTCGCGGTCCGCGTCGTCGACAAGTCTGGTTTCGATACCGAACAACGGTCGCCCGATCGAACCGGCCTTCTCACGGACGTGTTCGGAATCGAGCAGCGCCACCGAGGGCGAGCATTCCGTCATCCCGAATCCTTCGCGGAACGGAATACCGCTGCGCGCAAGGAAGTCCAGTACCGGGCGAGGCGCGGGCGCACCGGAGGTGAGAGCGCATGCCAGCGAGGACAGGTCGTAGCGTTCCAGATCGGGCACTTCCATCACGGCCTGCCACATGGTCGGCACCAGCAGTAACTGCGTCGCCCGCTCGGCCTCGACGGCGTCGAGGACCGCCACCGGATCGAACGACGGCATGATCACGTTCCGGGCTCCGACATAGATAAAGGGCAACGTGTAGAGCCCCAGACCTCCGATATGGAACATCGGAAGTGCCGTCACGGTGACATCACACGACCGCAAACCGAAGGCCGCGACGACCGCGGCCGCATTCGCCCGCAGATTCTCGTGCGTGATCATCGCCCCCTTGGGGCGACCGGTGGTCCCCGAGGTGTACATGATCACGGCCACGTCGTGACGCTGAGCGATCGGCGTCACCGGCTCGGGATCGGCGGTGGCCACGAGTGCGGCGTAGTCGTCGCCCAGGACGACGATCTCACGGACGTGTGTGCCCGGTTCCTTCGCCGCGCGCTGGGCCTCCGGGAATGCGGCATGGACGAAGAGCAGATTCGCACCGAGATCGCCTAGCACGTAAGCGATCTCGGGTGCGGTCAGCCTGACGTTGATCGGCGTGAAGATCGCGCCGAGCTTCGCGGTGGCGAACAGGATCTCCAGACACTCGACGGAGGTCGGCACGACCGCGGCGATTCGATCGCCGCGCCGGATGCCGAAACGATCCCTCAGCTGATTCGCCAACCGGTTCGTGCGGTCGTCGAACTCACGGTAGGTCCATGAGCGATCGCCGGACACGAACGCGATCTTGTCACCACCGAGTTGCGCCCGCCGGCTGGCCCACTCACCGATTCCCTGCATTCCTCGACTCCTTCGACTTGATTGGTGAGCCGTGCTCGGCGGGCTCAGCCGGCCTTCGGGGTGACGCGATCGAGAATCGCCGCGAAATCCACACCGCGAGGCAAAGTTCCGTACACGCTGCCGCGGTCGCCGTCGAGCCGGGTGACGATGAACGCGTCCGCCACCGCCTGATTGCCGGACCGAACCAGCAGCGACGCTTGCAGAACCAGCGCCATTCGTTCGATCACCCGGCGCGCGAGGACCTCCGCGTCAGCGAGATCCGCCAACTGGGTCCGGATTTCGTTCGCCGCGCGCTCGATACTCGGTTCCGGCCCGGCGAGCGCGACTTCAGCGAAGAAGGCGTCGACCGTATGCGGGTTCTTGCCCATCGCGCGCAGCACGTCGAGCGCCGCGACATTGCCGCTGCCCTCCCAGATTCCGTTGAGTGGAGACTCCCGGAACAGGCGCGGCATCTGCGACTCCTCGATGAAGCCGTTGCCGCCGAAACACTCCATTGCCTCGGCAGCGTGTGCGGGCCACCGCTTGCACACCCAGTACTTGCCGACCGCCAGCGCCAGCCGCAGGAAGGTCGACTCCGCCTCGTCCCCGCGCACCGCCCGGTCGTGCGCTCCCGCGAGACGCATCATCAGCAGCGACGCCGCCTCCGACTCGACCGCCAGGTCCGCCAGGACATTGCGCATCAGAGGCTGATCGATGAGGTAGTTGCCGAACGCCTTCCGGTGCGTAGCGTGGTGTGCCGCCTGGGTGACACCGCGACGCATGCCCGACGCTGCCCCGATCAGGCAGTCGAGCCGAGTCATGTTGACCATCTTGATGATCGTCGGCACGCCCCGGCCTTCGTCGCCGATCCGCCACGCGAGGGCGTTCTCGTATTCGATCTCCGCAGAAGGATTCGATCGATTGCCCAGCTTGTCCTTCAAGCGCATCAGGCGAACATTGTTACGGGTGCCGTCCTCGAGGACCCGCGGCACCAGGAAGCAGGTGACGCCCGCGTCTGTCTGCGCCAGGACGAGGAAGAGGTCGGCCATGGTCGCCGATGTGAACCACTTGTGGCCGACGATCCGGTAGGTCCCGTCCGGCTGCGCGGTGGCGCGGGTGGTGTTGGCGCGAATGTCGGAGCCGCCCTGCTTCTCGGTCATCGACATCGTCGCCAGCAGGCCGGGCTTGTCGAGCGGAGTCCGCAAGCCGCCCTCGTAGCGGGAATTCGACAGCAGCGGTTCGTAGATCGCCGCCAGTTCGGGGGCGTCGCGCAGTGCGGGCACCGCAGCGTAGGTCGCCGAGATCGGGCAGGTGTGACCGGCTTCGACATTGCTCCAGACATAGAACTTCGCCGCCCGGGCCACGTGGCTACCGGCCCGGGGATCGCTCCACGGGGTGCCGTGCAGGCCGTTGGCGACCGCCGCGGACATCAGTTCGTGCCACGCGGGGTGGAACTCGAGGTCGTCGATGCGGTGACCGAATCGGTCGTACGGCCGCAGGGTCGGCGGATTCTCATTCGCGAGCCGCCCCCATTCCTGGACCTGTTCGGTACCGGCGAGCTGCCCCAACCGGCCGATATCGTCGACCGCCCACTCGGCTCCCTCGCGGACGAGTGCGTCGAGCAGGGTCGCATCGTCTGCGACGTTGTGGCCGTAGAGCGGTACGGACTGGTTGAACACCTCGTGTGTCTGCATGACTGCCTCCTTCGACTGCCCAATTCGGACATTACGTTTTCCGAACAGTCGAAGTCAATCAGTAATATCCGATTAGTTCGCGTGCCCCACCTCCGGGATCGACACGAACTCGTCCTGGTAGGCGATCCAGACCTCGTGCAGGCGGTCAGCCGTCCACTGAACCGGTCGAAGCTCTTGTGGCAGAAGAGGATCGGTGAGAAGGTGGCGGACAATCGCGGTGGCGACAGTGAAGCGATCCACCGTGCTCTCGGCCCGTTCGATCAACTCGAGCAGCCTTTGCGACTGCGCCTCCCACGCGGGCAGGTCCCACAGCAGTTCGAGCAGTTCATCGGCGGGGCGCCCAGGTCGGCCGACGAAGATCTCCACCGGCGCGTCCCCGAGCTCGAGCGATCGTGTCAGGTTGGCGGGACGCAACCAGACCCCTTCGCGCAGTTCCGCCAGGCGAAGGCGAGTCAGCCGGGTCCGGAGTGTGGCGCGATCCCCCGGATCACGCCCGGTGCCCGCCACCACGACGACCTCCCAGTCACGGTTCCATGGGCACGTCTCCTGCTCGACCTCATGCAACACCTGCTGTCGGCGTTCGAGGAGCGGTTCGCTCAATCGGAATCCCTCGTGCGTGCGCGTCAGGTCGCCGCCGGAAACCATCCGGCTCAACGCAACCCGGGCCGCAGATTCCTTGATACCGAACGCACCCGCCGCCCGCACGACCTGCGCTGGCGTCGGTCGCGTCGGATGATTGCTCACCAGGAGACTGAGAATCACCCCCCGCGCCGTCAGCCGAGGGAGATAAGCTTCCAGATCCAGACGCGCGGAATCGGTCGCGTCAGCCACGTCTCATGCACTCCTTGCTCCGCAGCAGAGCGCCCTCAACGCGACCCTGCACCCTCCGGGCCCCCGGAGTTTCGGCCGGGTCCCGATGTTTCCACCGGATCCTCGCCTGGCTGATCAGACGCGGACACCGTCGTCTCCAACCGTAGAGAAACCCGGACGCCACCGCGTCGGCGGTCCGGCACTGCCAATCGATGACTTCGCCAAGGGCCGAGCATCTACGCGGTGTATGCCGATCAACTTCGGCTGGAACGCTCGGGAGTTCTCGACTGTCAGTCCGGGACGGTGAAGGCTTCGGTGATGCCGCCGTCGAGCGGGAGAGCGGCGGCGGTGAGGAAGCCGGAATCGTCGCTTGCCAGAAAGGCTATCGCGCCGGCTGCCTCGTCGAGGGTGCCGAATCGGCCCATCGGCCAGTGCACCAGGCGTTTGTCCAGGGCTCCTGGATTGCGGTCGAAGACCGCGCGCTGTGCCGGTGTCTCGATCGGACCGAACAGCACGGCGTTCACGCGGATGCCGCTGCGCGCGAGATGAACACCGAGGTCCCTGGTCAACTGGACGACGGCGGCCTTCGCGGCCGTGTAGGCCATCGGGGCGGTCGCCGACCCCAGCGCGGACAGGAACGATGCGGCATTGATGACCGACCCGCCGACCGGCTCGGTGTCCCGTAGGTACGGGATGCCGTGTTTGCAGGACAGGAAGATGCTGGTCAGATTGGCGTCCTGGACTCGCCGCCAGGTCTCCAGGCTGGTATCCAGCGCCGAGTGGTCACCGGCATCCATCAGTCCCATGTTGTTGTAGATGACGTCGAGTCGGCCGTGCTCACGCACGACCGCGTCGTACATCGCCTCAACCTGCGGCTCATCGGCAAGGTCGGCCCGCATCGACCTGTCGCCGACCGAATGCTCGACCTTGTCGACGCCGACAACCACCGCACCCTCACGGGAAAATCTCTCGGCGACAGCCTGACCGATCACGCCGACGGCACCGTTGATCACACAAACCTTGCCAGCAAGCACCGGCTCCTCCGATCACGCCCACTCACGCCGACGCCCGTCGATCGCGGGGATCGGCGACGAATCCAGATCGAACTACGTTCTGCCGCACCGTAACACCCCCGCGGATCACCGATCAGATCGACGACCCGCCCACCAACGATGTCGCCCCGGACTTCGACGCAGGTCACCTGGCCGAAGATGCCCGTTGCTCTCAGAACAGCAGGAACGGCCGGTGACAGTGTGGGCCGATGGTGGTGCAGGCACAGCTGTTGGCAACGGCCAGCGATATTGGCAGCCTCGTAGCGGGCTGCGGGAACGCAATGAGCCGCCTTCCCCGGCCCACCCGCTGCGGCCGGTCGCCACCGAACCACCCACCTGCAGGGGACCCAGCGGCCGGCCGCAGCGGGACTATCAGTGAACGCAATCTGGATACTCGTGCCCGTCGGCGCCGGGAATGCCCATCGCAGTGGGGGTTTCGGCTGTGGCGCCGTGGTTCGCGCCGGGCGTCGGTGGGGTCGCGCGGCACGGCCCGGCCGCCACCGCACCGTTGCGCCGGTCGGGATACATCCCGCCGGCGGGCGGCCGGGTCAGAGGTGGCGGAAGATCCAGCGGGCGCGTGGCTCGTCGCCGATGGTCCCGAGCAGTGCGACGGGTGTGGTGGAGGTGGTGTCGCCGTAGAGGGTTCGGCTGGGGTCGGAGGCGAGACTGACGCGACGGTTGCCGTTGGTCTCGCTCACGTACCACAGGCCGGTGTCGGCGACGCCGCATACGTTCTGGCCGACGGAGTAGGTCAGCGAGTCGAGCCGAACGGGGTGCAGGCACAGCCTGGTCGAGGAGTTGAGGAGCTGGAACACCGGCCCGGCGGGCCGGTACCCGATCAGGACCGGCTCCCACCGGTTGGTGTCCGCGCCCTCGTCCACACTCGTTCGCACATCGGCGATGTCGGCCGCGGCGACGACGGGCCGCAGTGTGTAGGCGGGCTGGGCCTCGAGGAAGATCCGGTACCCGCCCGACCGGAGCGGTGCGGCGGCGGCGGGTGCGGCCGCGGCGGCGAACAGAACGTGGGCCACGATCACGAGGACTGCGCGGGCGGACATGACGCTGGGGTCCTTTCACGGAAGGAAGGGCGGAAGGTCGAATCATGCTGTGCACAGGGCGAATTCACCGAAGGTGGCGTGCCCGGTCGGAAGGCACGGGCACGCGACCCCACGTATTCGAGGCCGGACCCGCTTCGGAGCGCCCGATATGCGCCGAGCAGGCGGAGCGTCCGGAATTGGCAGCGAGAGCCGGTGGGACGGCGCCGTGAGCCGACGATGCCCCGTTTACCTGTCGGTTTTCGGCGTGATGGGAGGAATATCCGGGATTCAGGAGGTGCACACGATCAGCCATTCACGTGTTTAGGCTTCCGGCTCACGGGTGCCCGACGGCGCGCACCTCGATGGTGACGGGGCGCGGAATCGCGCACGGAGCGGGGTGGGAGCTGACTGATGAGCGTGGTGTTCGACACGGCCGCCCTGCCGCCTAGAGATCGCCTCCCCGCCCTCGTGGCGACGCTCGAGCAAACAACACTTCGGGCGGATCGGAAACTCGAAGTCGCGCACGGGCAGGATGCGGTGTCGGCGCGGGTGGAGACATGGCAGGTCGGGCCCGTGACCCTGCTACGGGCGAATATGCCGGGCATGTCGACCACCCGCAGCGCCGCGCACGTGCGCGCCTCCCCGACTTCGATGCTCACGGTGTCACTGCTGCCGTCGCGCACCGGTCGCCGCGAACACGCGCACCGCCGATACCTGACGCGGCCGGGAGCGTGCGAGGTGTTCGACTACTCGCGGCCACTCCGATTCGATTGGTCCGGGCAGGATTCCCCGATCGGGATGTTCCTCGACGCCGACGACCTCGACCTACCCGGCGACACCATCGCCGCCGCGACCGGACACCTGCACACCAGCCCCCTGCACTCACTCCTCACCGCGCAACTGGCCTCCATGATCGACCGTGCCGATGGCCTCACCGGCGATCCCGCCGCCGAGCAACTCGGCCATGCGTGCATCGAACTGATTCGCGCAGTGCTGATCTCGGCCGCCGAGCACGGCCCCTGCGACGGCACCGCAGTCCCCGCCCACCTGCTGATGCGGCAGATCCTGGACTTCACCCGCCGCCGCGCCACCGACCCCGACCTGCACGTGCCGACCATCGCAGCGGCACACCACATTTCGGTGCGACGCCTCTACCGCTTGTGCGCCGAGGCCGGGATCAGCCTCGAGCAACGCCTCATTGCCGCCCGCCTCGACCACGCCCGCCGCCTGCTCTCCGCCCCCGCCGCACATCAACGCTCCATCGCCGCCATCGCCCACGCCAGCGGATTCCGCGACCCCACCCACTTCACCCGCCGCTTCCGCCAACGCTACGGCCTGACCCCCAACCAATGGCGCGCCGAACACAAAGTCCCAAGGGCTAGCGGGTTGCCGCCGACCACCGCGCGGGCCTGAACCTCCCGGAAGACCATCAAGCTCAGGGAGTTCTCACCGTGGAAGTATGTCCGGGTTCCCTCACTGAGAGCTCCTTGATCTTGATTGCCACGGTTTGGCGAGGGAGACCGCCCTGTCCATCACCAGATACTGCACGGGCCGGTCGGTGGCCGGAATACCCTCTGAGCCAGGGTGACTCCGCCAGACACAGGCAATGTGATCGTCGATTCCTGAAGCCGGGTGTCGCCGGCGGGGTTGACCGGCGGGGCCGCGGTGTCGGTCGGGTGACCAGTTATTTCCGGTGAATGTCTCAAAAGTTCGTCACGGTTGGTTTGCTATCCGCTATCCTCACTCCCGAGGCACCGCCGGAATCCGAAAAATAGTGCAGGCCAAGGGTATTGAAATCGGCATGCGGGTCGGCGGATCGGCTGGTTGCCGCGTCGTCGGTGCTTCGTGTGGTAGCCGTCCGGACAGCAAGGAAACACCGTGCACGCACGCTCCCTCGTCACCGCACTCGGCGCGCTCGCCGTCACCACCGTGCTGGCCACCGGCACCGCGGACGCGACCGCCACGCTCACCGTCGATACCGCCCGAGAAACCAATGGCAATGCCGTGATCGGCATTACCTACCAGTGCACCTCCGGTCTCGGCGCGGAACTGTCGGTGACGGTCCGCGCCACGCCCTACCTCGGCTCAGGGGTCAACGGCAGCTCCCTCGCCCCGGTCAACTGCATCGGCCAGCCCCAGCAGACCATCGTCACGGTAAATCCCGTTCAACTGTTCGGCGAGTCGCCCAAATTCCAATCCGGATCCATCACCGACGTGACGGTCACCGTACTCGACCTGACCCTGAATTCCCCTGTCACCACCACGAAGCGCCGCTTCGACCACCTCGGCTGACGAACCTCGGGCGGGGACTTCATCGTTGTCTGAGGTCGTGCCCGTGTTCGGTGGTGGACACGGGCACGACCGGTGCCGTGCGGGCGGGTTCTCAGGCGCGGCGGCGGGTCGCGAAGGCGGTGCCGCCGAGTGCTCCTGCGGCCAGGGCGATTCCGATGCCGCCGAGCCAGCGGGCGGTGGCGTCGTGGTCGGCGGTCGCCGCGGTGGTCGGCTTGTGGTCGGAGCCCTTCGGCGCGAGATCCAGTGTGGGGACCGGGCGTTCGGGTTCGGTGCCGTCCGGGTTCTCGGCCTGATCCCATTTCACGACCTCGCCGTCGGAGTAGGTCTGGGTGGCCGGGAAGGTGAGGTGGTCCTGGTCGGGCAGGTCGTCGGCGAGGACCTGGAACTGCTGGAACTGGCCGGGTGCGATGCCCGCGCCGGGATCGGCGGTCCAGGTGACGGCGGTGACCTTGCCGCCGGCGTCCTTGGTGATGACCGACTTCCAACCCGGAATCGGCTGGGCGTCGACCGACAGCAGGGACGGGAACTGAACGGTCAGTGCGGTGGTCTGGCCATTGGTGCCGGACTCGTTGGGGACGCGGAAGGTGAGGACCGCGTCGCCGGACTGGACGGCGTCGGGGGCGGACACGGTGACGTGCGCGGAGGCGACACCCGCGCCGGTGAGCAGGGCGGCGGCGCTGATCGCGGCCGTAATGGCGGTCCGGGAAACGAAGGAGAGAGCCATGGCGGGAAATCCGTTCGGAGGGAGCCGAATTCGCCGTGCCCGGGTGTCCCGGCGACGCGGGACACCCGGGACGCGGATCAATTCTGGCTGTTGGTGAGGGTGTTGTACATCTGGATCAGGCTGACCACGGTCACCGGCGCGCCGATGGCGAGGGTGCCGATGGCGGTGCCGAGACCGGCGCCCACGCCCGCGCCCGCGATGCAGCCGCCGGGCGCGCCGACCAGGAAGGCCGGCGGCATCAGCGTGGTGCCGACGACCGCACCTGCGATACAGCCGCCCGCGAGCCCGATGGCCGCGCCGAGCATGCCGCCGATCGCGGTGGCCAGGCCGATCTGGGTGCCCGCCACGCCGAGCGCGTCGTTCAGGTCGTCCTCGGAGAAGATCGGCTTCAGGGCGACCTCGGCGGCGGGGGTGGCCTGCGCGGGGTCGGCGCTCGGGGTGAGGGTGATGGTCTTGCCGTCCGCGTCGACCTGCGCGGCGATCGGCCAGTCCTTCTTGTCCAGCTGGTAGGTCAGCGGCATGCCGAAGGCCAGCTTGCCGTCGGCGTCGAGCACCTCGAACTGGCTGCCGCGCACATTGATCCGGCCGGCGTCGGTGCGCAGCACGACGGAGTGATCCACCACATTGGCGGTGTAGTGGATGCCGGGGACGACGTCGGTGCTGATGGTGCTGCCCGGCCGTTCCTGGGTCGCGGGGGCGTCGGCGGCGGCGGTGCCGGTGGTGATGGCGAGTGCGGCGACGGCGAGCGCGGCGGTGGCGGTGAACTTGTTCAGGGTCTTCATCAGGGCATGTCCTTCCTCGCGAACTCCGGTCCGCGAGACGAAAAGCTGTGGGGAGGAGGGGAACTACTGCTGCGGTGCGGTGCCGTCACCGGGCTGGGCCAGCGTGAACGTGCGCTGCCCCTCGATGCGGTGACCGTCCTTGGAGGTCACGGTGAAGTGAGTGGTGTACACCCCGGCCGGGCCCAGCGGGGCCAGATCGACACTGAGCGTGCGACCGTCGACGTGCACATCGCCGACGGACCAGGTGTTGCCGTCCGGACCGCTGACCGCCAATTCCGGATCGTCCACCTTCTCGTTGAAGGTGACGCTCACCTGCGGCGGACCCGCCTGCAGCACCGCACCATCGGCCGGCTCGGCATGCGTGATGTGCGAGTGCGCGTCGGCCACTCCGGTGCCCAGCACCGTCGCGCCGATCAACGCCGCAGCCAGCACCGTGAACGCGGGCCGCAGCCGGGGCAGCCCGCGACCGGGCCACGTGAATTTGTTGCTCGCCAAAGCATTTCCCTTCCACACGCCGACCGGAAAGGTCGACGGCAGCACGAATCCGTCATGCGCGCAGCACGAATTGCCAATGGTCGATAAAACGATCGACACCGCGCGATTTCGATATCAGTGCACAGAAGTCAATTACATACGGCCGCGGGAGAATTTCTCACGGCACGATTTACGCAGCCGTGAGCCGGACCGAAAATGGGCGCACCGATATCCTTCCGGCGCGGACTACGTATCCGCGACGGGCACAAGGCAGCCTCGGACGCACGCGTACCCGGGCCTACCCGGATCAGAGCGCGGTCGCGAGGGCGGAAGAGGTCGGCGGGCCACGCCGGGAAATGGCGCCGAGCAGCAGCACACCGGGCGGCCGGACGTGCGCGTCAGGTGTGCGGACCAGCCGATCATCACCCGGCGCAAGCGATTCGAAGTGAGCGAGCAGCGACCAGAAGGCGCGCGACACCGCAGCGTAGACACGCTCCACCGCCGCGATCAGCAATGCGGCGAGCACGGTTGCCACGGCATGCGCGGCCAGCATCGTCCATCCGGCCACGCCGGACCCTTCGACGGTGGCGTGCGAATGATCCGCGACGGTCGCCATCATCAGCGCATTGTGCGCGAGGAACTGCCCTGCTCCGAGCACCGCGACGAGCCGGACCCGCCCGCGCCCGGCGGGAGATCCGACCGCGGCGCCGACGGCACCGCTGACCACCAGAAGCAGTGTCAGTGCCGCCGAATGCGGCAGGGCACCCTCGAAGCCATGGGCCGCTATAGCCAATAGGCCACACAGAATTCCGGCCAGGCTGCCACGTATTCGGTCACGCGACGGAGCGCCGGCACACGCGAGCACGACCATCGTCGACAACCTTCACAGACAAGCCAGAGCGGAATGGATTCGCGAAGACTATAACCGCTCGCCCGGAATTCCCGAAATCCCTTCCGCGCCTCGAAATCAACTCGATCACAAGACCAATTCGCTTCTGAACGGTAGAGATTCGGCGGCCGGCCCAACTGGTTGGACACCGGGCGGCGAGTTATAGATATCCGCTCTGAATTGGTGACATAGTCTACGGAGAGCACAAGGTTGTCTCCGATCCCGTTCAGACGAAGGAGTGACCGTTTCGATGAAGAATTCATGGATGTATCGAGCCGGGTTCACCGGTGTCGCCGCGGCCGCGGCGGTCGTGATCGCGGCCGCACCCGCGGGTGCCCATGTCAGCGTCTCCGGGCCCGATGCCGCCCGCGGCGGTTCGGCCGTATTGACGTTCCGGGTGCCGAACGAGTCGGCCACCGGCAGTCCGACCACCGCACTGACCGTGCAATTCCCGGCGCTGACGGAGGTGAACACCCAGGCGATGCCGGGCTGGCGCGCGGAGGTCTCGCGCGACGCCGATCGCAAGGTCACCGGCGTCACCTGGAATGCGGACGCGGGCGGCGGCATCGGCCCGGGACAGTTCGGGTCCTTCGCCGTGCTGGCCGACGGCCTGCCCGATACCGATTCGATCACCATGCCCGCCACCCAGACCTATGCGGATGGGCAGGTCGTGAAGTGGGACCAGACCTCGTCGGGTGGCTCCGAGCCCGAGAATCCGGCTCCGGTACTGCAATTGGCTCCGAAGCAGTCCGGGACGGCCGGTCACGGCGATATCAAGACCGCGATGCCGCAGTCCCAGTCGGAGAAGGACACGACGGCCCGCTGGCTCGGCAGCATCGGCATCGTGCTGGGTGCACTGGGCCTGCTCGGCGGCCTCGGCCTCGGATTCGCCCGCCGCAAGTCCTGACGCATTACCCGATCCGCACCGCGGCCGACCGGTACGCCCTACCTGGGCACGCACCCGTCGGCCGCGTGTCTTCTCAGTGGCTGTGGCCGTGACGCGCTGTCGTCGTCGGAGCCGGCGGCCCGGAGTGGCCGGGAGCAGTCCATGTGCCGACCGCCCAGGCCGCGCCGAACACGACCGCGAGCACGAGCAGGAATCCGGCGATCCTGGGTATGACACCGAACCGTGTACTCATTACCGATTCCTCTCTGGCAGTCCCCCGGGTCCGCTCGGTTACCCGAGGCTGAATGGCTGTCCCCAGAGCGTGACCCAGGTCTTGACGGTATCGGTTTCCACTTCGACGTTCACGAACGAGCGGGCCTGGGCGTAGCCACCGCAACCCGACAGGCCGATGGTCTCGTCGGACCAGCTGACGCTGCCGTTCGGACCGTGGAATTCATTGCGCCAGCGGTGGGTCTCGCGGCCGAAGTCGTCGGGCTGTTCCAGGTCCAGCAGGTGGAAGGCCTGGGCCTGACCCGGGCCGAGGCTGAGGTTGCCGCCGCCGTTGACACCCGCCTGCGGGGTGACATTGCCCTGGTTGTCCCAGCTGGCCCCGACACTCGGGCCGCCGTTCACGCCGCCGCCGTCGATGGCGACCTGGCAGCCGACGACATATCCGGGGTCGATGCGGCCGCCCATGGCAGTGGTTCCGGACAGCTGCACCGAGACGGCGCCGGACGCCCAAGCATTGCGGTGCACGGGTGTCGCGCCCATCGACGGGCTGATGGTGGCGGATTCACCGGTCAGCGTCACGTCGATGACGGTGCCGTCGGACAGGGTCTGGGTCAGGTGGCCGCCGGGCAGGGGCACGAAGGTGTCGGCGTGGGCCGCCCCGGCGGCGGACAGGCCCAGGGCGACGGTGGCGGCGGCGCCGATTCCGGCCATTCGGGCCGCGGTCTTACGGAAATGCATGATGATTTCCCTCTGGGTATCGAATTCGCTGATGCGAGACGTGAATTGGCGATGTCGGCCGCGAGGTCAGCCGATGCTGAACGGCTGCCCGTAGGGGGTGGTCTTGGAGTAGTGGTCACCGATGATCTCGACCACGGTGTACGCCCGCGCCTGGGCGTAGCCCGCGCAGCCCTGGATCTGGATTTCGGCGTCCCGGTATTCCACCGAGTAGGTGCCCGCCTTCAGGATGTCCTTGTAGTCGATCTGCACGAATTTCACCTGGCCGGGGCCGAGATTCACGCCGATGGACCCGCCGAGGCTGCCGCCGTTGAGGCTGAGCGAGCCCGAGATCCCCGCCGAGACGGCCTCCTCGCCGATGCTCACCTGGCAGCCGACGATATAACCGGTGCTGATCTGCGAGGCGCCGTGCGTGGACGAGTTGTTGGAGCCGGCCTGGTTCACCGGACCGTTGTTGGGACCGACAGTGCCGTCCGGCGTCTCGGTGATATCGGCGGTCGCGATAACCGAAACCCAGACCACCCGGCCCGCGCCACGGGCGCCGCGACGCACGACGGAATTCTGGATTTCCCTCACGAATGGTCCTTCATCAACTGTGACTTGCGTTTTCCGGACAGTTAGTCGGATGCGACCGCCCCCGGTTCCCGACCGTCACGTGAGGTGGATCACCGAATTTGTTTCAGGCAGAAGGGTTTTCGTTGGATGCCGCCATCTGCCGCAGGACGCGGCGATCGACCTTCCCGGCCGGGCCCAGTGGCAGCGCGGGCAGTGCGAGCAGGCGCTCGGGGAACTTGCGCGGTTCCAGGCCGCGCTCGGCGAGATGCTCGGTGAGATCGCGCAGGGTGAGCGCGGCGGTGGCAGCGACGCAGGCGCACAACCGTTCCCCATACAGCGGATCCGGCACCGCCACACACGCCACGTCGGTGATGGCCGGATGAGTGAGGAGTAGCGATTCCACCTCGGCCGGGCTGATATTGAGCCCGCCCCGGATGACGACGTCCTTGCTGCGGCCCACGATCGTCAGGTATCCGTCCGGATCGAGGACGCCGAGGTCGCCGGTCCGGGTCCAGCCATCGGGGGTGCGCAGCGTGCGATCCAGTTCGGCGTCGTCGACGTAGCACATCGGCGACATCGGCCCGCGGGACACGATCTCCCCTACCGAGCCTGGTGGCAGGGTGTTGAATTCCCGGTCCACGACCCGGATTTCAGCGACGGCCGGATGGGGACGGCCAGCGGTGGTGGCGCGTTCGGGCGGATCGTCGAGGGCGGTGTGGCAGGAGACGCCGTCGGCAGATCCGTAGAGGTTGATCACCGGGCAGCCCAGCACTTCGCGACCACGCACGGCGGTCGGCGTGTCGAGGGCGGAGCCGCCGACCACCACCGCCCGCAGGCTCGACAGGTCCGCGGTGGCGACGCCCGGATGATCGAGCAGCATCCGCAGCATGGTCGGGACGCCGAGCAGATGTGTGGGAGCGGCCCTTTCGATCATGGCGAGCGTCGCGGCGGGCTCGAACCTGGGCTGCACTACCAGCGTCGCCCCCAGGGTGGCCAGGGTGACCGATGTGCCGCTGGAACCGAACGCCGAGGCGAGCGGAACCAGGAACATATTGCGCATGGCAGCCGGATCCTCGTGCAGCGCGGCCAGCATGGCCCCGCGCCCGCCCGCCAGCGCATTGTGCGAGTAGAGCACCATTTTCGGCTCGGCCTCCGAACCGGAGGTGACCAGAATCCGGGCCGGGCCGTCGGGATCCACGGTCCGGGCGCGGAATTCGCACGCGTCGGTGGCGAGCAGGGCATGCACGGGCACGCAGCCGCGCGCGACGTGCCGCCCGACGGCGACGACCGCGCGGAGTGCGGGGAGCTCGGCCGCCATTTCGCGGATGCGTGCGGCACAGGGGAAGCCATTGTGTTCGGCCAGGGTGATGACGGCGACGGCTTCGGAGCGTCGCAGCAGGCTCGCCGCTTCCCGGCCGCCGCGTCCCACCGGGAACGGCAGCGCGACCGCCCCCAGCGCGGCGATGGCCAGGTCCGCGGCACACGCCAGACGGCCATTCGGAAGCTGCACGGCGACAACGTCTTCAGCGGTCACGCCGAGCCCGGACAGACCGGCCGCCAGCCGTCGGGCCTGTTCATCGAGTTCGGCGTAGGTGACGGTGCCGTCGGCGTCGATCACTGCGGGCTTGTCCGGATGCTGTGCGCACCGCGCGGCGTAGAGCGTGTAGATGTCACGGCCGGGGTAGTACCCGGCTCGCGCCCAGGAATTCCGGAGCTCGGCGGGCACCAGGTCCGAATACCAGTGCGCGACCGCTCTTTCGATGCCGCTCACGAGATCCGCCACGGGGTGCTCAAGGCGGGGCAGCCGAATTCGTCGCGGCCGATCACCGCGGCGAAGCGCGCATCGGTGAGCAGGTCGCCGAGATCGGTGGCGACCGCCACGGTGCCGGTCGTCCAGCCGGCCCCGTCGGGAATCGGCTGCCGATCCGCCGTCTGCGGGCGGACACCGCAGCGGCGCAGCGTATTCGAGGCGCTCAACAGGCTGCTCTCGACCGTGGCACCGGTGCGGTCGCGCTGCCGCAGCAGCAGTCCGGCGACGGCGGCCTCCGCTCCGAGGATGCCGCCGAGCACATCGAGCAGGGTCATCAGCGAGGGCGCGGGCGGCGCACACGGCGGGCCGACCAGTTCCGCGAGGCCGGTGCGGGCCTGAACCATGAAGTCGGTGCCGGGCGGCAGATCGCCGAGGTCGAGACCGGACCATCCGGAGGTGTAGACGTGAACGACGCCGGGTGGCATGTCGGTGGCCGAGAGCTCCAGCACCTCGGCCTTGCCGGGAGCCCAATTGTGCAGGAAGACATCGGATTCAGCGGCCAGAGCCCGCAGGTGCTTCCGGTCGGCGGTGGATTTGATGTCGAATTCGGCCGCCCGCTTGCGCCGGTTGAGGGCCAGCCAGCGCGACGACAGATCGCCGCTGCACGGCGGCATCTCGCGCAGCGGGTCACCGCCCGGCGGTTCGATGCGGGTCACGTCGGCTCCGAGCAGGCGCAGCAGGTGCGCGGCCAGCGGCGCTTGCACCCGGCGGCCCGCCTCCAGGACGACGAGGCCGCTCAGCGGCGTTTCGAGGGTGCCATGACATCGATCCGGCTGGGCGAGCAGCGAATTCGGGACCGGCAGCACCGTCCACGGAGCGGGCAGCGACTGCGGGGAGGGCGTGCCGGATTCCGCCGCGCTGTAGAGGCGGCACACCTGGACCCCGGAGTGCGCGGCGGCCACCCGGATCTGATCGAAGGTGTGCGCGCGGGTGGTGTCGTGCAGGTTCTCGGCGAGCGGCGCGGTCGCGGTGGCGTAGCGGAATTGGAAGGGGCGCCAGCCCTTTCGCCAGGCCCCGGGTTCCGCGCCCAGCTCGGTCCAGAACGCACCCCATGGCTCCGGTTTCAGCGACTCGATTTCGAATCGGATGCCGTCGGCGCTGGTGAACGGCGGGCCGCCCGGGGCGAGGTCCACGGCTTCGGGATCGTCGGCGCCGGCCGCGGCCAGGTACTGGGAGATCGACAGCAGGGCGGCCTCGGCGACGCTGGTCTCGACCCGGGCGAAGCCGCCGGGCGCGGTCAGCAGGCTGGCCAGCAACGCGGTACCGGCGAGGGCTCCGGCGGCGGTCTCGCAATAGTCGACCGAGAGTCCCCGGGGGCGACCGGCCCGGCGACCGTTCACGTGCATGACCCCGCAGATCGCCTGCACAGCAGTCTCATTCGTGAGCGCTGATTCGTCGACCGGGCCCGCCCAATCCACGGTCAGTTCGCGCCGGGTGCCGTCCGGGAGGGCCAGGTGCGCGGTCGCCGCCACGCCGCGGGGCAGATCACCGACGGTGACGGCCGCGCCGAGCGCGTCGAGGTGGATGCGCAGCACCTCGGCCGCCGCGCCGGACCCGCTGACGGTCGCGGTCGCGCCCGCGAGCAAGGGGGCGACCGCCGGGATGGTTGCGTGTGTGTGCGACATTGCGCGCCTTCCGCCGGATTCGGGTGTGCAGTCAACGAGTCGGCCGGAAGAGCGATTGAGTTCCGACAAATGGTTCGATCGGGACATGTCGCCCGAATCACCCCCCGCGTCCGCCCCGTCTGCATCCCTGCCGAGCCGGGTCCGGGAATTCGTTGACTCCCAGGTCATTCCGCTCGAGGACGCACTCGACGCCGATGACGGTGCGGCGTGGGCCACACTGCGCGAGCAAGCCAGCGCCGCCCGACTCTGGGCGCTGCCCCTGCCGCGGGAACACGGCGGCGGAGGCGTCCCGCTGGTGGACTACCTCGCGCTCGCGGAGCTGGAGGGCCGCAGCGATCACGGGCCCGAGGCGCTCGGCTCCTCGCCTCTGCTCACCGTCCGCATGCTGGGCGCGCATGCGCATCCGGAGTTGCGCGCGAGCCTGCTCCCGGAGCTGGTGACCGGAACCGCCAAGGCGGCGTATGCCATGACCGAGCCCGGGGTGGCCGGATCCGACCCGAGCGGCCTGCGTACCACCGCCGTCCGCGACGGGTCCGGTGAATGGATCGTGACCGGCCGCAAATGGTTCATCACGGCCGCCGCCCGTGCCGACTGGGTACTCGTCGTCGCCCGCACCGGCGTGGATCTGCCCACCCGGCAGGCGTTCTCGATCCTGGCCGTCCCGACCACCGCCGCGGGATTCCGGGTGATCCGCGAGGTCGACGTGCTCGGTGCGGGCGGCCAGCACGAGATCGAATTCGACCGGGTCCGCGTGCCCGGCACGCACCTGCTGGGCACGGTCGGCGCGGGGATGACACTGGCGGCCGAACGGCTCGCACTCGGGCGCACCCTGCGGGCGCTGCGCTGGATCGGGCAGGCCCAGCGCGCCGTGGAACAACTCGCCCGCCGCGCGAGCGAACGCCGGCTCGGCGATGGCGTGCTCGCCGATCGCCAACTGATCCAGCAGTTGGTGTTCGAGTCCGAACTACAGCTCCGCTCGGCACGGCTGCTCGCCGCCGAGGCCGCCCGCCCGGTGGCCGCCGACGCCCCCGCTCAGATCGAGGTCGGCCTGGCCAAGACCGCCGCCGCCCGCGCCCTCGGCACCGCCGTGGATGCCGCCATCCAGGTCTACGGCGCCGAAGGCCTCACCGCCGCAACGGGTCTCCCCCGCCTGCTGCGTACCGCGCGCGCCGCCCGTATCCTCGACGGCCCCGACGAATTCCACATCACCGCCACCGCCCGCCGCCTCCTGCGCGACTATTCCGGCCAGGGTCGACCGCCCGCAAACTGACGCCCCACCCGCTACGGCGATCGTCGGCCCGTGACAGTCGTCCGCTGGCACGAGAGCAGTTCACTTCGCGACGAAGTCGCCTCTGTCCCAGCTGATTCAGGCGGAGTCCAATGCAACCTGTTGTGCCGAGCCGAGGGTGGATCGCCGATCGAGCCACGTCGGCCTGGACGGGTTCGTCCGCGAGAAGCGGGCAGCGGCGGACAGAGACCTCGAAATCCCGGGAACCGAATCGATTCGCCGCACGACTTGTGGATCGACGACGAGTGGGAGCTGAGGGTGCGAGCGGGATCGAGGGTGGAGCTGACCGGGGTGTGCTGTGCGCACGACCGGCGTGCGGTCGTGCGAGAGGTCGATCTGGTGGTCGAGCCCGGCGAGCGGGTCGCGCTCACCGGTACCAACGGGTCCGGGAAGACGACACTGCTGCGCGCACTGCTGGGGCTGCACCCGGTGTCGTCGGGTGTCATTGCCGTGGACGGGGACCGGGCGCGGTCGGCGCGAGACTGGGATCGCCGGCGCAAGGTCGCCGCGTGGATTCCGCAGCGGCAGGCCTCCGGCCGGTTTCCGCTGCTGGCGCGCGAATTACTGGTCAGCAGTGGCGATCTCGGCGCGGCGCTGGAGGCCGGTGAGCGGCTCGGCGTGGCGGACTTCGCGGATCGGCCGCTGGACACGCTGTCGGGCGGTCAGTTGCAGCGCATGTATCTGGCGCGTGCGGTCGGCTGCGTCGCCGCGGGCGCACGGCTGCTGCTGGCCGACGAGCCCACGGCCGCACTGGATTTCGCCGGTCAGGCCGAGGCGGCCGAATTGCTGGTGGCGCTGCCCGTAACGGTGCTGGTGGTAACCCATGATCGCGCGCTGGCCGACCGTTGTGATCGCGTGCTCGAGATGGCCGACGGCCGCCTGCGCGAAATCCCTGCCCGGCATGAGGAGATCGCGTGAACAGTGCGGCGAATTTCATGGACGTGTGGCAGCTGGCTCCGGTTCAGCGCGGGTTGTTCGCGCTGGTGCTGGGCGCGGTCGGGCTGCCGATCGTGGGCGTGGTCATCATCGGGCTGGACATCATGCCGGTGCGGTTCGCCATGATGCACGTGGCGCTGCTCGGCATCGCGGTCGGCATGTTGACCGGGCTGGATCCCATGCTCTGCGCCCTGGTGGCCTGCGGCGGATCGGGGGCGGCGCTGACGCCGCTGGCCCGCAGCCGCACCGGATTGTCCGGGGCCATGGGCCTTTTGATGAGCCTGTCCATTGCGGGCGCACTGCTGGTGCTGTCGATCTCGGGTGTCAACGCCAATGGCGCGTTCGAACTGCTCTGGGGATCCATCCTCGCCACCCGCACCGCCGATGTTGTGCTGCTGGGTGTGCTCGCCGCGGTGGTGCCGCTGCTGTTCGTGTCGCGCCGCCGCCAGATCGGACTGCTGCTGCACGACCGGGAACTGGCCGCCTGCTCGGGGGTGCGGGTGGATCGGCTCACCCTGATCCTGTTGGTGCTGGTCGCGATCGCGGTCGCCGCCGGCATCCGGCTCACCGGCGCGCTGCTGGTGGACGCGCTGACCCTGCTGCCCGCCCTGGCGGCGCGCCGGCTGGCGAATTCGCTGACCACCATGGCGATCACCGCGGTCGTGGTGGGCGTGGTGGTGAATATCGCGGGCTTCACGCTCGCGGTGGCACTGGACCTGCCGCCCGGTCCGGTCCTGGTGCTCTTGGCGGGGGCGGTCGCCCTCGTAGTTCATGTGATACCCGATTGGAGAAGACGAGGATGGCCCTCATCCGACGAAACCGGCTCGCGCGCACCGCGATCGGTGCCGTTGCACTGATCACCGGTGCGGCCGTTGCCACCGGCTGTTCTTCGAGCAGCGACCATGACCACAACGGCCCGCATGTGGTGGCCGCGAGTTCGTGGGAGGCGGCGTTCGCCAAGGCGGCCGGGGCGTCCGAGGTGACGGTCATCGTGCCCGCCTCGATCAAACACGCCCCCGACTACGACCCCAAGCCGTCGGATCTGGCCGAGGTCGCCAAGGCCGACTTCGTGCTGTACGCGCAGTTCGAAGGCTTCGCGGGCAAGATCAAGGACGCGGCCGGCTCGAGGGCCAAGCTGGTCGAGGTCAATCTCGACAATGCCAAGGACACCATGGAATCCGAGGTGCGCCGCCTGGGCGACCTGTTCGGCACCCGCACCACGGCCGACAAGTGGATCGTCGATTTCGAGACCGAGTACGGCAAGCTCGCCACCGACGTCAAGACCGCCTGGCCGGGTGGGCAGCCGCCGAAGGTGGTGCAGCAGGCGTTCATGGGCTTCGCCGCCCAGCTGTCCGGCGCGCAGGTGCTCGGCACCTATGGTCCGGCGCCCATCACCCCGGGGCAGGTCGCGGACCTCTCCGCCAAGAATCCGCAGTATGTGCTGGGCAATGAGCAGATGAGCACCGGCCAGGTGCTGCCCGGCTCGTCCGCCAAGCAGATCGATCTCACCAATTACCCCACGCAGGACCAGGATCTGCTCTCGGTCTACCGGGACGCCGCCGGCAAGCTCACGGCAGCGATGCACGGCTGAGCGGCCGGGGCCGGGCTGGGCGGCGTGTCCGGCGGGGCGATCACAGTTCGGCTGGATCGACCTCGCCGGACAGGATCGCCAGCGCGAGCATGAGAAAGAAGTCGCCCCAGATCAATTCGTGGCGGGTCGCCAGACCGCGCGACAGGTCGTAGCAGCCGTTCAACAGTCGCCCAGGCGACTCACCGGTCGAAAGATGCTCGCCGACAAGGACCTCGACCAACTCACGGGCGCGATCGGAGCGCCCGAGTTTGCACAGGGCCACCGCCATGATCGAGGCGGCCGATGTGTCGAGCACCAGCGGTTCACCGCGCACGGCCGCCGGGACAGCCGCCGGCGGCCATGGCCATTCGCTCAGCAATTCGACTGCCCGCCGGGTGTATTCGGCATCGAGCCAGAGTCCCGCATCCGCCAGCGCCAGCAGCAGCCACGCCTCACCTCGCGACCATCCGGCGGCGGGCTCGGCGTGCGGCTCCCAGCGGCCGTGTGCGAAGGAAAGGGCCGGGATCAACTCCGCCGGACCCGAGCAGGTACGCAGGTGAGTTGCCAGGTGACGTTCCGCGACGGCTCCGGCACCGGTCCACGCGAGCAGCGGGATCGTGCCCGCGAGGCCGTCCACACGTGCGATGACCGGTTCGGCCGGATCATTGAAAGCCGTTCCCCAGGGCAGAATTCCGGCCTCGGAGTCGAAGGTCGCGGCCAGTTGTTCCGCGCCCTGACGTACGAGTCGACGCCCCGATTCCGAGACCCCGAGCCGGTGCCCGGCAGCAGCCCCGTACCACAGGGTCAGCCCGCGGGTGACAGTGTCCACCGCGGCGGCGGGGGCCAGCCGTCGCGTCCAGTCCTCCGCCACGCCCTGGTGCCGCGTATCCCGCGTCAGTCGCGCCCGCAACCACAGTTGCCCGGCCCAGAACCCCGCCACCCAGGAACCGCGGCGGGTCGTCGTCCACTCCCCCGTGTCCGGCTCGGCGTACAGCGGAAATCGGTCTCGCACAGCCGCTTCGGTGACCGTGATCCGGTCCACCATCAGCTCCAGCGCGGCGGCTGCGCGCATGCCCGGGGGTGTCCCGCCAATTCGATCCGTCTCCGAGGTCATCACGCATCCGACTTCGTTCGTCGCGCGGTCCGCGCGCGCCACCACCACGCCACCGCTGCCGCCGCGAGGAACGCCCCCGACACCAGGGTCCACGCGGGTCCGTAGCGGCCGTCCGAGGCGTCCACGAGCGCGCCGAAAACCGGTGGCCCGATGACGAATCCGGCGAAGAACCCCGCCGACACCACCGCCGAGTCACGGCCCACGTGCTCGGGCGCGGCCGTCGCGATGACGGTCATCATCGAGACGGCATTCGCCGAGACCGCACAGCAGCCGATGCCGAGCGCGCCCAGCCACACCCACCCGCTCCACCAGGTCCCGGCGAGAACTCCCAGCGCCGCGACCGCCGCGCCGAAGGCCAAGGGCCCCAGCAGGATCGCCGGGGTCGGCAATCGGGACGACCATCGGGTCCAGCCCACTCGCCCAGCGACTCCGGCGACGCCGAGCACGGCGACCAGGGCGCTCGCCGCGCCCGCGGACAGCCCCAGCTGCTTGGCGGCGTACAGCGCGATATACGTGTTGATCGCCGAGATTCCGGTCCCGAGCAGTACCGAGTAGCCGCACATCCATCCCGCGTCGCCGTGCGGGCGCGCCACCACCAGTGGCGGAAGACGCGGCGGCTGCGGATCTTTCACCACCGTGAGCGCCGCCGCCACCGCGAGCGCCGCGATCGCCGCCGCCGTGGCCACGGCCGCGCGCCAGCTCACCGCACCCGCGATCGCCGCCAGGGGCAGTCCGGCGAGAAACGCGCCGAACTGCACGCCCGACTGCTTCCATCCCGCCACGGCACCGCGCACGGCGGCCGGAACACGGGTTGCGATCAATTGATTCGTCGCCGGGTTGGCCAGGGCCTGTCCCAGCCCGGACACCGCGATCGCCGCCACCAGTCCCCCGTAACCAGGTGCCGCCGCGAACAGGGCGAGGGCCAGCGCGGACAGCGCGAACATTCCGATCAGGCAGCGCCGGGCCCCCAGCGCCGCCACCATCGGACCGACCACCGGCGACAGTACCGCCGCCACCCCGAACCCGGCAGCCACCAGCAACCCCAGTTGCCCTGTGGCAATGCCGAATTCGCCGACCAGCCGGGGACCCAGCGCGCCCAGCAGGAACAGCGGCAGCATGGACAGGGCCATCGCCGTGGTCAGCAGCACCGTCAGCACCGAGCTGCGGACAGCCGTGACCGCCGGGGTTTCCGCGCGCACACTCACACCCGACAAGTCGAATGAACGGCGGCCGCGGTTCCCGCGGATCTGTCCGGGACCCGCGTCCCCGTCCGGCCCGCCGGGAACTTCCCGCCGGGCCTGCGCGACCATTGAGCCATGAGGTGCGAAACGATCCGCGAAGCGCTGTCCGCGCGAATCGACGGCGAACAGGAGCCCATCGCGGCCGAATCGGCCGATCGGCACCTGGACGCCTGCGCCGACTGCCGTTCCTGGTACCGGCGCGCGGAATCGCTGCAGCGGACGCTGACAGCACACCCCGGCTCCCCGGTTCCCGACCTCACGGCCGACATCCTGCGACAACTGCCGCCGAACTCGCCGCTCAGCTCGGTCTCGTGACGATGGGCCGGTCGGGCTCCTGCCACGCTAGGACGAGGGATTCCCGGGCACGGGCCACCCGGGACCGGACGGTCCCAACTGGACAGCCGACGGCCTGGGCCGCCTCCGCATAGGACAGGCCGAGCATCTGGGTGAGCACGAACGCCTCCCGGCGATCGTCGGGCAGGCCGCGCAAAAGGTCGGCGATGGCGAGCATTTCGGGGAAGTCGGAACTGTCACGCTCGCAGCGTTCATCGATCGCGGTCTGCCAGTCGCCGGAGGCCTTCTTCGGGCGCACTGCGGCGCTTCGGATCCGGTCCACGACGGTGCGCCGGGCGATGGACAGCAACCAGGTTCGCGCCGAGGACCTGCCGGCGAAACCGGGCAGGCTGCGCAACGCGCGGAGGTAGGTCTCCTGGGTGAGGTCGTCGGCGGATTGCACATCGGTCAGATGCGCCGTGAAACGCCAGATGTCGCGCTGGGTCCCGCGAATGAATTCTTCGAGGGCGCCGCGATCGCCACGACCGGCGGCGAGCGCGAGCGCGGTCAGCTGATCATCCGCCGAGACCGCGGGACTGTTCGGGGCCGGGGTCGCCCGGACGAGGCCGCGCGCAGACGCTGACGCGGAAGGGATTAGGTGCATTGCCAAGCCTTCGATTGCAGACGCCACAGCAATGAGACGTCGATCGGAATCGGTCGCCGCACGATCAGCGGCACACCGCGAAGGGGGCGGTCGATCAGTCACCGGCGGGCGAATTCGCCACCGGCAGTGAACTGTTCAGACCTGGAATGCACACGCGGGCGGACCGCGTCGAGCCAGCACATGCCGCAGCAGGGTTTCCGATGGCTTCGGAACCCGGTGTTCCGCCACCCGTCCGGCCGACAGGCCGGCGGGCACACTCGGATGGAGATAGACGAGCAGCAGCGGCACGAAAAAGCGCGCATACAGCGCGCGCAACAGTGCGAACAAAGCCCGTTCGCCGCGCCACAGCCAGATGCCGCAGAACATCGCAGCCAGGCAATGCGCCGCGATCATCGCGGGAGTGCTGGACCCGGCGCTCGCGGCGCCGCTCATCCCCGCAACGTGGTTCATGTGGCCGCCCGACATGGGCGCGAGCCCGAACCACACATGCAGCACCAACTGCATGCCGGCCAAACCACCAACGATGGGCAGCACACCCCACTGCCGATCGGCGAAAACCCATGCCACCGCGGCGGTCCCGGCCCAAGCCACTACCAGCGCCGAGAACGACAGCCCGTGCCCGACCACGTGACTGTGCCCAGCGGCCGATACCGCGACGGCGATCACGGCGAAGATCGCCGCCCGCACGGCACGCGACACCGGGGTCACGAGTGGGTCGGTCATGGCATGGTCCATCGTCGCATCACCACGCGAACGCCTGTGCCAGAGGGCTTCTCGACCTCATGTCATCCCATGAATGCAATGGCGGGATCGGGCACACGTCGATACGACGGCGCAGGTCCCGCCCGGGTTCACCACTGCGGTGCGATCACCGCGGCCGACAGGCAGGATTCATTCCGACGGGGCCGAGGTCCAGCGCTGCTCGACCTTGGCCCAGCGCCAGTAGGCGACGGCGATGATCCAGGCCAGCACGAACAGGCCGACAATGCCGAATCCGACATTGTTCAGGTTGATTCCGGCGATCCAGTCGGTGATCGGGTTGACGAAGTCCGCGTCGTCGTGGAGGACGGTGATCAGTTCGATGGAGCCGACGACCAGCGCCACCGCGATCGACAGCGCGGTGATGGTCAGGTTGTAGTAGATCTTGCGGATCGGTTCGGAGAAGGCCCAGTCGTAGGCCACATTCATGAACAGTCCGTCGAGGGTGTCCATCAGGCTCATGCCCGCGGCGAACAGCAGCGGCAGCACCACGATCGCGTACCAGGGCAGCCCGGCCGCGGCCCCGGAACCGGCAAGGGCCAGCAGGGCCACCTCGGTGGCGGTGTCGAAGCCCAGCCCGAACAGCACGCCCACCGGATACACCTGGACCGGCCGGCGCACCGCCCGCATGACCGGGCCCAGCAGCCGAGCAAGCGCACCACGGGCCTGCAGGGCGGCCTCCAGCTCCTCGGCATCGAACTCGCCGTGCCGGCTGCGCTGGAACACCCGCCAGATCCCGATCAGCGCAACCACATTGAGCAGCCCGATCAGATACAGGAACGATCCGGACGCCACCGTCGAGACGACGCCCAGGGTCTTGCGGGTCGGCGAGTCGTCGTCGACCAGCTCGCCGACCACCCGCGCCCCGGCCACCACCAGCGCGGCCAGCACGAACACGATCGTCGCGTGCCCCATGGCGAACCAGAACCCCACCGACTTGGGTCGCTGCCCATCGGCCATCAGCTTCCGGGTCGTATTGTCGATCGCCGCGATGTGGTCCGCGTCGAACGCGTGCCGCAGGCCGAAGGCGTAGGCGGTGAAACCCAATCCGACCCCGAACACCTGCGACCCGAGCTGATAGCTGTGCGGCGCCACCGCCCCGAACAACAGCCCGAACGCCACCACATGGATGGCCGCGACCACCCCGAGCAGCACCCCCGCCTCGATCCAGTCCCGCCGCGACCAGTCGTGCAGGACATGCCGCAACCGACGGCGCGCGGGGACAGCGGAATTCGAACCAGGATCGACAGACATGCGCGCAGAGACCTTCTCGGGGAACCCGCGTCCCCGCACGTAGGGCTGTGGCGATGTGAGGTCTGACTCCCGTACCGCCGCAGCGGCCCGGACACAGTGGCGCGACCGTCCCGGATTCCCACCGGGTTCCCACCATCGTCACAAAATGTTCGCCCGACTATACAGAGCAGCGGCAACGGCCCCGACGGGCAGCGGGCCCGGACGATCCCGCGCCCGAATGACATCGGATTCGTGATGGACCGTCTCCGGACGACCGGGGAACCGTGGTGCGGGGAGACCGGTCATGAGTACCTAAGTACGACAGATTCCCAGGTCCGGCATTCTTCATAACGTTGTGCTCATCAAGTTCACACCAGCAAGGAGAACCGACATGAGCGACATCAACGAACTCGTCCAGCGCTACCTCACCGCCTGGAACACCACCGACGCCTCGGCCCGCGCGGCCCTGGTCGCCGAACTGTTCACCGACGACGCCGAATACACCGACCCGCTGTGCTCGGTCCGCGGGCACGCCGGGTTGGATGCCACCATCGCCGCGGTCCAGGCTCAGTTCGCCGGACTGGAGTTCAGCCTCGGCGCTCCGGTCGACGCGAACCACCACATCGCCCGCTTCACCTGGCACCTCGGCACCCCGGGCGCGGAGCCCCTGGTCGTCGGCTTCGATGTCGCCGCCCTCGCCGAGGACGGGCGCATCGAACGCGTCTACGGCTTCCTCGACAAAGTCCCCGCGGGGGCTTGATCGTTGCGCCGCAAGCAGTTCGGAGGCGCGGCGGTCGGCGATCGCCGGAACTCCAGCGAGGCCGGGTGGCCGCTCGATGCGGGCGGCCACCCGGCCGACGTTGATCAGCGGTAGGAACCGGCGCTCAGGTCGGCTGTTGCGCTGGGGCCCTGGGGGTTCCAGCCGAGGTCGGCGCGGGCGGCGTGGCCGGTGACGGATTGGCTGAGGGCCAAGGCTTCGGCGAAGGGAGCGCCGAGGGCGGCTTCGGCTTCGGCTAGCGGCCAGATCACCGGGTCGCCGGAGACACCGGCGGCCTGGGCCGCAGCGGTGGCGAGGTCGAGCACCGAGACGGCGGGCTCGGTGATCGCGTGCCAGATGGTGCCCGCCGGAGCCGATTCGACGACCTTCACGAAGAGGTCGGCCAGGTCGTCCACATGAACGGTGGGCCATACGACAGTGGAGTCGGCGACGACGACCGGGGCATTGTGCTTGCGGGCGAGATCGACCAGGAGAGCGGGGATTCCGCCATTGCGGCCGTGCACGATGCCGGGGCGGATGACCGCGGCGCGGACGCCCGCATCGGCGAGGGCGAGGACCTGGCGTTCGATGACCGGGCGGTAGCCGACGATGGGAATGGCGTTGGTGGCCGCGGATTCGTCAGCGCCATCGGTCGCGCCGAGGACCCAGACGCCGCTGGTGTAGACGAAGGGCTTGCCGGTGCCGCGCAGCGGGTCGGTGAGGGCGGCGATGGCGGCGGCGTCCACGTCCGCGTTTCCACTGGGGGTGGCGAGATTGACCACGGCGTCGATATCGGGAGTGACAGCGGCGGTGAGGGATGCCGGATCGGCGAGGTCGCCGGTGCGCGTCTCGAATCCGGCCTCGCCGTCCTTACCCGGCCGTACCAGTGCCACCACCTCGTGGCCCAGTCCGGTAAAGCGTTCGGCGACCGCGGAACCCAGGTAGCCGCCGGCCCCGATGATCAGTACTCGCATGAATCTTCTCCTCCATCTCGGCCACGCCGGCCGTCTTCACGACAGCCTCGTCGGCCGCACTGGTATTCCGCTGTCAGTGGGTACGTTCTCGATTACCAGCGAACAGCACGTCAATTACCGGCGAACAGCACGCGATTCGCGTACGCGGTGTCGAAATATTCCCGGGCTTCCGCGATTCGGCCGCCGGCGACGCGGAAGGCGATGACGACATCGTTGACATACTCCGCGCCCGCCACGGTGGTCGCGCGGGTGGTCCACTCTGCCACGGCGCGGTCCCCATCGGCGATCACGCCACGCACCTCCTGGCTCATGGGTTTGGTGGTGTCGAAGCGCGCCAGCATGGCGGGCAGGAAGCCGTGGAAGATCTGATCCGGCCCGACCCAGGTGCCCGCGGTCGGCAGGTCCCCGGCCAGCGTCCAGGTGGCATCGGGCGCGAAGAACTCGCTGCGCCGCTCGACCGCCTCGCCGCCCTGCAGGGCGCGAATGTAGTTCTCGATCACCGTCCGGGTTTCGTCTGTGCTGCTCATGCCATTCAGTTCACTGGAAATCCCGAGCCCGACCAAGGGGCAGCTCACACACTCTGCGATAAAGAACGCTTATCGATGCAGGGTGCCGGACCACCGATACATGAAAGCGCCCGTGGCGTTGGGCCACGGGCGCTTTCACGCTCGGCGAGTCAGTCCTTGACCAGTGCGACGCCGGACGCGTCCAGGGCCTCGGGCGAATCCTCGACCGGCTCCGGCGATTCGGCGCGGTTGGGCAGCAGCACCGCCATCACGATGACGACCAGCGCCAGCGCCGCGGAGACCGCGAACGCCAGCCGCATGCCGGACAGGTGGGCGTCGAGCGGGTTGGCGCCGCCATCGGTCAGATGGGTGGCCCGCGACGTCATGACCGTCACCACCAGCGCGGTACCGAAGGCCGCGGCCACCTGCTGCAGCGTGCCCAGCATGGAACTGCCGTGCGAGTACAGGTGCATCGGCAACGCACCCAGGCCCAGCGTGAACACCGGCGTGAAGGCGGCGGCCAGCGACACCATCAGCAGGACGTGCAGCGCCACCAGCGCGGGATACGGCGTGGTCAGCGAGAGCTGTGTGAAGCCGACGAGGGCGGCGGTGATGCCGATCGCGCCCGGAATCACCAGGACGCGGCCGCCGAACCGGTCGAACAGCCGGCCCACGGTCGGACCGAGCAGACCCATGGCCAGACCGCCGGGCATGACCAGCAGACCGGTCTGCAGCGGGCTCAGGCCGCGCAGGTTCTGCAGGTACAGCGGCAGCAGGATCATCGAGCCCATCATGGCCAGGAAGGCCACGGCCATCAGGACCAGTGCCTTGGCGTAGGTGCCGGACAACAGGATTCGCAGATCCATCAGCGGGCTGCCGTTGCGCTGCAGGTACACCTGACGGAAGACGAAGATGGCGACCAGGGCCACACCGCCGGCGACGATCAGCGCCGGAGTGAGCGCGCTGCCCGCGCCGAACTTGCTCAGGCCGTACACCAGCCCGCCGAAGCCGAGGGCCGCGAACGCCACGCTGAACCAGTCGATCGAACCCGCTTGCGGCTCACCGACGTTCTCCAGCTTGCGCAGCCCGAACCAGGTCACCACCCCGGCGATGGGCAGCACCAGCGCGAACAGCCAGCGCCACGAACCGATCTGGAGCACCAGGCCGGAGATGACCGGGCCCATGGCCGGGGCGACCGAGATGGCCAGGGTGACATTGCCCATCACGCGGCCGCGGTCGTGCTCCGGCACGACCGTCATCAGGGTGGTCATGAGCAGCGGCATCATGACCGCGGTGCCGCCGGCCTGGACGACCCGGCCCATCAGCAGCACCGCGAACGACGGCGCGATCGCGGCCACCGCGGTGCCGAGGAGGAAGACACCCATCGCGAGGGAGTACGCGCGCCGGGTACTGACGCGCTGCAGGAACCAGCCGGTCACCGGAATGACCGCTGCCATGGTGAGCATGAACGCCGTGGACACCCACTGCGCGGACCGCTCGGTCACGTGAAGATCCGTCATGAGCCGCGGAATCGCATTGATCATGATGGTCTCGTTCAAGATCACCGTGAAGGTCGCGAGCACCAGCAACCGGATGACCGTTGGCGTCCGCTGCTTGGTCGAGCTAGCGGATAGATCGGGCATCGGAAAACCTCCGGGGGTGTTCGTATTCGAGGGGGGACGCCGAATCGGCGACAGTGCCGTCCGGGGGGCCATATCGATGCAGACGGGTACAGATCGCTCAACTCATCGGTCTCCGGTCAGTATTCCGGCGGGGTCCGACAGAATTCATCCGATTATCGGGTGAACCGCAGCCCCATAGCATGCTGAAAGTGTGCTGTTACCAGCACTTATCGAGCTCGGCAAAATTGCGGAGTGAGGCAGGTCACGTTTGAGTGGACGTGAGCTCGGATCGGTCCCGGATCCGGAACCCGCCATGATGTAGGAGGATGCCCCGCCGCGATGGTGCGGTCGCGGGGCGGGAGGGTGTGAGAACGACCGTGGCCGAACACATTCCGCAGCTGCATGGACGTGAGCGTGAACAGCAGGCGCTCGACGCCCTGATCGAGGGTGCGCGCGACGGGCGCAGCGCGGCGCTGGTGCTGCGTGGAGAACCCGGGATCGGCAAGACGGCGCTGCTCGGATACGCCGCCGCGCGGGTGGACGCCGTGCGGGTGCTGCGGGGCACCGGCGTCGAGGTCGAGGCCGAATTGCCGTTCGCCGGACTGCAATTGCTGCTGCGCCCCGCCCTGGACCGGCTGCCCGGCCTGCCGGAACCGCAGCGGGCGGCGCTGGCGGGCGCACTCGGCCTCGGTCCCGGCGGGCGCGAGCCCATGCTCACTGGTCTGGCGGTGTTGTCGCTGCTCACGGATTATGCCGACGGCGCCGGGCTGCTGGTCGTGGTCGACGACGCGCAGTGGCTGGACCGGGCCTCGCAGGACGCGCTGCTGTTCGCGGCCCGGCGGCTGCAGGCCGAGGGTGTGGCCATGCTGTTCGGCGTCCGCGAGGGCGAGGGATCGTTCGAGGCCGCCGGGCTGCCCGAGCAGCGATTGACCGGTCTGTCCCACGAGGCGGCGGCGGCCCTGCTGGATGAGCATGCGCTCACCCCAGCCGTGCGCTACCGGCTGCTCGCCGAGGCGCGCGGCAATCCGCTGGCCCTGCGCGAACTGCCGCTGGCGATGGCCGCCGAATCGACGCCGGATCTCGCCGCGGGCGCGCTGCCCCTGACCGATCGGCTGCGGCTGGCCTTCCACGGCCGGATCAGTCGGCTGCCGGAGCCGACCCAGACCCTGCTGACCGTGCTGGCCACCGATGAATCCACTGAGCCCGCCGTCGTGCTGCGTGCGGCGGCGAGCCTGGGAGCGGGCATCGATGATCTCGCGCCCGCCGAGGCTGCCGGACTGTTGCAGCGCGGGACCGGCGCCGACCTGTCGATCACGTTCCGCCACCCGCTGATTCGCGCGGCGGTGTACCAACGTGCCCCGCTGGGACAGCGATTGGCGGTGCACCGCGCCCTGGCCGAGGCGCTGGACGCGCCCGAGCAGGCGGATCGGCGGGCCTGGCATCGCGCGGCGGCGGCCCTCGGTCCCGATGCCGAGGTGGCGGATGCCTTGGAGCGCAGCGCTGTTCGCGCGCGCGAACGCGGCGGGCACAAGTCGGCGGCCGCCGCCTACGATCGGGCGGCCCGGCTCAGCGATCGGCCGGAGGATCGGACGCGGCGTCAGACGCTGGCCGCTCAGGCGGCGCTGGAGTCGGGTGATCTGGAGCGGGCGGCCGAGCTGGCCCGGCGCACGGCCCGCGAGGTGAGCTCGGAATCGTTGCGCGCCAGTCTTTCCCAGGTGCGGGCGCTGGCCCTCTTCTGGCAGGGCAAGTTTCCGGATGCGCACCGGCTGCTGATCGACGCGGCGACGAGCATCGCGGCCACCGAACCCGCACAGGCGGCGGACATGCTGGTGCAGGCCATGCACACCGGGTGGTATCTGGGCGAGGCCGATTTGCGGGAGGTCCTCGAACACCTTGCGGACCTGCGATTGCCGGATGCGCTGCCGGTGACCCCGGTGGTGCGGTTCATCGGCCGGCTGTTCGACCGTGGCCCGGGCCGGCCCTTGGCGCTGACGGACATTCTCGGCGAAATCCGTTCCCGGGGAGAGGTTTCCGACCAGGTCCTGTCGATCCTCTGCGGCATCGCGCTCGCGCGCGGCCAGGACGGGCCCGCCTTCGATCTGGCCATGTCCCTGGAGGGCAAGCATCGCGCCGCCGGTGCCGCCGGGCGACTGCCGACCGTCCTCTTCTTCGCCGGCGAGGCCGATATCTTCACCGGCCGCCTGCGCGATGCGCGCACCGCGACGGTCGAGGCCCGCGACCTCGCCCGCGACACCGGTCAGCAGCAGTGGGTGCGCCAACTCAGCAGTGTGCTGGCGCATCTGGACGCACTGCGCGGCGATGAGGACGAGTGCCGGGCGCAGGCCGAGCTCGGCCTCGCCGGGGATACGCCGGGAGCGATCGCACCGGGCGCACCGTGGGCGCACTGGTCGCTGGGGCTGCTGGACCTCGGGGCCGGGCGAGCGGAATCGGCGCTGTCGCGCTTCGAGCGTTTGACGAAATCGCCGTTCGATCACCATATTTGCGCCACCCGGGCGGTGCCGGATCTGGTCGAGGCCGCGGTGCGGATCGGGGCCCCGGAGCGCGCCGCGGCGCCTTTCACGAACTTCGCCGGCTGGGCGGAGTCGGTGGGACAGGGCTGGGCCGACGCCCTGGTGCTGCGCTGCCGCGCGCTGCTGGACGACGAGAATGCCGAAGACCTGTACGCGAAGGCGCTCGAGCTGCACGACCGCGAGGCCCGTCCCATCGAATTCGCCCGTACCGCTCTGCTTTACGGCGAATGGCTGCGCCGCGCCCGCCGCAAGGCCGAGGCGCGCACCCGATTGCACGAAGCCCTCGAGGTCTTCGAACGGCTGGAGCTGGACCCGTGGGCCAGGCGCGCCCGCCACGAGCTCACCGCGGCCGGCGCACCGGATTCCGATCCTGGTCCGTCGCGCAGTACCGTGACCGGCCTGACCCCGCAGGAATTGCAGATCGTCCGCCTCGCCGCCCAGGGCCTGTCCAACCGCGACATCGCCGCGCAGCTGTTCCTGAGCCACCGCACCGTCGGCTACCACCTCTACAAGGCGTACCCGAAGCTCGGCGTCACCTCGCGGGGCGAGCTGAAGGATATTGCCGCACAACTTCATTGATCATCGTGACTGCCGGGTCATGCCTTGATGAACTCGAGCAGGTCGTTGTTGAGCTGCTCGGCGTGGGTGACATAGAGCCCGTGCCCGGCGGCCTGGTACTCGCGGTAGGTCGCACCGGGCAGCAGCTCGGCGGTGCGGCGGCCGGTCATGTCGATCGGCGCCGAGAAGTCGGCGTCGCCGTGCACGATCAGCGCCGGAACGGTGATGCCGCGCACCGCTTCCCGGCTGTCGGCGTGGAAGACCGCCTCCTGGATCTTCAGCGTCGCCCACGGCGCGGTCGACAGGCACTGCCGGTAGGTGAGGTCCGACTGCTCGGGCGACACCTCGGTGCCGAACTGCTCGGCGAAGTACAGCTGCGACTGCCGGGCCAGCCACTTGGGCCGGTCGGTGCGGATGCGGTGCAGCATGTCCTCGAGCACCGCCACAGGAGCCCCGCCCGGGTTGTCGTCGGTGAGCTTCAGGAACGGCAGCATCGAGCTGACGAAAGCCACTCGCGCCACCCGGGATTCGCCGTGCCGAGCCAGGTAGCGGGCGATCTCCACGCCGCCGGTGGAATGCCCGACCAGGGTGGCCTCGGTCAGGTCCAGGTGGTCGAGCAGGGCCGCCAGGTCGTCGACGGTGGTGTCGAGGTCGTAGCCGCCGCGCGGCCGGTCGGAGCGACCGTGGCCACGGCGATCCAGCGAAATGCAGCGGTAGCCGAGGTCGGCGAAGAAGGGGATCTGGTACTCCCACATATCGGAAGCGAGCATGGCCCCGGCGACGAACACGATGGCCGGTCCGGTGCCGTAGTCCTCGTAGGCGAGCGTGGTGCCGTCGGTGGGGGTGGTGAAGAACATGGGAATCCCTTTGGCTCGGATCGCTGGTTCGAACTTGATGAACACCACGTTATGAAGATCCGCGTGACCGGGAATCTGTCGTACTTAAGTACTCGCGACCGGTCTCCCGGCACGCGTCGACGGATGCGTTCGGCCACCCATTCCCACCATCGGCCGGAGCGTCGGCATACGATTGGCGAACCAGTCGGAAAAGGCCCGGTCAGCCGGATTCGACCGGGATACAGTCAGGAGTCACCAATGACCAAATTCCTGGTGATCTACAAGTCGGATCAGTCCGCTCGCGAGCGGATGGCCCAGACCACCCCCGAAGCCCAGGCGGCGGGCATGAAGGCCTGGATGGACTGGGCGGGGCGGGCGGGGTCCGCGATCGTCGATCTCGGGTCGCCGCTGGGACCCGGATCCCTCAATGCCGACGGCGGGATCGGCGGCTTCTCCATCCTGCAGGCCGACTCCAGCGAAGCACTTCAGGAGGTGCTGAAGGGCCATCCGCACACCGAATGGGGCGGCACCATCGACATCTACGAATTCCTGGCCATGCCGGGCATGTGACGACGGGAGCTAGTGCACGCCCTCCATGTGGCGGCTGATCCAGGGCGCGACGGCCCAGACGATCGCGCCGACGACCATGGCCACCAGGCCGGTGATGCCGAAGTACACCAGTTCGTGGGACGGGTCGTAGAACTTGGACAGCACGCCCGACATCGAGGTGCCGATGCCGACCGAGAAGAAGTACAGGGCCATCATCTGAGCGCGAAAAGCGTTGGGGGCCAGCTTCGTCGTGACCGAGAGACCGATCGGCGAGAGCATGAGCTCCGAGACCGCGAACGCGCCCAGGATGAAGAAGACGATCACGAACGACACCGACTTGCCGTGGCTGCCCGCGAACAGGGTGAACAGCAGGAAGGCCGCGCCCATCCCGATCACGCCCAGCGAGAACTTGCGCGGGGTGCTCGGGGAGCGCATGCCCAGGCGGGTCCACATGATCGCGAACAGCGGCGACAGCGCGATGATCCACACCGGCTCCATGGAACCGATCCAGTTCGACGGCGCAGTCCAGCCGAAGATGGACCAGTTCATGCGCTCGTCGGAGTACACCGCCAGCACGGTGAAGATCTGCTGGAACAGCGACCAGAACACCGCGTTCGCGATGAACAGCGGCATGTAGGCGCGCACCCGGGTGCGCTCGATCGGGGTCACCTTTTCGCTGGTGAGCATAATGGCGAAGTAGGCGATCGAGGCCACGACGATCACTAAGGTGGTGGCGTCGGGCAGGTTGGACAGGGTCACCAGCTTGGTGGCCCAGGCGATGGCGACCACCACGAGGATCGCGGCGAAGGCCGTCACAACCTTGGGAATCGCGGTGCCCGGCAACGGGTTCGGCACGTCGCGGCCGTGCTCGCCCAGGTTCTTGCGGAAGATGACGTACTGGGTGAGGCCGATCGCCATACCGATGGCGGCCGCGCCGAAGCCGTAGTGGAAGCCGACGTGATCCTGCAGCAGGCCGGTGATCAGCGGACCGGCGAAGGCGCCCAGGTTGATACCGAGATAGAACAGCGTGAAGCCGCCGTCCGCGCGCGGATCGTCCTTCTCGTACAGGGTGCCCAGCAGCGAGGAGGCATTCGCTTTCAGGCCACCCGATCCCAGCGCGACCAGCACCAGACCGACGCCGACACCGATCAGGCCGGGCAGGATGGCCAGCGCGATGTGGCCGGCCATGACCACGACGCCGCCGTAGAAGACGGTGCGCTCCGAGCCGAGCAGCCGGTCCGCGACCCACGCGCCGAGCACGGTCGACAGATAGACCAGACCGCCGTAGGCGCCGACGATGCCGGTGGCGGTGGACTTGGCCATGCCGAGGCCGCCGTCGGTGGCCGTGTAGTACAGGTAGTAGCCGAGAATCGTGAGCATTCCGTAGAACGAGAACCGTTCCCACAATTCGACGCCGAACAGATTCGCGATACCGATGGGGTGGCCGAACAGGGTCCGTTCAGTGGCCGGTTTCGCGTCTTGAGCTACTCCTGACATACCGGCGACCCTCCCATAAAAGGCAATCCGACAGCAACCTCAGATGTTAACCTGCGTCACAATTGCCAAGGGAATGTTCAGAATGTGCGGGGCCGAGGGACAAATGTCCCGCAGCCGCTCAACAAGTGACTTGATCAGGCAATGGACAGTGCGATGCCATCCAGGATGTCGTGTTCGCTGACAATCAGCTCGCGGATCCCGGCACGCCGCGCCAGCTCATCGGCAAGCACTTCGGCTATTACCGCGCCACCACCGATCACATCCACCCGGCCCGGATGCATGGGCCCGAGCGCGGCCCGCTCGTCGTGGTTCATGCCGATCAGCCGATCGCACACCTTGCGCAGGTCGGCCAGCGGCAGGCGGGTGAGATGCACGCGCTCCGAATCGTATTCGGGCAGATCCAGCGACACCGCGGCGATCGTGGTCATGGTCCCGGCCACACCCACCCAGGTGTGCGCCCGCTCCACCGGCACCACGCCGAACGCCTGCGCCAGCCGCTCCGAGGCGAAGAAGCGCGCCGAGGCGACCTCCTCGCGGGTGGGCGGATTGCCGTGCAGGCAGCGCTCGGTGATGCGCACGCAGCCGATATCGGCCGAGTACGCCGCGTGCACGCCGGACGCGTCGCCCAGTACCACCTCGGTCGACCCGCCGCCGAGATCCACCACCACGAAAGGTCCTGCGGCGCTGGACAGTTCGCCGACGGCACCGGCGAAGGACAGCCGCGCCTCCTCGTCGCCGCTGATGATCTCGGCCTGGGCCCCCGGCACCACCCGGCCCAGCTCGACGCCGGTCATGGTGAAGAAGTCCTCGCGGTTGGCGGCATCGCGCGTGGCGGAGGTGGCCACCATCCGCACCCGTGTCACACCGTGCTTCAGCATGAGGTCGACATAGTCGCCCAGCGCCACCCGGGTGCGTTCGATCGCTTCGGGATTCAGCGCACCCGTGGCGTCCACGCCCTGGCCCAGTCGCACGATCCGCATCTCCCGATGCACATCGGTCAGATGCGGCTTACCATCGGCGTCGCGCGCGACATCGGCGATCAAGAGCCGGATCGAGTTGGTTCCACAGTCGACGCCCGCGATCCGCTCGTGTGCTTCCGCACCGGGGGCCGCACTCCGCGCGAACTCTGCGTTGCTCATCCCTGACCTCTGAATTCGACTGGTTCTGAACACATCTCGCCGAGCAGGCCACCCGGCCCTCGCGGCGGCGCGGCCGACTCCGGCCCGGCACCCGGCGGCCGACTCCACGCCCTCGGCAGCCTACCCATCCCACTGCCCGGTGCGGTCGATCGAACCTCACGAGAGCGGCTGAGCTCGCGCCCTGCTCCGCATCGGTGCCCGCCCGCCGGACCGGCGCAAGCCAGCTGTTCACCCGGGCGCGGCCGGCTCATTCGCCGGCGGTCTCCGAATCGGTGCGGTACTCCTCGGATTTCGGCCAGTCCGCCGGAATGGCGGTGCCGCGCAAGCCGTGGTCGGCGGCCAGGGCGACGGCCTCGTCGCCGAGGGGGTTGAGGCCCGGGCCCTTGGCCAGGGAGTGGGCGATGAGGACGTGCAGGCACTTGACCCGGTCGGGCATGCCGCCGCCGGCGAAGTCGGTGCCGAGGTCCTCGATGGCATTGCGCTCGGACAGGTAGCTGTCGTACGCGGCGCGGTAGGCGGCGGCGAGTTCCGGGTCGCGGGTGAGCCGTTCGGACATGTCGCGCATCAGACCGGTGGTCTCCAGGCGGCTCGCCTCGGCGGTCAGGCGCGGGTCCGTCAGGTAGTACAGGGTCGGGAAGGGGGTGCCGTCCGGAAGCTTGGGCGCGGTCTTGACCACCGCGGGCAGGCCGTCCGGAGTGCGGTAGGCGATGGCGAGCACGCCGCGCGGAGCCCGGCCCAGTTGCTCGGCGACGATCGCGAGATCGCGCTCGCCGGGGACGTTCTCGGCTGCGGTCACCTGGGTTGTCCTTCCTCGGTGGGGGCGGGCGGCGGGGGCGCCGGTGCGGGTGGCGGGGTGGGAGCGGGGGCGGCAACGGGCTGCGGCGAGGAAACGCTGTGCCACAGCTGCGTGTACCAGGGGTCGGGCTCCCGGGGTTTGGCGGGCTGGGTCGGGATGGCCGGCTGCTCGATCTCGGGGATCTGCACGATGTAGGGCGTATCCCCCGGCATCACCAGACGCAAGCGGTCCCGGGCCTCGGCCTTGATGTAGTTCGGATCCTGTTGCTGCGCACGGCGATCGCGCAGGCTCACGACCTCCTCCTCCAGCTGGCGATGCTGAGCGGCCAGCTCGGAGGCGTCCGAGCGCTGCGTGAAGTAGGTGCGCAGCGGCACCGCCAGGGTGAGCGCGAGCCCCGCCAGCACGGCAGCCAGCAGCACGGCACGTCCGGTGGACAGGCCGAGGATCTTGCGTTCGTGCCGTTCGGATTTCGCGGCCGCCCTGGGGCCGGTGCGACGCTTGGGAGCCGGCTTCCCGGAGGTCGTGCGGCTGCTGCTCGAGCTCGAAGATTTCGCGGCGGCACCGGATTTCGGGACCGCGGCGGATTCGTTCCGCTTCCCGGCCGAGCCGCTCTTGGCGCGAGCGGAGCGCGACGGGCGCCGGTCACTTCGTCCTGCCGGACTAGTTCCGCGCGCCCGTCGCTCCGTCATCTCACACCTCGAAATTCAGTAGTAGTCCCAACTCTCGGGGTCCGGGTCGGGGCTCGAGCTACCGATTATTCAGCCTTCGAACGCGAATCGCGGGAAGGCGGCGTCACCGGCGTAGCGCGCCGAGTCGCCCAGGGCGTCCTCGATACGCAGCAGCTGGTTGTACTTGGCGACGCGCTCCGAGCGGGCCGGGGCGCCGGTCTTGATCTGGCCGGAGCCGACCGCCACCGCCAGGTCGGCGATGGTGGTGTCCTCGGTCTCGCCGGACCGGTGGCTCATCATGGTCTTGTAGCCGTTGCGGTGAGCCAGCTCGACCGCGTCCAGGGTCTCGGTCAGGGTGCCGATCTGGTTGACCTTCACCAGGAGTGCGTTGGCCGCGCCCTTGGCGATGCCCTCCTCCAGGCGGTCCGGGTTGGTGACGAACAGGTCGTCGCCGACGAGCTGCACTTTGTCGCCGATCTGGTCGGTCAGGGAGACCCAGCCGTCCCAGTCGTCCTCGGACAGCGGGTCCTCGATCGAGACGATCGGGTAGTTGCCGAGCAGGCCGGCGTAGAACTGGGCCATCTCGGCGGCGGTGTGCAGCTTGCCCTCGAACTTGTAACCCTCACCGGTGGTGTAGAACTCGGTGGCGGCCACGTCGAGCGCGAGCGCGATCTCGCTGCCCAGCTTGAAACCGGCCTTCTCGATCGCCGAGGCGATCAGGTCCAGGGCGGCACGGGTATTCGCGACCGACGGCGCGAAACCGCCCTCGTCGCCCAGACCGGTGGACAGGCCCTGGGACTTGAGCACCGACTTCAGCGTGTGGTAGACCTCCGCGCCCCAGCGCAGCGACTCCTTGAAGGTGGCCGCACCGATCGGGGCGATCATGAACTCCTGGACGTCGACGCCGGAGTCGGCGTGCGCGCCACCGTTGAGGATGTTCATCATCGGCACCGGCAGGACGTGGGCGTTCGGGCCGCCGACGTAGCGGAACAGCTCCAGGCCAGAGGACTCGGCGGCCGCGCGGGCCACCGCGAGCGAAACACCCAGCAGGGCGTTGGCGCCCAGACGCGACTTGTCCGGGGTGCCGTCCAGATCCAGCAGGGTCTGGTCGACGGTGCGCTGCTCGACGGCGTCGAGACCGATCACGGCCGGGGCGATCTCGTCGAGGACGCCCTCGACGGCCTTCTGCACGCCCTTGCCCTGGTAGCGGTCGCCACCGTCACGCAGCTCGACGGCCTCGTGCTCACCGGTGGACGCGCCGGAGGGCACGGCCGCGCGGGTGAGGGTGCCGTCGTCGAGAGCGATCTCGACCTCGACAGTGGGGTTGCCACGCGAATCCAGGATCTCGCGAGCTCCGACCTGTTCGATGATGGCCACGAAACGACACTCCTTCGGCTGCTGACTCGGCAGGTCGCACGGCGAACCCGTGCGCTGACGAGCCTACTGTGCCGGGATCGCGCTGCCGCATCCCCCCATCGGCGCGCCCGCAAGATATACACACTCCCCGACTACTACGACCCCACAAATTAGACCCTGCGGCCCACGCTGTAAGCGGCGGCGCGGTAGCGGACGGTGTTCATATAACTGGTGGATTGGTTGTAGGTGAGCAGCGCCTGCTGCCAGCCGGGTGCGCCGGTGAGGTCGCCGCCCATGGCGCAGAGGTAGCGCGCGGCGGTGAGGGCCGCATCGTCGATATTGTCCGGATCGATCTTGCCGTCGCCGTTGGCGTCCACACCCCAGCGCTGCCAGGTCTCCGGAATGAACTGGAACGGACCCATCGCCCGGACGTACACCGGATTCGCCTCGGTGGAGCTCACGTCCAGAATCCGTGCGCGCCCGGGCGAACCATCCAGTGGCAGCCCGCGAATGGGCGGCGACACCGTCCCGTCATCGGCGATGCGCGATCTGCCGTGCGTGCCGTGCTGACTCTCCACGCTCGCGATGCCCGCCAGCGTGGTCCAGCCGATCCCGCATTCCGGCTTGGACCGCGCCATCACCGCCGCCGCGTATCCGTAGGCCTCCAGGGCCAGCACCGGAATGCCGGTCGGCCCGTGCTGTTCCTCCGCCCAGTCCTGCAGTTGAATCGCGGTGCGCCCCGGCGCATCCAGGTCGATCGGCGGCAGCAGTGCGCCCGCGCCCGGTGGCATGTCGTCCGGGACGGGCGTGAGATTGCTTGTCCCGCAACCGGTCAGCAATACCAGCGCGGCGGCCGTGCCCAACAGGCCGGCGCGGGTCAGCGGGGCCCGGAGGCCGGCCATTCGGATACGCACCCCATTCATCATCCAGATGGATCGGCGTGGAGGCGAACACCGTGAACACGGTTCGCCCGGGTCGCCGGTAACGATCGCGTTCGACCGGCCGCCGCACGGGAATCCCATACCCATCCGCTATTTCTACGACACACCCTTAGGTAAGGCTTGCCAAAATTCTTCGGGGGTAATACCGTCTTTCGCCGAGCCAAGATCACCATGCCACCGCCCAGCCAGGAAGGCCCTCCCGTTGGTGAAAAGCGTTCTCCCCGAACGTAGTCAGCTCCACCCCGCCCAGCTCGAACGACGCGACCTGTCCGAATCCGCGGCCCGGGCAGTGCGCCACGTCGCCGCTGAGATCGCCGTCACAGTCGGGCGCTGCCCGGAGATCGCGACCACCCTCTCGCACCCGGTCCTGCTGCGCCACATCGACGCCAAGTACGGACGGCTGCCCGACGCCGTGCACGAGGCCATGCGGCCGCCCGCCACCGCGGCGGGCGTGGCGCTCATCAGCCGGCTTCCCGTCGACGACGAGGAATTCGGCCCGACGCCGTACAACTGGCAGGAGGCGACCGACCTGGCCGGAACCCGGACACCTCGGTCCGGTTCCTTCCAGCTCGATATCGCCATGCTGCTGCTCGCGCGGTGCGCCGGTGAACCCTTCGGCTGGGACGGCCAGCAGGCGGGGCGGCTGGTGAACAACATCGTGCCCACGCCCGGCCACGAACACGAGCAGTCGGGCGCCAGCAGCACCGCGCTGCTCAGCCCGCACACCGAGGACGCCTTCCACCCGGACCGGGCCAACCTGCTCATGCTCGGCTGCCTGCGCAATCCCGATCGGATCGCGACCACCGTGTCCTCGATCCGGAACGCGGAACTCGATGCGGCACAGCGGAAGATCCTGAGCCAGGCGCGACTGCCGATCCTGCCGGACGTCTCCTACGGCAGCGCCTTCGGCGATGCCCCGGCGCCGCCGATCGCCACCCTAGGCGACGACGCGAGTGGGACCACACTGCGTTTCGACCCGGCGTACACCCCGATCGACCGTGCCGACGACGAATTCCGCAGCGCCTACCGGCATTTGAGCAGCGAACTCGAAAGAGTGTGCCTCGCCGCGGCTTTGGCGCCCGGAGAACTGCTCCTGGTGGACAATGACGTGGTGGTGCACGGGCGGGTGCCGTTCACCCCCCGCTACGACGGCACCGACCGCTGGCTCAAGCGGGTCAATATTCGCCTGCCCCAACGCCGCCGCGACGCCGAGGCCGGGGAGGACGGCTACGGTCAGCGCGTGGTGGCACCGTTCCGCACGACCCGAGGACAGAACACGTGAACTGCCGCCCCACCCCGCTCCGCGTACTCAGCCGCAGCGATCTGGCCGATGTCCCGATCTCCCCGGCCGAGGTGGTGCGGGCCGTCGAAGACGCGTATCTCGCACTGGCGGGCGGCGATTCGGACAACCCCCGCAAACTCAGCGTCGCCCATCCCGACGGATGGTCGGTGGCCTACGCCATGCTGGGACGCGACGGGCGGCGCCGGGTGGTGGCCATGAAGACCAGCTACAAATTCGACCCGCACCACGACAGGTCGAACAAGCGGTATTTCACGACGATCTCGCTGTACGACGACGCCACCGGGAACCCGATCGCGCTGATGGACTGCGCCCGCGTCGGCGCCCTGCGCACACCCGCGGTCTCGGCACTGCTGGTGCGCGAATGCGCCCGGCCGGGAGCACGCAGTGTCCTGCTGATCGGCACCGGCACCCAGGGCCGCAATGCGCTACCCCATCTACTAGCGGCGAATCCGCAGCTGAACCGACTCATGCTCTACGGCACCCACCCGGAGGGATTGGAAGCGGTGTATCAGCAACTGCTGCACCATCATCCGCATGCGGAACTCGACATCGTGAGCGACCCGTACGCGGCGGCGCGCGAAGCGGACATCATTCTCGCCACCGCCGGGCCCGGCACTCAGGTGGCGATCGAGGCCAAGGATCTGGCACCCGGGGCGACCGTGGTACTGGTCGGCTATGGCCTGGCGCCCTCCACCCTCGTCGAGGCCGATCGCGTAATCGCCACCAGCGCAGAACAAATGGCTTTGACCGGAACCGATATGGCGGGTCCCGACGGCCGACTACGCAGGGTCGACGCCGAGCTACCCCAGATTCTCGACCGCCGGGCGGCGGGCCGGACAACCGACGACGAACGAGTTTTCGTTTACAACAGCGGACTGGTGCTCACCGATATCGCCGTCGCGCACGCGCTGGCCAACCGCGCCATCGCTGAGGGGCGGGGCACCGAAGTATCGCTCTGGGACTGAATCAGTATCGCTCTGGGACTGAATCGCCGACTTGATCCGACGGATTCACGGCAGAAATTCGAGAAAGGAAAAATGTCCGCCTCCGTAGAGACCGTCGTCGTTCCCTCCGGCATAGCCGACATCACCGCAGAACCGATGCCGGCTCACCGCCCCGACTGGGAGCAGCGGCTACTCGACGACCCGAAGCTGCTGGGTGAAATCGCCGAAACGATAGGCGGACCATTCCATGTCATGTACCCGGACCGGGTCGTCGCGAACATTCGAGCCTTCGAACGGATCTTCACCAGCGCCGGTGTCACGGGCGCGATCTTCTACGGGAAGAAGGCCAACAAGGCCGCGTGCGTCGTGCGCGCCTGCGCCGAGGCCGGCTGTGGCGTCGATGTCTCGAGTGCCGATGAGCTGAGAGCGGCCAAGGCCGGCGGCATTCGGGGCCGCGATCTGATGGTGACCGGCCCCGCGAAGTCGGACGTTCTACTCCAGATGGCCACCAGGGACGAGGCGCTGATCGCCGTCGACGATCTGGACGAACTCGCCCGCTCGAGCACGATCGGCGGACCGAGCCGAGTGCTTCTTCGAGTGCTGCCGCCCCGGTCGAACAGCCGATTCGGGATGACCGAAGACGAACTCGACCTCGCTCTCCGCCTCACGGACACGGACTCGATCCGCCTGCACGGTTTCAGCTTTCACCTCGCCGGCTACGAAGTGAACCCCCGTGCGGACCTGGCGCTGAGTCTGATCGAGCGCTGCCACGAGGCCCGCCGCCTCGGCCATCCGATGACCACTATCTCGATCGGCGGCGGATTCGGCGTCGATTACGTCCCCTCGCGGGCGTGGGAAACCTTCCTCCGCGGTGTCAATCCCCGCTGGTTCCACGGTGATCGGGCGCCCCACCCCGAGTCGTATTATCCGTACCACTGCCCGATCCCGGGTCCGGCCATGCTTGCCGCCATTCTCGAACGGAGCAATCTGGCAGATCGGCTGCGCCGCAGTGGAATTAAGCTCGCGATTGAACCGGGGCGGGCTCTGCTCGACCAGGCAGGCAGTTCTGTTTTCGGGATCCAGGGCATCAAAACCCGGCTCGCACATGGCCTCCCGTATCACATTCTCACTGTAAACGGCACCAGCCTCAGCCTTTCCGAACAATGGTTCGACAGTGAATATCTGCCCGATCCGGTCCTCTGGCCGCAGCGACCGGGCAATACCACCCCGACCTGTGTCGGGGGCTCCTCCTGCCTCGAAGACGACATGCTCAGCTGGCGCCGCATCCCGCTCCCCCGCTCCGCCACCACCGAAGACCTGCTCATATACCCGAATACCGCGGGTTACCAGATGGACAGCAACGAGTCGTCATTTCACGGATTGCCCCTTCCGCCCAAGGTAGTGTTGCGAAGCTCGCCAGACGGACGACAATTCGATTGGAACCTCGACACCGACGGCTTCCCGATCTGAACAGTTTCGCGCTCACCGCCCGTTACGCGCTACATCGACTTTCCCGAGGAGAAGTACTCGATGCCGGTTATTGTCAGGCGAGTGTCCGAGCTCATCGGAGGTACGCCACTATTCGAGCTGGCCGTCAGCCGCCGGACCGGGACCCGGCTGCTGCTGAAGCTCGAAACCATGAACCCGACGGGCACCGCCAAAATTCGGATGGCCCGGGCCATGGTGCTGGACGCGGAACAGCGCGGGCTGCTGCGCCCGGGCGGCCATATCATCGAATCGACCTCCGGGAATACGGGTTTGGGATTGGCCGTGGTGGCGCGGGAACGCGGGTATCGGTTCACAGCCGTGGTCGACCACCACGCGTGCCCGGCGAAGTTGAATGCCATGCGCGCGATGGGAACCGAGCTCGAATTCGTCTCCGACGATGGCGACGACGGCCTCTCGACCTCGGCGCGGGAAGAACGCGCGGCGCAGATGGCGCAGGAGGAGGGGCCCGGCGCCTACTTTCCCGCTCAGCACGACAACCTCGCCAATGGCGTCGGGTACCACGCGCTGGCCGAGGAACTGCTCGAGGACCTCGAGCGGATCGACATTCTGGTCGGCGCGGTGGGCACCGGGGGTTCGCTGTTCGGTACGGCTCGCGGGCTGCGCGACCACGGATGCGCGCCACGGTTGGTCGGCGTGGAGCCCGAGGGGTCGATCGCCTTCGGCGGTCCGGCCCACGACTATTGGCAGTCGGGCACTGGAACGCCGCTCGGCGCCACCCCCGGCATCCATGTGGACCAGGATCTCCACCTGATCGAGGAACGCGATCGGGTGAAGGTCTCCGACGTCGACGCGTTCGCCACCGCCCGGGCGCTGGCCGCCACCGCGGGGTTGCTGATCGGCGGTTCCTCCGGTAGTTCGGTGTACGCGGCCCTGACCCGGCTCGAGCAGTACCCGGACTTCTCCACCGTGGTCGTCATCATCAATGATGACGGGGAGAAGTACCTGGACACCGTTTTCGACGCCACCTGGATGAGCGACCGAGACCTGATCGATCTGGAACGCGAGACCAAGGTCGTGGACCTACTGAAGACCTACACACCGCCCAGTCGTCCGGACCCCGGCGAACTCACCGTGCGTCGTCACCTCCATCGTGCGTTGCCGGACAATATCGCCGTCGAGAAGGGACTCACCGGCGCGAATCTGGAGGACTACGCCGACGCGAAGGTGCTCCAGGCCAACCTGATTCACCTGCTGCGCCAGGTCGACATGCCGCCGCACGAAATCGGTGAGCTGCTGGCCGGCGGCAATGACAACGACGTCCACCTGGCCCTCGACAAGCACCGGCAGCGGCTGGTCGACCAGCGCGCGATGGTCGACCAGCTGCTCGCGACCATGCGGGGCTCGGCGTCCGGGCGGCCGGCCACCCACACCATTCTGGTGCCCGATCCAGCGCCCACCGACGCGGACGGGGCTGCCACGAAATGATCGGGGCGCTCCGGCAATCCGATGGGCGGGCGCTGACTTCGCTTGCCACGCCCATCGCTTTGACCCAGCTGGCTCAGGTTGCGGTGTCCACCACGAATATTGCGTTGATGGGGACGCTCGGGGTGCGGGAGGTGGCCGCGGGTGGGTTGGCGCTGGTGTTGTTCAACCAGATTCGGACCATGTGTGTGGGGTTGATTACCGGGACGGGTAATCAGGTGGCGACGGTGGTGAGCCGGGCCGAGAAGCAGGGGCGGGGAGCCGAGGGCGAGGTTCGGGAGGTGGTGCGGTCGAGCTTCCTGATCGCGACCGTCGCCGGATTGCTCGGCGGCGCACTGCTCATCGGGCTCGGGTGGGCGCTGCGATGGCTGGGGCAGGATGCACAGGTGCTCGCGGAGGCGCGGCCGATGATGGTCGCGCTGGCGCCGGGGTTGGTGCCGTGCCTGTGGTTCCAGGTGTTGCGGCAGTACACCGTCGGGATGCAGCGGCCGCAGGCCCTGCTGCTGGTGACACTGGGGTCGGTGGTGCTGAATCTGGTGCTGGCGCTGACATTCATGCACGGCTGGGCCGGGCTGCCCGCGCTGGGGCTGACCGGGGTCGGCGTAGCGACCTCGCTGGTTTTCCTGATCACCTTCGGGGTGTTCTGGGCGATGGTGCGGCGGGATCCGAAACTCGGTGCGACGCTGCCGGTTCGAATATGGCCGGTGCATGCGGCGACGGTGTGGGAGGAGTTGCGGCTGGGGACGCCGATCGCACTGACCTACGGGTCGGAGGCGGGGATGTTCTCGGTGCTGGCGCTGGTGATGGGGAGTCTGGGGGCGGCGGCTCTGGCGGCGCACAATGTCGTCTATCAGATCGTGTACATCGTGTTCCAGGTGGCGATCGGGCTCTCGCACGGGGCGTCGATCCTGGTGAGCAAGGCGGTGGCGCGGGACGAGTTCGCGCACGCGCGGTCGGTGGCGTGGCTGGCGCTGCGGTGCGCGGCAGTGGTCGCCGGGGTCACGGGGGTCGCGTACGTGCTGGCGCCGGACTGGGTGCTGCGGCCGTTCCTGGCCGACAGTGATTCGGCCACGGTGACACTGGCGCACACGCTGCTGCTGATCGCCATCGTCCTGCAGTTCTTCGACGCCGCCCAGAACATCGGGGTCGGGCTGTTGCGCGGACTCAAGGACACCAAGGCCGGGTTCCGGCTCTCCCTCGTCGGGTACTGGGGTGTGGGATTGCCCACGGCGATGCTGCTCGCGTTCCCCGTCCACCTGGGCGCGGCGGGCATGTGGTGGGGTCTGACCGCCGGTCTGGCCACCACCGCTGCCCTGATGCTGCGTCGCTTCTTCACCCTGCTGCATGCACAGGAGCAGGCGAATCCGCGAGTGCTGGCCGGTAGCCTCGGGCATTAGCCCGACACCCAAATCTCACCTTCCCGCAAGCATGTCGTCACTGGGCACGGGCAACCTGAAAGAAACGGGCTTCGCTATTCTGGCGACGAATTCGGCAAGCGCAGTCGACAGGGTCGGCAAGCCCAGGGCGCACACCACTGACAATGCCGGGGAGGATGTCCGTGCACATCTCGCGAGTCGCCGAGTATCCGAGGGCAGACCATGTCCTGTTCCATTTCAGCGACACCCATCTGATCGCCGCCGACACCGAGCTCTACGGTGCGGTCGACGCCGAGGCGCGCCTGACCACGCTGCTCGGGCAGGCCGAGGCCAGCCGTATCGCGCCGACCGCCATCGTCTTCACCGGCGACCTCGCCGACCAGGGCGAGCCCGGCGCATACCGCAAGCTGCGGGATCTGGTGGAGCCGTGGGCCGAACGGATCGGCGCACCCGTGGTGTGGGTCGCCGGCAACCACGACGACCGGGCGACCCTGCGCAAGGAGCTCCTCGACGCGGTGCCTTCGAACGACGCTGCTTCCGGCGCACCGTTCGACGCGGTCCACGTGTTCGACGGGCTGCGCGTCATCGCCCTCGACACCACCGTCCCCGGCCACCACTGGGGCGAGATCACCGACGACCAATTGGCCTGGCTGCGTGAGGTTCTCGCCGAACCCGCCCCCTTCGGCACCGTCCTCGCCATGCACCACCCGCCCATCCCCTGCGTCCAGGACCTGGCCGTCCTGGTCGAACTACGGGACCAGCGCCGCCTCGCCGACGTCCTAGACGGCACCGATGTCCGCGCCATTCTGGCTGGGCACCTGCACCTTTCGAGCACCGCCACCTTCGCCGGCATCCCCGTCTCAGTGGCCTCGGCCACCTGCTACAGCCAGGACATGGCCGCCGCCGAGGGCGGCCAACGCGGCCGCGACGGCGCCCAAGCCTTCAACTACGTCCACATCTACCCCGACACCATCGTCCACTCGGTGGTCCCCATCGGCCACGGCCCCACCGTCGGCAAGCCCGCCGACCCCGAACAAGCAGCGACCAGGCTCGCCGACGCCGGCATCGTCATCCCACCGGCGGCCCGCATCCCACACGTCCTCCGCCGCCGGACCGAGGCCCCCGAATCCGACGGCGAGACAGTCCTCTGACCGTTCAGGGAGATTTCGGTGCTGCCTATCGCCGGAATCGCTTCGGCCGCTGACTATCCGCGGCCGCTGGGCTCAGCCTCACGCGGTTGTCCCGCGCCGACTCGCAATCTGATAGACGTTGCCGAACGGGTCGCGCACCATGGCTCGGCGGTCACCATACGGCGTGTCGAGCGGTGCCTCCACGCTGACTGCACCCGCGGTCAGCGCCCGCTGATATGTGGCGGCGACGTCATCGACATAGACGTACAGAAAGGCTGGAAACGCCTCGCGTTCGCCAGATGCCGACACCATAACCAGCGAGTCGCCGATACGGACCTCGGTCGGTCGATTCGACTCGACGTCGCCGACTGCTTCGAATACCGTCCGCAGGAACTCGACCGCGGCAAGTTGGTCATCGACCACCATGCGTGGTGTCACTGAATGAAACCCTGGCGGAAGAGCAGAAGCCTTGGCCATACAGAGAGTCTCGCATGCGACCGTGAGCCAGGGCGCAAGGTCAGCAGAACACGTTCACGGACTGGAGGAGTGACCGAACGATCCCTGAAGTGCGAGCCGATCGATAAGCGTCGCTCATCCAATGACCGCTGATTGCCCGTTGATGGGGCGGGCCCGTGACATCAGACTTGCAAGGCAGCTTGAAACCGGTCATCAACTACCCGATGACCTGGACCATCTGACCCGACACGGCGCAACCCGGATTCACTACGCAGCCCGTCCCGGCGGGGTCCGGTCGAGGCATTCTCGGCCAGGGAGGATCTCGTCGTGAGGCGGGCTCTGCGACCTCAACTGGTTGTTCGAGGATGAACCTCCGGCTTCGGGTTCTTCGATCACACTGTCACCGAACCGCTTTGGCTTCAAACCAAACCAGAAATCATCGTCGGCAATCCGTCACCGCATCACTAAATGATCATCGCGTGCTCTATCGGGGATCATCAGCTCCCCATTCCGGCTACAACCCGTTCTAGCCTGGTCAGGATTGCCGTTGACCGCACCGCTCCCGCTACTGATCGCGGCGGAATTCCATTGGGAGACACCATGTCTCGCATGGTGACGGTTGTGTGGGCAACCCGACGACGGATTGGGACATCGAATGAAATTCCGCAGCATCACCGTGGCTGCCGTACTGGTCGCCGGCGCACTGACCGCCGACCTGGGGACCGCGCATGCCGAGCCCGCCGCCCCGGCCGATCCGGGGATCAAGTACTCACTCAAAGTGGTCGACAAGACCGTCGTCGCTACGCTGCGGGGCGCGAGGTTCGCGCTGAGCGAGCAGGACGGCACGACGTCCGACGCTCCGAAGACCCAGGTGGCCAACATCAAGGACGATAGCGGTGCGACGGTACTGTCGATGCCGCTCGACTACCGAATCGGGGACGTTCGGGTTCCGGTCAAAGCGGTCATGAAGAACGATGACACCGTTCTAGAGATCACACCGACTAGGCCGGAAGGAGTGCAGATCTCCAACCAGCAGCTCGCGATCAAACCGATTGCCTCTCCCACAGAGGACCAGCGAGCGTTGACCGAATTCAGCAGCAAGCTGTCGGTCGCCGGTCAAGTCGGCGCATTGGTCGGCGGGATAATCGGTTTCGTCGTCGGTTGCGTCGCCAGCATCGCGATCGGCTGCATCCCCGGCGGTGTTGCCGGGGTCCCGGCAGGCGGAATCATCGGTGGCCTGATGGCCGGCGGCCCGACATTGATCGCCGCGGGCATCGACCTGCTGAACACCTGGCAGGCGGCCCCGGGCACCTCCAAGTGGGCCGATCCACAGCCTCAACCCGCCCCGCAGAACTGACCTGCACCTCACCGGCCGGCAAACACGCTGCCCGAGAAGCACTCTGGCAGCCCGGCCACAACGTCCTGCACTGCCGAGGAGCGGGTCTTCTTGCGGCTCAGCGACTATCCTGCCGATTTTCAGGGCGTCCGCAGCGGTGTCCACGAGCTCGGCTGCACCGATGACTTTCGGGTGAATGCGTCGTCGATATCTCTGGATATACCGACAGACAGGAGTCCAGGCATGACGAGACCGTTTCGAGATGGCATGACGTCGGTGCGGGCGAACGGTGTGGATCTGGGCATCGAGAGCTTCGGCCGTGAGGATGATCCGCTGATCCTGCTGGTCGGCGGTACAACGATGTTGGCGTGGCCTGACGCGCTGTGCGAGCGGCTCGCGTCGGGCGGGCGGCGCGTGGTCCGCTACGACCTGCGCGACTCCGGCGCGTCGACGACCCTCGACCCGGAGAATCCGGCCTACGACCTGCGGGATCTCGTCGCCGACGCGGCCGCGCTGGTCGAGGTGCTCGGTGCCGGGACCGCCCATCTCGGTGGAGTCGGCGTCGGTGGGATGGTCGCTCAGGTCGCCGCGCTGGACCACCCGGACGTGTTCTCCGCGCTGACCCTCGTCGGCACTCGGCCGGTGGCGCCGGGCCCTGCCGACGAGGACCTGCCGGAACACGACCTCGCGGTCATGGGCGCGCTGTTCTCCCGCCCGCTGCCGGACTGGACCGACCGGGACGCTGTCGCGACGTTCGCCGCCTCGGGGGCCGAGCCGCTGGGCAACGATCCGGAGGAAGCGCAGGCGACGGCGGCCCGAATCTGGGATCGGACGGCGTCGAGCGATCCCGCGGTGCATCAGGCGAACCAGCTCGGAATGGTGTTCTCCCGGATCGACTGCGCCCCGCGCTGGCGGGGCCGGCTCGGTGAGCTCGACATGCCCACGCTCGTGGTGCACGGTCGCGCCGATCCGTTCTTCCCGGTCGGCAACGGCGAGGTCCTCGCGGCCGAAATCCCTGGGGCGCGACTGCTCGTCCTCGACGACATGGGCACCGTCCTGCGCCACGCCGCGGCCGACCAGGTCGCTGCCGCCATGCTCGCCCTGTAACCGCCCGGCTGGGAGGCATCCTGAGCCGGCGGAATCGCTCTATGCCGCTTCCCGCGCTGTTGGAATCGGACGGCGAGGGCAGGGCCGGCAGCGAGACCGGCTGCGGCCCAGGACATCCCCTGCTGCCGAGTTCGGGGCATTCGCACGGGCGTGTACACGATCTTGGCGGCACCGATGAATACCGGGTGGATCCGTCGTCGATACCTCTGGACATACCGAAAGCACATGGAGGCACTGGCATGCGGAAGTTGATTCTGGGTTTTTACGTCTCGCTCGACGGTAAAAGCGCTGACGCGGACAACGGAATCCGGGACGTCATGATGAGCATCGACGACCCCGAGCAGGAGCAGTACTTTGTCAACCAGCTGTGGGAGGCCGGTGCCTTCCTCATGGGCCGCAACAGCTACGAGATCATGGCCGGATACTGGCCCACCTCCGACCACCCGTCCGCCAAGGCCATGAACGATATCCCCAAGGTCGTGTTCTCCCGCACCCTGAAATCCGCCGACGACTGGCCCGAGACCCGGATCGCCAGCGGTGACACGACCGATGAGATCGCCAAGCTCAAGGCCGAGCCCGGCAAGGACCTCGTCGCCGTCGGCGGCACCGAGTTCATGCACTCCCTGATCAAGCTCGGCGTGGTCGACGAGTACCGGCTGTGGGTGCTGCCCGCCGCCACGGGCAAGGGCGCGCCACTGTTCCCCGAGCTGGATCAGCCCGTGAACTTGCGCTTGGTGAAAAGCACGGCCTTCCCGTCCGGAATCCTCGAACTGGTGTACGCGCCAGCCGACAAGTAGGACCCGGCAATCGAGACACAGTCACGGTCGCACCGAGAGCAGGCGCCTGCCCGCCCCGGTGCCGTTCAGTTCTCGGGCGAAGTCGCGCCGGGCTGGACAGGGCGACGGCTTGAAATCTTCATTGGCCCAAACGATTAGGTCAGGGTTGGGGGAACTCGGCTCGGTTGAGCGGCCGAGGGTCTCTGGGAGAGTGGGCGACAGCTTCCGCTTCGGCGACGGAATCCCCTGGTCGGCTGTGCCGTTCACGCCGCATCACCTGCCGCCCGGCGAAGGGTGTGCGGTAGGCAGTGTGAGTCCCAGAGCGCGGATGAGGTGGCCGATCTCATTGCGATACAGCTTGTCCGGGTTGGTCGTCTGAGTGCGCAGGTGGCCGAGACTCTCCAATGAAACCAGCCCGTGCAGGTGGCCCCAGATGCGTAGCGCGATGGCGACAGCGGCCGGAGGGAGGTCGGGGAACTCCCGGTGCACCTCGCTCACGAGTTTGGGTTCGAAGTCCGACCACTCGAATCCGTTGTCGGCGTAAGCGGCCTCGGCGTGTGGCCACGCACCCGCCGCCAGTCCGGTCAGGCCCGCGCACACACGGTGTTCAGCTTCCGGCGCGGCACCATCAGCCAATGCAATTGTGGCTGACCGAGGCCGCGGACAACTACGCTGCCGTCGCCACGGCCCTACCATCGATCCATCGCCGCGCGGCCGAGACCTTCCTCTCGACCCCGCCCCCAGCCGACTGCGCCGACATCGTCTTCTCGCACAACGATCTGGGAATCGAGCACATCCTGTTCGATCCCCGCGCCGCCCGAGTCACCGGCATCCTCGACTGGAGCGACGCCGCGATGATCGACCCCGCCTACGACTTCGGGCTCCTCTACCGCGACCTGGGCCCCACCGCCTTGACCACCGCAATGCACACCTACCGAACCCGAACCCGCGCCGACGAAGGCACCCACGCCCGTGCCCAGTTCTACGCCCGGTGCAGTGTCTTCGAAGACCTCGCCTACGCACTCCGAACCGGACACACCGAATACCTCGACAAAAGCCTCGACTCCTTGCAATGGCTGTTTCCGACCACCTAGTGACCGCCATGTTCGGCCCGTCCGGTCACCGACTCCGGCAGTAAGAGTGATGGTCTGCCCGTTCTCGGTGAGGGTCGCGATCACCCCGGTGGTCCCCGCGTGTACCAGCCGGTCGATATCGTCCTGATTCCGCTCGACTCGCTTGGGCGACAACGCCATCGGGGTAGTGGACACGGGCTGCGGCTCCGAGGTGGTCACACTCGCGTACCCTGTCACTCCGACCAGCGCAATCACTGTCACCATCCACCGGATCCGCATATTCAGACCGTAGAGAGGGCTGCGGCTCCGAACATCCGCACAAACCCTGAGGCCGTCCCTGAAAAACCTACTCGGATATGCCTGTGGGCCTTCGGTATTCGTAGTGGCTCACAGGTCTTTGGCGATCACGATCGATCGCCTGGACTGGCTCATTCCCCTGGGATACCGGTGGTGGTTCGTTGTTCCAGGTAGATCAGGATTGCCCGGACACGTTGGCTGTGGGCGGGATCTTTGGCGAGGTGCAGCTTGGCGAAGACGGAGTTGATGTGTTTCTCGACCGCACTGGTGGACAGGAACAGTCGAGCGGCGATACCGGTGTTGGTAAGGCCTTGGGCCAAGAGTTGGAGTACGTCCGATTCGCGAGGGGACAGAGCCGCCAGCGGGTCGGCTCGGCGTTGTTGCGCGAACAGTTGCCGGACGACCTCGGGGTCGAATGCGGTGCCGCCGGCGGCGATTCGTTCGATGTCGGCGAGGAATGCGTCGACGTTGGCGACGCGGTCCTTGAGGAGGTATCCGACTCCGCCGATACCGGAGGTGAGCAGTTCGATCGCGTTGTGTTGTTCGACGTATTGCGACAGTACGAGCACGCCGAGGTCGGGGTACCGCGCTTTCAGCGCTCGTGCCGCGTCGATTCCCTCGGTGGAATGGGTCGGCGGCATGCGGACGTCGGCGATGACGAGATCCGGTGTGGCGCGGTTGGTTTCGTGAACGAGTTCGACTGCCGTGCCGACCGCGGTGACGTCGTGACCTTCGTCGGCGAGCAGGCGCAGCAGACCCTCGCGCAGAAGTGCCGAATCCTCGGCGATCACGATGCGCACGGTAGCTCCGCAGTGACAGTCGTGGGGCCGCCGGCGGGGCTGTGCACTTCGAATGCGCCGTCGAGTGCGGCCACCCGGCGCCGCAGCCCGGTCAGGCCGCCGCCCTCGGGGTCGGCCCCGCCGATACCTTCGTCTCGGACCACGGTCACAACCCGGTCCGGCAGCTGGGTGACCGACACCGAGATCTCCTCCGCGCCTGAGTGTTTCGTGGCGTTGGTGACTGCCTCGGCGACCACGAAATACGCCGCCGCAGCGATCGCGGCCGGCGGTTCGCGATCGATGCGCAGGTCCAGCCACAGTCGCATGGTGGTGTGTGCGGGCAAGTCCCGCAGTGCCGCCTCGAGACCGCGCTCGTCGAGGACCGAGGGATAGATCCGCCACGCCACTTCGCGCAGGTCGGCGATCAACCGGGTCGCCTCGTCGACGGCGTGGTCGAGTTCGTCGGCCAGCACGGTTGCGTTCTGCCGCTGCAGGACTCGGCGCACGCGGCCCAGCTGCAGTGCGAGCGTGACGGTTCGCTGCTGCACCCCGTCGTGGAGGGTGCGTTCGATGCGGCGGCGCTCGTCGTCGACGGCGCCTATTACACCAGCGCGCGTGCGTTCGAGTTCCCGCAACCGGCTTTGAGTGCCATCGTCGCCCAGATACCGCATCGCCGTGGCCGCGTCACCATGGCCGAGCGCGAGGGCGAACTGGCGGCACAGGTATAAGCCGACGGCTCCCACGGCCAGCGACACCGCACTGGTCATCAGTGGAATGCGGTGCACCAGTGTGAGTTCCAGCGCCCACCCGAAATATCCCAGCGCGGCCGCACCGGCCGCGATCAGCACGACACCGCCCGCGACAGCGTGCAGCGCGCGCAGTAGCACGTAGCCGGCGGGGTCGCGGTCGGGTAGCTCGGCCACGGCGGCGGCGTGGAACCAGCGCACGAGTCGATGCCTTTCCTGACGAGCGTGGCGGCGCAGGCCGAGGACATCCCCGCGCGCGAGCGCCGCGAGGCCGCACAGCGCCGTGAAGGTCCCGAGGACCGCGCCGACCACGGGATAGCACGCTCGGCGTGGCAGGGAGAGGTCACCGATCACGATCACGAACTCAGGCTAGACCTAGCGCGTACACGGCGAACCAACCAGAAGATCACTGCCACGCCCGCTGCGACTCCGATGGCCAGTTGGTACCGTGCGGCGTATTCGCGGACCAGTTCCCAATTTTCGCCCAGGTGATACCCGGCCAGCACGAACAAGGTGTTCCAGATCGCGCTGCCCACGGCCGTGAGCGCGATGAACCAGCCGACCGGCATCCGCTCGACGCCAGCAGGCAGCGAGACCAAACACCGTACTACCGGCACCATCCGGCCGATCAGCACCGCCTTGCGGCCGTGCCGCGCGAACCATTGTTCGCTGCGCTCGAGGTCTTCGGTCCGAATGAGCGGTAGCCGCGCCACGACGGCATACAGGCGCTCCCTTCCGACCAGCAGGCCGAGCAGATACAGCAGCATCGCACCGGCCACCGAACCGATGGTGGTCCACACCAGCGCGCCGGCCAACGACATTTCTCCACGCGCGGCCGCGAAACCGGCCAGCGGAAGAATGACTTCGCTTGGGATGGCCGGAAACACGCTGTCGACGGCATTGGCCACCGCCGCGCCCGGTCCTCCGAGAGTGTGCATGATCGTCGTAGCCCACCCCGCGACACCGCCGGACTCGGCGGCGTAAACGGCTGTCACATTGTTCATGATCGCCACGTTAGAAACTGAATGTCCGCAGAACAGTGGGGGTTTCCGGACGGCGAGGTGTGGATTTCCGCACCCTACCGGAGGCAGAACACCGCCGCCGCGGCCGCGGCGAACTCCACGAAGCTGTCACCCGACGCCGATGCCAGCAGCATGGTCATGACCCGGTCGTCCGGCCCGACGAACACATAGGTGAGATAACCCAGCAACTCACCACCGTGTCCCCACAGCCGCACCCCGCACGGCAAGTCGAATCGTTGGATGCCCAAGCCGTAGTGAAAGCCCAGTCCCATCGGAACCGTCTGCCTCATCCGCTCGAGCATCGCCGCCGACAGTAGGCGACCGCTCATGAGCGCGCCGAAATACGTGCTCAAATCCGTTGTCGTGGAAATCATCTCGCCTGCGGCCCAGTCCAGCGAAGGATTCTGCTCGGCGACGTCGACGGTGGCCCCCGAACCGGATGTGGATCGTGCTGCTACGGCGGGGGCGCCGATCGTCGGGTCGTCACCGGGTAGTGACGTGTCGCGCAGGCCCAGTGGATCGAGTATGCGATGACGGACGGCATCCGCATATGGCATACCCGTGACTTTCTCGATCAGTGCGCCGAGCACGATGTAGTTCGTGTTCGAGTACCGGAAGCCGGTCCCAGGCGCGAAATACGGAGGATGTGAGAACGCGGCGGCCAGCAATTCCGCCGGCGCGTGATGCCGGAAGCGATCCTCGCCGCGCCACCGGTTGGTCGACATGCCAGGCTCTTTCATGTAGTCGTACAGACCACTGGTGTGGTTGAGCAACTGACCTACGGTGATGGATCGACCACCGGGGACGACGTCCGGCAGGGCCCGATCGATAGGAGCATCCAGGTCGAGGATTCCCTGGTCGGCCAGTTGCAGTACAACCGTCGCGACGAACGTCTTCGTCACGCTCCCGATCCGGAAATGCGTTCGCGGGGTTACTATCTCACCCGCATGCCAGATCTGTATCCCGTACCGGTCCGATACCTGCAGCGCCGCGGCCGTCACCGGCCCACCGGCACTTCGATCCACGATGAAACCGATCGCCGCTCCCCGGTCGGCCACCAGTAGCAGGGCCGCTCCCACCGGCAGCCCCACCACCACCGACAACACAATCATCAATACCCGTCGAAGCATTCGCACTGGCCGAAATTACGGCCGGGCCGAACCCCCTGACCATGCGGCAAACCCCCGAAATCCCCTGCGGGAAACCGTGTTCGGCAGAGCCGCATCGGGTGCCTGCGGTCGTTGCTGTATTGGTCACTGGGGGGGTGAGCCCCAGCGACCGAGAGCACTTGGCGGACCGGAGTTTTGGGCTCAGCCGGCGCTCTGGTCCTTGACGACCGGTTCCTGAAACTCGGTAACCCAGTCGTCGAGGTTCGCGGGGCATTCCAGATTGGTTTCCCTGGGGTAGCCGGTCGAGCGGTAGCCGTTGACATCGATCCAGCGGCCCAGGGTTTGGAACGTGGGCAGGCTGGTGTCCATCGACCCGCGATGCACGATGGTTGCTGCCTGCTCGATGGGCGGTAGGTCCACGATCCGCAATCCGTCATCCTCCGCAAGAGGCGCGCAGACCTCGACGCCCGCATGGATGAGGATCCCGCCGTCGGGGGCGTCCTCGTAATGGGCGATACCGGGACCTGAAGGAGTGATGCCCGCGACCTCCAGGCGCCGGAACAGCTCGTCGTACAGCGGCTGGATGACCGGACCGATACTGTCGAAGTCCGGTGCCACACCGGTCAATTCGGCAACGCGCACGCTCGGCAGACTCTTCACCACCACATCGTTTTCGGGCATCTGTCCCTCGCTTTCGATCGAGCGGAGCCTCGCCTCGACCTGAACCAGCCTGGCCGATGTGGCTTGCATGATCGCTTCCAGTTCCGCTCGCCGCAGCCGCAACATGGCACGCAGTTCGGAGGTCGTGACCTTCTCGTCCAGAATCTCTCCGACCTGCTGGAGGGTGAATCCCAGATCTTTGAGCGCGATAATGCGGTTGAGGCGGGCCAGCTGGTCGGCGTTGTAGTAGCGGTATCCGGTGGCCGGGTCGACTCGAGCCGGGTGCAAAAGGCCGGTCGCGTCGTAGTGGCGCAGCATCCGGACCGATACGCGGCCGTGCCGGGCGAAGTCTCCGATAATGAACATGACGCCTCCCAGCTGACCGCCTGACACTGTGTGAGAGTCAAGAACCTACGCGCAGCCGAGGCCACTTCCGGACCGCTGCATCACTTTCCCCTGCTGACGTTCTTTCGTCCCGAACCGATATGAGCTGAGCCACGGCGGGCGTTTCGGCTGCTGCTCGAGTCGAAGACCCGACCCGGAGCAGTCCTCCCCCAGCTCGCCGAAATCTGCTGCGCAGCTGACGAACACACTGTATTGCCTGTGGTCTCAATGGGTCAGCGCAACACTGGGTTTGTCCTGGTAACCGAGGATGTGATGCGCGATGGGCTCGACAAGACCGTTGTCGGAGAAGCGAACTCCGTTGTCCGAGGCCGAGGTCGAGGAGGTGTGGCGGCGGTGGCGATCCGGGCAGGCGTTCAAAGTCCTCGCGCGGGAGATGCGCCGGCATCCCTCGACGGTGCGGGATCTACTCAAACGCTGCGGCGGGGTCCGTCCCGCAGCCCGTCACCGCAACCAGCTGCGGTTGAGTCTGGCTGAGCGCGAGGAGATCTCACGTGGATTGGCGGCCGGAGACTCACTACGTGGGATCGCTCGAGGTTCGGGCCGGTCGCCCTCGACGATCTCGCGCGAGGTCGCCGGCCACGGTGGCGGGCGCGGGGCAGGCGACCTTCAGGTGGCTGTATCGATTCCAGGCCGACCGAACACACCGTTGCATGACGATGACCGTGCAGCGCTCCTTGCTCGGAGACCAACTTGGATACTCTGCGGCATTTCGGTGCTCGATTGTGTAATGAGCTATCGCCCAGGCGTTTCGAGCTCGTTGGCAGTCATCTCGTCAAGAGAACCACGTCCGGGATCCCAGTCGTCGGCTGGCCCGCGACCGGTGGGTTCGTGCTGAAAGTTGGGATCGGTAGGAGGCGCGCGCGGTATCTACTTACCCCATGACATCTTCTCAACCTCCCGCGAACCAACCGCAGTCCGCCGGCTTGGACAAAAAGACCAGCGCGATCCTGTCGTACGCGCTGGGGTGGCTCACCGGAATCATCTTCCTATTTGTGGGAAAGAACGATCCCGACGTGAAATTCCATGCCTCGCAATCGATCGTCTTCTTCGGGGCGGTCTCGGTGGTCAATATTGTTCTGAGCATCGTCGGCTCGCTCCTCGGAGTCCTGGGGATCATCTTCAGCCTCGCCGGACTCGCAGTCGCGGTCTTCGCGGTCGTGATCTGGATCATGGCCATGGTCCAGGCGAACAACACCGGCGGTGTCCGCGCGGAGCTTCCCATTGTCGGAAAGTTCACTGCCCCGTATGCCGATCAGTTGGCCAGCTCGGTCAAGTAGCGGCGTATTCGAAGTCCGCAGCTCGATTTCGTAATCGATGATGCTGTCGGCACCCCTGCACGGCGGCTAGATGCGACAGTCCGAAGATCAACGGCCCGAGGCTATCTCGGGCCGTTAGCGTCCGCGCGGAACGTCCAGAACTACCGAAACGCACTATTTTGCCGCAATACCGCCGAAGATCGATGGCAGCGAGGGTAGCCCGGTCCGCGTAGGGCCCGTTGGGGTCCAGCGACAAGTACTGCAATGGCAACAGCGTTCAGGCGGGTCGGGCGGTCTCCCAGGCCGCTTCGATCATCCGGAAGATTTCGTCCACCGCGGCGTGTGGAT